>JAEWBG010000066.1 GCA_023391335.1 Pseudomonadota bacterium | reverse complement strand
GCGAAGCGTCGGTCGCACTCCGTTCTGACCTGACGCCAGTCCTTCCTGACGCGCAAGCGTCCTTCCTGACGAATGTCCTTCCTGATCGCAAAGCGATCCGTCGTGCACCTCCGATTCTGTCCCGACGCCAGTCCTACTCGATCGCGCAGCGATCCTTCCCGACGTTAGTCCTTCCCGACGTTAGTCCTTCCCGACGCGAAGCGTCCGTCGCACTCCGTTCTGACCTGACGCTAGTCCTTCCTGACGCATCGCGTCCTTCCTGCCGAAGGCCCACCTGACGACAAGTCGTCCGTCGCTTATCCGATTCTGTCCCGACGCAGTCCTTCTCGACTGCAAGGCAGTCCATCCCGACGACGGTCCTTCCCGACGCGAAGCGTCCGTCGCACTCCGTTCTGACCTGACGCCAGTCCTTCCTGACGCGTGAGCGTCCTACCTGACGTGAGTCCTCCCTGATCACGAAGTGATCCGTCCTTTCCTGCTCGCACCCGTTTCCTGCCAACCGTCAACCGTCAACTCAATAAAACACGTCGTACACCGCCCCCACCACCAGGCCAGTCGCAATCGCCGTCAGCAGGACATCATTGTCGACACGGACCCAGTGGTATCCATATGGCGGCATCCGCAAGTGATAGGCGCGATAGTCCACGAAGTATCGCGGCGCGCAGTAGGCACGGGGCAAGTAATCGCCGTGATGCCACACGCGAACTGAATATCCGTGCGGGCGGTAGTACCGATCGGCATAGAAGCGGCGTTGCGGATGCACTTCATAGGCTCGATAGTCGTGGTTCCAGTGTTGCACTTCGCGCTCGCGATAATGGTGGCGATCCCAATCGCGGTGAACCGCACGACCGTCATTCCACGCATACCCACTGCGATGCTCGCGATTGTGATCTCGGTACGAATCCTGATGGCCACCGCCGTGCCGCTCGCTATGCGAACGATGCTCCCCGCGATGTGAGTTGCCATGCCCACCGTCGGCATAGGCCGAGGTGCCCAAGCTCATCGACAGAACCAACACTGCTGCGCCGATCTTCGTATTCATATTTCGACTCCTAAACACAGCCTCGCGGCTTCGTGCTCACTATCGCGCGGCTTGGCTGATCGAAGACTGAACGGCGGTAGACAGCTTCCGTTCAGGATGGACGCGTGCAATTTCGCACTGGGTTGCTCCGCTGGTGCGACCCAAGCAATATGCGCGAACGGCCTTGCCAACGGCTACCTTGCGCAACGCGCTTCCTCTCAGCCCATCTGGCCTGCGCGAAGCGCTTGCCTGCCAGCGGCTCGCTTGCCGTTAGGCTTGCCTGCCGACAAAGTCGGCTTGCGGCTTTTTCTTTTCTTCTGTCCTGACGCCCGTCGGATGCAGGTATGAAAGAAGATCGAACGGCATTCATTCAATTTCGCGGCAAAGCCGGAGATCGCAATCCGTTTGGAATGACGGGCGCTGCCGTCCTCGGCAATGCACTCGCCAATCGGTACGGGGTGGAACCTCAGATTGTCGGTACGCCGACGCAGCTATCTGAAGATCACCAGTGGGCGCACGAACTCGACGCAGCACGACCCGGGCTCAAAGAACTCTCGAGTGCCTACGAGTCAGTATTGATGAGTGCACGCGCGCCCATTACGACGATGGGGCGCTGCGCCTGTGCGCTGGCGACATTGCCCGTGATCGCACGCATGCATCACGACGCGACCATCGTATGGTTCGACGCCCACGGAGACTCGAACACCCCGACGACCTCGGCATCCGGCTACTTGGGCGGCATGGTGTTGGCGGCGGCTGCAGGAATGTGGGACAGCGGTCTTGGATCCGGACTGCGGCTTGCAAACGTGGTTCTGGTCGGTGCGCGGGATCTCGATCCAGCGGAACAAAAGTTGATCGATGCGGGTGCGATGCGCCATGTGGCTGCAGGCGACTCATTGTTCAAGCGAATGGATCAGATACTCGGGCATTCTCCTGTCTACGTTCACATCGATTGCGACGTTCTCGATCCGGGCATCGTGCCCACCGAGTTCACGGTGGACAACGGACTGTCGGTCGCAGATCTGCATCGCGCGTGCGAACTGCTGTCCACACGCGAAGTCATTGGGTTGGAAATTGCGGAGTTTCAGTCCGTATGGTCCGACTCAGGCGTCGAAGCATCGCCTCAGCCCATCGTGGATGCAGTCTCTCCTCTCATTGAAGCCATTCTGGTCAACTGATCGTTACATGAACTCACCCACTTCATCTCCGAAGTTCTTTTCCATGATTCGCCAGTTTCATTTGGCGGATTGGTTCACGCTGGGCAATGCTGCTTGTGGCACCAGCGCATTGTTTTCTTCCATGAGCTACTTGGACGAGACCGACATTCGGCATCTCTACGCCGCGTGCGTGCTGATCGCACTCGCATTCATCTTCGATGTTCTAGATGGGCGCATTGCGCGATGGCGGCAGAAATCATCAGCCATGGGACGTGAACTGGATTCATTAGCGGACGTCATTTCCTTCGGCGTCGCTCCCGCCGTGTTGGCATACGCCTGCGGCATGCAAACCATCGTCGATCGCGTCGTGTTGATCTTCTTCGTTGCGTGCGGCGTCTCACGATTGGCGCGCTACAACATCACCGCCGATGCCCTCTCCGAAGGCAGCGGCAAGGTGAAGTACTTCGAAGGCACTCCCATCCCCACATCACTCGTACTCGTTTGTTTACTCTTTGCTGCAACGCTCAACGGCGCGATCGGACCGCAACTCTGGCTCGGCCAACACAATCTCGCCGGCCAACCGTTCCACGCGTTCGTGGCACTGTTTGCGCTTTCCGGATCTTTGATGATTAGCCGAATCCATATTCCGAAGCTGTAGCGTCTGCGATTGTCGGCCGGAGCACAGATCCATGCTGTCGCTCGGTAAGCTGTCCGCTGACCCGTGAGTAAGTGAGGGCGAGCGTTGCTCGCGTGAGATCTCGCGGTTAATGGCTCCGCGGCGCCATATCGCCGACACTGAATGCCCGCGCTCATCCGCACCGCTTCACTTCACGCTCCATCACCTCATCACGTTCCGCAGGGAACGAACTCCCCCTATCCCGCGTAAGGCATACGGCACTTTTTTGCGTCCCGGATAGAGACAGAAACCTGGACGCTCTTTGGGGGTCCGTATGGCTGGCCGATCATTGGGTTCCTTGACCATTTCCTTCGGTTTGATTGCGATTCCCGTACAGCAGTTTTCCGCCACGCAGTACGCGAGCCGGATTTCGTTCAACATGCTGCACAAGGATTGCGGTACTCGCGTGAAGCAGCAGTACATCTGTCCTGCACATGAGCGCGTCGTGGAACGCGATGAAATCGTCAAAGGCTACGAATTCGAAAAGGGTCGCTACGTGCAATTCACGCCCGAAGAAATCAAGGCGTTCGATGAGGTCGGCACGCATTCGATCGAGATTTCCGAATTCGTGTCCGTGGAAGCAGTCGATCCGGTTTACTACGAGAACGCGTACTACCTCGCTCCTGACAAGGGCGGCGCTCGGCCGTACAGCTTGCTGGTTCAGGCGCTCACCGAAACGAAGCGCTGTGCGATCGCGCGTTGGGCAGCACGTGGCAATTCGAATTTGGTGATGCTGCGTCCGATCGGCAACGTCCTCGTCATGCAGCAGCTGCACTTCTCGAATGAAGTGAAGCCGGTCAGCGAGATCGAGATCCCCGCGCAAGAGATCAAACCCGCAGAGCTGAATCTGGCCAAGCAACTCATCGAGCAACAAGCATCCGACGAGTTCGAACCCACCGCTTACGTCGATGAAGTGCGCGCACGCGTCGAGGCCGCGATTCAGCAGAAGATCAAAGGCGAGAAGATTACGATCAGTGATGACTCCGGCCGCAAAGAGAGCGGCAACATCATCGATATCATGGAGGCCTTGCGCGCCAGCTTGAAGAAGACCGAAACGGCCAAAACCTCAGTTGGCAAACTGGCCCGCAAACCCGCTAAACGCATCGAAACACCAGCGAAGACTGCAAAGAAGGCCAGCAGACAGCGGTAAATGCAGACGTTCGGCCTCAAGGACATCGAGCGCACGCTAGGGCTGTCGCGCAATGCGGTACGGCGTTACGTTGAGCTCGGGTTCGTGAAACCCGCGCGCGCCAAACGCGGCGCGCTGCAGTTCTCGTTTCAGGACTTGATCGTGTTGCGCACGGCTCGAGCGCTTTCCGATTCGAAGGTGCCACCGACCAAAATTCGCCGCGCGTTGCAGAAACTGCGTCGCGATCTGCCCAGCGAAATACCGCTTTCTGGCTTGCAGGTCACCGCAGAAGGCGATCAGGTAGTGGTGCGTGAGGGCAAGGCGAAGCGCGAAGTCGACACGGGACAGTATGTGCTGACCTTCGATGTAGCCGTCACGGACGGCCAGCTTGCGGTGATGGAGCCACGAGAACAGCGCGTTGCCGAAATCGATACTCGCGAAGCCGACGGCGACTGGCTCGCGACAGCCTTGCAGCTCGAAGAGACTGATCCGCGCGCAGCCATTGAGCTCTATCGACAAGCCTTGAAGCGCGATCCTGAAGCACCGGCTGCGTGGACGAATCTTGGCCGATTGCTTCACGATCAAGGTCATCACTCGGAAGCACAGCAGATTTACCGCGAAGGCCTATCGAAGTGCAGCACCGCTGAGTGCCTGTATTTCAATCTCGGCGTGCTACTCGAGGATCTGAACCAGCCCGAGGCCGCGATCGATATGTATCTGCGCGCCGTAGAACTCGATCCTGATTTCGCCGATGCTCACTACAACCTCGCGCGCTTGTTCGAACAGCAGCACAAAGTTCAGCATGCGATCCGGCATTACGCGAACTATCGGAGGCTGACGAGGACGTGAATGGAACGACGGACGACTTCGTCGTGAGGTCTAAGGGAAGAAAAGAGGCAAGCCGACTTCGTCGGCAAGGTAGCCAATGGCAGGGAAGCCCTACGGGCAGGGGAGCCTAGCGGCAGGCCAGAAATAGGAAGGGGAAAGACGGTTTCACGCGGAGGACGCGGAGATATAGATGACGACATCGTCGTCTGGTGCAACGACGGACGACTGCGTCGTCAGGCAGGCCTTCGGCATGAGGGATCCTCTCGGATCAGGAAGACCTCACGGCAGGACAGAAATAGATGTTAGCCCCCAGTCACCAGTCAGTAGTCAGTTGTCACTCAAGAGATCTGGCTTGCGCGAAGCGCTCCCTTGCCAAGGGCTTCCCTGCCAACGGCTCGCTTGCCGTAGGCTTGCTTGCCGACGCAGTCGGCTTGCGGATCTGCAGAAGAAATCTCCACGGAGGACACGGAGACTCCCCTGAGCTTCGAAAGTCGGATGCCGCCCTTCCTTCCGAATTCTGACCTGCCGCCAGGCCTTCCTGATGCGTAAGCATCCTTCCTGACGACAGTCCATCCTGATCGCGCAGCGTCCGCCCTTTTCTTCTCTGACCTGACGCCAGTCCTTCCTGACGCGTAAGCGTCCTACCTGACGTGAGTCCTTCCTGATCACGCAGTGATCCGTCGTGGAGTCTTGATTCCTCGTCTTCGCTCTCACACCTTCCAGCCGTTACTATCGCTCCATGGTTGACAATAGATCTGTCCAGCAATTCGCCCGTCCGTATTTCCGTAAACGATACGTCTTGATCACCGCAGAGCGATGGCGCCGCAGGGCGCTGTTCATCTGCGGCGGCATTGCTGTCGGCATCGCTGCGGTCGTGCTGGCCAAACTTTCAGATCTTGCACAGTTGTTTTTTGCTCGCATGGCGTCCGAGTGGCGTTTCGCGCCGCTGCTAGTGACGCCAATCGGTTTCATCGTCGCGACGTACGCATCGCGGCATTGGTTCAAGAACTCTCAGGGCAGCGGCATTCCGCAAACAATAGCGGCACACCGCGTCGCAAGTGTCTCGGCCCGGGAGCGATTGGTTTCATTTCGCACCGCTGTAGGCAAGCTGCTACTGACGGTGTGGGGCCTGCTATGCGGCGCTTCGACGGGACGCGAAGGACCCACGGTTCAAATCGGCGCATCCATCATGTTCGCGGCGGGCAAGTGGGCACCTCGACATCAAGCCGGGCTCGTCGTTGCGGGCGCGGCGGCAGGCGTGGCCGCAGCCTTCAATGCACCCCTGGCGGGGATCATGTTCGGAATCGAAGAGATGAGCCGGTCATTCGAGCGTCACACGGCAGGCTTGATTGTCGCGGCCGTTGTTGCTGCCGGTTTCACTGCTCTCGCCTTAGTGGGCAACTACACGTACTTCGGAACGCCCGGCGCGATCGTTAGCCGAAGCGATTGGATGCCCATTCTGATGTGCGGAATTTGCGGCGGCTTACTGGGTGGCCTATTCAGCAAGCTCATCATCGCTGCTGCAGCACCGCGCTGGAAGCGCCGCTTAGGCGGCGATTCACGGCGCGGTCGAATCACTTTCGTCGTGGTCTGCGGATTGATCGTGGTGGCATGCGGATTCGCATCCCACGGGAACATTTATGGAACCGGCTATCAACAAGTACGCGCTGCACTGGATGGTCGCGAAGCACTTTCGGCTCTGTTCATGCCGCTTAAGTTTCTCGCGACGACTGCATGCTCCATTAGCGGCATCCCGGGCGGTATCTTCTCCCCTTCGCTCTCCATTGGCGCAGGCCTCGGCGCTGATCTCTCACTGCTCTTTTCCTCGTCCGATCAGAACATGCTGATCCTCGTTGGGATGGTGGCATTCCTTTCCGGTGTAGTGCATGCACCGATCACTGCATTCATCATCGTGACCGAAATGACCAACGACCACGCCATGCTGATCCCGCTCATGGCCGCATCGCTTATCGCACATGGCACCTCACGGCTGATCTGTCGCGAGGGCGTGTATCACGCGCTGGCGAAACAGTATCTCGGAAGCGAATCGCGGTGAGCGAGCGAACGAGAGCTCGCGTTCAGGCGCTATTTGAGGAACGCCGTCACACACATGAACACGACGGCAATCGCCATGACGGCTGCGGCGGACCAACCGAAGAACCGATGGCGTAGTGTCATCGTGTAGCGACCGACGATGTGCGGCGACTGACCGATCCAGAGCATGGCGATCATGATGGGCACCGAGATCACGCCATTGATCACCGCACTCCACACCAACGCGTCCATCGGATCGACTTCGAGCATGCTCATGCCGGTGCCAATCACCGTTGCCGCCACGATGATGGCGTAGAAACCGTGCGCCTCATGAAAACCATGCGAAAACCCTGCCTTCCATCCGAATACTTCGCTGACCGCATAGGCCGCTGAACCGGCAAGCACGGGCACAGCCAACAATCCTGTCCCGACGATTCCCAACGCAAAGATCGCGAACGCAAAATCGCCGGCCACAGGACGCAACGCTTGAGCGGCGTCGGCGGACGTCTGGATGTTGGTAATGCCGTGTTGATTCAACGTCACTGCCGTGGCCATCACGATGCATAACGCGATGACGTTGGAGAACACCATGCCGATATAGGTGTCGAATTTGATTCGGGCCAAGTGCTCAGCCGCGTAGGCCGGATGATCACGCAAAGACGCCGCCTCGGGACGCCGATAGTTGTCTTCTGCTTCTTGCGAGGCTTGCCAAAAGAACAGATACGGACTGATCGTCGTGCCGAGCACTGCGACCACCATCGACGCATATTCTGCTGAGGATGCGTGTTCGGGAAAGTAGCGCCAGGGATGAACGGATTGCACGAACGCATCGGCCCACGGCACGCGCACCACGAGCACCACAGCAAAGTAGGCAAAGAGCACCATCGTGAGCCACTTCAGAATTCGCACCGTGCGCTCATAGGAAAAGATGAGCTGGCCGAGAACGCAAACCGCTCCGAATCCAACGACGTATAGCGCGTGATATCCGCCCGCAAGGAGCCGCACGGCTTCCGCCATCGCGCCGATATCGGCAGCGATGTTGATTGTGTTGGCCACAACCAATAGACCGATTAGCGACAACGTCAACCAGCGCGGACACACCTTGGCGATGTTTGCGCCCAGGCCCTCACCGGTGATCCAGCCGATTCGCGCAGATAACATCTGGATGCCGATCATGAGTGGCGTCGTGAGCAGGAGCGTCCACACCAAACCGAATCGAAATTGCGATCCGGCTTGCGAGTAGGTTGCGATACCGCTCGGATCGTCGTCCGCCGCACCGGTAATCAATCCGGGTCCGAGCTTCTGCGCAAAATCGTTGAGAGGGTTGTGGTTCATCGCAATGGAGGGCCGCGTAGTGGCGCGGCGATGCTACTCCAACGAAGGCGTCGCACAGATTAAGGTGCCGACATCACTTCGGCGGAGGATCCACTCGATACGTAGTGTTCTTCGCGGATGCGCGCTGGCCGAACTCGCGCACGAAACCGCCTAGCTGACGATAAGACTCCACTGGAATGGTTTGCCGAAACACGAAGTGTTCGATCAAGCAGAACAGCGAAGCTTCGAAGTTGCTCAGATCGCGACGCGCCGGTAACGCGCGCAGCACATCCGCTAGATGTGTATCTAGCCACTTGAGCGAGTTCTCGATCCCCGCACGCGCTTTGGTGAAGTACACGTTGTCCGCGGGGAGCTTGCTCACGACTGTACCCATCACCAATTGCACTTGCGCACTCATGCAATGCCAGACGAGTTCCTGAGCGTTGCGCGACAGATCATCGCGAACGTCCTCGGGCCAAACGATTTCGAGCGGCTTTGTCGACATTTCCGCCAGCGCTCGACAAATATTCTGTGCCCCGAACAGCACAGTGCCATTACGCCGCAGGATCGGTTGCTTGAGCGCCGGATTGCTGGCGTACACCTCCGGCCCGAGCGCCGTCATGTCGTGAATCACGACGAGTTCGTATGGGACGCTCAATTCCTCCGCGAAGAGGCGCGGAAAGCGGGTGTAGTGCGAACTGCTGCGGCCGACAATCTGAACTGCTGTCATTTGCGATCCTGTATGTGAGCGGTCGGCACGTTTTCGAATACCAACACGCGCGAATAAAGTCCGTCCTTACTGGGCGGTGGAAACAACCTCGATGCTTTGTAGCTATATCCAAGCTTGGCGAGCAACAAATCCATCCTCAGCGCACCGGCCACGATATCCAAAGCACCATCCCCATTCGCATCGATCAATTGCAAGGAGACCAAACCCGGCGGGCTGTTGCCGATGGAATGCGGCGCAAAGTTTTGATGCCCATCGTTCTCGTACCACGCCAAGCTTTGGCGTTTCGGATCGTTCCAGAAACTCACCCAGCTACTGACGACGACATCGAGATCACCATCACCATCTAAGTCCCCTGCCGCGGCACTGGATGCACCGTAGAAGCGGCCGATGTCGTGATATTCGAAGTTCAACTCGCCTTTGTTCTCCAACCATTGCACGCCGTGATAAGGCTTCGGATCCGTCTGCGCATCGAATGCATCGCCGTTGGTGAACAGCAAATCCATGTCGCCATCGCGATCCAAGTCCACGGGTTGCAGACTGGTTGAACCGTACATCGGATGCGGGGCGCGTGCGAGCAACTGCTCTTCGAATTCGCCTTTGCCGTTCCCTACGAACCCGACCACCATCTCGTGTTCTTGCGCGATCAGGCTAACCAGATCGATTTTGCCGTCCTGGTTCAAGTCCACCGGCGAAACATCGATCGCGCCGCTCACTTTCAACAGCTGGTGCGGCTGGTAGCGCGGTGTTTGGTTCGTTCCCATGTTCTCGAGCCACACCACTTCGCCGACATCCCCACCCCCAAAAACAGCAACTGCAATGTCGAAATCGCCGTCGCCATCTAGATCCAGCATCCGCGCATCGGCAACGCGTCCTAAGCCATCACGGATCAAATCTTTCTCGAACTTGCCCGGCGCGATTTGCCTGAGCAAGAACAACTTGCCCACCAGCGAAGGATCAGGCGGCAACATTCCCAGATCGGCAGCCAAGATGTCCGAGTCCCCATCGTCATCGGCATCTAACACTTGGGTATGAACGGGCACGTCGATATCCGCCAGCGCCGCCTCCTTCCATCCCTTGCGAGCCTGGCTGAGCAAGATCACTTTCTTGGCCTCGCCATCGCAGATCAGAAATTCCAGCGGATCGCGCTTGCTCAGCTTCATCGCATTGATGTTGGTAATGAACGGAAGCGCCGAACGTGTCGCGACGTCTTTGGCAACGAAGGTCCGGCTTGCCGGCGTCTCATCGATGTACGGCAGCATCGGCAACTCTTCCGGCGCACTTCCGTAGTAGAACGCCGTGATGTCGCGCATCGCATCTTCAGGAATGAATGCACGATGCATTCGATCTTGCGCGATCTCCTCCATCGTTTTAATCACCGCCGGCCAACTTCTTTTCGGCAGGACATCCGGCCGCGGCACGAGATGACACGCCCCGCAGTACTGATTCACGAGAGGCAGGATTTGGTCGATGGTTTTGGCGGGAGGCTGAGATGCCTGTACCTCGCTTGCAAAAGCCAGCGGAGCGGCAAATCCAATCGCAACAACTGCGCTAGTGAACGTGAAAGGAATCATGAGTGCCTTGGATTGGAAATGCTCGGTCATTCTAACTAGCCACGTTGAAACGCTCAGCCACGTACTCGCCTTGGCGATGGGCGACGCCCCCAGACGGATTGTCGGTCCGCTTGACAGCTGCTGCTAATTTTCGCTGACAGTATCAGAGCCCTGAGATACATTTGCCCAGCAACGGACATTTTCGAATAACAAGCGGCGATAGCCGCGAGGGAGTTAGGATGATTAGGAAACTCAGCCAGCTGCTGCTGTTGACGGTCGGAGCTGCGATTGCCCATAGCGCATGCGCTATACCGGTCGTAGTGGACTTCACGGTCACTGCCACGACGGGGTTCGACGGCAATAACAACTTCTTCGCTAGCACCTACAACGGATACAACACAGGAGCGACCGGCAACGGCTCTTTCGTGTTCGATGATTCGATCGGAACCTTCCACGACGAGAATGCGGGCAGATCGGTGAGGGATCTGCAATTTAGCTGGTTGGGCGAGACTTGGACGGAAACATCGGCTCTTCTATTCTCTTTGACCTTCGATGCAAACGGAGGGCTATCAGCCTGGTCCTTAGGAGCCAATCCGCAGCAGCCGGGGGACCCAGGTCTCGCATGGATCAGTTCGCACGGGCCAACAGACTTCTGGCTTGTCACCTTCCCCGCTTCATCCGCGCAAGGCAACGTTGCAGGATTGCATTCCTCAAGCGCAGTTGGCTGGATGAATGGTTCGATCGCGTGGTCGGTTCGACCAACGTCGGTACCCGAACCCGCATCCCTCGGAATGTTCGCGGCCGGTCTGTTTGGTCTACGCCTTGCGCGCAAGCGAAGACGCTAGGCGGCCAGCTACGTGACTCTAAACGGCGCCTGCGGGCGCCGTTTTGTTTTGCGAGCCTGTCACGCGCTGGGTTCAATTCCATGAGCCCCGCAGAGATTGACGCGGCTTCCCGGTATCATCGCCCCGTACCAGCTTCGTTCTTTTTTTGAGCCGCCTTTCCGGGCATTACGCCTATACCAGTGGGCACGAACTCATCCCTCTGGTTTATGACAACAAATACGCGCATTGGTCCTCGTATCCCTCGGGCACCCCTCTCGGTCCTCTCATTATTAATAGTCGCGCTTGGACTGGCCGCGTGCGGCGGTGGTGGGGGCAGTAGCGCACCGCCGCCTAGATCGAGCGGGGAACAACCTGCCGGCCCGCAAGTGAAAGGCAGCATCGAGCTGCCCGCTTCGGTGACAGCAAGCGATATCACGATTGTCAGCAATGGCGGGGAAGCAAAGCTCACCGGAAGCACATTTGCAGCCAATACGCTCGACACGTCGCTCTCGCTCGTGCAGGCAATGAGCAGCGATGGCAAGTTGGTTCTGCTCGGGTATTTCAAACCCGGCGTGTCCGGACAGACGCTCAACGCTCGCTCGAGCGCCGAGGCGCTGCTCTTCCTCGCACTTAACGGATCGCAGTTCACGCCCATCGACCGCGCACGCCTTTACGATGCGATTGCTGCCGACCCGATCACAGAGTCGGTTGCCGCTACGGTCAAAGAGCGACTGGCTGCGAATGCATTCGCGATCGATGAGCCAGACGCTGCCATCGTTGCTTCAGTGCAAGCTGCGGTCGCATCAGCAAAGGCTTCGAGTTCAAGTGCCGTGCACAAGCTGCTGACGCGGCGCTCCAACGCAATGGATACCGACGTTCAGCCCATGATGCTCATCGACCCGAGCGGTGAGGTAAATGGCATCGCCGTCAATCAATCCGATGAGACTCCAGGATTTACGGTCACGAATAACAAGCGCCGCCGCGGCATCATTCATGTCTATAAGGTCGGCTACACGCCCGAGGGCGGCGAACGCTTCGATCTGGCGCTGGCCGAGCGAGTCGGCGAACCGATCGAAGTGTCCTCGACTGAGTCGCTAACCGTGTTGCATGCGTTGTCGGACATTTTGGATGGCACCGCTCCTTGGAGCCCCACAACGTCGGCAGTGATTCCATTGACGATGCAGTCCGGCTCGGAACGCACGTTTTACGAGATCGTTTATCTCACACCTGTTTACGATCAGCCCGAGCCTGCCTCTTTTCTGGAGGTTCGCTATTCGCTGGAGCGCGAGCCTTGGCGCCAAGAGCTGCGGGACATGTACGCTGCGACGCAGTTCGAGATGGTCTCAGGCGCAATCCTCGAAGCGCTCGGCTTTGGCGGCATCGCCTACTCCAGTGTTGAATTCAATGCGACGCTCGCCGCCGTTCGCGCCGCCGCCAGCGGCGATGCACTCGCCTTGATCGATCAAGCCTATGCGGGCTCGGCCTTGCTTCCCGGGGTGAGAGCGTGGCTTGTATATCTGACACGCGCCCCGTTAAATATCGTCGAAGATCCTCTGCTACGTGCTTGGGCATCCAATCTTACCCAGAAAGCAAATGCGCAACTTGCTGCCAACATCGCAGCAGGCAATGTCACTCGTGCGCGAGCCCTTGCGTTTCACGCAACGCTGCGCGTGTTATTCGCAGTGAATGTTGTTGCAGGGATTGCCGACACCACGGCGCAGTACCGCGACGTTCACAACGGCGATAAGGCGACGCTCTTCAACGCCACGTTGCTTGCACCCAAAGTTGCGATTAGCCCGAGCTCCGCGCAACTCAGCAAGGGAGCCGAACTAACGTTGACCGCGCGACTCACCGGTGCCCCGCAGGATATCCAGCTCGCGTATGTGTGGAGACTGACGGGCAACGAGCACGCATCGCTAGACGATCGCGCTGGCCAGACGGGCCGCAATCTCGACACGCAGGTCGATCACGTAGTGCTCGCAACGACGCCCTCGACCGAAGGCACCTTGACGGTCGGCGTCGAAGTGTTTCAGGTGCGCGAAGACGGAAGCCGCAAGTCGCTCGGCAAAGCGACAGGCGAAATCTCAATGGATGATACGCAGGCAGTGCTGAGTCCGGCATCGGCGTTGATCGAACGCGTAGGCGGCTCTCAGCAGTTCACGTTCACGATCACTCCTGAACCGACGACACCGAGTGCGCTGGCGTACGAATGGAGCTGCCCGAGTGAATTCGGCAGCATTACCACGCAAGAGGGATCCAGTACCTCAACATCGCAGACGACAGCGACAAGTTCGTCGGCAAGCGCCACCTATGCCGGTCGCGACGGCCTTACCGGCGGAGAAACCGAAACGATTCGGGTCACGGCGTTCTACACCACGCCAGATCCGCAGACTGGCGACCCTCGACGCGTCGACGTTGCAAGTGCGACCGCGGATGTCACGATCAAACAGCCATTCAACATCCAATTTCTCTCGGTACCCGATGAAGTACCGACTGACACGACCGTTGGCATCACCGCCGGCTTCGCCGAGGCATTACCCGTAGGCGCGCGCGTGACTTGGGATTGGCTGCACTCGGGCACCGGCAGCATGACGAGAGTTGCCGGCGATACGGACGCTCGCTACAGCATGGTGCAGTTCTCTTCCGGATCCAGCGAAGACACTGCACTGTTCACCGTATCGGCGCATGTCGAAGTGCCCGGAGATAACGGCTACACGGTGAACGTGCGACCTGTCACACGCGTCGTTCGTGTTCGCAAGGATCTGCGCACCATGACGTTTGCAGGCAGTTGGACCATTGAAGTCACGCCCGAGCCGGGCACCACGCGCGGCTGGGTCATTATGCGAACCATCGTGCCGAAGATCAGCGGCGCAAAGGCTTACTCGGTCCAACTCAACGATCCCACTGGCGATCCCGCAGGCGGTCTCACATTCCCCTACACCTCCGGGTTCACGCCACCCCCTGCCTCGTACACGGGATGGGAAGATCGCGGCGGTGCCTACTTCAGCGGCGGCCCTGATTACATTGGACCGGACCCGGGCGGAGCGACTGCATGGATGCAAAGCCGCTTCTTCGACATGACAGTGACGGTCACTGTGACGTTCTGATTCAAGACAGTGGGCCGGACAGGGATGTCCGTCGCAATCGGAAGATGGTGTGTTGTGAATTGCGTCGGCTACATGCGCATTGCCTCGACTGCTAACATCGCGATGATGCTCTGCACGCGCGTGCAGAAGCACGCGGCGCAATGGAGCACATCGGGTGGCAGCAACCCTTCTCGTCTTCGGCGATTGCAATGGCGCGTTCGATCGCGGACGTTCTCGCGCATGAATGAGCTCAATCCACAGTCGCAAGCAGTGGACCTGTGGAACGAAGCTCGTGCGGGGACGGCGACCGCGCGGGATCGCTTGCTCGAGCTGTGTTACGCGGAGCTGCGCACGTTAGCGCGTCGCATGTTGGCAGGCGATTCCGCCTCGTTGCACATGCAGCCCACTGAGCTGGCTAACGAAGCTGCGATCCGCGTGCTCAAGCTCGATGTAATGCAGTGGAAGGACCGCGCTCATTTTCTTGCGACGTCAGCCACCGTCATGCGACAGGCATTGCTGGATGAGGTGCGCCGCTTCCGCGCGGACAAGCGCCAACTGCCGCCGATCATCACCACGTTGTTCGATCCCGGCGTCGCGACGATCAATCTGGATCTCGAAAAACTGGATCGCTCACTCGATCGCCTCGCTGCCGTCTCGCCTGAACGGGCGCGACTGGTGGAACTGCGATTCTTTGCCGGGCTCAGCATCGAGGAAACGGCAGATTCGCTGGGAATCTCCGCAGCGACAGTGAAGCGGCAGTGGGACGTGGCGCGAGCATGGCTGTTACGCGACATCAATCAGACCAGCCCAGCTGCAAGCTGACTCGATCCGCCGTGGATCTCGCTCGCGAAAAACACATTCTCGAACTCGTCGAAGCGGCACTGGAACATCCAGGACCCGCACGCGAGCGGTTCTTGCGCGAACGCACGGCGTCGGATCGCACGATTCTCAACGACGCCATCGATCTGCTGCGCGCGGCCGAGAATGTGGACTTGCCAACCGCATTACCCATGGCGGCTTCGGGACTGCAGACGCCTCCACCGGAACGGATCGGGCCCTATCGCATCGGCGAGTTATTGGGACGCGGCGGGATGGGGCGTGTCTTCGCTGCCGAACGAATCGACGGCATGTTCGAGCACTCGGTGGCGATCAAGCTCATGAATCGCACACTGCTGTCGAACTTGCTGCAAGAGCAATTCGCTCGCGAGCGGCAAATTTTGGCGCGGCTACACCATCGCAACATTGCGCAACTCTTTGATGGCGGCATCACCGAGGACGGCTACTCGTACTTCGTCATGGAGCTGGTGCGAGGGCGTCCGATCACGACCTATGCGAAGGAGCAGCAGCTCACACTCGCCGAGACGCTGAGACTGTTCATGCAGATCTGCGCCGCGCTCCAATACGCGCATTCTCGCTTGGTCGTTCACGCCGACATCAAGCCCACCAACATTCTGGTGACGGAAGATGGCAGCGTGAAACTCCTCGACTTCGGCGTGGCCCACATCGCGAACGCCAGCGAGCAACGCAGCGCTCCCGTTGGACTCACCGAAGCCTACGCAAGCCCGGCGCGTCAGCGGGGCGAGCCGCCGACCACTGCCGACGATGTGTATTCGCTGGGCGTCTTGCTGGAAGAGCTGATCGATAGAACGTCTGTTGTGCCAAGAGACATCCGCTCGATCTATCGCAAGGCGCGAGAGCAGGAAGCGGAGTCGCGCTATGCGTCCGTCGAAGCGCTGCGCAGAGATATTCATCGATGGCTGGATCGCCGGCCGGTAACGGCACACGCGGGCGGCTTCGGCTACGCGACGGCCAAACTGTTCGCGAGACATCGCTTGGCGTTCACAACGACACTCGTCGGCGCCGTGGGCCTACTAGGTTCCGCAATTGCGTTGGCGGTGCTGTATCAACGAGCCGAACAGGCGCGATTGCGTGCGGACGAAAGATTCTCTGACGCTCGCCAGTTGTCGCACGATGTGCTGTTCGACATCTACGATCGGCTGGAAAGTGTGCCGCGATCGCTGGCTCTGCGGCGCGATATCGCTGACGCGGCTCAGCAATATCTCGATCGGCTCGCTCACGATCCGGCCGCACCGTTGGCTGTGCAGTTGGAAGTCATCGAGGGATTGCGCCGCCTCGCACAGGTGCAGGCACAGCCGGGCACGGCCAATTTGCAGCAGTCGCGCCAGGGCCGGGAGAATCTCGCACGCGCCATTCGCTTAGCGCAGTCACTATCGATCGATGCGACCGAACAGGCCAACCAATTCATCGTCCTTGCAACGCTGCAATTAACCCGCGCTCGCATCGCTTCCGATCTCGATCAGAACCTGGCGGAGGCACAGAGCGCACTGGATGCGTGCAAAGCGTATCTCGAGGCGGCACGCGCCAAAGCACCGCATGATGCGCGCGTACGATGGCTGCAGATCGATTTCGCAGTTCAGCAAGCTGCGACTCTGCAATGGCAGGGGCAGTATCAGCAAGCAATTGCAATCGCACGCAACGCACTTGAACACCTCGCGCCGGATTCGCCAACCGACCGTAAGCAGGTACTACAGCGCGCTCGGCTGTTGGATATTCTCGCCGAGAGTATTTACTACGCAGGCGATGTGCCTGCTGCCGAGCGTTCCTATCGCGACGAATACGACGTTCTCGCGAAACTATGTGCGAACTCGCCTCATGACGTAGCCCTGCAGCGCGCTCTCGGTACGGCGGCGTGGCAGTTAGGGACGACGTTGATCGAACTTCACAATGAGGCTGAGGCGGAATCGATCCTTGCGAAGGGTCACGCAATCTTTGAGCAATTGACGGCACTCGATCCTGAAGACGCCGATCTCGCTCGCCGTCTCGACATTGTCGCCAACGCACACGCGCAGGCCCTTGCGGCGCTGCATCGATATGAGGAGGCGATTCCGGTACTCGAGAAGTCCGCCCGCATACGACAGGAGAAATGGCAGAAGGCGCCTGAGAACTGGGGTGCAGCACGCGACTATGCAATCGCATCGGCGATGTTGGCCGATGTGCGAGCCGACGCTGGGTTCGCAAAAGCTGCGTGCGAAGACTATTCCTCCGCGATTGAAACGTTCGAAGTCATTCGCGCGGCCGGGCGGCTATCGAAGCTGGACCAAGAGCATGCGCTAGCCCTCGCTCGACAAGCGATGAATCGAAACTGCACCTCCGGACAATGAATCGCACTTCGTTGATCCGCGTGCGGTCAAAGCTGGCACCGGCGGTGAACGCAGATGTTTGCATCCGAAAGCCTCAAGATCAGGATGCAACACAGAGATCACAGAGACAAACAGAGCGCACAAAAAATATAGAGGCGAAGGAGCCTAGATGCTCCTTGGTTCAGCCATCGTTTTGTACGTGCCCCTTTGCGCCCGTCCGGCTAGCGACCAGTCTCATCTGCTAACGCGAGGACCGCCGTGAGTGCAGGCTTGAGCCTGCGTAGTTCTTCTATATGAGTCGCCGACAAAG
The DNA here is from genome assembly GCA_023391335.1 of Pseudomonadota bacterium. Taxonomy (GTDB): domain Bacteria; phylum Pseudomonadota; class Gammaproteobacteria; order Steroidobacterales; family Steroidobacteraceae; genus Steroidobacter. The sequence goes on along the minus strand of JAEWBG010000066.1, from coordinate 14,852 downwards.
ATTGCAGGATCTTCTCGGCCTTTGGCGTCAGCGTCACGACGACTCGGCGCCGATCCTGGGGATCTTCATTCCTCTCCACGAGCTTGGCGGCAGCGAGCCGATTGACCAATTCGACCGCACTGTGATGACGCACTCGCAGTCTCTCGGCGATGAATCCGAGGTTCGCAGCCGATTCCTCGGTCATGCCGCGAATGGCGAGCAGCGCCTGGTGCTGCTGAGGCGTAATTCCGGCGTTGCGCGCCGCCTGCTCGCTGAATTCCAGAAATGTGCGGATCGCATAGCGGAAATCGGCGAGCTGCCGGTACTCGGAATCGCGCACGCCTCGAACGGATTTACCTGCGGTTCGTTTGCTCTTCATGTGCTTCCTGGACCTCGATCGTATCGTGATACGATATATGTTCCTTTTAGCTCCCTATGTAATTCATGGAACATAATCGCACGGCCAGTCGCGAGACGGCCTCTATGTCTTCGTCCAATGTGGCTTCGCACACCGGACTGGGCGATTTTAGGGTCACCCCTCGCGTCCTATCGATGATTTTGATGGGGGTGGTCACCGGGGCTCTGGGCGTCGGCGCCGCCTGGATCTTGCTTAAGCTCATTGCTTTGGCGACAAATGTCGCCTGGTATGGACGCTGGTCGTTCGCGAGCACAACGATTGCCGGCACTCACGTCGGAGCCTGGGGCATCCTGATCCCTGCAATCGGCGGACTGGTCATCGGCCTGATGGCCCGATTCGGCACCGAGAAGATCCGCGGGCACGGCATTCCCGAAGCGATTGAAGCGATCCTGATGGGCGGCAGCCGAATCCAACCCAAAGTCGCCGTCTTGAAGCCGCTTTCCTCGGCGATCTCGATCGGCACCGGCGGACCGTTCGGTGCTGAAGGTCCGATCATCATGACTGGCGGCGCACTCGGTTCGCTGTTTGCACAGCTGTTCCATCTCACCTCGGCCGAGCGCAAGACATTGCTCGTTGCAGGCGCAGCCGCCGGTATGACGGGCGTCTTCGGCACACCGGTTGCGGCAATCTTGCTGGCAATCGAACTGCTGCTATTTGAATGGCGCCCGCGCAGCTTCCTACCGGTGGCGATGTCGGCCGTCGTTGCGGCGGTGTTGCGGACTTGGGTCTTTCCATCTGGGCCTCTCTTCCCCTTTTCAGAGCACATCGCCATTTCGGCCCCGGCATTGCTCACATGGTTGGGCATCGGCGTCATCGCCGGGCTTGGTTCCGCCGTGCTGACTGCGATCGTCTACGGCACCGAAGACGCCTTCGCGAAGCTACCGATTCATTGGATGTGGTGGCCCGCAATCGGCGGAGTGCTCGTCGGCATTGGCGGTTGGTTTCAACCCGCAGCGCTCGGCGTCGGCTATGACTTGATCCAAGCGATGCTCAATCAACAGTTCACGCTGACGGCCATTGTCGTGTTGGTTCTCGTCAAAGCGCTCGTGTGGGGCGTCGCGCTCGGCTCCGGCACCTCGGGTGGCGTGCTCGCGCCGTTGCTCATCATCGGTGGCGCGCTCGGCACGATCGCCGGTGCGTTCGTAGATCCTAGTCATGTTGCGCTGTGCGCATTGCTCGGCATGGCCGCGATGATGGGCGGCACCATGCGATCGCCTCTGACTGCATCGATCTTTGCAGTCGAACTGACAGGCAACTTCGAGGCGCTTTTGCCTTTGATGGCTGCATGTAGCGCAGCGCATGCGGTGACGGTGTTGCTGTTGAAGCGCTCGATCCTCACCGAGCGCATTGCTCGCCGTGGTCATCACATCTCGCGTGAGTACAGCATCGACCCGTTCGAAACCACGCGCGTCAAAGATGTGATGGTGACTTCGGTCGACACGCTGCCGGCAAACATGCAGATCGCGGACGTGATTGAGTTCTTCACCACCAGCGAACACCGCCACAAAAGCTATCCGGTCGTAGATGAGCGCGAGCATTGCATTGGCATGGTTTCGCGTGCAGACGTGCTGCGTTGGACCAAGAGTTCGGATCAGGACAACACGCTGGCCGATGGCGTTGGCGAACGCGACATGATCCATGGACGCCCCGACGAACTCGTGGGCTCGTTAGCCGATCGCATGACGAACGCGGATGTCGGACGCGTTCCAATCCTCGACGAGCACGGCAAACTCGTCGGACTCATTGCGCGCAAAGACTTGTTGCGTGCTCGAGCACGGCTCATCCCGCATGAGCACGAACGCACTGCACCGTTGTTAGCGAGGGTGTTACGAAGCGGCTGAGCGCGGGCGAGTTGAAGTGTCGGTCAGCCTCTTAAATGGAGCTGACCTTCAGAGACGCCGGACTCATCCATCGCAGTTCGCAATGCAGTGGCCAGCTCTTCGATGCCGTAAGGTTTCGGCAAGACCAAAAAGCCTTCGGCATGCGCGCGCGGCAACGCCGACTCTGCATATCCGCTGCTCAATACAATAGGCAAATTGCGGCGGCGGGCACGAATTTCGCGCCCGAGGTCCACTCCATCCATCTCGCCCGGCATCATGATGTCGGAAAACACGATGTCCACGCGTCGGCCGTTCGCGAGTGCGCCCAACGCAGCCTCCGCACTGGCGGTTCTCGTCACTTCGTAGCCAAGCTCATTGAGCATCTCGCGCACCAGCGTTGCGACCTCGTCGTTGTCCTCGACGAGAAGCACACATCCTTGCGCTCCTGCGGTCTCTTGTACCTGCAGACGCACGCGTTGATGCGAATCGCATTCTGGAATCTCCGTGGATCGCGGCAGTAACAACGTCACGGTGGTGCCATGCCCCACTTGAGACTCGATCTCTACACTTCCACCCGACTGCTTCGCAAAGCCATAAACCTGTGCGAGACCCAAGCCCGAGCCTTTGCCGATCTCTTTGGTCGTGAAGAACGGCTCGAACACATGCTGCTTCACTTCATCCGACATTCCCGTGCCGGTATCGATCACGGACAGCCGCACGTACTCGCCCTCATGCTCGCTGCGGTCCGATGCCATCACGTTCGTACCGCAGATTCGAATCGTTCCGCCTTTCGGCATCGCATCGCGCGCGTTGACAGCAAGATTCAGTATCACCAGCTCGAGTTCGCCCGGATCGACCATGACAGGCCAAAGATCCGCGCTGAAATCCAACTGGACGTGGATATCGCCGCGCAAACTGCGATCGAGCAGCTCACGCATGCCACCGATGTGCGTGCTCAGGTCGATGGTCTGAGGCTGCAATGCTTGGCGACGCGAAAAGGCAAGCAGTTGCTTTGTGAGGGAAGCGCCGCGATGCGCCGCCTGCTTCATGCCGTCCATGAGCAACGCACGGCGTTGGCTGTCGCCGGCGCGATCCAACATTTCCAATCCGCCGAGAAGGACCATGAGCAAATTATTGAAATCGTGTGCCACGCCACCCGTGAGCTGACCGAGCGCTTCGATCTTTTGTGCCTGCCGCAGCGACTCTTCGACGCGCGCACGCTCCGCCATTTCTTTACGTAGCTGTTCGTTCGCGGATTCCAGTTCTCGCGTTCGATGCAGCACCAGATTTTCCAGCTCTTGCGCGGCGCGCTGCTGCGCTTCCAAAAGCACGCGCAACTCATACTGGCGAGACCGCGCCCGCAAGGCGGCCTGCACAGCGCTAATCAACGTAATGGTTTGAACCGGACGCTCGAGCAACGACACGTTACGCAACACCGCCACGAGATGACGGCGCCAATTCGCGACCGTGGGCTGTTCGACATGACTCGTCAGCACCACGAACGGCAGATCGGACCACGCAGGCTGCTGCTCTACCCACGTCGTAAGTGCAGACAGGTCCTTACCAAATAACCCTTCTTCGGCCAGAAGTGCGGCTGCGGCGCCTGCGCGCAGCAACTCCAACAAGTGATCTACGCTCGTGCAAATCTCGCATGTGCGTCCGAGCCGTCCAATGACTTCAGCGGACGCACGCGCATCGCGCCCGATCGGCGCATAGATCAATACGCGCTCGCGATTCGCGTCAGGGGCCATACGAATCATCGGGCATCAGCGGAGCGGCATCGCCCGTATACCGCGGAGTTCCAGAGAAAATGCCGGTGAAATGCACCAACGGCGGACCCAAGCTCAGCCCCTTGGGAGTCAAACGGAATTCGCGGATGGTGTGTTCATGATTACCGCTGCGCTTTTTCACGACCGACAGTGCCCGACGCACCATTCCCGCGTATTCGAAATATCGCAGCATCAGCACGCCATCGCTCAAGTAGCTGATATCGAGTGGCATCTCCATGGGGCCGACTAACCCGTGCTGCGCGAGAACCAGAATGGTCACGACACCTTGCTGATTTAGATACGTGAGCAGCTCGTGCATCTGCAGAATCAAGAATCGCCCGTCTGGCATGGCGTTCAGATAGCCATTTAGGCTGTCGATTACGACGACGCGTGCGCCATCGCGCTCGACGCACTCCCTGACGGTGGCGGCAAATTCACCGGGCGAGAGTTCGGCGGGATCGATTTGCTGAAATCGCACTCGCCCCGATGCCATGGCGCCATCCAAATTGAGACCGATGGTGCGGGCACGAGCTTCGAACGTGCCGCGTCCTTCGTCAAAGGCGAAGAATGCAGCGTGCTCACCACGTTCCGCGGCAGCCATGGTGAATGAAAGCGCGACCGAAGACTTGCCGACTCCCGCCGCACCCAGCAGCAGACTGTTGGTGCCGCGCTCGAGTCCGCCTCCTAAGAGTGCGTCGAGCTCCGCATTCCCGCTCGAGGCGTATTCGCCCGTGAACTTAGTGTGATGTTCGGCTGCCGTGAGTCTCGGGAACACGCGCAATCCCCCTTTGCGGATCGTGAAATCGTGAAACCCGCCGCGAAAGTCGATGCCGCGCATTTTCACGACCCGGATACGGCGACGTTCAGCGCCGTATTCGATCGCGAGCTGCTCGAGCAACACCACACCATGAGAAATGGAATGCAGCTGCAGATCGTTATCGCTCGACGACAAATCATCGAGGAGCACAACCGTGCATTGGCGGCTGGCGAAAAAATGCTTGAGAGCCAGGACCTGACGTCGGTATCTCAACGGACTCTGTGCCAGCAACCGCAGTTCGGACAAGCTGTCGATGACCACGCGCGCGGGATTAGTTTGATTGACGCGCTCGAATATGAGCTTGGTGGTCTCACTCAATTCCACCTCGGCCGGATACAACACGGTGAGTTCACGTTCGGGATCGAGTGTCGTCTCGGGCGGCACCAGTTCGAAGATGTCGATGGCATCGAGGGACCATCCATGGCGCCGCGCAACTAAATCGAGTTCGCGCTGAGTTTCCGAAAGCGTGATGTAAAGAACCTTCTCGCCCTCGCGGACTCCTTGCAGCAAGAACTCGAGTGCGATCGTCGTTTTACCGGTTCCCGGTTTGCCCTCGTATAAATACAACCGATTGCGGTCCAAGCCGCCGAGGAGAATGTCGTCCAGGCCCTGATTGCCCGTGGAAATGCGCGGCGGATCCGCGGTTAATTGCTCCGACATTGTTATTCTCGACTCCTTCGTGCGAGGCAGCGTTGCTACTAGTCAGCGGCCCGGAGCAGATGACTCCGCCACGAGGAGGAACGCTGACTAGCAATGGGTGCGAATTTCAGGCCGTTGGTGCGATGCCTGAGCACATAACGAGCCTACGCCTAATAATGGCCGCGCTTCTACTTCTTGTTCCGGCCGAGGAGCCGCAAAAGGCAAGCACGGCGGCAGACCACCGTGTATAGTCGACCCCGGCTCGAACCTTTCTCTTTTCTTTTCTTGGCCGCCGCATCCTGCCTCGGCCAACTCAACTAAACCGAATCGTTCTCGAACCATTGGCGACAATGTGCAGCATTGTCATGTTCTTACGACGCGTTTAGTGCTGAATTAGTCGGTCCGACCGCGTCAGCAAAGAGTTTTTTTAGAAATGAGCAAAATTTACGTGGGCAACCTGCCCTTCACCGCCGATGAACAGGCGGTTCGCGCGCTGTTCTCTCAGCACGGCACTGTCGATTCAGTTGCCCTTATCAACGATCGCGAAACCGGCCGTCCTCGCGGCTTCGGCTTCGTCGAAATGCCACGGGCCGATGCGGCTCGCGCCATCCAGAACCTGAACGGTCAGGACATGGGCGGTCGTCCGTTGAAGGTCAACGAAGCGCAAGACAAACCCCGCAATGGCGGTGGTGGCGGTCAGCGCCGCTGGTAATCCAGCAGACCTCCGCGCTCACGCGCGGAGGTCGCTTTGACGAGGTTGCCCAGCGAGGTTGAAGTGCGAGCGAATCCATTCCTTGCAGAGTCCGAGGCTTCTTCAGGTAGTTTGTCGGATAGAAAGGCGGCCTTGGACCGCGAAGCGGAGGAGCGCGCAACCGCAAGGGCGCAAGACATCGCCGCTCAATCCTCTCCCTTCGCCACGCCTCATCAACGCATTGCACTTTGGGAAAAGCTGCACGGCCTCGCCTTGCCGCGCTCTCCCACACACAAGCTTCTGCAAGTGATCGCTCGGCAAACCGACTTATCGTTGCGCGACGTGCAAGACGAACAAGTCCGCCGCGCTGCCGATGCAGGTTCCGAGGGTTAAGAGATGGCGACACCTCTTCATGCAACGTTAGAAACGCCGTTCTCCGTCGAATCCGTGAGCCCCACCTCCGCGCCTCCAGGCGCCGATGGCATTTGGCACACCTACATCATCGTCCAGGGCACCAACCGCATCGTCGGCACTCGCGCCGGCACGCTCGCGGAAGTCACGGGTCTCGCCCGCGATATGACAGAACGCCTGAACGAACGTTCGGGTAAGCAACTCGCCAAGCAGCAGCGTAAGTAATCTCTCGCGCCTGCTCGTGCGCCGCTGACGTCGGCGCCGCCGCACTCCAACCGTTCCGCTTCCCACGCTGTAGGGCAAACGCCCGCTACGGCAATGTCGATCGTCTAGATCCGAGAAACGCGTCTGGCGCGATTCATATACATGCTTATCATATGCGTGCTTATGAAAATGGATCCGCACCGCCGTTTGGGTTTCTTGGTTCGCGACGTCGCGCGACTGTATTCCTGGCACTTCGATCGAATGGCACGGCGCAAGCTGGGCCTTTCCCTCGCACAGTGCCGCCTCTTGGGCGCAATTGCCCGTCACGAAGGCGATGAGCCGCCGTCGCAGGTGGAGCTCGCCCAGATGCTCGACCTCACCCCGATGGGGATCGCACGGCTATGCGATCGCATGGAGTCGGCGAAGTGGATCGCCCGCCGACCAAGTGCAACGGACCGACGCACCAATTGCATTTCCCTCCTGCCACGCGCGCGCAAAGCGCTCGAAAGCGCGCTTGCTCTGGGAGATGAGTTGCAGACAGTAGCGCTCAAGGGCTTGAGCTCGGCGCAGCAGAAAGAATTCCTCGCAGCTCTGCGACAGGCGCACACCAACCTCACCGCACTGTCTGCCTGAGGTGCGAGCGTGAGCGTGATTCAAACCCCGTCCGTCGAGGAAGCCCACCGCCATCGCGGCATGATCACGGTGTCGATCATGCTTGCAACGATCATGCAGGCGCTCGATACGACGATCGCTAACGTCGCACTGCCTCACATGCAAGGCAGCTTGCAGAGCTCGCAAGATCAGATCACGTGGGTCCTGACTTCATACATCGTCGCCGCCGCAATCGCGACGCCACTCACCGGCTGGCTTTGTGCACGATACGGCCGGCGGCGTGTGTTCTTGATAGCGGTCGCGGGGTTCACCGTTGCGTCCGCACTATGCGGCATGGCCGCCAATCTCGGTCAGATCGTCGCTGCACGTTTGCTACAAGGCATCTTCGGTGCCGCGCTCGTCCCTTTGTCGCAAGCAGTGCTGCTCGATATCAATCCGCGCGAGAAAGTCGGCCAAGCGATGGCAATCTGGGGTGCGGGCATTATGGTGGGACCGATCTTAGGTCCGCTGCTCGGGGGGTGGCTGACCGAGAACATGGATTGGCGCTGGGTGTTTTATATCAACTTGCCTGTCGGCATCTTCGCCTTCATCGGCATCTTGCGTTACTTGCCTGAAAATCGGCCGCCGAGTTCGCGGCTCGACGTATTCGGATTCATCACGCTGAGCTTGGCGATCGGCTTCCTGCAGATGTTCTTGGATCGCGGCGAACTGAAGGATTGGTTCAACTCGCCCGAAATCTGTATCGAAGCCATCGGCGCACTCGTCGCGTTTACTTTCTTCGCCGCGCACACAGCCACAGTACATGGCTCCTCGTTCTTCAATCTGAAGCTGCTGCGCGACCGCAATTTCGTTACCGGCATCGTACTTGCGTTCATCGTCGGCATGATCTTGTACGCGACGATGGCGCTGCTACCGACATTCTTGCAGGGGTTGCTCGACTATCCGGTCATCTACACGGGCGAGGTGACTGCGCCTCGCGGCATCGGAACGATGCTCGCGATGATGGTGGTCGGAAGAATCACGAATCGAGTCGACGCGCGCGCCATCATGGCAGTGGGCTTTGCACTAACCGCCTTTGCGCTCTACCAAATGACGCACATGTCGTTGGACATGGATAGCTGGCTCGTCATCGAGTCAGGATTCATTCAAGGCTTAGGCATCGGTTTCACGTTCGTGCCGCTCAGCGCCGCTGCCTTCGCCACACTGCCAGCAAACTTGCGTAACGATGGCACGCCGATCTTTAGCTTGCTGCGTAACATCGGCAGTAGCGTCGGTATTTCCATCGTGCAGGCGATGCTCACGCGGAACACTGCACGCGCTCATGCGGAAATTGCGACATCCGTAACCGCAGCAAATCCCGCGTTGCAGTCCGTCCCGCAATTATGGGATCCGCATTCGCCAGTGGGGCTCGCCGTGTTGAACGCAGAAGTCACGCGACAGGCCGCAATGGTGTCCTATCTGCAGGACTTCTCATTGATGATGTACCTGACGATTCTGGCGATGCCTTTGCTGCTGCTCATCCGTAAGCCCCAACGGGCCACAGTAGGCGGGCCGGCGAGTGCAGATGCGATGCATTGAAAACGCCAATGTGCTCGCGACACCGATCACATGTAAGAATAGCGCGGTCTAGTACTGCAACCCGATCGGATGCGAACGCAACCTGCCTATATCATCGTGGGTTTGCTGGTAGTGCTGGTCCTGACCAGCTACTCGAGAATCCATCCCCTTGATAGGACCCAGCAATTCGCGCGCGCGGTCGGCCTAAGCAAAGCGGTTCTGGAAGAAGCACGTCAGCAGGCGCGGCCCGCTCTTCATCTCGAACATACGCAAGAAGATCGCTCGAGTTGGATTGGCGGTGATCCGCGAGTCCCGCCGGATTTCAAATGGCCGAGCTGGCAAGGCAGCCCAATGACGTTCCTGGCGCAGATGGATCTTTCCGAAGTGGCTGCAGCTTTGCGAGAGCCGTGGTTCCCCACGCATGGTCAACTCTACTTCTTTCACGCCTCAGGAGATCCAGAACTAGGAGACGAACCCACCGAACGAGGCTCTTGGCGTGTGATTTATTCGCGCGCAGAACGCTCAACGCTCACGGCGCCTAGCAGTGGCTCTCGGGAAATGCGAGTCTTCCCTCGGACTAACGTGACGTTCCGGAGAATCGAAAGCTTACCCAGCGAAGAACGAGTGATGAACGGACGAGAGCCAACAAACGAGGAATTCGAAACGTTGCTGGCCGCGCAGGACGCGCCCTTCAAGGGCCATCCTCGACATCAGATGTTCGGATACCCGGTTCCAGAACAGAACGACAACATGGAGCTAGAGTCAGAACTTGCGTTACGAGGACTGACGTACGCAGATGAAGGCAGCAACGAATATCGGGACGCCACACGAGAAGCTGCCCAATGGCACTTGCTCTTACAGCTCGACACCGACGATGACTTGCAGATGATGTGGGAAGACGGCGGACTTCTCTATTTCTGGATCAAGCAAACGGATGCAGCGCAAGGAAACTTCGATCGAGTATGGATGGTTCTGCAATCAGGATGACTGCCGCTAGTCCTCGCTTTCGTCGCACTCATCCAAATCTGGGACTGAGCTATCGTTGGGATAGATGTTCATCTTGTCGAAGAGATGACCGTCGGCCTGCGGCTTGGCGCCAAAGCCGCAACCGACGAAGACCAGCAGGAAGATGCAACGATCATCATGGAATCGCATAAACGGTAGCCCACCTGCGAATCCGTACTTCGGTAGCTCCGGCCTCCATTGGGGCGGCCTCGGTCTCGCGCATGTCTTCTTCGGCTTGTCTTTCTGAGCCTGCGAGAACTTTTGTGATTCAGCGCTCTGCTGCGATTCAATCGCAGAGCGTGCCGCTTGGGTTGCTTCACTCGTCCAGTCGATTCTGGGGATCGTTGCGGACGCAGGCTCCTCGACTTGGGGAACCGATGGCGGCGCAAGCCGAATGGAATGGTCGCGAGACGGACGTTGTGTACTCGGATTCGATCTCTTTTCCGGTACCCGCTCGCTAACGGCAGGCCACACAAAAAACAGAATCGGGTTGCGAACGTCGCCCGCAATTGGCGGCTTTTCCCGAATCAGTTCATCGAGCAATAGCAAGACGAGCACGTGGCCCATCAATACCAGCGCGGCAATCGTCCGTCTTGCGTTCTGCTCGATCATGAGCCCTATCCCCTGGGACGCTCCATGCTCGGATTGAGAACGCGTCAAGAGGTTGCATCCCTGACAGACATTTCATGATGATTTCATCTCAGGCAATAACGGTTGCGAGACTGTCAAACGTGCTCGCGCCCTGCATAATTCACGCCTCTGCCGGCCCGGATTTTTGACAACGATGCGACTCCTACTCGGACTGTTGTTGACCTCACTCCTCGCGAGCACTGCGACGTTTGCGGAAACACCTCTGCCGCAGCTACGTAAGACGGGAGATGCAACACAGCTCATCGTCAATGGCAGCCCATTCCTGATTCGTGGCGGAGAGTTGGGAAATTCGAGCGCTTCGAACCTCGACTACCTGCGTCCCTATTGGCACAAGCTCAAAGCAATGCATCTGAATACGGTGCTTGCGCCTGTCTACTGGGAACTCATCGAGCCGACTGAGGGGCAGTTTGATTTCGCATCTGTGGATGGGCTGATTCGCGATGCGCGTGCTGCAGACATGCACCTCGTATTGCTTTGGTTCGGGAGCTGGAAGAACAGCATGTCGACCTACGTACCGACGTGGGTGAAACGAGATCAACGCCGATTCCCGCGCGCAAAAGCCGAAGACGGTCGCAGCCAAGAAATTCTGTCCGCCCTCGAACCCAACAACTGGGGCGCCGATGCAAAGGCATTTGCCGCTTTGATGTCGCACTTGCGGAAATTCGACGCTGACAAGACGGTGTTGATGATTCAGGTTGAGAACGAAGTCGGCTTCTTGCCGAGCCCGCGCGAACACGGCAGCGCTGCAGATCGGCTGTTTTCGGGCGCTGTGCCTGCTCAGCTCACCACGTATCTATCGAACAACCGCGAACGGCTCGTGCCTGCGCTGCGAACACTTTGGGAACAGCATGGATCAAAGACCAAAGGCTCATGGAAAGAACTCTTTGGCAGCGAGGCGGCCGGAGAAGAAGTTTTCATGGCTTGGCAATATGCCAAGTACGTTGAGACGGTGACAGCCGCAGGCAAACACACGTACGACCTGCCGATGTATGTCAACGTGGCGCTGAATCGGCCCGCATATCCGCCCGGCAAATATCCGAGCGGCGGTGCGGTGCCTCATTTGATCGATGTCTGGAAGGCCGGCGCGCCCTCGATCGACATGATCTCCCCTGACATCTATTTCCCCAATTTTTCTGAGCTCATGGCTCACTACGATCGCAAGGACAATGCACTCTTTATTCCCGAAGCGAACAACGCGGGCAGACCGGAGAGCACGGCCGATGCATTGCTTGCGATCGGCGCGCATCGCGCGATCGGCTATAGCCCATTCTCGATCGAGAACGCGACGAGCGAAGGCCAGGCTCGTATCGAGCAGGCGTACACGCTGCTCGAACAGCTCACGCCGGTGATTTTGGAAGCACAACGCAAGGGATCGATTCGCGCTGCGCGACCGCCCGTCTCGTTCGACGGCAAAGTGGATGACTCGCCGCAAACCATCGTTCTTGGCGACCACGCGTTCAAAGTGGAATTCGTTTATCCCTGGTCACCCCGCGATCAGCAGAACATTGCTGCTCACGGCGTACTGATCGTGCAGATCGATCGCGATGAGTACTACGTCGTCGGATCAGGCCTCTCGATCGCAGTAGGCCCACATGACGGCCGCGGCTTTGTCGGGTTCGACAAGGTGTGGGAAGGCGAATTCAAAGACGGTCATTGGCAAGCTGGCCGTCTGTTGAATGGGGATCAAACACACCAGGGCCGACGCTTGCTGTTCGAAGCGGATCGATTTCAGATTCAGCGCGTAAAACTGTATGGGTACCAGTAGCAGAAAGTGATGTGGTGATGAAGTGAAAGCGCCCTGCGCGCGAACGTCGTGGCTTATGACTGTGTGTGTGAGCGCCCATTTAGAGATGTGCTCCGCGGTTCACGCGTCCCGCTTTCACTTCATCACTTCTTCACGTCTCTACCGAAGCCCACGCGCCTGCTCTTCCTCGCGCAGCAACTGACTCATCGCATCGCAACCGCGACTCCAGTCCACGATCCATTCGGGTAGTGGCGGCGACTCGACATTCACGCCAAGCTTCGCGAGGAGCACGCGAGGCTCCACCGCGCCAGCAGGGCCTTTGAACACGCCGCGAATCGCAACGACGCCGACCACTCGTCCCTCGCGGACAAAACGATGTTCAAGAAATCCCCAGCGGTGGTCCCAACCGAGCATCCGGGATTCGACACAGAACTTCTGAAAGCCTCTGACTTCGCGGCGGAACTTCGCGATCGCATCGCCCACGACGGGGAATGCCTTCTCCTCGCGCGCCACGGCCCACATTCCAGTTCGCGCAAACCAATGCATCCGCCCGATGTCAGCGAGCGTGAGATAGCGGCCGTTATTTACGTGCAGATTGAAATCGAGATCGTTCGGCCAGATGCGCAACCACACACGAGTCGTTGAAAGCAGCGGCACTCGCGGTTTGCCTTTGGTGTCGAGCCCGGCCTTTGCCATTCGGAGCCATGGGTACATCGGGGATGAGTGAAAGGGTGAGCAAGTGAGGAGGTGAGCGATCGTAGCCCGTGTACGTGTTGCGCGTCACGCTGGATGAGACATCGACAACTATAAGCTGCACGGCTCGCGAATTCCGAGCCGTGCCATTTGCCACTTCGTGCTGCTACCCGGAACATCTTTTACCGATATCGTCCGTCTCGTGATCCGTCACGACAATTTCGGGATGCGCAGCAACTGCCCCGGATAGATCTTGTTCGGATCCTTGAGCATCGGCTTGTTCGCTTCGAAGATCGTCATGTACTTGTTCGCGTTGCCGTAGTACTGCTTCGCAATTGCCGACAGCGTCTCGCCTCGCACCACAGCATGGTACTGAGCCTCTGGTGCCGACTCTTTAACCTGCAAGTGATCGTCGACTTTCTCGACACCCTCTATATTTCCGCAGCACAAGATCAACTTCTCCTTGGTCGCTTGGTCCTTCGCGACCCCGCTCACCTTCACCGTCGAAGTCGGAGCATCGAAACTCACTTGCAAGTCGTCCACTTCGAGGTTCTGCACACGAATGTAGTTGATGATCGCCTCGCCTGCCGCATCAGTCTGCGATACCGCTTTGGCCGCAGACGACGGCGCACTTTGAGGCGCAGCAGCATTCGATTCATGTGCTTGACTACCCGGGTGCAACTGAACTGCAGCACGCGCATTGCTCAGGATGCGTTCGCCCGCTTCTTTCACAAAGGTCATAAGACTCATGGTCGCCTCCATCATGTAAAAAGCAGTGGACCAACGTCCTTCTCACACAAGGGTTCCATTTACATGCGGAGCGAGGAACAAAGCCTCGCTCCCGCTGCGTTGCATCCAAAAGCGCTGCGCAGAGCATCAAAGTGAGCGAAGAGCCGGACAAGGAACAGCAAGCCGAAGAGCGGCAATCGCCGAGCGGATGGATTGTGTATCAAGCCATCGAGCGCGAGGGCGAAGAGGAGCTCGAACGATCCTCGCCAGCGCTTTGGTGGTCCGGTCTCGCCGCGGGCCTATCGATGTCGTTTTCGATGATCACCGAAGGACTCCTCACGACATATCTTCCGCATGCGCAGTGGACCGAACTCGTCAGCAAACTGGGATACAGCATCGGATTTCTGATCGTCGTGCTCGGTCGACAACAGTTGTTCACAGAAAACACGCTCACGCCGATTTTGCCGTTACTTACCAAACGCGATCCACGCACGCTTCGCAACGTGGGTCGCCTGTGGTCGATCGTGTTCATCGCCAACATCGTCGGCGCGATGATCATGGGATTCGTCGCCGCGAAGACCAACGCGTTCGATCCTGACGTTCGCGATAGCTTCATCGAGCTCGGTCGCAAGTCCATGCAATATGGATTCGCGAGCACCTTCCTTCGAGCCATCTTCGCGGGCTGGCTCATTGCGTTGATGGTTTGGTTGCTTCCATTCGCAGAGTCCGCCCGCGTCGCCGTGATCATCATCATCACCTACGTCGTCGGCCTCGGACACTTCAGCCACATCATTGCGGGCGCCGTCGATGCATTCACCCTCGCCGCGGCGAATCAAACAAGTTGGGGCGAGGTTCTAACCGGCTTCATCGTCCCGACTTTGATGGGCAACATCATTGGCGGTGTATTACTCGTCGCGACGATCAACTATGCGCAGGTTGTTGCGGGGGAGAAGGGGAAGGATGTCTAGAACCTATCTCAAAATCCCTTGTGAGCCGCGTTGTCGCTCTGATGGATCGACGAGAAACGATCGTGGCGCAGCTCGAAGCGGGACTTCGGGCAAGACGCGATCGTTTCTCGCCGGCCATCCGAGCGGCAACCCGTGTAAGTTATTG
>JAEWBG010000043.1 GCA_023391335.1 Pseudomonadota bacterium | reverse complement strand
GGGTTCGGCCGCTCTCGGCGTCCTGCCTTCGCGGCATTGGCACATCCCTGTGCGGCCGCCACTCTCGGCTCCTGCCTTCGCGGCATTAGCACATCCATGTGCGGCAGGGTTCGAAGTTCGGCAAGGGGATCCCTTCTTAGATCCACGATCCACGATCCACGATCCACGATCCACGATCGACCCGTTTGCCTTAGCGACCGCACCACCCTGTTCCCTGCCCCTATTCCCTCCTGTAGCCTGTGGGCCCCCGGCGACTTACTGGTTCTTAGGCGCGTGTTTTCAATCATCGTGCTCGCGTTTTATCTGTCCGGCGCTGCGTGGCTGGCGTCGAGCACTCATCACGCTGATCAGCCTGCGGCCCATGGGCGGCGCATGGGGGGCCTAGCGCTAGGCATGATTGCGGTCGCGCTCCACGCAGTCCTGCTCTATCAAGATGTCTTTTCTAAGCCGGCGTTGTCGTTCACGGTGACGGAATCGGCTTCGCTGATCGGCTGGCCCATCGGCGCCATCGCGCTGGTGCTTTCGCTGGTGTGGCGCCGCTTCGCGATCATTGGCGCGGTCCTGATGCTAGTCGCGGGCGTAGTCGCGGCAACTACAATCGAAGAAGCTCAGGGTTATGCCCTGGAAGAACAGAATTGGGAGATCGGTGCCCACATTGTTCTGTCCACCATCGCGTATGCATTGCTCACGATCGCGGTGGCGTTGGCGATCGCAATGGGATGGCTCGATCATCGTCTGCGTACTCGCAAGCCGCTCGGTTGGCTAAGAGTGTTGCCTTCGATGGAAGCGCTCGAGTCCGGCACCTTCCAAGCTCTCGCGGCCGGATTCGCAGTCCTGACGCTCGCGCTCTTCAGCGGTTTCATTTTCGTGCATGACTTGTTCGCTCAGCACTTGATCCACAAGACAGTGTTGTCTTGCCTGGCCTGGCTCGTATTCGGTGTCCTGTTGTTCGGACACTGGCGGTTCGGCTGGCGCGGTCGCACTGCAACCTCGTGGACGGTCGGCGGCTTCGCGCTGCTCGGGCTCGCGTACTTCGGCTCCAAGTTCGTGCTCGAAACCATCTTGGGTCGCCATTGGGGATAGGCCGTGATTGAGGATGCTCGGCTCGCGCACTGGAAGCGCGCTGCTGTACCGACTACTCGCGACTGGCGCAACTCATGAATCCGTTGCCTGTCGCACT
The DNA here is from genome assembly GCA_023391335.1 of Pseudomonadota bacterium. Classification (GTDB taxonomy): domain Bacteria; phylum Pseudomonadota; class Gammaproteobacteria; order Steroidobacterales; family Steroidobacteraceae; genus Steroidobacter. The sequence goes on along the minus strand of JAEWBG010000043.1, from coordinate 44,841 downwards.
CCTGCTCCTGATCTGCTTGGCGGCCGGTGCAATCTGCGGATATCTATTCGCAACGCGCCCGAAGCCAGGAAAAAAGCCGGCGCACCCACCTCTCCCAACCAACGCGCATCGCCGCGAGCAACTGGCGGATCAATTGGTAGAACTCGACCGTGCAACGGTCAACGACATCATGATTCCGCGCACCGACATCGCCAACATCAACTTGAGCGATGACTGGGACACCATTCTCGATGTGCTGCGAACGACGCCGCATACCCGCCTGCCAGTCTGCGAGGACAACCTCGACAACATCATCGGCATGCTGCACATGAAGAAGGTGGCGCACGCGCTCGCGCATGGCGATCTTTCTCGTGAGCAACTGCGCGAACTCGCTCGCGAACGCGAGGCTTACTTCGTCCCCGAAGGAACGACGCTCAGCGCACAGCTACTGAATTTTCAGCGCGACCGTCGACGTATTGCGCTCGTCGTCGATGAGTACGGCGACATCCTTGGATTGGTAACTTTGGAAGACATTCTCGAACAAATCGTCGGCGAATTTACGAGCGATCCGTCGACACGCCACAACGAAGTGCATCGCGATGTGGACGGCAGTTACTTGGTGAACGGAACGGTGAACGTGCGCGTGTTGAATCGCACGCTGGGCTGGAATTTGCCGACCGAAGGTCCACGCACGTTAAATGGAGTGATCCTCGAGTACTTGGAAACGATTCCAGAACCGGGGACGACGCTGCGACTCGGGGACGTGTCGATCGAGATCGTGCAGACAGCCGAGAACTCGGTGAAGACGGCGCGCATCCGAGTGCTCGCGAAGGACGCCGAGCCAGTCCGTTCAAAAGGCGCTGCGTAACGCTTCCTGCAACCGCTCGACGCCAATCACCTCAAGTCCATCGATGGGTCGGCGCGGGCGATTCGCTTCCGGCACGATCGCGCGCACGAATCCATGTTTGGCCGCCTCACGCAAGCGCTCCTCGCCATACGGCACCGGACGAACTTCGCCTGCCAATCCGACTTCACCGAAGCAGACCAGACGCTGCGTCAACGGCTGATCCCGCGCACTGGAAACCGTGGCCAAGATGGCCGGCAAGTCCGCTGCCGTTTCTGAAATCCGTACGCCACCGACGACGTTCAGAAAGACGTCGCGTCCAGACGTCGACACTCCGCCATGTCGATGCAGCACCGCGAGCAGCAACGCCAACCGATTCGATTCGAGTCCGACCGCCACACGCCGCGTATTCATGCCCTGGGCATCGTCGGTGAGCGCTTGCACTTCGATCAGCATCGGCCGACTGCCTTCGCGCGCGACCATCACGGCGCTCCCCGCAACGGGTTCGCTGTGCTGAGACAGAAAAATCGCGGACGGATTCTTCACCTCTCGCAAGCCTTGCTCCGTCATCGCGAACACGCCGACTTCGTTCGCGGCACCGAAGCGATTCTTCACCGCGCGAATCATGCGGAAGCGGCTGCCCGCATCGCTTTCGAAGTACAACACCGTATCGACCATGTGCTCGAGAATGCGCGGCCCGGCAATCACACCCTCCTTGGTCACATGACCAATGATCAGCACCGAGACGCCGGAAGACTTGGCGAATCGAACCAACGCAGCAGCCGTTTCGCGAACCTGCGTTGCCGATCCTGGCGATGAGTCCACGTCATTCGCGAACATGGTTTGGATGGAATCGATGACGAGCACACGCGTATCGGTGCTGCGCGCATGCTCGATGATGGTTTCGATCGACGTTTCGGCGAGTAACTGCAGCGTGTCGCCGGTCACCCCAAGACGGCGTGCTCGCAACGCGACTTGTCGCAGCGACTCTTCGCCGGTGACGTACAGGGTGGAAGTCGCACGGCTCAGGGCATCGCTGGCTTGCAGCAGCATCGTCGATTTACCGATGCCGGGATCTCCGCCGAGTAACGTCACCGAACCCAATACGAGGCCGCCTCCAAGCACTCGGTCGAGTTCGCTCAATCCAGTCTCGATCCGCGGATCGTCCGCCTGCGCCACTTGAGAGAGCTTTTGCGGCTCCTGCGTGGCGGCAGCTAACGAGCGCCGTTCCGGCTTGGCTTTGCTCAGAGTGATGCGCTTGAGCGAATCGCCCGCACCGCATGCGGGACACAGGCCTTGCCACTGCAGGCTTTCGTTGCCGCACTGATCGCAGACAAATACGTCGCGAGATTTCGCCATTGCATGCCCGAGCCGATGGAGGGGTGGCGAGAATGGTAAGGGCGCGCTACTCCGTCAAGCTGGGAATTTCAAGCAGCCCACATAGATAACGACCGCCTCGCATGCACGCGCACTGTGAAGTGCCCGGCAATTTGACAATGTGCCATTCGTCTATACTCGCGCGGTTTTTTTAGCAACGGATGACGTGGTGGCGGCGAAACTGGCGCGATTTTCCTGGCTCCCTGGAGGACTGGCTGCAGTTCTCGTCATAGCCATTGGCCGCTGGCTTGCCCCTGCCTCATTCGCTCCCGCGGAATGGGGTCTCTACGATCGTGTGTTGCGCTCGAGCAGCGCATTGCCCGATCAGAACATGGTCATCGTCTCGATCGACGACGCGAGCATCGAAAAGCTCGGTGCATGGCCATGGCCTCGCGATGTTCACGCCAGCCTGATCGACAAACTGCGCGAAGAAGGTGCACGCGTCATTGCGTTCAGCATTCCCTTCGATACCTCGCAATCTAGCGGCGAGACCGAACACCTGCGCGCTGCGCTCGCTTTGCTCGAATCGTCGAATCTCGGCTCGAGCGAGCAGGCCCAACAGCTCCGCGCATTGCTTTCAGGCCGCGGCAGTGTCGATGCAGACGCCCATTTGATTCGATCGATCGCCAATCACGGCAACGTGGTTCTGCCGGTGGCGATCACGACCAATCCGCAGACTCCCAATTCAACGGCGCTGCCGGACGAGTTGCTGGCTTCGACGACCAGTCCAAGCAGCGACTCGAGGAAGTTCGTTGTCGAACAAGCGCCGCCAAGCGATTACTTGAACGTGGCCAGCGCGATTGGCCATGGGTTCGAGCCGGCCGATCTGGATCAGGTCGTACGACACGACCTCACAGGTGTTCCGCTGGCCAACGGCGCTTTGCCCTCGCTGGCGACCGCGATCGCGGCTCGCGCTCTCGACGTCAACCCACGCGAAATCGCGTACGGCGTCAGTCATCGGCTCGTGATCGGCAAGACTTCGGTGCCAATGGATGATTCATGGCAGTCCCTGCCTCAGTACTTCCCGGCGTCGGGATCACGTGCTTTCAAGCGGATTCCATACTGGAAGGTGCTCGCGGGCGAAGTCAGCAAAGAAGAACTGGAAGGCAAGGTCGTCATCATCGGATTTGTCGATGCTGCTACCGCTACGCCGCTCGCAACTCCGGTGAGTAACTCGACCGCCGGCGTCGTTGCCATCGCAAGCGCCGCATCGAGCTTCATCCGCGGATCGGTTTACGAACAGTCGAGACTCGGCACGATCATCGAATTGGGCTGCGGTGCCCTCGTCGTGTTGTTCACGGCTTTTGCCGTGCCGGCGGCGGGCGCATTGATCGGCGGACTCGCAACGATTCTCCTGATTGCCGCGCTCGTGGTCGGCGAGATCGGCGTATTGAGCTCAATGCATCTATGGGTGTGCCTCGTTCTGCCGTGCATCGCTGCGGTCGCGGGGTTTGGGCTGTATTTGGTGGGCGAACTCATTCGGCGTGCCAACGTTCGGCCGGACACCAGTCGGGATTCGGCGCAGAACTTGCGCACCCTCGGTCAGACGTTTCAAAAGCAAGGGCAACTCGACCTGGCCTTCGAAACCTATCGCCGTTGTCCGCTGGATAACGCAACGATGGAACTGCTGTACTACTTGGGATTGGATTTCGAACGGCGCCGGCAAACGCAGAAGGCAGCGGCCGTATACACATACATCGCCAGCCGCGATCCGAACTACCGCGATTTGCGCGCCAGACGTGCTCGTACCCAAGAGGCCCCCGCCCCAATCACTCGCAACGTTGCCCAAGCAGCGAGCCCGTCCGCTCCGACGCGGCCGGTCGTGCACGAAGATTTCGAGCATGACTACCGCGAAGAGCGCCCGCCGGCACGTACGCTCGGCCGCTATGAAATTGAGCGCGAACTCGGCAAAGGCGCGATGGGCATCGTGTATCTAGGCCGCGACCCCAAGATCAATCGCGTGGTCGCCATCAAGGCGATCCCGCTGGCAGAAGAATTCGAAGAACAAGACCTCGCCGAGGCACGTGCTCGGTTCTTCCGCGAAGCGGAAATGGCCGGTCGCTTGAATCATCCCGCGATCGTCACGGTATACGATGCAGGGGAAGATCAGGGCTTGGCCTACATCGCGATGGAGTATCTGCGCGGTCAGCACTTAAGCCATTCGACTGACCCAAATCGATTACTTCCGCCGAAAACCGTGATGTTGCTCGTCGCTCGTGTGGCAGAGGCACTCCACTATGCACATCGGCAGAACGTGGTTCATCGCGATATCAAACCAGCTAATATAATGTTCAATCCCGACACGGATGAGTTGAAGATTACAGACTTCGGGATTGCACGCCTGACCGATACAAGCCGAACCAAAACCGGAATCGTCCTGGGCACGCCCTCATTCATGTCACCAGAGCAATTAGAAGGGCGCGCACTCGACGGCCGTTCCGATCAGTTCGCGCTAGGCGTGAGCTTGTATCAACTGTTGTGTGGGCAACTGCCCTTCCGAGCCGAATCGATGCCGCGACTGATGCAGAAAATCGCGACTGAGCCGCACTCGCCCGCACGAGTCGTTCGGCCCGAATTGCCTGAATGTATCGATGCGATCTTGAATCGTGCGCTCCAAAAGAACGCCGACGATCGCTATGTGAATTGCGCCGAGATGGCCATGGCGCTGCGGGAATGCGCAGCCTCGATGGAACCCACAACCGAAGCGCCCAAGCATGAGTGGCTAATCCCATGAGGCATCGCAATTCAATGCATCTGCCACGGAGTGCACGTTAGTGCGCGGCAAGATCAAATCGGTCGGCTTGAGCGATGTCGGTCGCGTCCGTGAGCACAACGAAGACACGATCGGGGTCGACGCAGACATCGGTTTGTTCGTGCTGGCCGACGGCATGGGCGGCTACAACGCCGGTGAAGTCGCTAGCGGCATCGCAGTCAAAACGGTGATGAGCCTGGTGAAAGAGGCAGTCGAACACCAGGACCTCACCCCTGCCGATCCCGAAACAGGCCTTGCCCGCCCGAGCATCATCCTTCGCGATGCCATCGCCAGGGCTAACAAGATCATCTACCAGACAGCCAAGACCCAGCCGCAGTGCGAAGGCATGGGAACGACGATCGTTGCGTGTCTGTTCTTCAACAACAAAGTCGCCATCGCCCACGTCGGCGACTCGCGCCTATATCGGCTCCGAGGCAACCGCTTCGAGCAAATGACGATGGACCACTCTCTCCTGCAAGAGCTGGTCGACCGCGGGTTCTATTCGCAAGCCGAGGCCCAACGGGCCACAAATAAGAACTACGTCACACGTGCGCTGGGGGTCGAACCCACCGTAGACGTCGAGTTGCATGAGCAACCGGTTCAAAAGGGCGATTTCTTCGTGCTGTGCTCCGACGGCCTGTCTGACATGGTGGAAGACGACGACATCCACTTAACTATGAGCACCTTTAGTGCTAGTCTCGAAACGGTCGCTAAGCAGTTGATTCAGCTATCTAACGATAACGGCGGACGCGACAATGTTTCGGTAGTTCTTGCGCAAGTTGTCGACTCGTTCGCAGCCAAGACTGGGGTCGTTGACAGAATCTTGCGCTGGTTTAGCTAACTTACCTACTGAGCGAATCGGGACGAGGCACGTATGGCACGCTTGATCCTAAGCCTGGACGGTCAGGTGATGGCCGAATACAACATGAACAAGGAGCGTTACACGATCGGTCGTCTGCCCGACAACGACATCCGTATCGACAATCCTGCTGTCAGCGGCCACCACTCGCTCATCATCAACATCCTGAACGACTCGTTCCTGGAAGATCTCAACAGCACGAACGGCACGTACGTCAACGGCAAGCTCATCAAGAAGCATGCGCTTCAGCATGGTGACGTCGTGACTGTCGGACATCATCAGCTGCGATTCGCGGAATCCCAGAGCACGGAAGCCGAGCCGGACGAATTCGAAAAGACGATGGTCATCACGCCTGGCTCTGCAGTCGCAGCAGCTGCGGCGAAGAAGGCTTCCAGTGCCATTCCACCTGCGCCGAAGACACCTACGTCGACCGGTTCAATGACAGCGGTGCGCCCCGGTCCTGTCGGAGCAAATGGCGAACAACCCACTGCGTTGCCGAAGGCGAAACTGCAAGTTCTTAGCGGCGCATTCGCGGGACGCGAGTTGGAACTCAACAAGGCGCTCACGACGCTTGGACGCCCTGGCGTTCAAGTGGCGGCAATCACCCGCCGTGCCGATGGCTTCTTCATCGTACATGTCGACAGCGGCAAGCCCGGCGACTATCCGCACGTGAACGGCACTGCGATCGGCGAACAAGCTCGCAAGCTCAAAGATAATGATGTGATCTTGCTTGCCGGCGTGAAGATGGGTTTTTTTGAGAACTGATCTGGCTCGCGGCGCTTCGCGTTTCCGGACGCAACGCAAAGCGCACAAAGAGATACAAATAGAACCAACGTGCTCGGGAGTTTGCAGGCCCGACGCACCTCGACGCGAAAGAGTCGATCACAGTTCTTTCGCACTCACTAGCATCACCGCAGACTTCGACGTGCTTACTGCGACGCCTCGGCCGGCGTTTTTACTTCTCTGACGTTACTCATTCTTCCTTTGCGAGCTTTGCGTTGCGTCCGACTCTTGGCTCCGACTCTTCTAGTCCCACACCGCGGACACGCGTTCATTAATGCGGCACACAAGCTCATACGCATTCGTTTGAGCATGCTTCGCGATGAGTTCAGTCGGAAGTCCTTTGCCCCAGAGCTTTACAGGATCACCGAGCTTCACAGCGCCGATGTCGGTTACATCGATCGCAATCATGTCCATAGAGACGCGCCCCGCAATCGACGCGCGCTGTTCATTCACGAGCACAGGTGTGCCTGACGGCATATTGCGCGGATATCCATCTCCATAACCGATCGCAGCAATCGCAATCGTCGAGTCACGTGAAGCCCGCCACCGAGCGTTGTAGCCGACCGACTCGCCTGCACGAATGTTTTGAACCGCAATGACTTCAGTCGTCAGTGTCATGACGGGCATGAGACCAAGGTTTTCCGCACTGCGTTCTTCGATTGGCGACATGCCGTACAGCATCAAGCCCGGACGCACCCAATCCGCATGTGCATTCGGCCAAGCAATCACGCCTGCAGAATTCGCGATACTGCGATGTTCCGGCTTGTTTTCAACGGCCGCTTGGAATCGCGCAATCTGCTCTGATGTTTGCGGGCTCTCAACTTGATCGGCCGATGCTAGGTGAGTCATCAGCCTCAGCTCACGCACGGCAGCTAGCTGTTTCAGTCGTCGGTAAGCGGCCTCGAATCCTTCTGCAGTGAATCCGAGTCGATGCATGCCGCTGTCGAGCTTCAACCAAACAGTGAAGCGATGCGAGGATGCGAGCGACTCGAGCATCTGCACTTGCTCATCGCAATGAACGACAACCTCGAGATCTTGTTGTGCGGCAGTTTGAAGTTGCTCTTTTGAGAAGACGCCCTCAAGCAGCACGAGCGGTTTCGTGACGCCTGCGTTGCGCATCGCGATCGCTTCTTGCAGGCGCGCCAGCCCAAACGCATCGGCATCGTGCAGTGCTTTGGAGACCGGTACAACGCCGTGGCCGTAAGCATCGGCTTTGATCACGGCCATGATCCGTGATCGAGGTGCTAAGCGCCGTACGACGTTGAGATTGTTGCGAAGCGCGTCGCGATCGAGTCTCGCGCGTGGAAAGCTCACTAGAACTGTCCGTCACTGAAAGACATTTCAGGAGCCAAGTTCTCGAACTTCGTGTACTTGCCGAGGAAGGCAAGATGCACATCGCCGATGGGGCCATTACGCTGCTTCGCGATGATGATGTCGGCGATGCCCTTACGCGTGGTGTTCGGGTCGTACACCTCTTCGCGATAAATCATCATGATCACGTCTGCGTCCTGCTCGATGGCTCCCGACTCACGCAGGTCGGACATCACCGGCTTCTTGTCGGTGCGCTGCTCAACACTGCGATTGAGCTGGGAGAGTGCGATCACTGGCACCGCGAGCTCCTTCGCGAGTGCTTTCAACGACCGCGAGATCTCGGAAATTTCCGTCGCACGGTTTTCTTTATTGCCCGCGACCTGCATTAGCTGCAAGTAGTCGAGCACGATCAAGTCGAGTCCGTGTTCGCGCTTCAAGCGTCGTGCACGTGCACGAACGTCCGTCGGCGTCAGCGCGCCTTGGTCGTCGATGAAAATACTCGACGATTTCATCATCGCGATGGCAGTGTTCACGCGCGACCAATCGTCCGTTTCCAAATTACCGGTCCGCAGTCGAGTCTGATCGACATGCCCAAGCGATGAGACCATACGAAACGCGAGCTGCTCGCGCGACATTTCCATACTGAAGACGCCGACCTTGGCCTTCTTCGGACCGAACGCCGCGTTTTCTGCGATGTTCAAAGCGAACGTGGTCTTGCCCATTGAAGGCCGCCCGGCCACGACGATCAGGTCGCCTTTTTGCAGGCCCGCAGTCATTTCGTCTAGCTTCTTAAAGCCAGTGCTGACGCCCGTAATCGCGCCGGCGTTCTGAGCGAGCATATCGATGTGATCGATCACCGCGCCGACTTGATCGCGCAGCGCGACGAAGCCGGAGCCCGACTTGTTGCGGCTCTCGGCGATTTCAAAGACGCGTCGCTCAGCTTCGTCGAGGATTTCTGATGCCTCGCGTCCCTCAGGCTCGTAGGCGCTGCCTGCGATTTCTCCGCCAACCTGAATCAGTTGGCGCAACGTCGAGCGCTCGCGCACGACATCAGCGTACGCACGAATATTCGCGGCGCTGGGCGTGTCTCGAACCAAGCCCGCAAGATAAACGAGGCCGCCGGTCTCGTCCGTGAGCCCTTTGCGCTCCAGCCAATCGGCAAGCGTGACGGCATCCGAAGGCTCGCCTTTGGCTGCCAAATCGGCAATCGCTTCGAAGATATGTTGATGATCGCGACGGTAGAAGTCCGTCGCGACCAGCCGATCGGCAATGGTGTCCCACGATCGGTTGTCGAGCATCAAGCCGCCGAGAACGGCCTGCTCCGCCTCTACCGAGTGAGGCGGAACTCGAATTTCGTCGACAGCCGCCTTTTCGCGAGCCCGTCGTGAGCTCGCGAATGAAACCTTAGCTTCGGTTTCAGCCATCGACGTCAGATGCGCCGGTTATTCTTCCGGAATGATCGTGAGCGGCACGTCGACGGTGACGTCGGTGTGCAAGTGCACCTGGATCTGGTGCTCGCCAGCCTGACGGATCGGGCCTTGCGGCAAGCGCACTTCCGAACGTTCGACCGGATGTCCGGCCTTCTTCAGCGCTTCGGCAACGTCAGCCGTGCCGATCGAGCCGAACAATTTGCCCTCGCCGCCAGCCTTCGCAGTGATCGAGAGCTTGACGTTCTGCAACTTCGCAGCGCGGCCCTGAGCGGCGGCCAATTCTTCGCGAGCGGCCTTTTCGAATTCGGCGCGGCGTGCTTCGAACTTGGCGATGTTATCCGCCGTCGCAAGTGTTGCCTTGCCTTGGGGCAATAGGAAGTTGCGGCCATAACCGGACTTCACTTTGACGCGGTCACCGATGTTGCCGAGGTTGGCGACCTTCTGCAGCAGAATGATTTCCATGAGACACCTATATAAACGCTAGCAATATCAACTATTCGCTTCGGCACACCGACTCTACGCGTTGTGCACGCGCGGTCGCAGCCAATTATCCGCATATCCCCAGACTGCCAGTACCAGCGCCGTAATCGTGGCCGAGATCGGCACGACGAGCAGCACGTAAATCGCAGTCAATCGTCCTTGGCTCAAGTGACCGCTGGCCTTACTGCGATGTGCCGCGGCCAATCCTTGCAGCGTCAGCACAGAGCATGCGATCCAGACCAGCGAGCGCACCAGCGGTGCATTGCTGAAAATCATCGCGACGAATACGCCCGTCACGATCGCACCCAAGACCGATCCGAGCCGCAAGGAGCGAAACTCTGCTCCGAAGCCGACACCGGATCCAATGAGCCCTGACCACCAGCGGCCCAAGAACAACGCACCCAGAATGCCCGCAAGCACAGCCGATACCAGCAAGCCCCACATCGATGCGCCGAACTGTTGCATCAATGCCTGCAAGTTGGCATCCGGTTCGACCCCGGAAGCGGCAAATGCCTCCCGAATCAATTCCATCCAAAACTTCACGGGATCGGGGCCGAGGACATGAATCGCGACCACGATCAATCCGCAAACGAGCGTCGCGAGCTGGAAGCAGAGATTCATCGAACCTGTCCGCTGCAGCAGCATCGCTAAGAGCACCGGCCCGAAGAACACCGCCGCTGCGAACGAGAACCACAACACGGGCGCCGTCGTCGGAACGGAAATCCACGGTACGCTGGCCAGCAACGCGAGGGCTAAGCCCAACTTGATGTTGACGCGTAGCACTACCAGTACCGGGATTGCGCACGCCAGGAGCATGAACGGTAGAAAGAACGACAGCACACCGCAGATGCCGCAAGCAACCGCGGCGTGCCACGGACGCTCAACTAACCACGCAGCGAGTGCACGGTGCATAGCTTTTTACTCGCGCGTCGATTCGCGACGCGCGAGCAATTCAACCTCAGTGCTGATCGGTGTACGGAAGCAGCGCCAGATACCGAGCGCGCTTCACTGCCACAGCCAGCTGACGCTGGTAGTGAGACTTCGTCCCGGTGATGCGGCTTGGAACGATCTTACCGGTTTCTGTGATGTAGCTCTTCAGGATGCCGAGATCTTTGTAGTCGATCTGCTCGATGCCTTCGGCAGTGAAGCGGCAGTACTTGCGACGGCGGAAAAAACGGGCCATGAGATTCTCCTCGTTGAGTGCTGAGCGATGCCGAGTTACGCGTTAGCGCCAACGCCGTCTTCGTCGTCGTCGGCGAAGCGTGCATCGCGCTCTTCATCGCTGCCCTTTGCCATCGGCGAAGGTTCGGTCACAGCGGCGTCCATCTTGATAACCAGATGGCGCAGCACCGCGTCGCTGAAACGGAAAGCTCCGGTCAGCTCGTTCAGTGTCTTGCTGTCGCACTCGATGTTCATGAGGATGTAATGGGCCTTGTGGACCTTGGCGATCGGGAACGCCAACTGACGGCGGCCCCAATCTTCCAGGCGATGCACCTGGCCGTTACCGGCGGCGATCATGCCCTTGTAGCGTTCCAGCATGGCCGGAACCTGTTCACTCTGGTCCGGATGGACCAAGAAAACGATCTCGTAATGACGCATTGCGCGCTCCTTATGGGGTTGCTTCCAGGGCGAGAAACCGAGTGAAGCAAGGAGTTAAGCCGCGGACCACCCGCAGCGGGCCGCGCACTTTAGCGAAGTGGGCGGCGGGGTGCAATGAAGGGTTCGGGGTTCGGCCGCTCGCGGCGTCCTGCCTTCGCGGCATTAGCACATCCATGTGCGTCAGGGAACGAAGAGGCAAGCGCTTACGCGCAGGCAAGCCGTTGGCAAGGTAGCCGCGCGGAAGAGGAAGAGCGCGGCAGGGAAGCTGACTTGCGTCAGCAGGCCAGAGCGCATTGCTCACTTCGAATTGGCAACAAGCGGAAACGCGCCTTCGCGGCATTTGCACATCCATGTGCGTCAGGGAATGAAGAGGCAAGCGCTCACGCGCAGGCAAGCCGTTGGCAAGGTAGCCGCGCGGAAGAGCAAGAGCGCGGCAGGGAAGCTGACTTGCGTCAGCAGGCCAGAGCGCATTGCTCACTTCAAATTGGGCAACAAGCGGAAACGCGCCTTCGCGGCATTAACACATCCATGTGCGGCCTAACCGCTAAGCTAACACCCTCACACCAGCATCTTCGAATCTTCGAAGGTGACGTCGTAGAGTTCATCGATCCCACGAGCCGCGAAGCGCGAGGCTGCTGCGATCCCACTGCGATCGTGCAACGAATCGAATTGCCACTGAGCGTGTTCTGCGAGCAGCGCCAGTTCGAGCGCTCGTCCGATCGTTATCGCAAAACGGCGCGCTGAAGATTGTGTCGTTGCGGCGTCTCGCTCGGTGGACAGCCATTCACGTGCTTTATCCAAGCTCGACAAGCTGCGATTTGCGCATTCGACAAGCTTTGAGTCGCGGACGGAGGTTCTACACGCGAGCGCCCGCTCACGCATCGCGTGCAGACCTGCTGCTACATCGCTGCGAAGGAGTGCATCGAGCGATAGCACATTCGTTGTGCCTTCCCAGATCGGCAACACGTGAGCGTCTCGCAGAAGCGTCGGAATGCCCGTATCTTCGATGTAGCCGGCGCCTCCGAACGCTTCGATGGCTTCGCTGACGCAGGCCACGCATTGCTTTGCCGTCAGCAACTTTGCGATGGGTGTCAGCAGGCGCAGCAACGAGCGTTGCTGGTCATCCGCTTCGCCTGCTTCTTGTCTTCCGATCAGTTCGACCATTTCAAATGCGAGCAAAAAGGCGGCGCGAGTGTCCGCCTCGAGCATCGCAAGCGTGTCGATGTGTAGTGGCAATTCCGCAAGTGGTTTGCCGAACGCGCGACGCTCGCGTGCATAGGATCTGGCAAGCGCCAATGCGCGGCGCATGAACGCAACCGATGTGACGCTGTTCCATGCGCGCGTGATCACGAGCATCGGCTCGATGGCTCTTGTGCCATTGCGCGATTCGCCGACCAACGTCGCAGAGGTACCTTCTAGCAGTAACTCTGCCGTCGGCACCTTGCGAGTGCCGAGCTTGTCCTTCAAGCGCTCGACGTGAATGTTGTTCAGGTTCCCATCGCGATCTCGCGTTTCAACGTAGAACATGGCCAGCCCGCTGCCGCCGGGCCCGTTGCCATCAGGTCGCGCCAGCGTCAATGCCATCTGCGATGTCACGGCAGAGGTGAACCACTTCTTGCCAAACAATCGCCAATTGCCGTGTTCATCTCGTTTCGCAGTGGTGAGGCTCGCTCCAACGTCGGATCCACCTGTCGTCTCAGTCATCCATTGACCGCTCGTCCAAGCGAAATGCGGATCTCGACTCGTCAAGTGCGGCACGGCACGTTCGATGAGACCTCGATTGCTGCCGCTCAGCAAAGTTCGCGCTGCACCGTCGGTCATCGCGAGCGGACACGTGTACACATCCGTCGAAGGATGAAACAGATACACCGCCGCGAACTGATGCAGGCGCGAAAACCGACCATGCTGAGCTTCATAAGGCAGCGCGATCAGGCCTGCTTCCGCCGCAAGCGGAGCAGCGCGTTGCCATAGCGGCGAAAGCTCGATCGCATCGATGCGATTGCCCCACGGATCCCATTGCGTAAACGTCGGTTCACGTAATCGATCCGCTAGCTGCAATCGATACAGTTCACCGCCTGCTAGGTCGCCTAGACGATCAAGGTCCGCTTCGATGTCCTGCAGCATCGCGGCAGGCAGCTTCCGGCGCAGAAAGCCTCTCAAGAATGCGTCGTCGCGATATTGATTGCCCAAGCTCGGCGGCGATTGGATGAAGATGTCCGGCATGGTCTCAGTTCCATCGTGCAATGGGCCGAAGATACGGCGCGGACGAATCAGGCGGGATAAGGGGATTTCGCCCTGCACTACGATTTGGCAGGGATGAATCCCGTCCCGCGGCCTAGGACCCGCGGGGCGGCGCGGCTGACAACGGATCTTGCGATGGGTTCTAGTTACAGTCCCGCCGCTTGCTCGATTGCGAAACGTTCCTCGCATGTGGTGACCGCCCACAGCTTGAGCAGGAATTCCTCGCCTTGCGCGCCTCTGCGTTGTGCCGATTCTGCGATGAAGGAAAGCGGCGGCACTTGCTCGCCCAGCGCGGCGAACAGCGTGCGCTCTTCATCATCGAGGTGTGCGAGATACGCGCTGAGATATCGATTCCAGTCGAGATGAAATTGCAGCAGCGAATCGCGGCAATTGCTTGTACCTGAGTCGAGCTGATTCGACACGTGTACGAGGTTCTGCAAATGATCTTCCAATCGTCGGTGATCGCGGTTCAGGCGCTCGGCCAGAGTGGGATCGACGTTCCGCAATAGCGGATCAAATCGAGCGTCCTCTTGAGCGGCGTGTCCCTGTAGCAATTCGACCAGAGTTGCGAAGGCGCTACGTAGCGCTGCGCAGTCCTGCGGATCCGCCCGAAAGACTTGCTGCGAGAAGTCGAACATTTCGCGGCGAATGAATTTGTGTATGACGGTTATGGCGTTGCTTGGCATGCGTCGCTCTGTAGACATTCTGTTGAGTGGCGCGCGTACGATAAAATCTCAAGTGCACTTGAAGTCAAGCCGCCTGGAGGCTGTCTCATGAAAGACGCGTTGAGCATCGGCCAGTTATCGAAACGCAGCGGAGTGGCTCCTTCCGCGTTACGGTTCTATGAGGAGCGGGGACTCATCCATTCGGAGCGCAGCGGGTCGGGACATCGGCGATACGCACGAGCAGTGCTGCGGCGAATCGCCTTTATCGTGTTCGCGCAACGCATCGGGTTGACGCTTCAAGAAGTCGCGCATGAGCTCTCGAAGCTGCCAAAGAATCATGTACCCACTGCCTCAGACTGGGCCAAGCTCTCAGGCACCTGGAAGCGCCGAATCGACGCCAAGATTGCCGAACTCGAACGGTTACGGGACGGCCTGGTGAGCTGTATCGGTTGCGGCTGTTTGTCGCTCAAGACTTGCCGATTTACCAATCCAAGCGACCGAGCGGCCGCACTGGGCTCTGGGCCGGCGGCGTGGGCCATGAAAGGTCGATAGGGCACACATATATATATGTATGTGCGCAGCAACTCGCCGAGCGAGCGCCCGCGAGCGAAATTCTTGCGGGGACATGCCCGCGGCGGATCGGCGATCCGCCACGGGTTACGTGTTGCTACTTGGCTTGTGTGGTTGCGGCCTGGCACGTGCAGCCACTCCCGCAGCGGCAATTCGCGCCGCAGCCGCAGACCGCTTGAGCCTGGCTTTGGCAGCCACATGCGCAAGAGGAGCCAGGGCAGGTCGTACAAGCGCAGGCGTTTTGCTTCACTTCGTTCATTTGCATCTCCAGTGATGGGTTGGAAGAACGAGGCGAAATCTACGCGTGCCACTTCGGCAAACCTTGAACGAAACGGCTAACTACTCAGGCCGCACGCTGGCAGGAGAAATGCCGAACATTCGTTTGAAAGTACGCGAGAGGTGGGCGGAATCCGCAAATCCGCCAGCGTGAGCTGCATCGGTGAGGCTCGCTCCGGCAACGTATTCGCCAAGTGATCTTTCTAGGCGTAACCAGAGCACGTAGGGTCGCAAGCCGATGCCCGTCTCCTCGATGAAGAGGTGACGAAATCGATCCGGCGATAGGTGCACGGCGGCAGCGAGCGACTTGAGCGAGATCGTTTGGTTTAACCGATTCCAATATGCTCGATGGCGAGTTCGACGCGTTTGTCGGCTGGGCTAGGGTGCGTTGGCTCGGTGCCGGCGAGCTTTGCGATAGTCGACTTCGCAAGTCCGACCAGTTCAGCGTCCTCAACGCGTTGGTCGTATGCGAGGGCGAGAGCGGCGATGTTCGAGCGAACCATCTCGATATCCAAAGCGACCACTCCACCCGAGCGATACCGACGCTGCAACTCGCGGCCGGCGCGCGATTCGGGTTCGACGAAAATCTGCGCCATGAATCTGTCGCGTCCATCGAATGCATGTGGCTGTTCCGCGGCGACGATAGCGGCGTCGTAGGTGACCCAATCGCCGGCGGGTTTCTGGAAGCGCACCTGTGCACCCCCGAAGGGAAGCGCAATTTGCACCGCATGGTGCGAGTGAAAGCCCGCTGGCACGCCGGCAAGTCCAATCCACAGGCTGCCGCCACGCCAAAACAGAATGCGACCGGTCGCCGAGGGTTTCATATCGAGCGTTCAGTGCCTCAAAGATGTTGAGCAAGGCGCTTACGAGATCTGCGCGTCCGTTACAATCCGCGCATGCACATCGTCACCTACAACGTCAATAGCATCAACGCCCGTTTGCCCAATCTGCTGCGTTGGCTCGAACAAACCGCACCGGATGTCGTTTGCTTGCAGGAGCTCAAAGCGCCGCAGGAAAAATTCCCTGAGCAAGCGATTCGCGATGCGGGTTACGGTGTGATCTGGCACGGGCAGAAGAGCTACAACGGCGTCGCGATTCTCGCTCGCGGCGAAGATCCGGCTGAGATTCGCCGCGCCTTGCCGGGCGATTCGGAAGATGTGCATAGCCGCTATATCGAGGCGACGATCAAGGGCGTCTTGATCGGCTGCCTGTATTTGCCCAACGGCAATCCCGCGCCGGGGCCGAAATACGATTACAAGTTGCGTTGGATGCAGCGGCTTACGGATCACGCTGCCGAATTGATCGGTCGGGACATGCCCGTGGTGCTCGCGGGCGACTACAACGTCATCCCTGCGGAGAAAGATGTGTATAAGCCCGAGCGCTGGGTCGACGATGCCTTATTTCGCATCGAGACGCGCGAGGCGTTCGGACGGTTGATGAGCCAAGGTTGGACGGATGCGATTCGACACCTGCACCCGGACGCCACGATCAACACCTACTGGGATTTCTTTCGCGATGCGTTCAAGCGCGATGCGGGTCTGCGCATCGACCACTTGTTGTTGAACTCGCATGCGACGAAGCAGTTGCACGCCGCAGGCGTCGATCGCGATGTGCGCGGATGGGAAAAGGCGAGCGATCACGCGCCGGCGTGGGTAGAGCTGAACCTATAGGCGGTGCTGCGCCGTTTGCTGCCGCGAATTTCTCGGCTCCGACTTCCCGAGCCTGCGGCTACTTCCCGAGGTCATCCAGCAATTGCTCCATATCCGCGATGACCGATCCCGCTCCGGCATCGGTAAGCAACCGCGGTGTGAACACGTGATCGGAAGGGCAAAAGCCGATGGTCTTCATGCCTGCGGCATGCGCCGCCGCAACACCCACTGGCGAATCCTCGATCGCGATGCAGTCGCATGGCTCCGCGTCCAGCAACTTTGCAGCCAGCAGATACACATCCGGTGCCGGTTTGGTTCTTGCGACCTGATCGGCCGAGGCAATTCGATCTGCAAAAAAGCTGCGCATACCGCATTTCTCGAGCGCATGTTCGATATACGGCCGATGAGAGTTCGACGCGACGGCGAGTCGGGCACCGCGGTTTGCGAGGACGTCCAGCACGTGCAGGATCGAAGGGATCGGCTGTAACTGGCTTGTCACCAGCCGATGCAGTTCTGCCTCGATTTGTTGTTCGATGTCGGCCGGTAACTCGATGCGATGCTCTTGCTCGATGATCCGGAGCATGGCTCGTCGGCCGATGCCGGTCGATCGCCTGCGATGCTCGAGCGGGTCGAGGATGATTCCATATTGGGCCAGTATCGTGACGTCCGCGCGATTGTGGAGAGGTTCGCTGTCGACAAGTGTGCCGTCGCAATCGAATGCGAAATTGAGCATGGATAAGGGAGCAAGCTGAACAGAAGGGCGCGCATAGTAACGCACTCGAGTTTATGAGAAGCGCTTCTCATGGGGCGGGGCGGCGAGGGGAGGTCCAGATCTGTTGCGACATCACACATCCCGTTCATCCTGTTAATCCTGTCTAAATTCTTCGCTCTCCGCTGGGAACGAACTTAAGAGATTGGACAGGATGAACAGGATTGACAGGATGACCGGAGCTGCGAGATCTATTTTCGCTTCTGTACATCCCGTTCATCTTGTTGGTCTCCGGAAGCGCACGGCTCAGTTCGCGGCGCTCGATCGCGACTGGAGCGACTCGAGTTCGCGTTCGGCGCGCGGAGGCTTGCGCCATTTTCTAACGCTGCCGGTCAATCCCATTTGCTCCATCGCCCGTTGTTTGATGTGCTCCGGAGCGGCAAGCCGCGGCACGACATCGCGCAGGATAGGGCGCAGCCCCGCACCGAACGTGAGCTGAGAGATATTCGATTCCCAATCCGGTTGGATCTCGATGACGCGCGGACCTTCGTCGGTGATCGCGATATCGGATCCGACCAAAGGCGATTCTGGAAACGCGGCCGCCGTGCGTTTGGCTAAGCTCACCACCGCCGACCACATTGGCAGTTGGAAGCCCACCAACATCGCACGCGTGATCGGATGCGTATTGAAAGTTTCGATTAAGAATGTCCGGCCCGGTTTGCGTCCGTAAATGCGCGTGAGCTTGCCCGTTGCCTTGTCTACACCCGCGGCTAGATTGCCGTACTTGCCCCCGGCGAAATTGTCGACCAGTCCCGCGTTGCCCATGATTTTCGCGAACGCGAACAAGAACTCAGGCCCGGTGACTGTCAGTGCCGTATTCATGCGCACGCAGCCCAGGCCCAAGTTGCCGCCGATCGGCATGAGATCAGGGTGGCTACGAAGTCTTTCCTGCATCAAGAGTCCGGTGGGTGGCGCTGTCGATACCAATCTTTGCGCCAGCTCGCGATCGCTCAGCTTTTCTCCCTCCACTAGCCAGCGACCCTCACGACGTTCAGGTCCCATCGCCCCCTGGCCTCGCCAGCCGCTTGCTGGTTTGATGAAGAGTCGATCGGGCGCAGATCCCAAGGTGCGCGTGACCTCATCGACATTCGACAGCGACGGAAACAGGCCTTCATGCGGGTGCGAAGTGCGATCGCGTCCGATGACCGCCAGCAGCCGCGCCGTCGGGATACCAGCTTTCGTGAATCGCTCGGTGGTGATGAGTTTGTCGACGGTGAGCCGATGGCCTTGGCCTTGCCAATTGAGCGTGCGTAAGCCGGGCTCGATGTCTTTGAAGTAGCTCATCGTCTCGGGCCAACGCTTCATGGGTTGTTCGTACATTCCGAGCATCAAGAACCGAGTGGTGCCGATTCCGTACAGGCCGCGTGCAAGCACGAGCTTGCCGAGAATGGAAGGAGCTGCTGCGGCGCGGTCTTTAATCAGCTCGCTTGAGAGCTGAGCCAATCTCTGTGTGAGTTCCATCTTTCGTCCTCAAGATGAAGCGCAGGGCCGACGCGAAGGAACGATTAAGTACTCAGCCCGCGAGAGGGTTCCAAGAAATCGGCGTTGCCGGAAGTTCTGGTGTGTAGCTACTAGCGCTGTCGGTGCGTTTCGCTCCTTAGGTTCGCTGCTGCGGCTGCTTCTTCGGCGGCTCTTCGATGGGAGCTTGGCGAGTGGGGTCGCCTTCCGGCACAGGTGCATCGTCCGGATCCGGATTCCTAAACGGATTGGGATCTTCCATTGCGATGCGATTGAGCGAGGGTGACGTGTTCATGAGCGGATAACCGTTCGCTCATCTCCCCGGTTCCAGTGGGTAGGGTGCGGCTTGCTGTTGCGCACCAACACATCGCGACAAGTACTCACATACCACCGGATCGCGGCTGGCATCATCGGACGCATAGGTCCCTGGGAGAGCCTGTGCGTCGAATATGAGGGAAGAGCCGACAGCGGATGCGCTTCGCATGCGAGTGCTGGCGGAGCAGATCAGGTTGATGTCGCAATACATGACATCACCCCTGTTCGGCAGCATTTTCCTCGGTGCAATGCTGGCGTGGCTGACCTCGGAAGAACATGGCAGCGGCGCAGCATGGGGCTGGTATGCGCTGTTGATGCTGGTCACATTGGCGCGCTGGCGAGTCGCACGAGCTTACCTTTCGCGAGAACACTCGGATGAACAAGTGCTGCGGTTCCGCGCACTAATGTTCGCGCTCGCCGCGATTGCGGGTTCCGTTTGGTCGCTAAGCGGCACTGTGCTACTCCCCAGCGATCCTCTGCGGGAAGTCATCGTCGCCATCTTCTTCATTGGGGCAACGGCCTCTGGCATGGGGTCGCAGGCTCCCGTCCCATATGCCTACGCAGCGTTGTTGATTCCGTTCATTTTGCCGTTCGCGATCAAGCAATTCTTGATTGGATCGGATCGCGTCGTACTTGGTCTTGGGCTTCTTCTCTATATCCTCGTCATGCTGATCATTGCGCGCAGGCAAACGATTTCGTTCGAACGTCAGATTCGACTCGCCTTCGAGAACACGTCGCTGGTGGATGCCTTGCGCCGCGAGCGCGACCGAACGGCACATATCAACGAAGAACTCCAGTCGCAAATCGAAGAGCAACGCACCGCCACGCGCCAGATCGCGGCTTTGAATCGCAAACTGCGGGCGCGGACGATCGAGTTGCAGGCTGCCAACAAAGACCTCGAAGGCTTTTCCTATTCCGTCTCTCACGATTTGCGCGGCCCCTTGCGAGCCATCGACGGATTCGCGAGCTTGCTCCAAGCACACGTGCGATCGGCAGAAGATCAGCAATCGCAGCACTATTTCACGCGTATCCGCGAGAACATATCGCGCATGTCCACATTGATCGACGATCTGTTGGAGTTCGCCCGCTGTGGACGAGAGAAGTTGCATCGCGAGGACTTGAACATGAACGCTCTGGTGAGCGATGCGGCTCAACAGGTGAGAGCGGCGTATTCAGACATCGACGTGGAAGTCATCATCGAGCCGCTGCCGCATGCACAAGGAGACTTGGTGCTCATTCGCCAGGTTTGGCTCAACCTCATGGACAACGCATTGAAATATTCATCGCGTGTCGCGCGGCCGCGCGTCATTGTCACCGGGCGAGAAGAGCCGGAAATGACGATTTTCGAAATCGCGGACAACGGCGTGGGATTCGACAACAAATATAGCGAAGAGATGTTCGTCGCCTTCAAGCGCTTGCATGGCGCGGAATACGCGGGCACAGGTGTGGG
Source organism: Pseudomonadota bacterium (assembly GCA_023391335.1). GTDB lineage: Bacteria > Pseudomonadota > Gammaproteobacteria > Steroidobacterales > Steroidobacteraceae > Steroidobacter. Next base: position 24,034 of record JAEWBG010000043.1, on the reverse strand, counting down.
TCTCGCAATCGTGCACCGAATCGTGACGCGGCACGGCGGCCAGGTATGGGCGCGCTCGAGCGTGGGGAATGGATCGACCTTCGGCTTCTCGTTGCCGCACCTACCGCTCACTGCGACCGATCCGCAGCTGAATGCGGCGGATGTGAATAGCGTGCGATAGAGCAACGCGCCGGCTATCTACCGTCCGCACACCCATTGCTTTGCGCTTGCGGAGTGGATCGCAGTTCCGGCATCTACAGAGCTGCAACGAAGCTGAGTGAGTGCGATACTGCAAGTGGAATTTCACGAAGGAGATGCGTATGGCCACAGCAAAAAAGAAGAAATCGACGAAGAAGCGTGCGGGCGGACAGGTAGGCTGGTCCGAGACAATGCGTAAGGCGCTGCAAAACAAGAAGCCGCCCGGTGGCTTTCCGGATCAAGGTAAGCCTCGAGATGGAGTGGTCCAGAAGGTCCGTAAGAACGCTTTCTGATCCACGCAAGCTTGATTTGAACACCTGCGATGCTGAGCCCCCGACTTCGGATCGATCGAGCCCATTTCGATGGGCTCGGGATCTCAGATCAGAAGAGGTCGACCGAAATCTCGCAGCAGCCCCGCTAACCTACAAACAGCTTCCACAACAACATAACGTTGAGCACGACAATCAGCGCTGCGGCAAGGCTGGCGGTATAGGTCAGCCAGGGTGGCGAGACGAGCGCACCCATGAGCTTGCGATCTCGCGTGAGCCGAATGAGCGGTATCACCGCGAAGGGAAGTTGGAAGCTCAAGACTGCCTGACTCAGCACCAATAATTTCGCGATGCCTTCGGTGCCGGCAAGAAAGACGGCCGCCAGAGCCGGGACGATTGCGATCGCCCTCGTGAGCAATCGCCGCAGCCATGGAGCGATGCGAAGCTCGATGAAGCCCTCCATGACGACTTGTCCTGAAAGTGTTGCGGTGAGCGTTGAACTTTGTCCCGCAGCCAATAGCGCGATCCCAAACAGCACGCTTGCCACACTCGTACCGAGTACCGGGGCTAGGAGCCGATAGGCTTCATCGATTCCAACGCTTCGCGGATTGTCGGGCGTGTGAAACGAGGTGGCTGCCAGAATCAGAATGCCGGCATTCACCAAGAACGCAAGCGTCAGCGCCAGGATCGTATCGATACTCGAATACCGAAGCGCATCGCCTCGGCCTATATCATCGAGCCGATACTTGCGTGTTTGCACCGCCGCCGAATGAAGATACAAGTTGTGCGGCATGACCGTCGCACCGATGATTCCGATCGCAACGTACAGCATGTCGCGGTTGGAGAGTACCGCGCTCGTCGGGAGGAATCCTGATGCAACATCGCTCCAAACGGGACGCGACAAGAATAGATCGATGCCGAGACATGCACAGACGGTCAGCAACAGTGCGGCGATGAGCGCTTCGAAATAACGAAAACCGCGTTGCTGTAGCCAAAGTACCAGCAGCGCATCGAAGGCCGTCAGCGGTACTCCCCATTGCAGCGGAAGATGAAACAGCAGATTGAGCGCGATGGCACTGCCGATTACCTCGGCGAGATCCGTCGCGCAGATTGCCAGTTCGCTCAGCAACCACTGCACGAAGACCGAGTTTTTCGAATAGCGCTGCCGGCACGCCTGAGCTAAGTCCAATCCAGCGACGATACCGAGTCGCGCTGCGAGCGACTGAAGCACAATCGCCATGAGGTTCGAGAGTAGAACGATCCACAGCAGCGAATAGCCAAACGAGGAGCCGCCGGCCAAGTCGGTGGCCCAATTGCCCGGATCGATGTAGCCAATCGCGACGAGATAGCCCGGCCCAAGAAAAGACAGCAGGCGTTTGGGCCACGACCCGCGAGCAACGGAAATGCTGCGATACGCTTCGGGAAGCGAGTTGCCTTGATTCGCCGGCCGAGCGGCCTCAGCCGCACTCCGTGATGTGCTGAGTCGCTCGGTGGCGATGCGAGTGTCGCGTACTTGCGCGTCCATGCGCGTGCACTAACAACAGTTACTGACGACGTGCGCCGCCATTTTTTCCCAAGTCGGCCCCGGTCTTGGGGTTCGAGTTGCGATCCGAGCGAGTGCGTTGGATCGCCTGCTTCAGCATGCTGGCTTCAGTGCCGTCTAGTTCCACGCTAGACATGCCATCGCCGCCGTCGACCGCGGCTTGGTCATCGCGATCCTCTACGAACTGCCATTCCTCGCCCTCGTTCCACGGCCCGCGTGTATTGCCTTCGCCTTGTGACATGTCGAAGTACACGTTGGTGAAACGCTGATCGCCAGGGAGCTTGCCGGGTGGGAAGTTGCTCTCGATCGAGTACAGCGCCTTCTCGAAGGACTTCTGATGTGCAATTTCACGCGTCATCAAAAATCCAAGTGCCTCACGCACACCAGGGTCATCTGTCAGCGAAATCAATCGCTCATAGATGATCTTGGCGCGTGCTTCGGCCGCGATGTTCGATCGCAAGTCGGCGGTGGGTTCGCCAATCGTGTCAATGTAGGCAGCCGTCCACGGCACGCCGCCAGAGTTGGTTAGAGCAGGGCCACCGCCATACAGCACTTGCGTCAGATGGCTGTCATTGCCGGCGCCCGTGATGCTGCGGTACAGCTCGGCCTGTTCTTCCGCCGCTTCGGAGATCCGTCCCTTCGCGCCCTTGTTGAGCATGCCGACTAGACTGCCAATCACTTCCAAATGGCTGAGCTCTTCGGTGGCGATATCCAGCAGCATGTCCTTGCGGCCTGGATCGTCTTCGGCGAGGGCTTGAGTGAAGTAGCGCATCGCTGCGGCGAGTTCGCCTTGCGGCCCGCCGAATTGCTCCAGCATCAAGTTGGCAAGACCCGGATTGGTCTCGCCAACTCGTACCGTGTACTGGAGTCGTTTGTTGTGTACGAACATGGATGCCTCCTGGAAAAGAATGCCGACTCCTCGGTGCATGAGTGCATTCCGAGGCGATCGAAGAAAGAGGGTGCTGCGGTGGGTGCCGCGAATTGGAACGGTCGCGTGCTCGCGATGTTCCGCGTCTGCGGGCTCATCTGTACGAATCGTTGACGAACCAACCGAAAGTGACGTGAGAAGTGCGCCGATGATGACGGTCGATCGACCAACGTGGTTCAGCGAATGACCACGCAATTTCGTGGAGCAGGCGCGCGATCTGTCCGATTGTTGCTTTGCTCCTCACTCTGGACAGAACGAAATGAAAACCTAGACAGGATTAATAAGATGAACAGGATGTGGGAGTGCAGGCACAGATGCCTTGGCTCTGACATCCTTTTGATCCTATTCATCCTGTCAAAAAACTCTTGCCTCCATTGCGGCAGCAGAGAGGGAACCGGCCGACGGGGGAAGCGCTTCCTACGACGGCAGCAAGAAGGAGAAGAGCTATGTCCGAGACGTTTCGACCACGCGCTTACCTTTTGGAAGGTTGTCCCTTCTCGTTCAAGTTCTTGCTGTACATCACCGAGGCCGGCCTGCGAGATCGGCTTGATATCGTTCGAGTGAAATCCGATACGCCGCAACTCGATGAGGTGAAGGACAAACTCAGCAAAGGACTTGGGAAGCGTGCGACATTTCCGACGGTGGAGATTGAACCGGACCGGTATTTATCCGATTCCGATAAGCTGATCCAGCACTTCGCGAAATTGAGCGAGGTACAACCGAACTCGCCGACGATGAACTTCTACGTGGAGACTATCCTGCCTCAGGTGGTGAAGCTGCACGAAATGCAGCACAAGAAATAGGTCTCACCACAATCCGGGCACAAATCTCCATCTCACTTCTCGGGCATATTGTTCATAGCCATTGCGCAACATGAGCAGATGGCGCTCTTCGGTCAGTGCGCGCAGCGCGTAAATCGCTGTCCAGCCGCATAACGATAACAGCGCATAGGCGAGGGCATTCCATGCACCCGCCGCAGAAAACATCAATATTGTCGGCAGTGCGCCGAGCCACCACGCGAGATTCTTCGCGGCATACGCTGGGTGCCGAACGAATCGATAAGGTCCATGCGCAACGATCCCGCGATTCGTCAAGTTACTGGCTTTAAACCCGAGTGCAATGGATGCCCAGGAGAAAATCGCGAGCGATGCGAGTAGCGCGAGGTTGACCGCCAGGTGAACGAAGGTGTTTTCGAAGAAAGGAAAATCGCTGCTTTCCCACGCGAACAGTCGCTGGGTCGTGTCATTGAACGGCGGATAGCACGCTAGGCAAATGAACCATCCGAAGAAGGTGGGCTCGACGCTGCGAATACGATTCCCGAGTGCGGGCACTTCGATCATGTAACCGAGTGTGAAGAGCAGGGTGTCGACAAATAAAATCAACTGAAAGCACGCCCAGAAGAGCGAACTATCAAACAGAGCCCGACCCGACATCCCGGTTCCCATCGCATGGGCAAATTGGAGCAGCGAGCTGCTGAGATTGGCGACATGGACGAGGCACCAGTTGATCATCAGCGGTGCGAAAAAGAACTTCAGCAACAGCGCGAGACCGGCTTGTTTGCTGGTACGCGAGAAGGGTGCGGCCAGCGCTACGGTCGCAGATGATGCCGAAGTGGTGCGCCCATTCCGTCGTCGACCACGCAGCCACGCGAACCATAGGCCTTTCAAGAACGTGTAAGCCTTCGAATGCATCCATGGGTAGGCCGCGTAGTACGGAAGCAGCAGGACAGCATAAAGAGCGATCAGGCTGATGAAGACAGCATGCACCGTGATGGTCGCATTGAACCCAAGGCTCGAAAGAACCCACTGGCCTTGCAACATCGAACGATGAAACTCGCTGACGTCGGTGATCACCCAGTACGACAATGCGATGAAGAGCAGCGTCGAAACGTAGTTGGAAATCAGACGGCGATTGAAAAGCCGGACGCGAGTCGGCGTGACGTGCTCGGCGGCACTGACAGTGGTGTTCATGGCCGGTGCTAGATGCGTTGGGCTCGAGATGAATGCTCGACCGGAGCGGGCAAGAGGAGAGGGCGCGATCTTCGCGCCCTCTCGTAGGTCACATCATGTGAGTCGTGGCCGATCCATCATGGAGTATTGCCGTAACCGATCGCGCCGTTGCAGTGCATCCACTCACTGTAGCCGCCGCCGCCACAACGACCATTTGCGTACAGGCCAGTGTTGTAGCTCTGCTGCTCCGATTGCCGCGTTTGGCCGTTCACTTGTATGTAGTCCACTTGCACGTCGCGGTTACCGCCGTCGTTGGTATAGACGACAGTGATGCCGCCGCTGAGGCTCGTGGAGGCGCTGTAGTTCTGCATGCTGGTCGTCAGATTCCAGCTTGCGACCGTCTGATTGTTGACCTGCAGCTGAATGTTCTCGCCTCCAACCGTGCCGCGCGCTCGCACCACGAAGTTCTTGCTTCCGCCGCCGCCGCTGGAAGAGGAACTGCTGCTGGACGAACTCGAAGAAGAACTGCTGCCGCCCTCGCTCACGGTGATGTCGGAGTTGCCGCTGCTTTGATAACCCTCGGTGGCGACGATTTGATAGTTATGCGTGCCGAGGTTCATCCCGAGACTGGCCCAAGCATCGAAGTGATTTCCGGTGGTGATCGTGCCGCCCGTTCGCTTTTGCTGCCGTACGCTCCAGTACTGATAAAAGGTGCAGTTGTTGCCGGTAATACAAGGCGCATTCACGCGTTGGACTCGATACACGTCGTACGTACCGCCGTCGCTGTAGACGGTGCCCATATATCCCTGACCGCCGGGCGGACGATACGAACCCCAGTTGTCGACGATGTAGTACTCGACTAGCGGATTGGTCGTCCAACCGTACACCGACAAGTAGCCGTTGCCCGAAGGATTGAAGCTGCCGGAGTAGTTGATGACTCTACGCCCGCCGGTCTGCCAGCCCTTACCGCCGACCCAATTGCCTACGTTGCTCCATTGCGTCGTGTAGCGTCCGCCGCTCTGCAAGCACATCTGCGCGTATCCACCTCCATCGGTCCAGAACGAGTAGTAGTAGCCGTTGTTCGATCCAGTCTGACTTGACGTCAAACATTGTTGAGCGCTGGCGACAGAAGTGAAGTACAGGCCCGCTATCGATAAACAAGCTCCAATCAACAGTTGACGAAATATGAACCTCGTTTTCATGTAAACACTCCCGGAAATGCAAGACCCCCCTGCATACCCTCCGAGTGGTCGCCGAGACCCCAGTGCGACAGTGCACGTGCCGCGAAGCGTCTCGTACGATTCGCTCGGCGCGCGTTTTATGGTGCGAGCGCGTTGAGAGGTCAAGAGCGGAAAACCGGCCAGCTCTCCCGTGCACGAACGGACAAGCGGAAAATCTCACTAATTCCGCCATGACAACGAAGGCCAAAGTGTCCTGACCGAATACATTGGTGTAAATCAATTGTCGGACAAAATCCGCTTTGGATGTGACCGCTCACATTTTTTGCGCAAAAGCGGATCAGGTCGGCGGCCCGTATCGTGTCATTGCTACACGGCAGGCGTGCACGGGCAGCTACATAATCGCTTGAACGCCAGGGTCTCCGACAGGCACTCAGCTAGACCGGGCCCGTGTTGCGCGGCTTCGAATGCCTGAGGAATGTCGCGCCGATACGTGAACACGAGAATAAAGCGGGAAGCGTTCGGGTCTCATGCAGAACCGCTTCAATCGAGATGATTGTGTACCGAATTCGAAAAGCGACCGATCGCGACCTGCCGCATCTGCCCGCCATCGAACAGGCGGCATGCATGCTGTTCTTGAACACGTCGTATGCCGCGCTGAGTGAGCACCCGAACGCTTCGGAGAACATCGATCTTGCCCAAGACCGAGTTTGGGTTGTCACGTATCAGGATGTGCCGATTGGATTTGCCATGGCCCGAGTGCATGGCGAGACGGTGCATCTCCGCGAACTGCACGTCCATCCCAACTTCTCGCGTCGTGGGCTGGGCAGTCAGTTGATTGAGCATGTGGCCGCATGGGCGCGCATGCAAAACGCCACCTCGCTAACGCTCACGACGTTTGCGGACATTGCGTGGAATGGCCCGTACTACTCGCGGTTGGGCTTCACGACCGTCTCGCGGCCGGAGCTGTCCGAACATTTGCGCGTGATCCTCCAAGCGGAAGCTGCGGCTGGTCTTCCGATGGAGCACCGCATTGCCATGCGCCGAGATCTTTGAGCATGAAATCATCAGCAGTACATGAAAGCCAGGACTCGAGAATGAAATGAGAATGGGCTTGGCCCGGTCTTCTGGATGTACAGATGGTGGCCGAAGCATCGGGTCTAGAAGTTAGACAGGATAACAAGATGAACAGGATGTGGCAGTGCAGGAACAGATGCTTTGGCGCTGACCATCCTATTAATCCTGTTAATTCTGTTCGTCCTGTCAAATGTCTCTGTCTCCATTCCTGCAATGCTTCAAGTCGACGCCTTTGTGCATCGCTTTGACAACCCGGTTAGCTCGCGAGCATATCGCCATCAATCCTATTTGCAGGCTATCGACAAGACTCCCATGCAGATGAATCGACGCACATTGCTTGCGCATGCAGCAGCAGGCGCAATGAGTCTTGCCGCGCTGTCGTCCAGCGCCACTGCGCTTAGGCCCGCAGGGAAGATCAAGGCGATCGCATTCGATGCCTTTCCCATTTTCGATCCGCGACCGATTTTTCAAGCCTGCGAACGAATGTTCCCTGGGCATGGGAACGAGCTCGCTCAAATCTGGAGAACGCGGCAGTTCGAGTATCAGTGGCTGCGTGCGCTGGGCGGCCGCTATGCGGATTTTTGGAACGCGACGCGAGATGCACTCTTGTTTGCGGCTTCATCGCTGAGCCTCGACATCACCGCTCAGCAGTGCGATGCGCTAATGAACGGGTATCTGCAGATGGTTGCATGGCCAGATGTGAAGCCGGCGCTACAACGTCTGCGTGAGTTCGGAATCAAGGTGGCGTTCTTGTCGAATGCGACCACTGAAATATTGAACGCCGGGATCGCGAATTCGCAGCTCGATGGACTATTCGATGCGGTGATCAGTACCGATCGAATTCGAACCTACAAGCCGGATCCGCGAGCCTATCAATTGGGCGTAGATGTCCTAGGCCTCGACAAGAACGAGATTCTCTTCGTCGCCTTCGCCGGGTGGGACGTCGCCGGAGCGAAATGGTTTGGCTATCCGACCTTCTGGAACAACAGGCAAGGTGCTACACGCGAACAATTGGGTGTGGAAGCGGATGCGGTCGGTGCGACGCTAGCCGAGTTGCTTGCGTACGTGAGCGCGCGCGACAGGATTGTGGGATGAAGATTCGTCGTGCTGACAGTCGCGAGATGGAAATTCTCATCGACATCTGGCTGCGCTCGGTGCGAGCCACGCATCTATTCCTAACCGAGTCCGACATACAGGCCCTGCTAGTTCTGGTGCGACAAGGAGTGCTCGCTAACTTGGATCTCTGGGTATGGTCAACCGATGCCGATGAGCCCGTCGGGTTCATCGGACTGGGTGAGGCCAGCGTGGAAGCTTTATTCATCGCGCCAGAATGGTTGGGGCGCGGCGGTGGCAAAGCGTTGATCCAGCACGCGCGGCAGTGTCTCAAGCGCCGGCTTCGAGTGGACGTGAACGAGCAGAACCACAACGCCGTCACTTTTTATTTGGCACTCGGGTTCCGCTTCACTGGGCGCTCTGAAGTCGACGATGGCGGCCGCCCATTTCCGTTGCTTCATATGGAAGAAGCAGCAGCGGAGTCAGGATGACATTTCACTTGCGAATCGCGCGGCCCGCCACTGATCTGGCAAGTACGGAGTCAATGTATCGGCAGGGTCTAGGCTTGCGTGTCATCGGGCGGTTTCGCGATCACGATGGATTCGATGGCGTCATGCTGGCCCACGAAGACGCGGGTTATCACTTCGAATTCACGCGCCATCGCGAGCACGCGATTGTCCCTTCGCCGACGTCGGACGATCTCGTCGTGTTCTATGTCCCGTCGCTTGCCGAGTTCGAATCGTTGTGCGCCTCAATGCAAGCCGCAGGGTTTCTGCAAGTGGATGCCTTCAATCCCTATTGGGATCGGCAGGGCAGAACGTTCCTGGATCGCGATGGCTATCGCGTGGTGTTGTGGAATGGGACGTGGGAATAGGCACGAAGCGGCAAGCGCTCACGCGCAGGCAAGCCGTGGCAAGGTAGCCGCGCGGAACAGGAGAGCGCAAAGATAGTGAATAGGTCACTAGCGGATAGAGGATAGGTCGGAGTCGGAAATCTGAAGCAGTCACGATCCCCTATCCGCGATCAAACAAGGTTCTTGGTTATTGCGGCAGGGAAGCTGACTTGCGTCAGCAGGCCAGAGCGCATTGCTCGCTGCGGATTGGCGCAAGCGGGAAACGGGAAGAATACGTGGATCGGGGTTCGGGGTTCGTGGATCGTGGTTCGTGGATCATCTACCGCCAACTGCCAACGGCCAACTGCCAACCGGCTTCTCACTTCTCCGCCCGCCACCGATCGGCAAAGGTGTGCAGCTCGCGTTCGTTCAAATCCGAGACGGCCGTGAGCACCGCATCTTCTGTCGTCCACTGCAGCAGATTGAAGCCGCGATTGCGCTCGGCTCCAAGAGAGCCGATGTCGGCGGTCGTGGGCCATACGAACAGATCGACTTGATGTCTGCCGGCTTGATAGACGAGCACGGCAACGGAATGTCCTTCGATGACATCGATGCGCGCACCCAGCAGCGGAAAGCCGCGCTCGGCTAGATCTTTCACGGGCGGTGAGTAGGCAAGTCGGCCATCGAACCACGGTTTCACGACGTGTTGATTCGTCGAGACGACATCGAGCAAGTGCGAATCGGATTGCGCCGCGCGGACGTGACTGTCGACGAGCATTTGTGCCGTTCCCGATCCCGTGGGTTGTAGCGCAATCCACGCTGCGGCCGAGGCAGCAACGCCAAGAGCAAAACCGGAAACCCAAGATCGCGGCCATCCTCGCATTTGCGAGGCAATGGGCGCGGGCGCACGGAGCGATGAGGGCGCCGAATAGGCGGGTACTTTACGCAGGGCCGCGCGAGTCATCTCCAGCATCGCGTACGCTTGAGAGCATGCTTCGCATTGCTGACGGTGCGCGTGGATGCTCGCGGATTCGGCTGCGTCCAACTCGCCGTCCCAATCCGCTTGAACCAAGAGAATCTGTTCGCAAGCGAGTTCGCTGCTCATTGCTGGTACTCCGGCAATTTGCATAAGTCTGCGGCAAGTTGTTGTCGCGCGCGCCAAAGACGCGACATGACCGTGCCAACAGGTGTTTCCAAAATTCTCGCGATTTCTTTGTACGAGAGATCTTCCCACTCACGCAGTACCAGACACTCACGGAGCTCAAGGGGCAGTTGCTGGACGCATTGGCTAATCCGCCGCTGTTCGGCATCGCGCTCCATGGTCCCCTCCGGTGTGTCAGGTTCGATCAACGCGGGATCGGGAGCCATCGAAGGGTCGAGCGTGTCGATCGAAACGGTCGCCTCAGTGCGACCCAACGCATCGAGGGCTACGTTGCGGACGATCTGCAGCAGCCACGCTCGCGGGTTGTCGCCGCGATAGCTATCGAAATATCTGAGCGCGCGCAGCATCGCGTCCTGCACGACGTCCTGTGCACGCGAAGCATCGCGAATCATCCAGCGGGCCAGGTTATAGGCCGCATCGAGGTGCTCGCGTGCAAGCTCCGCAAACTCGGTCGAACGGGACGATTGAGGTTTCATTCGAACGCGGCGCAACTGTACTCAAGATGAAGACCGGTCGGCGCGCAACTTTATTCCCGCGCCCTTCCATCGAGAATTTTTTCGCCCCCGCGGCTGTCACCTCCAGCGAAACCACCCTCTAGCGGAGTTGACGATGAAAGATTCAAAACTGATTCCGGGCGCGGAGCCCTCGCCCAAACTCGACCGGCGGCAGCTTTTGAAATGCGGCGCCTGGGCGGGAACGGGGCTTCTCTGGACGATGGCTGGCGGCGTGCCGGTTGCAAGTGCGCTCGCACGTACCTCCCTATCCGGGTCCGCGGGCTTTCGATTCGTGCAGATCAGCGACAGCCACATCGGTTTTCACAAAGAAGCAAATCCCGATGCCAATGCCACGTTGCAAGCGGCAATGGATCAAGTCGTGGATCTACGGCCCCAATTCGTGCTGCACACCGGCGATGTGAGTCACCTTTCCAAAGTCGAAGAGTTCGATACGGCGCAACAGATCGTCGGCACGTATCGAGGAGAGGTTCACTATGTGCCGGGAGAGCATGACGTTATCGGTGACAACGGCAAGACATTTTTCGAGCGCTTCAATGGATCGACCGATCGCAAGTGGTACAGCTTCGATGCGGGCGGCGTGCACTTCGTCGGCTTGGTCAATGTGCTCGATCTGCAGGCGGGCGGATTCGGCAGGCTCGGCGGCGATCAACTCGAGTGGTTGGAGCGGGACCTCAAGCATCGCAGTGCCAGCACTCCGCTCGTCATCTTCACTCACATGCCGCTGTGGACCGTGTACCCAGACTGGGGTTGGGGTACGGACGATGCGACTCAGGCACTGAGCTACGTGCGCCGCTTCGGTTCGGTGACCGTGCTGAATGGACACATTCATCAGGTGCTGCAGAAGGTCGAAGGTCACGTGAAGTTCTTCACGGCGATGTCCACTGCGTTTCCGCAGCCCGCGCCGGGCGCTGCGCCAAGCCCTGGCCCCATGAAAGTGCCGGCGGAAACGCTGCGGCACGTATTGGGTATTCGCGAGGTCAGCTATCAAGGCAAACACAATCCGCTGCTCGTGAACGATCGAACGCTCGATCACGTCGATTCTGCGCGAGGTGCAGCATGAGTCGAACACTCGCAATTCTGATGTGCGCGTGGACTGCGGGCGTACTCGGCTCGGCTGCGGCGGACGAGGCCGCTCTCGGATCGCAACCTGAAGGCGGTGCTCAGGTCATCGTAAAGATCAGCAACTTCACGTTCGAGCCCGCGACGATCAAGGTCAGCGCTGGAACGCAAATCAAGTGGATCAACGAAGACGACGTGCCGCATACCGTGACGGGAACCGATCCCAAGTCGCCAATGCATTCGGCGGCGTTGGATACTGATGATTCATATGCGGTTGTGATGAGTGGCGCAGGAACGTTCAAGTATTTCTGCGCGGTGCACCCGCACATGGTCGGCACCGTGATCGTCGAGTAGCGAATCGCGGCGTCGGCTCACGAGAGATAGGGTCTAGTGCGGTCGTTTCACCTTCTCGAGGATCTCTGCGCGGACATCGTTGATCTCCCGCGCGCGTGAGCCGCGAGCGCCGTCGCATGCTTTGTGACGAGGACAGTGATTGCTGCGCGGACAAATGATCCGCGCCGGATTCGCCAATGCATCTTCGATCCATGCGATGTTCAGCACTCGTGCCACGCCTTCGAGCGCATGGGCGGCGTCGTCGGGAATCTTCGATTCGCCGTGTCGATGCAGGCACGCCTCGCTGATGCTCTCGACGACGCCCTTGGCATCGCCGCAGTGGGATTGCAAGGCTGGTGCGAGATCGATACCCACGGAAATCACGTGGGCATTGCCGGCCATGTCGTTCACGCGTCGAGAGTGGCAGCAGTACAGGAACGACTGATCGCCATCACGTAGCACCGAGATCTGCGAGCTCTGCGATTTCGAGTATTTTGGATCCAGCATGCGAAACACGGCCCAGTGCGGACACGGATCGCTGACTTGCGCGAGATTGCCCCACGGCAGCGGAATGCCATTGCCGCGATACACTGCACGCAAGAATCCCGGAGGATACGCATCGAAGAAGTGCCAATAAGGATAGGGCGAGACCTTCGTCATTCGACGCATCACGAGTGCCGGCGTGAGTTGCAGCTTCTCGCCAGCCTCAACGCGATAACGTTCGCGCGTCAGGAATCGTCGGAACGGCACCTTGGGACCGAGCAGGGCGCCCGCGAAGAAGCTGCACTCGAAATCGCGCCAGGCATGCAATACGTCTTGCGCGTTCATGCCGGCAGAGATGTGGTCCCCGCCTTCGGGACTGCCGCTCATTTCTCCGCCGGTCGCGTGAGTGGATTTCAATCCGTCGCCGCCATGAAGCACCTTGTGTGCGAGGTGCGAGGCGAGATCGAACTTCAAGCGAGCCGGATCGTCCTGCAGGCTGCGATTGAGATACACGATGCCGGGTGCATCGAAGAACGATCGAACCATGCTGCGCACCTCGCGATCCTTGTCGAGCGCGAGCACGGGCTTGCGATCGAACCAACGCAGTTCCAGACCGTGCTTCTTACAGAGCCGTGTGAGGTCCTCGACCGAGAGAGGGAAGCGGCGTTCGCCGACGCTTTCCGCCGCGCGCTCTAAATCGGGAAAGTCGTTGCGCGACATCTCCTGATACGAGCGGATCAATAGGTGCGCGAATTGGCGGCCGCTCGTACCCGTCTGCGACAGCAGTTCGGGAATGGCGGCCTGCAACAGATTCTTCGAGAACAAGAACGACGGTTCCAAAGGAACGGCTGCGGCACTGCCGGCTCGTTCCTTTGGCGCGGTGACTTCCACTTCCGGGTTGTCATCGAAGAACCATTGCGGCTCGCGTTGAAACACCGTTGCGATCAGTTCGAGCACGTCTTCGGACGGCACGCGTTTGCCGCTCTCGATCATGCTCAAGTAGGAGACCGACGGGGCCGAGGCCGCATCGAGTTGGATACAACGCGCGGAAAGATCTTCTAGCGTCAAACGATTGCGTTTGCGCAGCGTGCGAAGTTTCGCGCCGAGGAAATGACTTTTACGTGTAAAGCTCACAATAGGTGTGAAATTAACAGTGTGAAATTCCCAAAGTCAAATTTGATTTGAGGAACTTGTAGAGTGCGGCTCCATGAACACCGCAACTCGAAATCAGCAAATCGATGGCGCCGTGCAAATCGCCGGCGCTCCAGTCGCTAGAGACGGCGAAGTGCTCACCACGGCCGCGCTCACGCTGCTCAAAATGCTGCACCGCCGCTTCAATACGCGTCGCCTGGAGCTCTTGAAAGCCAGACAAACGCGACAAGCGCGGCTGGATGCGGGCGAAATGCCTGATTTCTTGGCGTCGACGGCGGGTATTCGTGAGGACACTTGGCACGTGGGTCCTATCCCGAAGGACTTGCAGGATCGCCGAGTGGAGATCACTGGGCCCGTTGAACGCAAGATGATCATCAACGCGCTCAATGCGCCCGTCGAAGCCTTCATGGCGGACTTCGAAGACTCCTGTGCGCCGACTTGGATCAACGCGATTCAAGGTCAGATCAATTTGCGCGATGCGATCGACCGGACCATCAACTACACCGACCCGGTGTCGCACAAGGTGTATCGGCTTCAGCAGCGCACCGCAACATTGATCGTGCGTCCGCGCGGCTGGCATTTAGATGAGAAGCACGTGTATGTCGATGACGAGCCGGTGTCGGCGTCTTTGTTCGACTTCGCACTGTACTTCGCGAACAACCATCAGGCTCTCGCGCGCGCCGGCACCGGGCCGTATTTCTATCTGCCGAAGCTCGAAAGTCACCTCGAAGCGCGATTGTGGAATGACGTGTTCGTCGCCGCACAAGAGGCGTGCGGCGTTGCGCGAGGCACGATCAAGGCGACAGTCCTCATCGAAACGATTTTGGCCGCGTTCGAGATGGACGAAATCCTATTCGAACTGAAGGAACACATCGTCGGACTGAACTGCGGTCGCTGGGATTACATCTTCAGCTTCATCAAAAAGTTTAGAAATCGCAGCGACATGGTGCTCCCGGATCGCGCACAGGTCACGATGGACAAGCACTTCCTCAAGTCGTACGTCAACTTGTTGATCAAGACGTGTCATCGACGTGGCGCTTACGCGATGGGGGGCATGGCCGCGCAAATTCCGATTCGCGACAACCCCAAGGCCAATCAATTGGCACTGGCGAAAGTGCTCGCGGACAAAACCCGCGAAGTGGTGGCGGGCCATGATGGAACGTGGATCGCACATCCCGGCTTGGCCGAAATCGCACACGCTGCGTTCGACGATTCGCGCGCGCCGAATCAATTGAAGGTCACTCGCGATGACGTTCACGTCACCGCTGCCGACCTTTTGCGAATCCCGGAAGGGACGATCACGCGCGAGGGTGCTCAGCACAATGTGCGCGTGGGAATTCAGTACTTGGCGGCGTGGTTGAGCGGATCCGGATGCGTGCCTCTCTACAACTTGATGGAGGACGCGGCGACTGCCGAGATTTGCCGAGCCCAGTTGTGGCAGTGGCTGAAGCATGAAGCGCGACTCGCCAGCGGCGAGGTCTTCACGCCAGCGCTGTTCCGCTCCCTGTTGAATGAAGCGATGCAAGACATCCGCTCCGCCAACGCGCCGGATCGTCCAGCCGCCGCGAAATACGATTTGGCTGCACAACTATTCGAGCGGTTAGTGACCGCGCCGAATTTCGAAGAGTTCCTGACCCTCCCTGCCTACGAATTGTTGCCTTGATTGGCTTAAACGCCGGAGTGCGATCGATATGAATACGCGTCCTGATTCCCAAACCCCCGAGTCTCTGAAGCACGCTTGGCAAACCGATCCGCGCTGGACCGGTGTTTGCCGAACCTATTCGCCGGAAGACGTTCTGCGTCTGCGCGGCACCGTTCGCATCGAATACACGATGGCGCGGCTGATGGCGGAGAAGCTCTGGACGTACTTGCATGAGAAGCCGTTCGTCAATGCGCTGGGTGCATTGACCGGCAATCAAGCCATGCAACAAGTCCGCGCCGGCCTCGATGCGATTTACCTTTCCGGTTGGCAAGTTGCAGCCGATGCCAATCTCGCAGGTCAAATGTATCCGGATCAGTCTTTGTATCCGGCCGACTCGGTGCCCGCGGTCGTCAAGCGCATCAATCACACGCTGCGTCGCGCGGATGAAATCTGTCACGCCGAAGGTAACGACAACATCGATTGGTACAAGCCGATCGTCGCGGACGCAGAAGCGGGATTTGGCGGTGTCCTCAACGCCTTCGAGTTGATGAAGCAGATGATCGAAGCAGGCGCCGCGGGTGTTCACTTCGAGGATCAACTTTCGTCGGCAAAGAAATGCGGGCACATGGGCGGCAAAGTGTTGGTGCCGACGAGCGAGGCGATCAGCAAGCTCATTGCCGCGCGCTTGGCGGCGGATGTCTGCGATGTGCCGACACTCATCGTCGCGCGCACCGATGCCGAATCCGCTGCGCTTCTCACGTCGGATATCGACGAGCGCGATCGTCCGTTCATTCAATCCAGTGAGCGAACCTCCGAAGGCTTCTTCTATGTGAAGAAGGGCTTGGAACAAGCAATAGCACGCGGCATCGCCTACGCGCCGTATGCGGATCTCGTTTGGTGCGAGACGGCGACGCCCGATCTCACGGAAGCGAAGCACTTCGCCGAGGCAATTCATCGCGAGTTCCCGGACAAATTGCTTGCCTACAACTGTTCACCTTCCTTCAATTGGAAACGCAAGCTCGACGACCTCACGATCGCG
This sequence comes from Pseudomonadota bacterium, assembly GCA_023391335.1. GTDB lineage: Bacteria > Pseudomonadota > Gammaproteobacteria > Steroidobacterales > Steroidobacteraceae > Steroidobacter. The sequence goes on along the minus strand of JAEWBG010000043.1, from coordinate 7,643 downwards.
AAGTTCCAGCGCGAGCTCGGCGCGATGGGCTACAAGTTCCAGTTCATCACGTTGGCAGGCTTCCATGCGTTGAACTTCTCGATGTTCGAACTCGCTCGCACATATCGAGACAAGCAGATGTCGGCGTTCGTTTCGCTGCAAGAGGCGGAGTTTGCCGCTGAGAAGGCCGGCTACACCGCGACACGCCACCAACGCGAAGTCGGTGCGGGCTATTTCGACGACGTGACTCAGACCGTGCTTGCAGGGACTTCGTCTACGACTGCTTTGCGTGGCAGCACCGAAGAGCAGCAATTCCAACGCGCTTAAGGTTTCCTCGATCTCTCTCCCCGTTTGCCTCCCTCGTACGAGGGAGGCTTTTTTCTTTTGATGCGTTCGGCAGGAAACCGCCGTGATGGCTGCGCGTTGCATCTGCACTTCCGTGCCGACTTATCAACGAGAGATTCGCAATGCCAACCGAGCCGAACATGCGCGATCCGCGCTCAAGCTATCCGAAACCTCCCTTCAAGAAGCAGACGCAAAAGTGGCCCGGTCTTGCGACCGAGATGGATCCGAAGCCGGATCACGGCGAGACTTCTTATCGCGGGTCGAATCGATTGGCAGGCCGCAAAGCGCTGATTACCGGGGGCGATTCAGGAATGGGACGCGCTGCCGCGATTGCCTACGCACGCGAAGGTGCGGATGTCGCGATCAACTACTTTCCAGCCGAGGAGCCAGATGCGCGTGAAGTGATTCAGCTGATCAAAGATGCGGGTCGCAAAGCAGTCGCGATTCCGGGCGATTTGCGCGACGAGTCGTTCTGCAAGCAGCTGGTCGAGCGCGCGGTGCAGGAATTGGGCGGTCTCGACATCGTCGTCTGCAATGCTGGGCGCCAACAAGCGCACTCATCGATTCTTGAAATCACGACCGAGGACTTCGACGCGACGATGAAGACCAACATCTACGCGCCGTTTTGGATTATCAAGGCGGCATTACCGCATCTGAAACCCGGCTCATGCATCATCGGCACGACATCCGAGCAAGCGTACGATCCATCGCCTGATCTATACGACTACGCTCAAACGAAAGCGGCAACGATGAACTATGTGAAGTCGTTAGCGAAACAGCTTGGACCGAAGGGCATTCGCGTCAACGGTGTGGCACCCGGACCGATTTGGACTCCGCTGCAAATTAGCGGCGGCGCGTCTGAGGAGAAGTATCAGCACTTCGGCAGCGCTACGGTTCTCGGCCGCCCTGGGCAACCGGTCGAGCTCGCATCGATCTATGTGCAACTTGCTGCCGATGATGCGAGCTTCGCGACGGGAAACATTTATGGATCAGGAGGCGGGCAGGGACAGCCGTAGAGGGGCTTTCCGCTGGTGAGCCGAAGTCCTTAGAACGGCGCCGATCACTCAGCGGATTTCGCTAGCGCATTGTTCTGCTCTCATCGATGCAAGGGCGTCATCTGACGCAGTGCCGCTTCGATCGCTTGCTCGCGTGTACCGTCGGTGCGAGTACGGGCACCGAACGCCGTCGCGTCCTGTGCCGTGCTCGCGTTGGCGGGGCACGTCGTATCCGCGGATGGGAAGTCACCATCAGCGAGATACGCCGCCACTGTTTGGGTCGCACAGATGTTGTCCATGAGTCCGAAGATGGCGTGCCCACCTCCATCGACCAGCAGCAAACGCGACCGGTCACCGAGCGATTCGCGCATCCGTCGTGCGCCGGGCAACGGTGTGGCCGGGTCACGCAACGTGTTCAGAATGAGAATGTGATTGGCTGGACCGTTTGGTGTCAGATTCACGAGCGGTTCCGCTGGCTGGACTCTCCAAAAGGCACAGCCCCAAATGTGCGAACCGAGTTGGCCGAACATCGGGAAGCGATGTTCGTCGAATCGCAGCTCCCATCTATATCGCTCGACGGATCGCGGCCACGCAACGTCATCGCACAACACCGCTCCAGTAGACATCGAATAGTTGTCCACGGGGATCGCGGGGAATCCAGCTGCAGCAGCGGCGCCCGTGGGAGCCGCAGACGTACCATCGCTCACCCCATCCCTCACTGCCTGCCAAAGACGGGCCATGGATGGAAAGGATCCATCGTTATAGAGGAATGAAAAGTTCAGGACGCGAAAGGTTGGAGCATCAACGAAGAACCCCGCGAAGCTGATTGGGTGCGCCGCGCTTTTCGCGAGCAGATCAAAGTAGAGCGCGCGAACTTCATCGACTGTGGCACCGAAGTGGAGTGTTGCCTCGTTGGCAATGGCGTACTCCGCGAAGTCAGAAAAGCGTGCTTCGCCGCCAGGACCCCAGTGACGGAATTGTTCGCGCCATGGCCAATCGGGATTCACCGCGCTGTCCAGAACGAATCGATCTGCGCGCGCTGGAAATAGCGAAGCATAAACGGCACCGAGATACGTGCCGTATGACCAGGCGAAGTATGAAATGGTGCGCTCGCCCAAGAGCGCGCGAATTGCATCCATGTCGCGCGCGGTATTGGCTGTATTGATGAAAGGCAACGTGTCGCTCATCGCTCCTGCGCAGGCATCTGCCACGAAGCGAGCAAACTCTGCCGTTTTCGCAAAGCTGTGATCCTGCTCGAGCTGCGGAAATGCCTGGAATGCCTGCTCCTGTGTGAGCCCGCAGGTAACCGGCGCGCTCCTGCCGATGCCGCGCGGATCAAAACCGATGAGGTCGTATGCATCGAGCACGCTCTGCGGAAAAAGCGCCGTCGCCAAATGCGGCGCATCCAGTCCCATTCCGCCAGGGCCTCCCGTATTTAGAAACAGCACGCCGCGGCGCTTGGTCGGGTCGGCAGCTTTGATGCGTGAAACAGCGATGTCGATTTTGCGGCCGTGTGGCTCATGATAGTCGAGCGGGACCGGAATCAACGCGCACTGCTGTTGGCCAAGATCGGGAAATCCTTCTGTGATGGGAGGGCAGTCACCCCAGTTGATCGCATCGTTTGCGGCTGCTGTTGTCGCGGCAGCGCATAGAGAAATGAGCGCCACAGCGAGTGATGTAATTCGTAGCTGTACCGTATGTACGCGAGTCATCCTGCATCTCCTACCTTGGACGGCATGGCGTGTTGTACGCGACGACGAACGATGATGTTCCGAAAGATCGGCAATCGAGCGTCTTGGCGCTATCGGCGCGAGAGTTCTACGCTGCGACCCTGCAATGCGTACAGACTGGAATGGGTTACCGCTGCGCGGAGACATTTGCCACGTGCAAACCGTTCATAGATCAGCTATGCGTGCTGATCGAAGGTGAGAAGATGGGCTCGAACATCAGAAAGAGTGCGAAGCTTGCGTCCTGCATTTGGACCATTGGTCATTCCACGCGCACGTTCGAGCACTTCTTGGAGCTGCTGCAATCGCAGAACATCGAAGCGATAGCGGACGTTCGGCGGTTTCCAGGCTCCCGAAAGTATCCGCAGTTCAATGCGGAGTCACTGAACGCGTCTTTGCACGAGCACGATATTGCCTATGAATGGTTTCAGGAACTCGGTGGGCGGAGGAAGCCGGATCCGAATTCACACAACACGGCTTGGCGGAATGCATCGTTTCGCGCGTATGCGGATTACATTGAAACGAATGAGTTTCGCGATGGACTCGATCGGTTGATGCAGCTCGCGAATGAAAGGCGCACCGCTGTCATGTGTTCCGAAGCGGTGTGGTGGCGCTGCCATCGTTCACTCATATCAGATGTGCTGAAGGTAGAAGGCGTTCAGGTCTTGCACATCCTGGAGATTGGAAAAGTAGTAGAGCATCCGTACACGTCGGCGGCACAGATCGTGGATGGTCGACTCAGTTATGCGGCGGGGCAGGGGAGTTTGCTTTGATGAGGAATGAGGTAAGACAAGCAAACGGAATTTCACACGGAGAACACGGAGAACACGGAGAACACGGAGAAAAAGCGTCGCACCCGCGTAGGCGCACTGTTGTCCGGAACGAGGTGAGTTGAGGGGATAAAAAAAGAGTTGCGGATCAAGGTGCTTGGGGTAAAAAGCCCCTGAGCGCCAACTCAACACCAGGACCCGCAACGATGTACACGATAAGCCGTTTTCGCGAACTTCTGAACCTCTTTCCGCGGGGAGCATTCGATCGAGCGGTGAGACGACGTGAGGCGGATAAGCACCGCAAAGGCTTCTCCTGTTGGCAGCAGCTGGTGGTGATGGTGTACGGACAGCTGACACGTGCATCGAGTCTTCGGGTGCTGCTACGCGGCTTCAATGCTCAGAAGAACCATCACCATCACTTAGGGTGCTCGATGGTGCAGCGTTCAACGCTCGCTGATGCAAACGCAAAGGACGTATCGGACGTATTTCGCGAGGCAGCCGAAGCGTTGATGCAACAAGTGAGTCGGCGTGTTCGTGCTGAAGGCACAGAGCTGCTGCAGTTATTGGATTCCACTTCGATCACCGCCAAGGGCCGAGGGTTCGATCAGTGGAGCTTTGCCAATCGCACTCGCAATACGCAAGGCATCAAGCTGCACGTATTGCTTGATTCACGCGCGCAAGCTCCGGTCGCACACAGCATCACAGCACCGAATGTGAACGACATTGAATATGCCCACACGCTCTCGATCGACCCCGATGTGATCTATGTATTCGATAAGGCTTATTGCAATTATTCCTGGTGGTGGCGCATCGAGCAGAGCGGTGCTCGCTTTGTCACGCGACTGAAGCGGCACGCGAAGATCGAGGTCCTTCAGTCGCGCAAAGTGCCGCGCGATAGTCGCAAGGTCATCCTAAAAGATGAGCTGATTCGCCTATCGAATCGCAACCCGGGGGCGGGCCGTCACAACCCATACAAGCAGCCACTGCGGCGAATTGAAGTGGTACGCGATGGCAAAGGTCCCTTGGTGCTAGTTACCAACGATCTGAAGAGCAGCGCTCTGCGCATTGCGGATCAATATCGAGCACGCTGGCAGGTAGAACTATTCTTCAAGTGGATCAAGCAGCACTTGAGGATCAAGCATTTCTACGGGCGCAGCGAACACGCGGTACGTATTCAGATCCTCACCGCACTCATCGCCTATCTGCTGGTCGCCGTGCATCACCACAAGCGGCAGATCAAAACGACCCTCTGGCTGCACTTATCCGAGCTATCCGCCACTCTATTTCAACGCCCCACCTACGAGCACGAGCGACATCGGCGCTGGCGAGATCAACGAGCACAGCACGAACTCATGCAAACCCGCCTGTTCGCATGAAGAATATTCCGGACAGCACTGCGCGTAGGCGGGTGTCCATCTGATCGCTTCGCTGATACCAAGAGATCTACGATGAAAGCGCGACCAGATCGCTCAACGCCAAACTCAACCTGTTAATCCTGGCCAATCGCCTAACTCCTGCTCCGATGTGAAGAGAACAACTTAGACAGGATTAACAGGATGGACAGGATGGAGACCACGGAGGACACGGAGCGAAGTAGGAGCGTCGGGCGGGAGAACGCATAGATGATTTAGCGGCACGAACTTCAGCGCCACCTTGCGTTGGCGTGACGCTGCAAACCGAAAACTGAAAACCGCAAACTAGGAAATGTCACACAGAGCGCACAGAGCACACAGAGTCGAAGTCGTCGCACCCGCGTAGGCGGGTGTCTTTCTGATCGCTTCGCTCAATTGATAAGTAATTGGGAAGCACGAAGACGTCGGATAGGGGGATTCATCTGTATCGAAGCTCGGAGATGCGTTCCACTCCGACCTCCCTTTCAGGACCGCGCACGAGTACGTCCGTGTAGCGCTACGACAAAAAGGTCCGTCTTTTTGACGTTCCTGAAAGGGAGGCCAAAGTGGAACGCAAAGAGGGCTCGATTCGACGAGTGGTAGGCGATGGTAGGAACGGCTGCTTTCGGCCAAAAGCGGACCTGACTGGCGGAATCCGCGGGCGCTTTGCAGAGACATTTACGGAGCATTCTCCGAAATGATCGAAGTGAACTCATCGCCCACGACCTGATTGGACTCGCAGGGCAGCTCCACGCCTTTTGTTTCCGTTGAGCCCGGCTTCGACTGATAGACCCTTACGCCAATGAAAGGCTTATCACCGTCGGGCGAAACGTCAATTTCGTACGTGAACGAATTGATCTTAAAGCCAAGCGTGTGGCTAAACCCTTGGTAGAAATGATGGTATTCGAACCAAAATTTTGCCAAAGCGTTCTGCTTCGTTCGGGGGTACACGAGCTCCGGTTTTCCCAAAGGACCAAACCTGTACTGCATCCAAAAGTTATCCGCTGCGCCAGGAGTGTTTGGATCGCGATACGCGTTGCCACACAAGGAAACGAACTTGACGTTGGAGACCTTGCAAGAAAAATAGACGGTCTCACCTTCTCCGCACAGCGAATCCTCTGCAGCTGCCGTCAAAGTGAAGATCCCAATCAAGGGCAAAACACACATCAATCCGGCATTTGTTCTGCTCACTATTCTTCTCCCTGCATGCGTGACAGACCTTGTTAGATTCATTTCAACAATTCGGCCGTCGTAACCCAGAGCTCACCGTCTGATCTACGCGCGAACACTCGCCAGCGGACGTTGCCAGTGTTGGTACTTGGAGAGCTGGCTATATGGGATACTCCAAACAAGAAATCGCATCGGTCCCACCAGTGTCAAAAACTATTTGCTGGTGATGCCCAGACCCTTTGATCCATCGCTCCACGCTCATCGTCACTCTAAAAGTGTAAATGGGTTGGCTGATGTCCTTCTTTTCGGGCACCTGTTCAATTGCGACCGACCTTGCGATGAAGACTACGTCGGCCTCGGCGATTCTTTCCGTTTCTGATGGGATCTTGTACTCGTATCCGACTACGGGTTTGCATGCCCATGCTGCAAATGGAAGCAAAGAAATCAAGAAGAGGAAGACGTCTCGCGGCTTCATGAAAAATCGAAAGGCTGTTGAAACGGGAGGACGTAGCAGAATCATATTTCTGTTGACGGCATTCGCGCTCGACGTCCGAATTTTCATTCTGAGCTGCCTGCTTGATCATCACAATATAGAGAACCACAAACTCAATCCACTTCTCATCTTCGAGGTAGCGGGAGCCATCATCCTCAATTCGGTCTTATATGGTCGGCGCAATCGACATTCATTTTGATCGCTACCAGGAGTTGCGCCGTCATTGCCGAAGTCGTCGATCCGCAATGCCACGTGGTTGCGAGATTGCCGAAGGAAGCGAGATCGAAAATCGTCGAGTAGAGATTTGATGTCCGCTTCGGGTCGGAAGCGGACCCAAAAAATGTTTCGACCGCTCGGTGGAGGGGCCTCATCGTTTCACTCCGATCTTCCTTTCAGGCCCGTCGAAGCGACTAGTTCTTAGGCCTCGCCATCAGTATCCGATGGCTTTCTCGCTCGCTTGTTGCCAAAGCCAGCACCGACCGCGATGCCAATCGCAACTCCGATGGAGATGCCAAACCCAATGCCGAGTGCCAAGTTGCCGAAGGCAACTCCGAGACCGGCACCTATAGCCGCGCCAAAGGCCATCCCGAGCGCCACGCCCAGACCAAGGTGGCGCTCTCGTATCGCACTTGGGGTCTCCTTCGCGTGCGTATTCCGCCTGATGCCGGCCACTGATTCCGCCGCATGGGCGCCACCCATTCCACGCCATGGCGGCCGGGTATTCCGCGGCATGGCGGCCACCCCCTGTTGATCTTGATGAGGTGATTGCCAGC
>JAEWBG010000088.1 GCA_023391335.1 Pseudomonadota bacterium | reverse complement strand
CGGGAAACGGGAAGAAGAGCATCATCTTGACTAACCGCTAACCGCTGGGACTGCGGAACTCGCCCGCCTGAAACTGGTTCCTATGGTTTGAGTTCTTGGACGAATCCGATGCGGACGATTTGGCGAACACTCGTTTTCATAGTTGGCATTGCCGTCTTGTTAGTCGGATGTGCGCTCATCGTATTGCCAGGCCCGGCCTTCATTGTGATTCCGGCCGGCCTGGCAATTCTGTCGATCGAGTTCGAGTGGGCGCGGCGCTGGTTGCACCGGGTACGACAGATGTCGTCGAACGCTATGGACCGGGTTCGCGCTCGCTCGAAACGCTCGCGCTAGATCTCCTCGTCGAGATCATCCTGGTTGCGGTGCTCGTCCTGACGGGCCTCGTGGTCGCCCAGCTTCTTCTGAACTTTCCCCGCTGCCTTTTCCATGCGGCCTTTGGCTTGCTCGCCCATGTCTCCCTTCACTCGGCCGGCGAGATCGCGTGCGGTGCCGGCAATCTGCTTACTAGTGCCTTCGCTCTGATGTTTATTCATCGCTGCTACCTCCGTTGAACACGCAGATAGAACGGTTGGCGCGCGCGCAGAGTTGCAATCGCAACGATTAACTCTTGCGTAAGTCAGTGCGTACGCTTCCCTTAGGAAGATCCCTGATTGAGATGCTGAGAGTTCAAAGACGCGAGCGGTAAGCGTACGGTGAAGACGCTGCCATGTCCGGCTCCATTACTGGCTGCCTGCACCGAACCTCCGTGCAACTCCACCAGCTCTTTCACGAGTGCAAGGCCAATACCCAATCCCGACTGATCTGTTGCGTCCTGCGCTCGCACCTGCGTGAACAATTCGAAAATGCGCGACAGCATTGCCTCGGGAATGCCGACACCGTCGTCTTGAAAGTGAATGACGACGTCAACGTCTTCGGTACTCGCAGTGATCCAGATACGTCCTCCGGATGGCGTGTACTTGATCGCGTTGTCGAGCAAATTCATAAACACTTGTTGAAGTCGCGCGGGATCCGCATCGATCCAAAGCGGTACCTCAGGTGCAATGATGTCGAGCTGCAGCTGCTTTTCGCTGCATCGGTGCTGCAACGCCTCCGTGGTCAGGCGCAGCATCTTCTGAACGGAAGTTCTTTGCTTCGACAACGTGACCTTGCCGGCGTGAAGTCGCTCGACATCCATGAGATCTTCGACGAGGCGGTGCACCAGGATGAGCTGCTGCGACATCAGGCGTACGAGATGAATGCGTTTGTCGGGATCGTCCGTGGGGCCTTTGAGCATATCGAGCGCTACGGAAAACGACGCAAGCAAGTTGCGCAACTCGTGCGCAGTCTTCGCAATGGCGATGCCTTTCCCGCGGTCCGCGGTGCGCGTCGCATCAAGTTGCCGCTGAAGTGTGTCGATCTTCTCCTTCAGGTCGGTGCGGTCGCGCACGACTTTGCCAAAACCCAGCAACTCGCCTTGTTCGTTGCGCAATGCGGTCACTGCGCCGGAGCCCCAAAAACGAGAGCCATCGCTACGCAAGTGCCAGCGGTCGTCCTCCGACGTCAATTTGCTGTCGGCGATCCTCCGTTCCAGTACATCGAGCCCAAGTGCTCGATCCTCTGGCGTGAAGATCTCTGAGATGGAAGTGCCAAGCGCCTGGTCGCCCGAGAAACCCAAGATCTTTTCAGCTCCGGGATTGATGCCGACGATCTTTCCCCGTGGGTCGATCAAGATCACGGCATAGGAGGGCGACTGTTCTAGCAACAATCGCAGCAGCTCCTGATTACTCGCTGCCGTGCTCATGCCCTAAGCCGCAGTTCGGCGAGTTGCGACGTAACGCGACAGCGCATCCTCCAGCGGCGGCATGAAGTTGCCACGCTCGCTGCTCAAGGCGCTGAATGCCGGCAGCGCGGGCATGTCGGCAAAATTACGCTGGCTCTCAGGTGCAAGCAGATCGGTACGCACGCGCGCGAGCCGTGCCGCTTCCCGCGCCAGCTCCGCCCAAGAGAGCCGCCCGACATTCGTCAAGTGCCACAGTCCCTGTGCGCCGTCGATGAGCAAATCGAGCGCCGCATGCACGAGATCGGGAAGGTACGTTGGCGATACCACCACGTCGTGCATGGCTCGATACGGTTTGCCATCCTGAAGCGTGCGCAGTGCACTCGTGACGAAATTGAATTCATCCCAGGGTCCGAAACACGCGCTCGTGCGAATGACGAGTGCATTGGGATTGGCTGCGGTCACAGCACGTTCGGCATCCGCTTTGCTGCGCCCATAAACATTCAAGGGTCGCACGTTGTGAGTTTCAAGATAGGGGCTCGAACGTTCGCCATCGAAGACGAGATCGCTCGAAAATGTCAGAAAGCGAATGCCGCGCCGTTGACACGCGCTCGCCAGCAACTCTGCACCGCGCACATTCAATCTGTAGCAGTCATCGCTCTCTCGTTCGGCATCTCCGATGCGTACGTACCCTGCGGTGTTCACGACCGCCCAGGGTCGCACGTCATCGAGCAACCGATCGATCTGATCGGGCTCGCAGATATCGAGCTCGTTGCGCCCGCACGCGTGGGTGTAGAGCCCGCGTACATCGCAGATGCGAGCGAAGGCACGCCCGAGCAGACCTTTTGCGCCTGCTACGAGCAGCGGAGTTTGCGCGCGGTGTCCGTCATGCTCCGGCACGGCAGTACGTATCGCATGCGCTTCCCGAAGGGGCGTTTGCTGCAGCGACTGAAATAGACGCGTCGGCCGCCGCCACCAAGGTTTCTCACTGAGGATCTGCCGATTGCGCAATGGCCGATTGTTTGCGAGATCCTGTGTAAGGTGAGCGAGTGCCGTTGGGCGCGGACCGTTGCCGCGCAAATCGAACGCGCCCGGTTCGTAATGGCCGCGCACTCGTGTGAGCAAACTGTCCCAATCGAAACTGCCGAGCAATGCCCATACGGTGACTGCTCTCAGGTCGATGCCTTGGCTTCGGACCTCGTTCGCAGCGTTCCAAACCTCGTATAACCAGCGCAGCTGTTCGTCGCGATGACAACCCAGATGAACCTCGGTGATTGCAATCGTGCGTCGATAGCGTTGCCAGCAGTCCCAAAGCACCTGAGAGATGCCGATTTCTGCCTCGTCGATCACGCGCACTGCTTCGGCATCGGCGTAATCGTGGCGGCCATTGCCGCCCCAGGTGTTCCGCGGGAATGCGTGCACGTCCTCGTGCAGATAGCGGTCGCTGGTGACGTAGTGATTGATGCCAATAATGTCCGGCGGGCAAGGATTATCTACGAACCACTTCAGTTCTGCGTTGCGGATACCTGCGTCGATCAAATAACGCCAGAGCGGGTGATCGCGATCGACCATCCCGCAGAGCAAATCCCAGCCGAGCCAGCGACGCTCGTTGTCGAAGCGAGCTTGATAACTGAGCTCGGGCGTACTCCGTGTGCGCCCTAAATCGTCCGTTTGCACCAATAGCGCATGACTGTTCACCGCGCGAATCGCTTGCATAGCCAGGACGGTTGCACGGCATTGATTCACGATGGCCCGAGCGAAGCTTGCATCGTCACGCTTGTGCGGGAACCAATGCCCGTAAAGTGCGCTGAACCGAGCCGTTGTCAGAGGTTCGTTGATGGGTGTGTATGCATTGGCCCAGGGATAGCGCCTCGCCACAGCGCCTGCATAGTTTGCGAACAAATCAGGAAAGTGGGGGTCGATCAAGCTCGTGTAACGCGGGCCGCTGCCATGGTGCAGCAGCCCTACGATGGGATCGACTCCGAGCGAACGCATGCGCTGCATCCGCGCGTCAGCCCACTCGAATCGCAGCTCGTTTGGCGAATTCGCGGCCGTGCGCTCCCACAGTACCGGATAACGCAAGCGCCTCAGTCCCAGGGCAGCGAATCGATCTAGATCATCGATGCGCATATCGTGACCATTCGCGACGAGCTGATCGTGAAACACATCGTGAACGCGATTCACGGTGCATTCGACCCCGCCCCAAACTTCCAACGCATGCATGGCGGAGCGTTTGCGTTGCATCGATTCTTCGGCGGCTCCCGATGCAAGCAGCAAAACGCCCCCATCCTCGCGAGTTGGCAACGCGCCGGCCACATCAGGATCCCGATGATCGTTCACGACCTCATGCGCCTTCGACCAATCCAATCGCCGCCGTTGCCCGCAAGGAGGCGAGAACGGCATCGGCGACCTTCTTGCCGGCCAGGAATGCATGATCGGAGTTGTAGTACTCCCATTCGCTGTAACGGCCGGACAGCAAAATGTCGCGATCGGCGAGCCACTCCCGGATGAGTTCCACGTTGCGCTTGCGTGCATGGTCGTACACCACGTACGCGTACGGCATGTCCACTTGATTGCGCGCCAGGATCATGTCGTCTTCGCGCAGTAGACCTACCTTGATGCAATCCTGAATACATCGGTCGATCAGCGCTTCTCCATCGCAGGGCAAAGGCTTCGATGGCGAATAGGTGATCTCACAGGTCAATCCGAAGCCGCCCGGCGCATTGCAGTGAGGGCTGGCATTGCCTTGCACGAAGATTCGATGGAATACCGGATCTTCGGGGTAGTAGATCCAATGTTTCTCGGTGACGTTCTCGCGTGCCACGCCGATGTTCACGCATCGTACCGACACATGACGCAACTTCGATGCGGCTGTCGCGATCGACTGCGGCACTTCCATGCCGATCATGTCGATCAGCTTCGGCAACGGTGCCGTGCTGATGAGCTTTTGATATTCGTACGAGGTGCCGTCATCCAGAATGACAAGGTGCTCGCTCGGGACGATCTGTTGCACGCGTGCATTCGTGCGGAGGTCGCCGCGCAAGTGCGGCAGGAATCCGTTCATAAGAGCCTGGAAGCCGCCGCGCAGCGGATAACCGAATCGCGCATTCGGGCCCTGCGGCTTCGGCACAGGATGCAGCGCGCCTTCGATCATCTCTTCGAGATCCGGTAGCGGCACACGTCCGCCTAGCCAAGATGTTTCCATCTCAGTAAGCGGCACGGCCCAGAGTTTGCGGTTGTAGGGAATCGCAAAGTGCTTCGCAACGCCCGCGCCCCAAACCTTGTAAATGAACTCTTCGAAGTTGCGCGGTTCCGAACCGCCCTTGCCCGCAATGCTCGCTGACACCAGCGGTGCCGTGCTCTCTGCAATACCGTCGGCACAGCAATCGGTAATGGATTCGGCTTTGCCGACACATACTGAACTATTGGTAGCGGCGGACGCTTTGGGCGCAGTCGTCTCTTTCAGTTTGCCGAAGCGAGCCTCGATGGCCCCGACGATGCACTCTTTCAGCACCTGCGGCGGCAAGCCATATAACGCGCCTTGGAATGGATAGCGGGTGTACACGTTCTTGCTGTAGATCCAAGCTTCGCGATCCTGCCAGTGGACGTTATCGCCCAGCAGTTTGCGATAGAGGTGATGCACGTACGGATCGTTCGAGAACATGATGTGGCCGGCGTAGTCGAACGTGAAGCCGTTGTCGTGAATGGAACGGCACCAACCGCCGACTGTTTCGTTCTGTTCGAGTAGCAAGCTGTCTTCGCCCAAGTGATACGCGGCGCTCAAACCGGTTGGGCCGGCACCGATGACGATCGCGTTGTACTGCTCGGCGCGCTTGCGAGCAGCCTTAGCGGTAGAGACAGGTTCAGGATGCGCTGTCGAGCGGGCGGACTCTCGATGAAACAAAACATCGACCCCAGTTGAAGAACCGCTTGAGCGCGCTTGGTCGATGCGTTCGAGAATTTCACGTGCTGTCTTGTCCCATGAGGTGCGCGCCAATGTGGCGCGCATCGCTTCTCGACGCCGGGTTGCCTCAGTCTGATCTTCCTCTAGCGCGCGTTCGCAAGCGGCGATGAACTGCTCGCTCGTGTAGGCAATCGAAACGATGTCGCCGTACGGTTCCACGACATCCGTAATCGGTGTGCTCACGATGGGGCGTTCGGCCGCCATGTATTCCAAGGTCTTCGTGGGGCTGATGAACTTCGTCGATTCATTCAACGCGAATGGCTGCAGACACACGTTCCAGCCCGCGACAAACGAGGGTAGATCTTGATACCTCTGCTGGCCGAAGTAGTGAATATTGTGCCGGCGCGGAAGCGAAGTCGGATCGATCTTCACGTGCGGACCCACCATGACGATCTGCCATTCCGGATGCGAGTCCGCGACGGCGGCAACGAGATCCAGATCGATGCGCTCGTCGATGACACCGTAGTAGCCCAAGCGTGGCGCGGCTAACTCTCGCTGCTGCGCGTGTTCGGCACCAGGGTCTTGTGCGACGCTGAAGTGCGAGGCGTCCACGCTGCTCGGAAAGCAGTGAACGTTCGGATGTCTATCGCGCTTCGCACGATAGAGACTGGGACCGCCTGTGAATACGACGTCCGCAACTTTCAACAGGGCGGATTCGCGCTGCAGAAGTTGTTTCGGCGCGTTACGGAATGCGGAGAGCTCATCCATGCAGTCGTAAATGACGGTGTTCGGCCGCAGGTCCTTCATGAGCGGCAGTGCCATTGGCGAGTAGAACCAAACGTCGTAGTCATCGATCGACTCGCGCAGAATGAGTTCGTTGACCATTTCCTGCAGCACGGGAAGCTGTTCGTCGTGAAATCCATGTGCATTGAGCGTGGAATGCGGCCGGCAGACGATGATGTTCTCGCCGCTCGGAATAGTCTCAAGATACGTCTTCGAAGAATCGACCACGGGTTCTTCAAAGAAGTACACCCGATAGTGCTTCGCTAACCTCGTCAGCAGATGTTGGGGCCTCTGAAAGACGAAGTCCCAGCGCAAGTGGGAGAAGACGAGGAGAGATCTGGACATTGGGGGCTCCTGTGTAAACGTGGCGTGCGGATCACGCCTTGCTGCTCGATTCGAAACGCTCGCATGCAGTCGAACGTCCGGCGCGCCGCATGCGTGCCGGAGGTTCAGAACGAGTACACAGGTCGAATCAACACGAGCTCGGAGTGCTCCACATCGCTCGTGCTGTTTTAATTCGATGTGGCCGGCCGCTCCTTTTCAGCTCGCTAGCTCGCAATACGTGAGTCGCTAAATCGAACTCCGCCGGCTCTAACGCGCCAAGTTCGTTGTGAGTTGCATTGAAGAAGTGAGGAGGTGAGAGAGTCAGCGGTGATGGCGAGCTGTGCTCGCGTCAGAAATAAAACCCAATCATTAGCTCTTATTTCCGTGGTACATCGTCTAGTCATTTACTGTCTCACCTTTCGCTTCCTTACCCGCGATTCAGAGAAGGACTACGCGTTTCACTTTCGCGCTCCTCACTTCCTCACTTCCTCCTGTAACAATTACCGTGGGAAGTTACGGACGTGACAAGGTGCGGCGTATTGCACTACTAATCGCGAGCTTCACGGACTTCAGCGAGAGAGCAATGCCCGAACGTTATCCGCGCCCGCAATTGCGACGATCCGAGTGGCTGAGTTTGAATGGGCCGTGGCGCTTTCGCTTCGATAACGACATGCGCTTCCGTTTGCCGCGTCACATCGATGAGTGGCCGCTGACGATTCGCGTGCCGTTTGCGCCGGAGACGAAGCTCAGCGGCATCGAAGACACAGGGTTTCATCGCTGCGTTTGGTATGAGCGCGAGTTCGAATATCCCGCCGATGCGCCGGGTCAAGCGGGTGCGAAGCATCGAGCGATTCTGCATTTCGGCGCTGTCGATTATCACGCGCAGGTGTGGGTCAACGATCAGCCGGTCGTCGAACACGAAGGCGGCCATACGCCGTTTTCTGCGGACATCACGCACGTCCTGAATCCAAGCGGAAAACAAAAGGTAGCCGTGCGCGTAGAAGACGACCCGCACGATTTAGAGAAGCCGCGCGGCAAACAAGATTGGCGGCTCGACCCGCATTCGATTTGGTATCCGCGCACGACCGGTATTTGGCAGACAGTTTGGTTAGAGCGCGTGCCCGATGCTTATGTCACGCGCATTCACTGGACGCCCAACCTCGAGCGTTGGGAGATCTCGATTCATGCGTTCGTCGGCGGCACGGACATCAAAGATCTACGCATGTCGGTGAAGCTCACAGTCGGTGAGCAAATCCTCGCGCACGACACGTATCAGGTTGTGAGTCACGAAGTTCACCGCCGCATCGCCCTGTCGGATCCGGGCATTGACGACTATCGGAACGAATTGTTGTGGTCGCCCGATCGACCGACGCTGATCGATGCGGAAGTTCAACTGCTGCGTGGCGAAGAAGTGATCGATCAGATCAAGTCGTATACCGCGATTCGTTCGATCAGCACGCAGCGCGAGCGCCTCATGCTAAACGGGCGTCCCTTCAATATGCGTCTGGTGCTCGATCAAGGCTATTGGGCGGACTCATTGATGACTGCCCCGACGGACGACGCCCTACGGCTCGATGTCGAGCTTGCCAAAGCGATGGGATTCAATGGGGTTCGCAAGCATCAGAAGATCGAAGATCCGCGTTATCTCTACTGGGCGGACAAATTGGGTTTGCTGGTGTGGGAGGAGATGCCGAGCGCTTATCGATTCACGAATCGCGCAATCCGCCGCATGATTAAGGAGTGGACCGAAGCGATCGAGCGCGACGCGAGTCATCCGTGCATCGTGATGTGGGTGCCGTTCAACGAGTCGTGGGGCGTTCCTGATCTCGCGACGGTGCCCGCTGCTCGCGACGCGGTGGCGGCTCTTTATCATTTAACGAAGACGCTCGATCCAACTCGTCTGGTGATCGGTAACGATGGCTGGGAGAGCTCCGCGACCGACGTGATCGGCATGCACGATTACGACGGAGATCCGAAACACTTGCGTGTGCGCTATGGACCTGAGGTCAAGCCGCAGGAAGTGGTCGATCGACGTTGGACTGGCGGCCGCATTCTCACCCTGGACGGATATCCGCATCGAGGTCAGCCGATTTGCTTAACGGAGTTTGGCGGGATCGCGTATTTGGATCCCGAGCGGCACCGCGAAGGCGATGAATGGGGCTATCAATCGGTGCGCGATTTGGAGGAGTACGCTACCCTCGTCACCTCGTTGCTGGAGGTTGCGCGTACGACCGCGATGTTCAGCGGTTTCTGCTACACCCAGTTCGCCGACACCTTTCAAGAAGCGAACGGCTTGCTCTACGAAGATCGCACCCCGAAAATTCCGCTGCATCGAATTGCAAACGCGGTTCGCGGCGACCACCCGCAAACGCTACCGCTGATAGAAAAATGAAGGCCGCATGTATCGTCTCGAATTGAAGAAACCCGATGGACGGCAGCTTACGCTTTATAGCCGTACGCCCATCATCGGGATCGACTCAGCACCAAGCCCGCGTAAAGAGCCGGTGCATCCGAATCCGCACCTGCGATGGCATCCGTTGCGTGGCGAATGGGTGACGTACGCATCCCATCGTCAGGATCGAACCTTCTTGCCGCCGCCGGAGTACAACCCTCTGCGGCCCACCACGGATCCTGCGAACCCCACTGAATTGCCGAGCGGTAAGTACGACGTAGCAGTCTTCGATAACTTGTTTCCTTCATTGGCGTTGGTTGCGCACGATCCGCCGCACCTGGCGATTGAGACCAAGCCGGGCACCGGCCAGTGCGATGTGGTTGTGTTCACGCAGGACAGCCAAGCATCGCTCGGCAGTTTGCCCGTCGATCACATCGCATTGCTGATCGAAGTGTGGGCGGACCGGACGCGCACACTGGCTGCGACCGGAAAAATCCAGTACGTGCTGCCGTTCGAGAATCGCGGCGTCGAGGTCGGCGTGACGTTGCATCACCCGCACGGCCAACTCTATTCCTATTCCTTCGTGCCGCCCGTGCCGTTGCGAATGAATCAAATGGAGCGCGAGTATTTCGAAGCGAATCAACGCCCGTTGCTCCAGCATCTGATCGAAGAAGAATTGCGCCAAAAGACGCGCGTGATCTATGACGGGCCGGAGGCAATTGCGTTTCTGCCGGCATGGGCCCGTTATCCGTACGAAGTGTGGGTCGCACCGAAACGAGCCGTCGCCTACTTTCACGATTTGACGCAGGCCCAACGCACCGATTTGGCAGTTGCGTTGAAAACTGTGCTTCTGAAGTACGACGGTCTTTGGCAGCGTCCTTTCCCGTACATCATGGCCTGGTTTCAAGCCCCGACGGACGGCGCGGCCCATCCCGAAGCGCACTTGCATGCGGAGTTCTATCCGCCCTATCGCACACGCGAAAAGCTGAAATACCTGGCGGGGACAGAAATCGCGGCGGGCATGTTCGCCAGCGATGCATTGCCAGAAGATAAAGTGCGCGAACTGCAAGCCGTCAATGTGAGTTTCTGATGCGATCATTCTCCGATGTATTTGGGCACGCGCCCGAAGTCCGCGCGCACGCCCCGGGCCGCGTGAATCTGCTCGGCGAACACACCGACTACAACGATGGTTTCGTGTTGCCGACGACCATTCCGCAACTCACACGAGTCGAGCTTGCGAAAAGTCGCGACGATCAGTTCCGGTTCTATTCTGCGAATTTGGATGAGTCCGTCGCATACGTGGACGGCGCTGCGGGCCCCGACGGCTACGCTCGCTACGTGTTCGGCTGCATCCAAGTGTTGAAGAAGCGCGGCGAACATATCGCGCCCGTGGAGCTGCATATTCGTAGCGACGTGCCGATGGGCGGCGGGCTCTCCAGTAGTGCGGCGCTCGAGGTCGCTGTCTTACGCGCCTTGCGCGAGGCCTTCCGGATTCAACTCGATGATGTCGAACTGGCGAAGCTCGCGCAGCAAGCCGAGATCGAATATGCAGGCGTGCGCTGCGGAATCCTCGACCAAATGGCGACGAGCCTGGGGGATGCGAAACACATGCTGTTTCTCGACACTCGCACGCTCGAGCGCAAGTTGTTGCCGCTCCCGTTGGGAGCAGAACTCGTGGTGATCGATAGCGGGATCGCGCGCACGCTCGCCACCAGCGGATACAACGAACGCCGCGCTCAATGCGAAGAGGCGGCCCGTCTGCTTGGTGTCAAAGCACTGCGCGACGAAGGCGATCCGATGCGCGCGAATGCATTGCCGCCGCCGCTCGATCGCCGGGCTCGTCATGTCATCACCGAAAACGCCCGCGTGTTGCGCGCGGCTCAAGGCGTGTCCGCGCAAGAATTTGGCGAACTGATGAACGCATCGCACACGAGCCTGCGCGATGACTATGAAGTCTCGATCGAAGGCTTGGATCGTTTGGTCGAGTTGCTGCAAAAACAACCTGACGTGTTCGGTGCGCGTCTCACCGGCGCTGGCTTCGGCGGCGCTTGTGTCGCGCTCGTGAAGGAAGGCCACGGCGCAACCGTCAAACAGATCGTCCTCACTCAATATGCCGAGCTGGGGTATCGGGGAGAGGCGTTGGTGTGATGGGTAGTGACTGGTGACTGCTGATTAGTGATTAGAGCGATCCGAGAGAAGAAGTAGGACGCAACACAAAGGGCACAAAGAAACGTATAAACGCATAGGCCATCAGTGCGATATCGCGAGCCTTGCGTGGCACGTCTTGTTTCGGACTAGCGTTTGCCACGTGACGCAACGCCATCAGTGAGCGGTGGTCGCTCTCGCATACTCAATCTCTTTTGTGCTCTTTGTGTGGCGGTTTAAAGGGGTCAGTGCAACACCCATCTTAAGCGATAGAGCTGGAGGGTGAAGCATGAGCAGAAGAGCATGGCGTAAGTTGAGCGCGCAGGAGCATCAAGACCTGT
>JAEWBG010000036.1 GCA_023391335.1 Pseudomonadota bacterium | reverse complement strand
CTACACGCCCGCGCACAAGCGTAAGCACGGGTATTACGTGCTGCCGTTTCTGCTCAATGGCGAGATCGTCGGTCGCGTCGATCTGAAGTCCAATCGCTCTGAAAGCGCGCTAGAAGTGCGTGGCGGCTCGCTCGAACCGTCCGCAGACATCGACAAGGTCTTGCCCGATCTTCAGCAGGCACTGAATGATCTTGCGAAGTGGCTCGATCTCGAAGAGGTGCGCGTGCAATCGCGTAGAGGAGAGTTGATGCGCGCGCTCACGGCCCAGCGCCGCAATGTGGCGCGTGCTCGCGCCAAAAGCGCGTGAGTCGCTCAGCAGTACTATTTCTCGCGCTCAGCACCCTTCGCCCACCAACCGAAGCCGCAGGCCAGGATGAACAGTACGAAGTAGAAAAAAACTCCCACGATTGGCTCCCGAAAAATTACCTCGTCCTTTGTCCTGAGAACGCGTTATACCTGCGCGAGTTCCTCCCTAAACAGTGGCTGAACGGGCATCGGAGAAATCCACGCAAAATCGGCAGGCGCAAACGAAAAAAGCGCAGGACCCAAAAACAAAAAAGCCGGCAACCAGTGCCGGCTTTTTCGCGATCGCAACAATCTTTCGGTTAGTCGTCCATCAAGAAGCTGCGCAGTTGTTCGCTGCGGCTCGGATGACGGAGCTTACGCAGTGCCTTCGCTTCGATCTGACGAATACGCTCGCGCGTGACGTCGAACTGCTTACCCACTTCTTCCAAAGTGTGGTCCGTGTTCATGTCGATGCCGAAGCGCATGCGGAGCACTTTCGCTTCCCGAGGCGTGAGACCCGCGAGAACGCTGTGGGTGGTTTCGCGCAGCGACTCCATGGTCGCGGAATCGATTGGGGAATCCACCGAGGTGTCCTCGATGAAATCGCCAAGATGCGAATCCTCGTCGTCGCCGATCGGAGTTTCCATCGAGATCGGTTCCTTCGCGATCTTGAGCACGCGACGAACTTTGTCTTCCGGCATTTCCATGCGCACCGCCAACTCTTCCGGCGTGGGTTCGCGACCCATTTCCTGCAGCATCTGGCGCGAAATGCGATTCAGCTTGTTGATCGTTTCGATCATGTGCACCGGAATACGAATGGTGCGAGCCTGATCGGCGATCGAACGCGTGATGGCCTGACGAATCCACCACGTGGCGTACGTGGAGAACTTGTAGCCGCGGCGGTATTCGAACTTGTCGACCGCCTTCATCAAGCCGATGTTGCCTTCCTGAATCAGATCCAAGAACTGCAAACCGCGGTTCGTGTACTTCTTCGCAATCGAGATCACCAAGCGCAAGTTCGCTTCCACCATTTCCTTCTTGGCGCGGCGAGCCTTGGCTTCGCCGACGGCGACTTCGCGGTTGATCTCCTTAACGTCCGCGATTTCCATGTGCACGCGCTGCTCGAGCTGCTGCAGTTTGCTCTGCTGCTTCTCGATGTCCTCGCGCAGGCGAGCCAGCGCAGCGGAGTGCTTACGCTTCGCGCGGATGTGCTTGTCCAACCACTTGATGTTGGTTTCGTTCTTCGGGAACGTGGAGATGAAGTCCTTGCGCGGCATGCCGGCATCGCGCACGCAGAGCATCATCACCGACTTTTCGAGGTTACGGATCTCGGCGACGTGTTCGCGCAGCTGCAGGATCAGCGCATCGAACATCTTCGGCGAGAGCTTCAATTCCATGAACTCTTGCGCGACCTTCTTGCGCAGTTTCTGCGTCTTCGGATCGGCAAGGCCTTTCTCTTCAAGGCACTTCAATACTTGCTGGTGCAGCTTTTGGATCGAAGCAAAGCGACGTGCGGCCTCTTCCGGATCCGGACCAGTCTCCAGCGTCTCTTCCTCATCGGAGCCGCCTTCGCCTTCCTCTTCCTCTTCGGATTCCTCAGCAGGAGCCGCAGCGGCCAGCTTCGGATTCACGGGAGCGGCGATTTCGTCCGGCGCATTGGGATCGATGAAGCCGACGATGATGTCCACCAAGCGACCCTGGCCAGCCTTCACCTGCTCGTACTGATTGAGCATGAAGGTGTACGTCAGGGGATAGTTCGCAAGGGCGGTACGAACAGCGTCGAGGCCTTCCTCGATGCGCTTGGCGATACGGATTTCGCCTTCGCGTGTGAGCAGCTCGACCGTGCCCATCTCGCGCATGTACATACGGACCGGATCGGTCGTGCGGCCGAACTCGGCATCGACAGTCGCCAGCGCAGCCGCGGCTTCTTCGGCGGCTTCTTCGTCGACGACAACGGGTTCGTTCAACGGCAGGGCTTCGTTTTCCGGCGCCTTCTCGTACACCGGGATGCCCATGTCGTTAATCATGTTGACGATATCTTCGATCTGCTCCGGATCGACGATTTCGCTCGGCAGATGGTCATTCACCTCGACATAGGTGAGGAAGCCCTGTTCCTTGCCACGGGCGATCAAAAGCTTCAGTTGTGACTGACGCTCATCGGCGATCTGCGCCGTTTCCTTCTTTACTGCCAAGGTCTTGCTCAAAGTGCTGCCCTCAGGGGTTTACAGTGCGGGGCTAAAAAGACCGCGCAGTTTACGCGGGCATTCCCAGCCGCGCTAGGGACAAGTTCGGTCCAACGCCATCGTTGGCGCTTGGACCAGCAATGCCGCGCCCTAGTGCCAAACATCGGCGGCAAAGCCTAGAAATTAAGTCAAAACAGCCAGATCACTTGCGCAACCTAGATGCGATCTCGGGTGCGATCTGGGCCTCGCCCCGGCCCACGTTCGGGCCCGCTGTGTGAGAACGCTTCGAAGGCGGTTCAGTGTCGCAGGCGAACCCCGAATCGGAGCTACGGTGCGGCCGGACGCCCGCCTCGCAACAGTGCCTGCAATTCGAGCTTTTCGGCCTCATCGAGTCCTTCGCGGCTGTGCTTAGCCAATAACTGCTCGCGTCGCACCAAAGCTCCCTCTTCGCGCAAATGCCCGAGCGCATCGCGCAATTCGTGCAAGGCGCCCTGGGCGTTAGGGATGTAGCACTCCAATCGCGCCAGCTTCGACAGGTGCTCTACATCGGGGCGATCCCGCCATCGTTCAAGCAGCGCACCGGTCGACGGACACGGCGATTCCTGCAGTGAATTCAGGAGTTCAACAAGCAATGGAACGCCCGGTCGCGTAGAGGTCTCGATACCTGACATATCGCCGATTTTGTCGGCAATTTGCGGGTAGTGCACCAAGATATGAATCGACTGACGGACCAGGTTGCGCCGGCCCGAGGCTGGGCTCGAATGGACGGCTGGGCGATGCTGACGTTGGGGTGTTTGCGACTGGCTTGCAGCGTCCGCGGCTCCCTTCGTATTGAGCCGTTTGGGGTCGATGCGCACCACTTTCGCGACCTCGTCGGTCAGTAGATCGCGATAAATCCCCGGCTGGATGCGCTCGAGCAGCGGCCGGGCTGTCTCCCCGAGCTGCGCGCGACCGTCGACCGTTGAGATGTCTACTTGGGCGGTCAAGTGCTTGAGGAAGTACTCGGAAAGCGGCAGGGCTTGGGCGATGCGAGCTTCGAATGCGTTCTTGCCTTCCTCGCCCACGAGCGAATCCGGGTCGTGCCCATCGGGCAGGAATAGAAACCGAATCTGGCGCCCCTCCCGAACCTGGCTGAGAGAATTCTCGAGCGCCCTCCATGCAGCCGCCCGGCCGGCGCGATCGCCGTCGAAGCAAAAGACGACCTCATTGCAGATGCGGAAAATGCGCGACAAATGCTCGGGCGTAGTCGCGGTACCGAGTGTCGCGACCGCATACGTGATCCCGGCCTGATGCAGACGCACCACGTCCATGTAGCCTTCGACGACCAACAGGCGCGTCAATGTGCGCGAGGCCTGCCGCGCCTCGAACAGCCCATAGAGCTCGCGTCCTTTGTGGAAGAGCTCGGTTTCAGGCGAATTCAGGTATTTGGGTTCGCCTTTGTCGAGAACTCGACCGCCGAATCCCAAGGTCCTGCCGCGAGCATCGCGGATCGGGAACATCACACGATCGCGGAATCGATCGTAGTAGCCCGGATCGGTGCCGGGCTTGCGTTCCCGTTCGATGACGAGCCCGACTTGCAGCAGTCGCAAGCGATCGCCTTCAGTGCTGCCGAGCGCTTTCAACACCGCATCCCACGCATCGGGAGCGTAGCCGAGGCCGAATTTCGCCGCCGTTTCGCCCGTTAGACCGCGCTTTTTGAAGTAGTCGCGAGCCCGATCCGAATGCTGCAGGCCGCGCCGATACAGTTCGGCCGCTTTTTCCAGCGTCGAGAACAAACCTTCTGTCGGCGGTGGCTTGGCGCCAGGCTGCTCCTCTCGCGGCACTTCGAGGCCCGCACGTTCTGCGAGCTCTTCGACGGCCTCGACGAAGCTCAAGTGATCGTGCTCCATCAAGAACCCGACCGCCGTCCCATGCGCTCCACAACCGAAGCAGTGATAGAACTGCTTGTCAGGAACGACCGTGAAAGACGGCGTTTTCTCGCCATGAAACGGACAGCACGCTTTGAATTCCTTCCCGTGCTTCTTCAGCGTCACGCGACTGCCGATGACTTCCACGATGTCGGCGCGCGCGATCAGTTCGTCGATGAAGTATTGGGGAATGCGGCCGGACATGAACGCGAAGCGGTTAGCGGTTAGCGGTTAGGAAGAAAGGGCGAGGTGGCGATATTAAGGCGGATTGCCGCATGGCAAGCGCCATTCGACATGACGGCCTAGCGGCATGAGGGCAATTGCAGGTAGGCCGCTTTGCGGCAGGAAGGCCTGCGGCAGGTCAGAAGTAAGACAAGAGTTGGAAGTCGTGTGGATCAGATCAGACGCCGTTCCGCCTCTGTCCTGCCGTTAGGCCTTCATGACCAACGGTCCTTCCTGCCAATGGCCTTCCTGACCCGAAGGGTCCGTCGTGGAAGTTCAGGCCCCGAGCTTGGCTTTGAGCTTATTGCTCACCATTCCCATATCCGCCCGGCCTTGCGCCTTCTGCTTCACGATCGCCATGGCTTTGCCCATGTCTTTGATCGAAGCGGCGCCGGATTGAGTGATGGCATCGGTGATGATGGCGTCGAGTTCGGCTTCCGAAAGCTGGGCTGGCATATAGGACTGCAGCAGCTCGACTTCCTTCGTTTCCTTGGCGACGAGGTCATCGCGACCGCCGCCTTGGAACTGCACGATGGATTCTTTGCGGGTCTTGATCATCTTCTCGATGACGGCGAGCACTTGGGTGTCATCGAGCGTGATGCGCTCGTCGACTTCGCGCTGCTTGATCGCCGAGGTGATCATGCGAATCGTGCCGAGTCGCTCGCTATCTTTGGCGCGCATAGCGGCCTTCATGTCTTCCATGATGCGTTCTTTCAGGGACATGGCGTGACTCGATTCTTCGGAAGAGGCAGAACGAAGAACTCGTTCTGCTGGGAAACAAGAGAGGCGATCGAACGATCGCCTCTCTTAAAATCGACTTAGTACTGGCGCGCCGCCGGACGTGCTGCCACTCGACCGCCGCCCACATCGCGCGTCTGGCGCTTCATGTGGCGCTTCACCGCAGCGGCCTTCTTGCGTTTCCGTTCCTGGGTGGGCTTCTCGTAGAATTCGCGGCGACGCAGTTCGGTCAACACACCCGCCTTTTCGCAGGCGCGCTTGAAACGCCGCAATGCGGCATCGAAATACTCGTTTTCTCGGACGCGAACGCTCGGCATCGCTACCTCAATCCCAGTTCCAGTAACCCAATACCCTGTGAAAAAAGCCCGCCTCGCAGGTCGAGGCAGGCTTCAAGAGCGCGGAAGTCTAATGAGCCGTCGATCAAAAATCAAAAGGTGCCGCTAAAAGTGCGTGTTTTGGCAATCGAAACCTCCTGCGATGAGACGGCTGTCGCCATCTATGACTCGGAATTGGGCCTTTTAGCCCACCAAATCCATAGCCAAATCGACCTTCATGCGGTCTATGGCGGCGTCGTCCCCGAGCTCGCCTCCCGGGATCATGTACGCAAACTTCTGCCTTTGGTTGAAGCCGCGATGGCGGAAGCCAAGACCTCGCGGGACCAAATAGATGGAATTGCCTACACCAGCGGGCCGGGGCTCGTCGGGGCGCTGCTGGTCGGGGCGGCGCTGGGACGCAGCCTGGCGTTCGCGTGGGACAAGCCGGCGGTCGGGATTCACCATTTGGAAGGACACTTGCTCGCGCCGATGCTCGAAACGCCGGCGCCTCAGTTTCCGTTCTTGGCCTTGCTGGTGTCCGGCGGGCACACCTTGCTCGCAGAGGTTCGAGGCATCGGCCAGTACGAAATCATCGGCAACTCGGTCGATGACGCGGCGGGCGAAGCATTCGATAAGACTGCGAAGGTGCTCGGATTGCCGTATCCCGGCGGGCCTGCGCTGGCGAAGCTCGCAGAACAGGGCAAGCCGGGGCGCTTCAAATTGCCGCGGCCGATGCTGGATAGGCCGGGCCTGGATTTCAGTTTCAGCGGCTTGAAAACGGCAGTCGTCGTGGCAACTCGAAATGTTGAGCTCGACGATCAAACGCGCGCCGATCTGGCGTGCGATTTCCAGAATGCGGTCGTCGAGACGTTGGCAGCCAAGTGTGATCGAGCGTTGAAGCAAACCGGTATGCGAACGTTAGTCGTGGCCGGCGGCGTCGGTGCGAACAAGCAACTTCGTGCACAGCTGCGTGCGTTGGGAGAGAAGCGCGACGTGACCGTGCTCTATCCGCGACCCGAGTTCTGTACGGACAACGCTGCGATGATCGCGTACGCTGGCTGCCGGCGGTTGCAAGCGGGCGAGCATGAAGGTTTGCAGATTCGCGCAACCGCACGTTGGACGCTGGATCAACTTCGCCCGCCTCAGGTTTAACACTTCGAATCCATGGATAAGATCTTTCTAAGCGCACTCAACGTGGAGTGCATCGTCGGTATTTGGGAATGGGAACGACGCGTCAAACAACGCGTAGTGATCGATCTCGAGATGGCGACGGATATTCGCAAAGCGGCCGCGAGCGACCACATCGACGACACGATCGACTACAAGAAAGTCGCGAAGCGCGTTCTCTCATTCGTCGGCGAATCGCAATATCAGCTGGTCGAGACGCTCACAGAAAACATCGCGAAAGTGATCATCACCGAGTTCGGCGTGTCGTGGGTCAAGGTGCGTTTGAACAAACAAGGCGCGATCCGCTTCGCACGCGACGTGGGCATTCTGATCGAACGCACCGCCGCGGATTACGCGAACAATGGCTGACGTTTACGTCGCCGCGGGCAGCAATGTGCGGCCCGAACACTACCTGAAACAAGCGTTGGCGCTGCTCGAGCAAGCGTTCGCGCCGATCCGCATTTCGCCGATCTATCGCAATCGCGCGGTGGGTTTCGAAGGTGATGATTTCTTGAACCTGGTGGTGAGCTTCAGG
Organism: Pseudomonadota bacterium; assembly: GCA_023391335.1. GTDB lineage: Bacteria > Pseudomonadota > Gammaproteobacteria > Steroidobacterales > Steroidobacteraceae > Steroidobacter. The sequence goes on along the minus strand of JAEWBG010000036.1, from coordinate 22,072 downwards.
ACCGATCTCGATGTGCGCGAGGTCCGCTCACGTCTGCAAGCGATCGAAGCCCAATGCGACCGGCCTCGCGAAGCGCCCAAATGGGCCGCTCGCACCATGGATCTCGACATACTTATATATGACGCCCTCGTCAGCGACGAACCCGGGCTCGTCCTACCGCGGCCCGATCTCGTCCGCCGCGCGTATATGCTCAAACCGATGGTGGATCTCGCTCCGGATCTTGTACATCCGATGCTTGGAAAAACGATGCGGGAGCTTTGGAAAAGCTCGACACTGCACTCGCATGCGCTCGTTCCGGCGAGTCTCGACTAATGACGGCTCGCGTCGCGAGCAGGAAGGACTGTCGTCAGGAAGGATGCTGTCGCATCACGAAGGCCTGTCGGCAAGCCAGAAAAGGAAGGGAGATCGCGCTCTTATTCTGTCCTGACGTTAGTCCGTCCTGACGCGCAGCGTCCTACCTGACGGATGTCCTTCCTGATCGTGAAACGATCCGTCGTTCCTTTTCACCATCCCACACTACGTCCGCCATCCACAGCCAAGATCTGCCCCGTCACATACGTCGCATCGCGAGCAAAGAAAATCGCAGTGCGAACGAGGTCTTCGGGTGAGCCCGTACGTTTGAGCAGCGTCTTGGAGATGATCTCTTCCTGCAGCGTCGAATCGATGCCGCCTTCGGGCCACAGAATCGGACCGGGCGAAATACCGTTTACGCGCACTTCGGGACTCAGCTCGCGAGCGAGCGAGCGAGTCAGCATCGCGAGGCCCGCTTTGGCCGTCGAATACACGGGGTGATTCGGCAGTGGGCGCATCGAATGGATGTCGATCAAGTTGATGATCAGACCGCGCGAGGCCTTCAACGCCGGTGCTGCCGCTTGGGATAAGAACAACGGCGCTTTCAAGTTCGTACCGATCAGATCGTCCCAAGCCGTGGTGTCGATGGTGCCGATCGGCGTGGGATAGAACGTCGAGGCGTTATTAATAAGAACATCGAGTCGGCCGAACCGTTCGAGCGTTCGAGAGATCAGACCGGGAAAGCTGCCCACATCGAGCAAGTTGGCGGAGCAGGCGAGGGCGGAATTTGGACGCTGTGCATTGAACTGCGCACATAAGGCTTCCGCTTCGGTCCGCGAGCGATGAGAATGCACCACCACTCGACAACCTTCGGCATGAAAGCCGCGCGCCAACGCTGCTCCCACTCGCTTGGCCGCGCCCGTGATGAAAACGACGCGATCGTGCAAACCCGACGTACTCATGGATTTATGTTCGCGCAACTAGCCGTGCTTGGAAATCCCAATTTCACGAAGATTCGCATTCGCTCGGAAATCCGAGGTCGCCGCGCATGAGTACCCCTGTCGAGCTTCCTGAGCTCACCGCAGAAGAACAAGCACATAGCGAACGACTCATCGAACGCATCCGCGACGAGATCGATTCGCACTCGGGCTGGATCAGTTTCGAGCGCTTCATGGAAATGGCGCTGTACGAGCCAGGCCTTGGTTACTACAGCGCAGGTTCGACGAAGCTCGGTGAAGCAGGCGACTTCGTCACCGCGCCGGAGATATCGCCGCTGTTCAGTCGGTGTCTTGCGAACCAGTCACGCGAGGTGCTCGAGCAACTCGGGGGCGGCGACATTCTCGAGATTGGGGCTGGCTCAGGCGTGATGGCCTCGGACGTGCTCACCGAGTTGCAGCGCATCGGTTCGTTACCCAATCACTATTTCATCCTCGAAGTCAGTGCCGATCTGCGGGAACGTCAACGCGCACGTCTCTCTCAACTGCCTGAAGAAGTGAGCTCGCGCATTCAATGGCTCGATCGCTGGCCGAATGAATTGAAAGGCGTCGTGCTCGCAAATGAAGTGCTCGATGCCATGCCCGTGCAGCGCTTCCGAATTCGTGGCGACGTCGTGAACTGTGTCGGAGTGACTTGGCAGCTCGGTCAATTGGATTGGTCGGAAGTGAAGGCGGATCCAGCACTCGAAAAACGAGTGCGCGACATCGAACAAGAAATCGGTGAATCGCTTCCTGATGGCTACGGGTCGGAAATCAACATGCGTTTGCCGGGATGGATTCAAAGTTTGGCGCTGTCGATGCAGGCGGGCGTCGCCTTCTTCATCGACTACGGATTGCCGCGTCGACAGTACTATCGTCTCGAGCGCGACGAAGGCACGTTGCTGTGCCACTACAAGCATCGCTTTCACGATCACGCATTGATTCATGTTGGAGTGCAGGACATCGGCGCGTGGGTGGACTTCACGGCAGTTGCCGAAGCAGCAAGTAATGCGGGGATGAGTATCGCTGGCTTCTCCACCCAAGCGCATTTCTTGATCGGCTGCGGCATCGAACAGCTCATTGCGGATCTTGCCGGTGCAGATCTACAGCATCGCGTCCAACTTGCTCGTCAGGCGATGCTGCTGACGTTGCCCGGCGAGATGGGCGAGCGCTTCAAAGTGATCGGGCTGGCGACGAACTATGAACAGGCGGTGCGGGGGTTTTCGGTTCGCGATTTGGCCGCGTCGCTTTAAGAGAAGACGGGGGAGAATCTCCACGGAGAACGCGGAGGGTTCAAGACACGAGACGGATCGGTTCGCACCATGTGTTACTGCCAGCGCTCAACGCTCAACTAAACCACGATCGTCGCAAGACGAGAGTTTCACACGGAGAGCACGGAGAACACGGAGCGTTAAAAGCAAAGGCGCAAGATCACCACGGGGACATCGGAAACACCGGGGGGAAGAAAAATAGAATCCAGTGGGCGGTGTGGATGCAAGACGCACATCTCTGCCTGCCAACCCTCAACCGCCAACGGAAAACCGGAAGGAATATCTCCACGGAGGACACGGAGCACACGGAGGTTCAAGACAAGAGACGAAGATTTCCACGGAACATTGGGAGGATGTCGGCTCGCAACTTGTCTGGCTGCCAACTCTGAATGCTCAACTGAAAACCGCGATCGTCGCTAGACGAGAGTTGCACACGGAGGTCACGGAGAACACGGAGCGTTAAAAGCAAAGGCGCAAGATCTCCACGGGGACATCGGAAACACCGGGGGGAAGAAAAATAGAATCCAGTGGGCGGTGTGTGGATGCAAGACGCACATCTCTGCCTGCCAACCCTCAACCGTCAACGGAAAACCGGAAGGAATATCTCCACGGAGGACACGGAGAACACGGAGGGTACAAGACACGAGACGGATCGGTTCGCCCATGTCTTACTGCCAACTTCAACGCTCAACTGAAAACCGCGATCGTCGCGAGACGAGAGTTTCACACGGAGAACACGGAGTACACGGAGGTTCAAGACAAAACATATCGAGTCGAACCGCATCGGCTCGCAACTTGTCTGACTGCCAACGCTCAACACTCAACCGCCAACAGCTTCGTCGGAAGACGGAATGCTCACACGGAGCACACAGAGTTCAAATACCGTCACACTCGCGTAGGCGAGTGCCCATCTTGTTTCTTTAGCTTCGCGCCGTTCGGCGGAGACTCCGATCATTGAGTGGAGAAGATCCGGGAACGCACCGGATGCCCGAGATGATCGTCCTAAGAAGAACCGCGATGGAGCCAAGAGCCCTTCCCCGCTTGGCGGGCGCTTGGTGGGGAAGGGCACAGTGGGGCGATCACTGCGTTTGCGTGATGTCGTAGACAGCGACTTTCCCTATGCACTCGAAACAACGCTGATCATCCGGCGTGCCCACAAACAATCGCGTACCGCTCGCGAAGAAATCGCCGCCCTGGACCACGCCGCGCGCGATACCGACAGGTTGGGCGGTGCCTCCTGATCGGGTATAGGTGAAGACAAGATTTTCCGTTCGTAAGGAAACGCCGAAGTTCAATTCGGAAGCGTGCACGAACAAGCGCCCGTCAGTGGCCCTCAAGTGCCCGCCGAATCCTCCGTAATTGTTATTTTCGTCGGCACTCGGGTGTAGTCGATCTGTTAGTCCATAGGTGCCATTCTCGGAGGCGAAGATGTACACGGCGCCGACTTGACCAGTTCCATTCGCCAGATCAATGAATCCCGACGCACTCGGCGCGCCAACAAAGATGATCTGACGGTTGATCGCGACCGCCGAACCAAACCGATCGCGCGGTGCGCCGTCTGGGGGAATGATGTGTTGCGTATATCGCCAGCGTCCGTTGATTTTGCGATAAACATAGGCGGACCCTGGATTGGCCGTGGGGTAGGTCAGATCCGGAGCACCGATGACCGCCAGATTGCAGTCGATCGCCGATGACGCACCAAACTCCTCGTTAACGTTGTGCGTGGGTGGGGTGAGTCGCGCTTTGAACTGGAGTCTGCCGTCGGAGCCGCGATCATAGAGATACACAATGTCGGCTGTTGCCGTGTGAGCCGCTACGGCCACGGAATTGCAGCGAAAGTCCAGACTATCTGGATAACTGACGATCCCATCGTTGTTTGGCGCGTGCACCCATTGCACCACTTTCCAACCGTTCGCTTGTGTGTATTTGAGTACGTAGAGTCTCGTCTCATCCGCGATCAACGCCCCATCATTTTCGAGCGCGACCAATCTGCCGAAGTGACCGTCTGATCTCGGCGCTGGCGAAACGAAAGTGCCGGTGCGCCGCCACACGCCGTTTTGGCGCGTGAACACGGCAACACGTCCAGTCTCTTTCACAGTTCCCGTCGAAGTCGCGGGCATGCCGACCAAGGCCATACTCTTATACACGGCGATTGCGTCGCCGAAATATGCGTTCGGCGGTGCGCTTGTGCCGTTGCTGACTTCAGCATTCGTTGGGCGCAGCACCTGCACAACAGGATGGACGGGCAGATCTGCGAAGGCAGTTGAGAACCAAAAAACGAATGTCATCGCTGCAGTGCGAGACGCGAGACGCGAGACGTACACAATCCATGGCTATCTCCCTGAAACCGCACGTCGCGGTTTCAATAAGCGCATGTCGAGCACGTTCCGGTTCCCATGACGTGCAAATATTTTTTCCGAGTTGATAGTGCAACGCGGGGTGTATGCGCTTGCGGTGCGGCTTAGTCTTGTTCTTTCAGATCTTTGAGTGCATCGATGCGCAGCTGCCGCAATCGCAGCGCGATCTGCTGTCCATCCAACCCTTCGCGCATCGACTCATCGAGCGTGACACTTGCGGCGAGTTTGCGAGCGCGACGGAGATAGTTCGTCTGTTCGTAGTCGCGATTCTCGAGTCCCTTTCTGCCGCGTGCATCGGCTTCGCAAGCAAGCAGGAATTGTTCGAAGCGTTCGGGGCGGCGGAATGCATCGAGCTTCTCGAGCATTTCGAGTAAGGTGGATTCGCGCAGTTCTTGGGCGCGATGCACATTCAGGTGATAACGCGATACGAGCCGAGCGACTTCTCGATACGCGGTCGGTACACGCAAGCGGTCGCAGAGTTTGTCGATGATGGGAACGCCGCGAATCTCGTGCATCACGTGACGAGGCAACTCATCGGTGGGCGTGACAGCTTTGCCGAGATCGTGAGTGAGCGCCGCGAAGCGAACGACGGGATCGGTGGTCAAGCGCGCGGCTTGTTCTATGACCATCAATGTGTGAATTCCCGAATCGATTTCGGGATGCCATTGCTCCGGCTGCGGGACCCCGAAGAGCGCATCGACTTCAGGATAAATTGCTTTTAGCGCATGCGTATCGCGCAGCACTTGGAAGAATGTCTGCGGAGCGGGTAACTCAAGTGCTCGCTGAGTTTCCTGCCACACGCGTTCCGGAACGAGTGCGTCGAGTTCGCCGCTTGCGGCGATGTTGCGCATGAGATTGATGGTTTCCGGCGCAACACGAAATCCAAGCGGAGCGAAACGTGCTGCAAACCGCGCGGCGCGCAGTACGCGCACCGGATCTTCGACGAAGGCTGGCGAGACGTGCCGAAGCCAACGATCTTTGATGTCGCGCTGTCCGCCAAAGGGGTCGATCAGTTCGCCTGTGTCGATGTCCTTCGCGATTGCATTGATCGTGAGATCGCGTCGTTCCAAATCTTGCTCAAGCGTGACGTCCGGCGAGAATTGCGTAACGAAGCCTCGATAGCCGGCTCCCGTTTTTCGTTCCGTGCGCGCGAGGGCGTATTCCTCTTTCGTTTCTGGATGCAAGAAGACGGGAAAGTCCTTGCCGACCGGCGTGAAGCCTTTTGCGATCAGTTCCTCAGGCTTGGCGCCGACGACGACCCAGTCTCGTTCACGCGCGGGCAAGCCTAGTAGCTCGTCTCGAACTGCTCCGCCGACTAGGTAAATCTTCATGCGGCGCAGTGTACCTCTCAAAATTGGGACGGAACACAAAGCGCACAAAGGAAGAACACAAGGTTCACAAGAAAGAGGAGAGTTTCACACGGAGGGCACGGAAAGCACGGAGGGTTCAAGAGACGCGTGACGAAGAACTCTAGGTTCAATGCTAGTTCTTCGTTCTATTCTCGTCTTCGTCTGTGGTGATCGCAAAGCAGCCGGCGTGATCGCGCGCCGGCTGCCCGATCTCACGGCAGTCGATGCACGAGATCGAAGATCTTCACTGCGCCGATTGCACCGCCCGAATACGCGTCGGTGCCGCGGTCGCCGACAAACAATTGATGTTGGTCAACCGCCATGCCTTCTCCTTCGATCAAGCCGCTCGCGACGCCGAGCACTTCATTGAGTGCGCTATATCGAATATAGGTAAACACAAACCGATCCGGATAATGGGGATAATCGGCTTCCAAATGCGATGCGGACGCGATGATCCGGTCCGAAGTGATCGCAACCTGTTCGCCAAACGTCGCGTACCCAGGGTTCTCTTCCCCCGTGGGACGAAGCACCGCGCTTTCGACGAACGGGCCTCCGTGCGCGATGTAGACATACGCCGCGCCACCAGCACCCGTCAGTGCCTCATTATCGAACTCGGGATCATGGTACGGAGCGCCCACTACGATCGTGTAGTTATCCATTGCCACAGAGGCGCCAAATCGATCGCCTACACCGCCATTGTTTGGAATGATCTTTTGAATGAATCGCCATTGTCCGTTCACGCGATGGAATACATACGCGGCGCCGGCATTCTGCGGTCCAATTAGCTTGGATGGTGCGCCAACCACGAGCCATCCGCGATCGGTGTCGACGGCGCTTGCGAATTCTTCGCTGGGGTCTGCGGTCGGTGATCGAACGCGTGCCGACCACTTGAGCAGGCCATTGGACTGCAACTGATAAACGTAGACGAAGCCTTCGGTACCCGCGAAAGCCGAGACAACTGCGGTGTCTGAGTACATTGCCATCGCAACCGGATACTTAGTAACACCGTCTGACGATGGTGCATTGACCTTCTGAACTTGATGCCATGTTCCATTCAAGCGTCGGAACACGAACACCGAAGTGTTGCTGCCGATGAGTGCAGTATCGCCTTGAAGGACAATTGATCGACCAAAGTGCGCGTACTGCGTGGGTTTCGATGCGAAGAGCGTCCCGGTTCGGTGCCATTGGTTGTTCGAATAGGTGAACACTCCAACTCGTCCCGATTCGAGCACCTTGGAGGGTGACTGAGAGGTTGGCATGCCGATCAGCGCGGTTTCGCCTTGCACGGCAATCGCAGCCCCGAAGTCTGCTTGCGGGTAGTCATCGGCCGAATTGGGAACATCGCTCGACTCGGGAGCGAGCGTATCGAGCAACACGTGCTTTCGCGCATCAGCGTGCGCGACAGCAGTCATCAAGAATGCTGTGCAGCTTAGGACTGCATTGACGAGAACTCTCTTCAGCGGGGTCATGGGAGCGTACTTCCTGTGAGCCGCGTATTGCGGCTCAGCAAAGCGCACGTCTGACAACATGCGGTTCCATCGACTACGCGATTTTTTTCGAAGTTGAAAATCTGCACAGGGTGGCGCGTGTAATCACGCTATTGATTTGGCGCGATCTGTAATTTCGCTCGGCAGGGATTTCATGCGCGGCGGAGCGCGAGTCGGGCTCGCCTGCTCGAAGAGCTTGCTTCTTATCTATCGATGCTCTTCCGGTAGCTCTCGTGGTCTCCATCTCCATGTGAAACTCTCACAACAACGTATCGCGCTTTTCGGTTGACCGTTGAGAGTTGACGGTCAGACAAGATGCGAGCCGATGTGGTCTGACTCGATATGTTTCTTTGCCCTATGTCCCCCGTGTCCCCTGTGGAGATCTTCCTTTTTCGGTTTTCAGTTGACGGTTGAGGGTTGGCAGTCAGACATGGTGCAGGTCGATCGCCCGGCTCGATATATTTCTTCCTCCGTGTTCTCCGTGCCCTCCGTGGAGATACCTCTTTTCCCGCTCTTAACCTTCAATCGCCTGGCACAACCTTTCATGCCGCTCGTCCTTGCTCAGCTTCGCGAGCTTGCGAGCTTCGTCGTAAAAGCGAGGGAGATCGCCATTCACTTTATCGAGCACGCGTTCCAGGCCAGGCACGCAGCCGTAATACGTCGCTGCGGAAACGAGATGCGCATTCGTCAGCGTGCGTGAGAACCAGTGGTCGTAGCCGGAGTAGCCATTCCAACTGCGTTTCAAGTTTTCGTATTGGAGTTTCAGCAGCCCAAAGATGTACTGCTTGCGTTCGCGCATCTCATCTTCCGGGATATCCATCTTGTACAAGTCAGCGAGCTTCTCCCGCGTAGCTAGAAGCAGATTGATGAACTGTTCGCCACGCTTCTGCTGCGCACGCCAAATGCGAATGTCGCCGTTCTTGCCCCGGGTCGTGAGCCATTGGTCCAGCCCGTGTTCCTCAACGACGGTCGCGAACGCTTCGTTGAATTCAGAATCGCCCGCGACGTACACGACTTGATGCGCGAGTTCGTGGAACACGGTTCCCGCAAGTTGGGCATCGCTCCAGCCGAGCATCGTGTTCAAGATTGGATCTTTGAAATGACCGAGCGTTGAGTACGCAGGAATACCGGCGACGGCGACGTCATGTCCGGACCACCGCAATTTCCTAGCGTAGTTGCGTGCGTTCTCTTCGTTGAAATAGCCGCGATACACGACGCAACCGACGACGGGAAAGCACCAGCGTTTCGGTTCCACGGAAAACTCATCCGTCGCGAACACATTCCAAACGACGTACGGACGCTTCAAGTCCGCGTAGCTGCGATAGCTCGCGTTGTTTGGGAGGGCGAGTTCGTCGGATGCGAATTGGCGCGCATCGGCAACGTACTCGAGGCGAGCGCGCAAGGGGTCGGGAGTTTTCGGATCGGCAACGACGGACGCAATCGGCCGACGCTTCGACACGATCTCCATTTGTCCGCGGGCTGCTTGAATGTAGTAGCAACCGCTAAGCGTCACCGCGCAGCAAACAAAGAGTGCCGCACCTACCCGACGCAACGCTCCTCGTTTCTCAATTCTCATCAACCGACTGGGAACACCAGCGTTGCGTTGCCGCGGCGGATGGTGATCGCGAACGAGTTCGCGCCTTTCACGGCAGTGCGTAGTTGCGGAACGCTGGTCACGCGCATGCGGCCGACAGCTAGGATGACGTCGTTAGGTCGGAACCCATTCTGTGCTGCGGGACTCGAATCGTTCACGCTTTGAATCAGCACGCCGCCGCCCGCGGCATTGGCAAGCGATGCGCCCTCGAACGCAGGGTGGATACCGCCGGGCCCTTCCACGCTTCCGCCATCACGCGCACCGATGACTGCAGTGGTTGTGTGTGGCTTGCCCTCACGCATGAACTCGAGCTGCAACTTATCGCCCACGCGGGAGATGCCGATCGTGTTGCGAAGCTCGGTGGCGTTCGCAACTGCGTTTCCGTTCACCGAGGTGATCACATCGCCCGCTTTGATGCCTGCGCGCGCAGCGGAGGAACCTTCAACAACCTGACTGACGAGCGCGCCGTGCGCATCCGGGAGGCCTAAGTTCTCTGCGATCTCGGGCGTGAACGAATTTGAAAGCTGCACGCCCAACACGCCGCGCTTCACTTCGCCGTACTTGATGAGTTGGCCCATGACGGCTTTCACCATGTTCGACGGAATCGCGAAGCCGATGCCGATGTTGCCGCCGCTGCCGGAGAAAATGGCTGAGTTGATGCCTAACAACTCGCCGTACAAGTTCACCAACGCGCCACCCGAATTACCGGGATTGATCGGCGCATCGGTTTGAATCAAGTCTTCGTACGACTCGGGATTCAACCCCGTGCGTCCGAGCGCGCTGATGATTCCTGATGTGACTGTATGGCTAAACGTAAACGGATTGCCGATGGCGAGCACGAAGTCGCCGACTTCAGCTTTGCTCGAATCCGCAAGCGGGATATCGACTAGATTCGGTGCGCTGATCTTCAGCACCGCGATGTCCGAAGGCTTGTCGCGACCGACGATGGTTGCTTTGACCTTGCGATCGTCGAGCAGAGTGACGGTGATTTCGTCTGCGTTCTCGATGACGTGCGCGTTGGTGATGATGTAGCCGTTCTTCGCATCCACGATCACGCCTGAACCAGCGCTCTCGAACTTGCGTTCTCGCGGGCCGCTGTCCGGCACGTCGAAGAAGCGGCGGAAAAATGGATCGTCGAGTAGCGGATTACGCGGACGCACATCGCGCAGCGTCCCTCGCGTTGCGACGTTGACGACGGCAGGCGAGGCCTTTTTGACGATGGGAGCTAACGAAGGAACGGGCGTGTCGCCGACCTTCTCGGGAATCGCTGCGCTATGAGCGATGAAGGGGATGGCAATCAGGGTCGCGAGCGCGAAGTGTCGCATCGCCAATCGAGTCATTGAGTTCATCCTGCGCGAATCGACGTGAGCGAGATGATGAGCCTTGCGGCTCGCTCGCGCTGTGAAGTGGGCCCACGCCGGTGAACTTTGCGGTCTCAGCAATTAGCTATGGGACATGGGCCTACAGCCAAGCGCTCAGTCGATCGCTAGCGGGCTTGAGCGATCATTAACAGTGCGAGCGCGTGCAGTGTAGAACCGCACGCGCCCGGAATGCGCAGAATTACGATGTTTTCACTTGGATGCGGCGCGGCTGCACTTCGGCCTTTTTGCCGATCGTGATCGTGACCACGCCATGCGCGCTCTTCGCTGAGATCGCATCGGCATTGGCCGTATCCGGCAGTGCAAAACGGCGGAAGAATTCACCGCTCGAGCGCTCGATGCGGCGATACCCATTCTCGTCTTTGCGGAATTCATTCTCGCGCCGACCGCGCAACGTGAGCACGCCATTTTCCATCGTGATGTCGATGTCTTTCGGATCCACGCCCGGCAGATCCGCAGTCAGTACGAAGGCGTCTTTGGTTTCTTGCACATCGACCGCGGGCAACCAATCGCTCACCGCACCGGTCGATTCGTCGTCGCCATTCGCAAATTGGCGCCCGAAAAGCCGGTCCAAATCGCTGTGCAGGCGATTCACCAAATTCCAAGGTTCATAACGAGTCAGGCTCATGACAGCACCTCCATTCATCGATTTGCGCTGATCAAAAAAGCAGCAGTGGATCAGGTGCCGCAAAACTGGTGTCGTCCTCGATGCTTTCAAGATCCATTGCTTGTGCGTCATCGAACGCGCTCCGGTTGCAATGCGTTGGCAAGGCACAACCTGTAGATAAGTGGTGTAGAAAGCTGTGGAAAGCATGTGCGCAGGCGGGCACAACATCTTGTGTGGCGCGATCGTGTAGTACGTGCATACCGCAACAAATTTGTGCGGGTACATCGCCGCAGTGAATGGGCTAAGTGCTCGTGACTACAGGGTTTTTATCGCACTTTCGTTAAGGGAGGAGCTTCTTGACGGCTTTATGACAGGGGCATAGGCTTCGCCCCCTGACACAACATGTTGTGTCTCGCGATCAGAAGAAAAACCGCCCGGATGACTTCCCAAGCGGTGCCCTCCCGATCGCGGGATCAACGAGGTCAGGTGGTACTGCGCTTACGGCTCGAAGAGGCGTAAGGCAGGTGGTGTTACGGGGTCACCCCACTCTCCCTCGGAGTGCCAACCGGCATGAAGACCGCAATTAAGATCGAACCCATGGACGTCAACAGCATTCCCTTCCAGGAGGCGTCGCTCGATATTTGGGACAAAAAATATCGGCTCACCGCGAAGGACGGCACGCCTATCGATGAGTCCATGGACGATACCTATCAGCGAGTCGCGCGAGCGCTCGCCGATGTAGAGCACGAGGAAGTGCGCGAACACTGGTACGAAGAATTCCTCTGGGCGCTGCGTAAGGGCACGATCCCCGCAGGCCGCATCATGTCGAACGCCGGTGCTCAGGAGCACAAGCCCGCCACTTCGACGATCAATTGCACCGTTTCCGGCACGATCACCGATTCGATGGACGACATCCTCGCGAAGGTCCACGAAGCGGGCCTGACGCTCAAAGCCGGCTGCGGCATTGGCTATGAGTTCTCCACGCTCCGTCCGCGCGGTGCGTATGTTTCCGGCGCCGGTGCGTACACGTCCGGTCCGCTGTCGTTCATGGATATCTACGACAAGATGTGTTTCACCGTGTCGTCCGCCGGCGGTCGCCGCGGCGCACAGATGGGCACGTTCGATATCGGCCATCCCGATGCGATGGATTTCATCCGCGCCAAGCGTGAGAACGGCCGGCTCCGTCAGTTCAATCTGTCATTGCTGATCACCGATGAATTCATGCAGGCGGTGAAGGCCGATGCGGAATGGAAGCTCGCGTTCCCGGTTTCCGCAAAGGAAGTGGAGGGCGAGGACCTTACCGACACCAATAAATATGTATGGCGCGAGTGGCCCGTCACCAAGCCTTACGTCACGAATGAGACTGGCCTGGTTTGCTGCCGCGTCTATAAGACGGTGCCGGCCCGCCGCATGTGGGACGTGATCATGTCCTCGACGTATGACTTCGCTGAGCCCGGTTTCGTGCTCATCGATCGCGTCAACGAAATGAACAACAACTGGTGGTGCGAAAACATTCGCGCCACCAATCCTTGCGGCGAGCAGCCGCTGCCTCCGTACGGCTCATGCCTGCTCGGTTCCATCAATCTCACGCGCTTCGTGATCGATCCGTTCACGGAAGACGCGCGCTTCGATTGGGAAGAGTTCCGCAAGGTCGTCAAAGTGTTCACGCGCATGCTCGACAACGTGGTCGAGATCAATGGCCTGCCGCTCGGCCAGCAGCGCGATGAAATCATCCGCAAGCGTCGTCACGGTATGGGTTTCCTGGGGTTGGGCTCTGCGATCACCATGCAATGCATGAAGTACGGCTCGAAGAAGTCGATCGCCTTCACGCAGAACGTCTCGCGCGAAATGGCCATCGCAGGGTGGGAAGCCGCACTCGATCTCGCTCGCGAGAAGGGTCCGGCGCCGATCATGTTGGAAGAGTTCGACGTCACGGCCGAGATGCTGCGCAAGCGTCCGGAGATGGCGAAGGATGGTTGGCGGGTCGGCCAGAAGATTCCGGGCCGCATCCTGCACGCGAAGTACAGCCGCTACATGCAGCGCGTCGCCGAAGCTGCGCCTGAACTCGTCGATGAACTCGCCGATGTCGGTGCTCGCTTCACGCACCACAGCTCGATCGCACCGACCGGCACGATCTCGCTGTCGCTCGCGAACAATGCGTCGAACGGCATTGAGCCTTCGTTCGCGCATCACTACTTCCGCAACGTGATTCGCGAAGGCAAGAAGACGAAAGAGAAGGTCGATGTCTTCTCCTTCGAGCTGCTCGCCTATCGTGAGTTGGTCAATCCGCGTGCAATGCCGAATTCAACCAATCCGGCCGAGCAGCTGCCTGAATACTTCACCACTGCAGACACCATCACGCCGAAGGCGCACGTCGACATCCAAGCCGCTTCGCAGCTGTGGGTGGATTCCTCCATCTCCAAGACCGCGAACGTCCCGACCGACTACAAGTACGAAGACTTCAAAGACATATATATGTATGCCCACGAGCAGGGCTTGAAGGGCTGCACCACGTTCCGCTTCAACCCGGAAGCCTTCCAAGGCGTGCTGGTCAAGGAAGAAGACCTGAAGAACACCACCTATGTGTTCACGCTCGAAGACGGAAGCGAAGTGAAGGTCCGCGGCGACGAAGAGATCGAATACGACGGCGAGAAACACACCGCCGCGAATCTGTTCGATGCGTTGAAGGAAGGCTACTACGGCAAGTTCTAGCGAACTTGCCGGCTGGAGGCTGGTGGCTGGCGGTTCGGAACGCAAGAGTCACGAGACACAGGCCAGAAAGCTAACGCTCTTTTCTCTCCCTCCCTCGCTTGCGGGGGAGGGCGGGGAGGGGGCGAACAAATTCGGGAAGGTTTTAAGAAAGCGCTGGACTGAAGACTGAAGGCTAGTTTCACAGAGAAGACGCGAACGCGATTCTTTTCTGGCTCCAGCCTCCAGCCCATAACCTCCAGCCGTCGGAGACAAGTCATGAAAATTGACAAAAAGATCATGAAATACCGGGTCGAAAAGCCCGAAGACAAAGCTGCCGCAGAGAAGGCTGCGGCCGTTGCTGCGAAGGAAAAAGAAGAGCGCAGCAAAGAATCCAATGTCGTGTGGATGCACGAGAAGGTCGAACGGCCTGACGTGCTAATCGGCTCGACGTACAAGATCAAGACGCCGGTCTCCGATCACGCGATGTACGTCACCATCAACGACATCATCCTGAACGAAGGCACGCAGTACGAGCAGCGCCGTCCGTTCGAGATCTTCATCAACTCGAAGAACCTCGATCACTTCCAATGGATCGTCGCCCTCACGCGAATCCTTTCCGCCGTGTTCCGCAAAGGCGGCGATGTCACGTTCCTCGTCGATGAGATGAAGGCCGTGTTCGATCCTCGCGGCGGGTACTGGCAGTCCGGCGGCAAGTTCATGCCTTCGATCATTGCCGAGCTCGGCTATGTCGTCGAAAAGCACTTGCAGACCATCGGCCTGCTCAAAGCGCCGGAAATGGACGAGCACCGCAAGCAGCTCATCGAAGAGAAGAAAGCCGAATTCGAAGCTCGCACCAAACAAGTCGATGCGTTTGCGAAGAGCCACTTCCCCGATGGCGCACAACTCTGCGCGAAGTGCTCCACCGCCGCTGTTGTCCTGATGGATGGGTGCATGACGTGTTTGAATTGCGGCGACAGCAAGTGTGGCTGATGGATCGTCTATGAAGCCACTCATGACGCGCGAAATTGATCGTCGGATACGCCAGAGCCGCGCCAAGCTGGAAAATCCCTATTCACACCTCAACGGTGAAGGTGGATTCGATGGATTGGTTGGCGAAGTCGGTCGCGAAATTTCCGCGATAAGGGTGGAGCAAGTATTCAGAGGACGAGTGAACGGTCGCGCGTTGTCCCGCAAGGAGCTCGAATCGACAGCCCGCACGCTCCAGCGACTCCTTTGGGAAAGGCGACTGGCAATCTTCGGAACGAATGAAGTCGATCCGCGCGAGATTTTGAATGCCGAATTGGCTCTGAAAGCCTTGGGGTACGACGTCACCATCCATGAATCCCTCGGTGAGCTTCCCGCCGGCAAAGATTCGTTCGAGGTCGCAGGCATTGTTGATAAAGAAAACCGCGAAGTAAGAATCTCAAGGCATCCTCCTCGTTCTTCTCGCAACTTTACAACCGCGCATGAACTGGCTCACGTGCTACTCCATGAAACTTCTGGCCTGCATAGAGACCGCGCGTTGGATGGATCACCGGTAGGGAAGAGGGATCAACAGGAAACCGAAGCGGACATCTTTGCGACGTTCTTCCTCCTTCCTGAAAAGCAGGTACGACCCGCGTTCAAGAAGAGGTTTCTTGCAGACCGTTTCGCAGCGACGGAAGCTAGCGCCTTCGCATTGATTTCTGGAGGCATGCACCAGCTTCGGTCGAGGTTTCGGACTAGGCGGGACTTGGCACGGGCCCTTGCTAGCGCTCAGCGCTACAACGGTCGTCACTTCTCATCACTAGCCGAGTTTTTTGATGTTTCGGTTGAGATGATGGCCATCAGACTCGAAGAGTTGGATTTGGTGGACGCGGCCTAGCGGACGCCGAGTTGGGAGGCATGGGTTCTACAATGACAAAAGAACAACTCAACCAACACCCCGCCTGGGCGGGAGACCGAGTGGAAGTCCGCCTGCACGAGGAAAGGTCGCACCCGCGCCAATGCGTCGATCAATATTGTTCTTCGACATTCGCCTTGGGTCTTTCCGAGAGTCGTGGCACCATTTCGAAGCATATTCGCCGGCTGATGAAGGATCAGCCCACGAAACACTGACCTGGTTTTGTTGAATAGTCATCGACTGCGCAACGCCGATAGGCCAAAATAGGAACATCGCGAAGCATTTCTGAACCTACAGCCTAGAGCCTACAGCCTTCGATGGTGCGGCCTGAAGCTGAAAGCAAAGGCAAGCACCAACCGAACACACGGGGTAGATGGAGTTGAATCGAATTACAAGGACGTGGAAGGCCCGTTTAACAACGGTACGAATGTCCGATTACACCGAAGGGGACTAATCCGTCGGTTTATACAAAGCCCCTCAATGAAGGGGCTTTTTTTTGGCAATCATCATCACCTCTAGTGACTTGCCGCTTCCACCCTGTCGGCACTGAAGGAAGAACAATGAAGATTCACGCCATCTACGTTAGGCACTTTCGCGGGATTGATGCTGCCCAGGTAGGCAGCTGCGGAGGGCTGAACGTATTTATTGGTAAGAACAATTCCGGCAAGTCCACACTGTTGGCAGCCATCGAGCTTGCGCACAAACATCTTGCTCGAGGCGCCTTGGCGGGTCCGTGGTCTACTTCTCGCCCGGTCGATGAGTTTCACGATCGCAATACCAGTGCGCCCTGCCAAATCGGGCTTGAGTTGGAACTGACAAATTCGACGAATGCGGATCTGCGCTCGCGGCTGCAAGCAGATGTTCCTCATCTCGAGCGTCCCATTGATCAAATTCGATCTCACGATCGGATCGCGGTAATCGTGGCAGGTGTAACGCACGAAAACGGTGCTTTTCTTTTCCTGCAGCAGATTGGTGCGGGGCGTCTCACTGTGAATGGAGCTGACTCACCATAGACGGAATCAATCTATTGAGCCTTACCGTTCCCGTGGCAAAGGAGATCTATACGTACGATCGCGCCGCCACGGTGGTCAAAAAGGAAATAGCTGCTCTAGATCGCATGCTACGCGACCAAGGCGGACGTCTTGAGTACATATTCTCCAATAACAAGGAGATGGCGAGCTACTACGTGAGGGAATTGCTCGGTGAAGACTATGCAACTGGTCTCACGCGAGACGTCATGAGCGTTGCAACTTCTTCCGCCAATCGCGAAGAGCTTGTCTCACGAATCCGATCGATGATTGGGGATCGACGCAGCAAGGTGAGCGCCATTGAAGCAAAGGAAACAGACGGCGCAATTACGACGTTTGCCGGCCCGAGCAAATTGGCTCCGGGGTACGCAAGCTGGCTGATGCAGGCTTGTGGTTCGGCGAATCTGTTGCATCTGCGTGAGACGAGGGAACGCATAGGGCGTGACGAAGCTCAGGAATTGCTGAGTTTGAAAGTGACTCGAGGTGGACCAGAGCGCCTAACCGTGATTCAGCGAACTGTGCGGTCACTTTTAGGTGTTGAAATTGATGCATTTCAATCGGAGGCGGCGCGGCGCTCTGGAGAGACCTCGGCCGAAATGGACATCGATCAATTCTTAGTGGACGCAAACGGCGCGGGTATCAGGGAGGCGCTACGTCTCATCTTGGACGTTGAGCTTAAAAAGCCGCAGCTTTTGCTCATTGAGGAGCCGGAAGTGCATTTGCACCCGGGACTAGAGCACGCGGTTTATAGCTATCTTAGGTCGCGAAGCTCGGACATTCAGATGTTTGTAACTACTCACTCGACTAACTTCGTGGATTCGGTTTCCTTTCAGAATATCTATTTAGTATCTAAGCACCCGGTCGAGGGAACAACATGCAGCACCTTGGGCTCTGGCGATGCGCCGCTCCGAATTCCTGCTGAGTTGGGGCTTCGTCTCAGCACTGTGTTTATGTTCGACCGCTTGGTCTTTGTCGAAGGGCCATCGGACGAAGCTGTACTCCGCGAATTTTGTGCCAAGCTGGATTTAGATCTAGCCAAGGCAAACGTGGGCTTTGTGCAAATGGGTGGGGTGCGGAACTTCGCTCACTTTGCTGCGCATGCAACGTTGGATGTGCTCGCTCGCCGAAGGATTAGGATGTGGTTCATTACAGATCGAGACGAGCGAGACGATGAAGAAGTGCGGAGAATGGTCGATCGGCTGGGCGGGAACGCGACCTTGAAAGTGCTGGCACGACGTGAGCTAGAGAACTATCTACTCGACAATTCGGCTATCGGAGATCTCATCGGCGAAAAGACCAATAGAGAACGTCCAGTGGCGAGCGCTGATATACAGAAGGCTATTGATGATGCCGCGCGCAACCTCAAAGATGAAGTGGTGCGCCTTCGTGTACACAAGAAGATGCTGGCACCAATCTATCTGCAGGTCAGGAACGTAGAGGGAACCGTCGAAGAGCGCCTAGAGAATGCGATAAAAGCGATTGAAGCTAGAAAGGCAGATCTACTGGCCATAACAAGTGCTATCGAAGAAGAGTGTGCTGCAGATTGGGATACTCACGCTCGCACAAATTCACCAGGCAGCGTCATTTTGGAACAGGTGTTTAAGAGCTTTGGATGCGACTTCAAGAAAGAGAATGGAGATAGCGCGAGGCTTGCTAGATTGATGCCACCGGATGCGATTGCTGCAGAAATCCGCGACCTTCTCGAAAGCCTTTCGCGATAGGATCCCACTGAGGTCAAATGACCTTGATTGTTGCTCTCGCGAGTTCGGGAGCGCAGATCCTGTTTGCGGATTGCGGATCACGCACATGGCCGATCACCCAACTGAGTGAAACCATTGGTGCCGGAGGGAACCCTCGGTGCCGGACTTAGGATATCCGGTGTATTGGTGTCCGATCACACACACACACACACACACACACAGACTTCGGGACGGACGCTTCGCGTCGAGAAGGACTATCGTCAGGAAGGACGACTGCGTCGTCAGGAAGGACTAGCGTCAGGACAGAAAAAAGTCTTCGGTTGGTGTGCACACGCAGATGTGAACGTTGACAGGCCGGGAAGCCGGCACAACTAAGAGCGTCGAGGATGGCGGGTTTCTGTATTTCGGTTATCCACTCTGACACACGCACGCACGGTCATATCAGGGAATTATATGAAGCAGCTCTCGCTATCGATCCTTTGCCTTCTCACGCTCTGCGCGAGCAGCTCTGCTCCCGCCAAGCCCGCCTCGCAGCGGCTGTTGATGGCGAACGTGGTGACGTACCCCGTGCCGGCACCGGCAGACATGAAGAAGCTATTGCCACTCGCTTTGATCGTTCCTGCCGACTACGTTATTCAGCTCAGCTTAGATGATCCAAGCGGAACGGCGATTCACCTGCTGGGCCAAGCCGGCGACGTGCAGAAGGTGTTAGAAACCAAGAGCTACGAAGGAATCAGCAACGGAGTATTCACCCTGGGCTTGTCCATGGAGGTTGGCTTTAGTGCACGGACGAAAAAATTCAGCGGAGAGGATGATCCGAAATCGGTACGCGATCTGGAGCGTGCAGGTGCCACTGCTGTTCGGTTTTCGCGAATGAACCCGCATGGTGTCCCCGTCTTGATGCTTACCGAGAAGTTCAACAATCGGCAGATATGTCTCGCGTACGTCGCTTTGGGCACCACGGGTTCCGTTATCAAAATCTCGTATCACAGCCCGAGTATTTTCAGTTCGGAAGACGCTCGCACGTGGGAGATGTTCATCCGAGGCCTCACAAAATAGGCGGGAATCAGAAGTGCCAGCGGACTATTTGTCGCAGGCTTTGTGGCGCAGCGCCGCAGTCTGGTCCAACATGTTGTTCATATGCGGCACCATCACCGAACCGAATGATCGTCGTTGAGCCATACGATCCTCGGTGGCCAGAGTCGTTCAGACGCGAACGCGATCTGATACGCACATCGCTAGCGCCTTGGCTCGCTGGAGAGATTGAGCACATCGGCAGTACGGCGGTTGTGGGTCTCTCGGCAAAACCCGTGATCGACATCATGGTGCCAGTACATTCCCTCGCGGATTCAACACGGGCGATTGAAGTGCTCGCTGAGCATCAATACTGTTACTACCCTTACAAGGCGGACGTGATGCACTGGTTCTGCAAGCCGTCGCCTGAGGTGCGAACCCACCACCTGCATCTGGTTCCGCTGTCTTCACCACTGTGGCGCGATCGCTTGGCGTTCAGGAATGCGCTGCGAGCATCGCCGGATCTGGCGGCCGAATATCAGTTGTTGAAACATCAGCTCGCGGCCCAGTATCCATTTGATCGCGAGGCATACACGGACGGAAAGACTGCCTTCGTCAATCGCGTGCTGGCAGAATCATCTTCGTGAGGCAGCTGAGTCCGCTACGGCGGAAAAGAGTCTCCTTCCTCTTGCTAAAGAATGACACGCCATGGCCATCTTCACGATCTATCACAACCCAAGGTGCAGCAAGAGTCGCGCGACTCTAGCGTTGCTTCGCGAGCATGGGATCGAGCCGGAAATTATTGAGTATCTTGTGCAGCCGCTTACGGCAGCATCGCTGGCGGAGCTTCTGCGCCGGTTGGACATGAAGCCTGAGGAACTCATTCGAAAGGGCGAAGAGGTTTTCAAGTCCAAGTACGCGGGAAGAACACTCTCCGACGCACAATGGATTGACGCGATGATCGCCGATCCGATTCTCATTGAGCGGCCGATTGTGGTGAAAGGCGCGAGGGCTGTCTTGGGAAGGCCGCCGGAGAAAGTATTGAAGCTACTCTAACGATGCGATCCACGATATCGATTGATGCGTCTGGAGGGGATGACGGAGTCTGGTTTGCATATCGGCAAATCTTCAGAAGAGCGCAAAAGTGTTCGAGATCCGGCGTATTCTCTGATCACAGATGCGACAACGACGAACGGTGCCGCACATTCGCCAGCCGTCAATTGCTAGACGCATACGATCCAATAACTCCCACGATGGCGGAGCGATACTGGCTCCGCCTCTTCGTCGGTCATATCGCTTCGTCTCGCAGGGATTGGCGCGTGCCGACACGGCCTTCAGTGGCGCTACTTCTTTTTCTTATCGCGCTTCTTTCCTGGATGCAATTCGGCATCAAGTTCCTCGGGATTTAGGACGAGCGCTCGCAAGGCAGCGTGAACAGCTAGTGGTTCTCGCGTCTGGTCACGAAATAGCTCCTGCGGCGCCAAGTCTTCGATTTCCTTGTTGTTGAACTGCTGCGTGAGCTGGATGCCCCCGCGTGCCGCATACAGCGATCTGTCATCAGCGTCTGCAAGGCGCACCGCGAGAGACACAGCGCCCAAGGAGCCTTCACCCAGCGCGATCTGCCCATAGTTCTTGAAAAAGCCGGTGTGAGCAGGCCCTAAGTCGCGAGCGTTTTGGCTCACACCGTCCCATTGCGCATCACCATTTTCGTGAGCTGCCCTCGACTTCGTCAAAGACGGCCAAAGGATCGCATCAACTGGGGGATCCACGGCGAGCTTAGCGAAGATCGACTTGCGTACTTGCTTCAGCGCCTCGTCATTGCGTTTCCCTGTGTATGGGTCCACGAGCTCCTCCAAGTCCTTTAATTGGGCATCGAAAACTTCTCTTGCATTCGGCACGTCCACGATTTGCCAACCCAGCTTGGCGATCTCTGCGCGCATCAACGCCAAATATCTTCCCTGGGCCTCCGGTTCGAGCTTGAACTTCCCCGTCGAGAGCGATGCCAGTGCAACCCGATGCACTTTGCTCAATATCTCATCGCGTGAGACGAGGAATGGGTTCGGCTCGCGGGGAGCTTCACCTGGGGGAGGTGCGGGAAGCTCATATAAGTTGAGTCGAGCCGGATTAACTTTTGGATTGTCGTCGTGGCTGGCAATTTCGAGCGGCGTCAGTCGCAATGGAATCGTGTCAAAGCGAACCGCGCGTTCGAAACGCGCTACGTCTTGCAGCAATTTTTCCGAAGGTACCGTTGTAAAGCCGGTCTCGCTTGCCGCCGGATCGTAGTACGAAACCAGTTGAATACCGCAAATGCGCCCGAACACTGCGTATTCCGCCTGATGCCGGCCACTGATTCCGCCGCATGGGCGCCACCCATTCCACGCCATGGCGGCCGGGTATTCCGCGGCATGGCGGCCACCCCCTGTTGATCTTGATGAGGTGATTGCCAGC
>JAEWBG010000064.1 GCA_023391335.1 Pseudomonadota bacterium | reverse complement strand
CCCAGAAGCGGCCGGTGCAGTCGTCCTCGGCATTGGCTCGCCGGGCTAAATATTCATTCAGATGGCGCATGAACCAGCTGATGTCGAACAGACGCTCGCGCCAGGTGGCGATGAGCGTCTCGGCGGCTTCACGCTCGGCGGGCGACCCGTCGGGGGACAAGTAACGCTGAATCAGATGCGGCTGCAGGTGCAATTGGCTCCATCGATGAATGACTTCCTCGGCGGTCCAGGCTTTGGCTTTCTCGCGATCGACATAGAGGACCAGGTGGTAGTGGTTGGACATCACCGCGTAGGCGCAGATCTCGATGGCAAAGAGGCCGGCGAGTTCGGCTATTCGATCGATGACCCATTGCTTGCGGTGGGAGTAATCACGGCCTGCGAATTCATCCTGTCCCCACAGCCATGCCCGTCGCACGCATCGCGAGACGACGTGGTAGTACGGCGTGTCTTGGAGGGAGATTAGGTGCTTGCGTGCGTAGCCCATGGAGGGAGCGTACGCAAAGCTGAGAGACGAGTGATCGCGATTATCTCGACGTTTGCAGACTAATTCGGTGGGTGTCCGGGAATGAAGGGTCCAGACTAATTCGGTGGGTGTCCGGGAATGAAGGGTCTTTTGCGGACGAAATCGTTGGGTGTCCAGACAAGAAGGGGTTGGGTGTCCAGACAAGAAGGGGTGCGTTCACGCGCGCAGCGCTCTCACCCCATCACCCCATCACTTCAGCTTTTCGTCAAAGAACTTCATCGTCCGATCCCACGCCAGCTTCGCAGCTTTCTCATCGTACCGAGGCGTGGTGTCGTTATTGAATCCATGTTGTGTATTCGGATAAACGAACGCTTCGTATTTGGCATGCGCTTGCTTCAACGCACTTTCATACGGTGGCCAGGAAGCATTCACGCGCTCGTCGTTGCCAGCGAAGTGAAGCAGTAGCGGTGCTTTGATGCGAGATACGTCTTCCAGCTTCGGCGCGCTGCCATAGAACGCAACCGCGGCATTGAGTTCGGGCACTTGCGTTGCCAAGTAGTTCACCACTCCGCCGCCATAACAGAAGCCGACCGCGCCTAACTTGCCGTTGCCTTCCGGAAGCTTCTTTAAATAGTGAGCTGTCGCGACGAAGTCCCGGCGAGTTTTCTCCTGATCCAACGATTGGAACAACTCACGCGCTTTATCTTCGTCACCCGGATACCCACCAACTGGAAACAATGCGTCAGGCGCGACCGCGATGAAGTTGTCCAACGCAATTCGGCGCGCGATGTCTTCGATATGTGGATTCAGGCCGCGGTTCTCGTGCACAACGAGAATCACCGGCAGCTTGCCTTTCGGATTTGCAGGCGCAACGCGATACGCACGCACTTTGCCGTAGCCAGGCGACGGGATCTCGATGAAATCCGCTTTCAGCCGAGCGTCGTCGGGCTTGATTTGTTGGGCTTCCGCGAAATTGGGCGAAAGCGCTTCCAGGGCGGCCAGGCCGGTGATACCGACGGTCACTTTCGAGGCGCCCTCGAGAAAGTCGCGGCGCGTGATGAGCCCGTGCACATATTTGTCAAACAGGCTGAGTACTTGCGGATCGAAATCGTCAGCGTGTTTGCGCATGGGGACGAGCCTCGCGAGTGGAAGATTTACTCAGCCATGATGCTCAGGCACGAGGTGCGCCGCGAGCGAAGCGCGAATGTACGCCGCCGTTCGGAAAAATGCAGTCGCGTTGTGGAATCTACTGATTCGCGCTAAAGCAAGCGCGCGAGGTGAATCCTAAAGTGCGTTCACGCGGCGAGTCCGGACGTGCCGTGCGCGCCGACTGCGACGGACATCGCCGAGATCATGCGCTTGTAGAGCCTGCGCTCTAGCTGCAATGCATCCCGAACGAGCTCGGAGTCCAGATGCCCGTCAGCCGCGAGCCGCTGCGCCATCTCGTCCAAATGATTCTGCTCTTCACCCAAAATCCGTTTGAGCGAAACATCGATGTCGTGTCGACGCAAACACTCTTGGTAGAGCTCGTAGAACCACAGCGCTCGGAATTCGACGATCATCGACATGTATAGGTAGGCGGCGCGACGATTCGGAACGGCCGCAAGTCTGCGCACTAACCCCGCTTCCAATCTCTGAAAGTACATTCTCGCAGTCGCCGGAGCGAGCAGATGCTCATCCGAGTAGTCGCATGCACTCGCGCCGACCTTCTCCGCCTGGTGCTTCATAAAAAACGCGTGATGTGCCTCTTCCGCAACATGCCGCAGCGTGAACTCATCGATGTGAGCTGAGTGCTGCGTGGACATGATTTTGTGGCTGCCCATGTGTTCAAGCAGCGACAGCGTGTTCAAGAATTTTGCATGCAAGTTGCGATCGGGAAGGATGCGATCGAGCAAGCGCTCGGATGCTCCTCGCAGCTCGGAGTTGTCCGCAGCGAACTCCGCCAAAGTGTTTTCCAACCAACCTCGCATTACCGTGCACTCTCAACGAAACATAACGCGCCGTATCGTACCAGCTTTGTTGCCCCGCATTGATCGCGAAGTAGGAACTTGGCTCGCGGTCCGTCGTTAGCTCCTAGCAATGCCTCGCTCTGCACGTCCGAGTTTCCAAACTGGCGCGGCGATTCGATGCGGCGCGAGGCATGCGAAGAACTTCCGCGTGAGGTTCGCGTGTTCTCGGAGCGCCGACATATGTTCACTCGTCTATCGATCCTCGCTGTCGCTTCTGCCATCTGTTCCTTCCCTGCTCTCGCATGCGACCAGCCACGTAGTGCGTGTGCCGCAGATACTGCCCTTGCCACGCTCGTCAACTATCGTTCCCAAGCCATCGAAACGGCGTTCGGTGCGTACGCAACCCCGATGCCAGATGAAGTGCGCGTCGAATTCTTAAGCAGCAACGATGCCCGCTTCAAAATGGCGCTGACTCCTGTGGCTCTGGACATCTCGCAAAGAACGATGGCGTTCGCGCGTCGCGCGTTGTCGGCCAAGCTGCCCAATCCATTGAGCTGGGCGAAGAGCTATTGGCCCTACTACGACAACCCGATGTACACGGCATCATTCCCAATCATTGCTGCGATCGACAGCGCGATTTGGAGCGCCTACCTGCGCGAAGCTGCTCAGCAACGCGGGCTCTTATGGCCGCACGCCGAATGCGGTGCCATCGATTTGGGCAAGCGCTTGCCGTGCGAAATGGCCGTCGAAGGCGTTCTACAGTTCATCACTTCATCGCGCGATGCCATGTTCAACGAGAACCGGATCGAGGAGATCTGGCCGCACAACTTCACGGAATTCCGCCATCGGCTGTGGCGGCGCGATGACCGGGAATATAGTGAGGTGCGGAAGTTGGGCGGCATCCTTTTGTTGCGGCCGTTGATCGGCGAATTCGGCATGCAGCGTGCCTTGGTATATGTTGCGCAACATCCATTCACGCTGCGCGACGAAGATCTCTATGCCTCCGCGATCGCCTATCAAGAGCGTGCGCGTCAAAGCATGCGCCAGGAGGTCAAACTCGCAGCACGTTAACGAGCGCTGGCATACTTCGCGCCTCTAAAGAGAGGCGCATGAAAACCTGGTGGCTTTATCTGTTGGAATGCAATGGCGATCGGCTGTATGCCGGCATCGCGATCGATGTTGCTGCACGATTCGAACTGCATCGCACCGGCAAAGGCGCGCGCTTCACTCGCGCCAATCGACCCAAGACCATCCTTGCTGCCCAACCATTCGAGACGCGCGGCGATGCTTTGCGAGCCGAGTACGCGCTCAAGCAACTCAAGCGTGCTGAGAAGCTGCAGTGGGCGGCGCAGTGGCGTTTCTTGAGTGAGACTGAAGAGCAGATCTGACGCAGTGATGAGGTGATGAAGTGCAAGCGCGCTGCGCGTGAAGTGGCGGGTTGGCATATCCATCCTGTTCATCTTATTAATCCTGTCTGTGCCGTGTTCTCTGTACCCGGTGCACAAGCAAAAAAATGGACAGGATGAACAGGATTAACAGGATGTACGAATCGAAGCGCAACGCGCTTTCACCTCATCACGTCTGTGTTCCTTTGTGTTCTTTGTGTGGCCGGCTCAACTGATCAGCGCAACACTTTCTGCCAGCTTTTCTGCTGGCGTTTGGAACTGCAATGTCTCACGAGGTCGGCCGTTGAGTCGATGGGCAATGCGATCTAAATGAGCTTG
>JAEWBG010000063.1 GCA_023391335.1 Pseudomonadota bacterium | reverse complement strand
GCACTCACAAGCTCATTTAGATCGCATTGCCCATCGACTCAACGGCCGACCTCGTGAGACATTGCAGTTCCAAACGCCAGCAGAAAAGCTGGCAGAAAGTGTTGCGCTGATCAGTTGAGCCGGCCACTTCCTTTTGTGTTCTTTGTGTTCCGCTTTCTCCAGGTCCGCTCCTAGTATTCCATGACCGCGAACGCCCCCAACAAGACCTTCATCTCTGCCGAATCGCTGCTGCGAGACTCGCTCGAGTTGGGCATGCAGATCGTGCGAAGCGGCTTTAAGCCATCGTTCGTCGTCGCCTTGTGGCGCGGCGGCGCGCCAATCGGCATCACGGTGCAAGAGGTGCTCGAATATCACGGCGTCCAGTGCGACCACATTTCGATTCGGACGTCCGCGTACAGCGGTATCGATCAGCAGAAGACTGTGCGCGTTCACGCGTTGGACTATCTCGTTTCGCGGCTGACGTTCGAAGACCGCCTGCTCATCATCGACGACGTATTCGACTCCGGCCGAAGCTTGGAAGCCGTGCTGCGGGAACTAGAACAACGCTGCCGCCGCAATCTGCCAGAGCACATTCGCATCGGAACCGTGTACTACAAACCGACTCGCAATGTGAGCTCGCTGAAACCGGATTTCTTCGTACGCTCGACTGATCACTGGCTCGTGTTCCCACATGAGCTGCAAGGCCTCACGCGTGAAGAGATCCTGTTGCATAAGCCGGTCGACGATAGTTTCTTCAAGGCATAAGAGAAGGAAAGCTCCACGGAGGACACGGAGAGCACGGAGGCAAGAAGGATCGCGAACGTCGTCCTAGTGACGGGTGACGGGTGACGGGTGACGAGTCAGATGTTACGAGCGACGCTTCCATGCAAATCACGCTTCGCACACGCGCAGCGCGCATTTTCATCGTACGCCGTGTTGTTCGCGCCTTCTGTGGAGACACTCCTCTCTTCTTGCCAGCGTTCCCCGTAGATTGTCCGTTCTGATTTTGGGGCCACAGTCAACGCCACCAACTTCCCAGCTAGCAAAATCAGCATCCACATGCAAAAATTTCTTTTTTGCGTTCTCTGCGGCTAATCATTTCTTATCTTCGCGTCGCGTCCAGACTCCGCGTTGACTATTAACTAGTCATCCACCGCAATGAGTTCTTCGCGTTGATCGCGTGATGAATTGGACGCGCGCAGGTACGTGATCAGAATCGCCAGGCCTATAGCGGTGCAGATGGACATCACGAACGCCATCGGCAACGCGCCCTTCTGATCGATCAGGCCAAGCAACGCCGCTGCAACGGCACCCAGTCCGAGCTGTAGCAACCCTAGTAGCGCAGATGCGCTGCCGATGTTTTTCGAGAATGGCTCCAACGCCAATCCAGCGGCATTTGGATACGTAATGCCGGCACACACCAGGAAGCAGAACAGCACGGCGACGGTACCGAATAGGCCGAACCCGCCGGCCAGCGTTCCGACCATGAAGACCGCACCCACGATGACTTGAACGAACAGCGCACGCCGAAAGACCAACGCACCGCTCGCGTAGCGAAGCAACAGATGATTCAACTGCCCGCCACCGATCATGCCGCCTGCAAGAATCGCGAAGATCGCACCGAATCCGTTTGCGGTTACACCATACGACTCCATGAACAGCGCCGGCGATCCGGCAACGAACACGAACAGCCCGGCAAACGATAACGAGCCAGCCAAGGTGTAAGCGCGGAATGGCGGCTGTTTCAGCACGTCCATGAACGTCCGCACGATCGGTCCAATTCGCAAGTGCACCGAATGATCGGGTTCGTAACTGCGCGGCAAGAACCAGGCGACCAGAATGACATCGATGACGGCGAGGCCCGAAAGCACACCAAACAACATCCGCCAACCCCACTGCGCGGCCAGCAAACTTCCGATGCTGGGAGCAAACAGCGGCGACGCGCTCAGTACCAGCATCAAGAACGAGAAGATCTTGGCTGCGTCCTGCGGAGGGAAATTGTCCCGAACCATGCTCATCGCACCGACGGACGCGGCGCAACCACCCAAGGCGGAGATGAATCGAAAGAACACGAGCGTCTCGAACGACTGGGCCGTCATGCATCCGATGCTTGCTAGAACATAGACTGCCAAGCCCACGTAAATCGGCGGCTTGCGTCCATAGCGATCGAGGAGCGGTCCGTAGAGAACTTGGCCTAAGGCGAAGCCGACAAAATACAGCGAGACGGTCAGCGACATCCGAGCAGCAGTGGTGTGCAGCTCGTGCGCGATTTGCGGGAATGCGGGCAGATACAGATCGATCGTAAACGGCGTGAGCGCATTCAGTACGCCTAACGTCAACACCAGCAAGAAGTTTTGGGATTTGGAGCGCATTGCGTTCGCCGCAGAATGAGTCATCGAATGCAAGACGGCCGAATGCGAAGCGATCCGACAAACCTGCGAGTTTTTATTGGGCAGCGGAGATGCGAGGCTCGATCGAAGTAGATTTCGCCTCGTTCCCTTTCGCGGACGTGCGATGTTCTTTGATGTGCGCTGAAAGATCCAACACTATTTTCCCGACGATGAGCACGATCAAGAGCGGCATGGGCGAATTCAGCGCCATAACGCCCCATCCGCCAAAAAGCACCGCGAGATGCAGAACCAGGATGCGCGAGTATGGTGCCGCCATGAGTTGTTGGCCGGTGACACGCTCGCGCTCGCCTTTGATGAAGAAGTGATAGATCAAAGAGACGGCATGGCTGACGCAGAGCGATAGGAAGGCGTAGATCCATTCGCGCGGCGCGAGTTCGAACACCTGCCGCATTACGTTCAACAGAAGCTGTAGGAATGCGAACCAAAGGGGCCAAGTGAGCTTACCGAATGGGTCTTTCACGTGCAGCAAAAACGCTAACAGCATCATTCCGTGGACCGCACAGAATCCGCCGTAGTGAAGCACGAAGAACAACGAGCTGAACGGGCCGCCGATCGGGGAACGCGCAATCACCTTGATTACAGTGGAGGCGCCGATGATCAGATTCTCGGACCAATAGAGAATGAGAATAGCGGCGACGTCCCAATGCCACAGCACCACGCCCACCACGGGTACGAGGTTGCTGAGCACGAGAAAGACAATGGGCAGCGAGAGTCGTTCTTTGAGCTTCATAGTGTCACCGTGAACGCGCCGATTCTCTGCTGAGGCATGGCAAGCCGACTGGGATGCACGTCTCAGGGTGATACATCCCTGCGCGGCACTGATGGCAAGTGACGGGTGACGGGCAAGATCGTCACGAGTTAGTGGTTACGGGTCAGAACCGGAGCCAGAATCCGGACGCAACACAAATAGCGTAGAAAGCAGTGATGAAGTGAAAGCGCGTTGCGCGTGAAAGGGTGCACCTCACGAGAACTCCGTGTCCTTTCGTGTTCTTGTGGAAATTGTCTTCTTTCTCTTTTTAAACCCTATGGACCCCGTGTCCCCGTGGAGTTAGTTGCATCCCAGCGGAGCATCAGCAGATGGCCGCTTACGCGGGTACGACGGATCTTTAGCTCAATGCACTCCCTCTTATCGCGAAGTCGCTTCATCGGGAGATTCGGGCTGCTTGCGCTTCCACAAGCCGCGCGGCCGACGCTGCAGGGACTTCTTATATGTGTGCTCCAGGCTCTTCAGTTGCGCATCGCTGAGCTGGATCAGCGCCACGATATTCGTCGCCTTCGGCAGCAAGGTGTCTTCGAGATAGACTCCGTCGTTCAAATTCTCGCAGATCTGCCCGTCGTGATTGCCGTCAATCAAGCTGATGCTGTTGTGTCCTTGCGCAAGCTCCGGAATGGGACGCCCCAGCAAAA
The DNA here is from genome assembly GCA_023391335.1 of Pseudomonadota bacterium. Lineage (GTDB taxonomy): Bacteria > Pseudomonadota > Gammaproteobacteria > Steroidobacterales > Steroidobacteraceae > Steroidobacter. The sequence goes on along the minus strand of JAEWBG010000063.1, from coordinate 17,362 downwards.
TCAGATAAGGCGTCGTGCGCGTCCAGACCACCATCCTTCTTTCGTTTAGAACGAAGCGGTCCCGGACCTGATTGACGTCGAAGCAACGACTCTTCGCTGCACGAGTGCCGTCGCTCCCAGCCGGTTTGCTGGCGCACGCGCTCGCGACAACCGCGACTAGAAGAACTACGGACAATCTAACGACTGCGAGCACTGACTCTCACCTGGCAAGAACGCCGAATCGAAACACTCAAGCTTTTCGCTTGGCACCAGCGGCCTTCTTCTCACGTCCGTAGAGCACACGCAACTCTTCCTTGGCGCGCTCGAGCGTCCGTCTGTGCCCGACGCTCAGATCCTTGCCGGCCCTGTTGATATAGAAATTCAACATCGACATTGCCGATTGGAAGGGTGTCGCCTTACGACGCTTACTCTTATCCGCGGATCGCTTCAGCGATCGCGCAATCGATTTCGGATCGCTACGAGTGAAGACGCCCTGGTCGAGTGTCAGCGCATCGCTCGTTTGGGTGACACGCGAGGACCATTTGCGTCCGGCTCGCTTCGCCGATTTCTTGGCGCGTTTTTTCGCCACCTTTGCCTTCGTCGCCATGCGAACCCTCCAAAACTACTGGATCGCAACGCGTCGAGACACGAACAGGATCCGACTCGCGTCAAAACGGCAACCTAACGATGTCAGGTTCCACCCACGCTCTGCGCGCCTCAACCGAGAACAGAAGCGCGCGCGACCAATACGCAAGCAGCCAATCCGAGCGACCGTATTCCGATGCAAGGAACTCATTCAAGCGATCGCAGAGAGTGCCAGCCGGGCTCTGTGCTAACCACGCACGCGCGGCTCGCAGCGACGCCAGCGTGATGGTTTCGTGATACCCGCTCGAATCGGTGTTCGCAACACCGGTCGATTCGTTGTACGCACGAATCAGCGCAGGCATCTCGCCAAACGCATCCCGATCCGGAGTGCTGAGCAGCCAGAATGCTGCCGCGAAATGCGCTGCATGCGTCCACTCTGACTTCGGCAACGTGCAATAGGCGACGCCTTCGCCAATACGGGCGATGTCTGAATCGGATTTGAAGTAGTTCATGTCGAGCTCCTCAGGTTGACCGCGGCGAAGCTCAACAGCCCCGCCGAACGGCGGGGGTTTGCAGATAGGTTCTATCGATGTGGGATCAAGACCAAATCTTCGAACACGCGCACGCACCCGCCGCCGCTTGATTGCGGTTTTGTTGTTGGCGTTGAGTGGTGACGATTCTAAGCATGGCTGGAATATAGACGGCAGTTTTGCGAGCGGTCAACACTGACTAGATTCTTTCCATCAGGAGATAGCCGGCCATCTTCTGCATCGCTTCGCGGCGCTCCCTTGAGGCGAGTGCGCCCATCACGATCCACACCAATCGACGCGGCCAAGAGCTCGCGGGCCAGCGCCGATAGCGCTGCCCTTCTTGCGCGAAATAGCGGATTTCCTTCGGCCCCCATCCGTGTTTGCGGAAGAAGCTGAACCACTCCTGCGGCTCAAAACGGAACGGCGCGTTACGCATCATTCCGGTCTTCCAACGACGACGCATGGCTTGCATCAACGGGGAAAAATACTCCGCGATCCAATATTGCGTGTGTTGCATCGCGTGCAGGTCGTCCGCTAACGAAGCGACCTGCTCTTCGGTCAAATAGGGGATGACGCCCTCCGTCAGCACCAAGCACTTCTTTGCAGCAGTATCGACCTTCGACAAGAACTCGCGACGCGCGGTAACGTCGGCAAGATCGATCTTCACGCGTTCCAAACGGCAGTGCGGGGTGTCCGAACTCAGACGCTCTTCTTTATAGTCGATGACTTTCGGATAGTCGGCCTCGATCCAATGCAGATCGGCTGGCAACTCCATCCGATACGGGCGCGCATCCAGCCCAGCGCCTAAGCAAAGAATTGTGTCTACGCCCGATTGAATCGCATTGAGAATATAGTCATCGATGATTTTGGTACGCAGGACGACAGTCCACGCAATCATCTCCGAGCGCGGCATGGTTGCCGCAATCTGCGCCCCATGTTCCCCTGCCAGTCTCGCCGCGAAAGGATCTCGAAATAATCCGTCTTTGCGTGCGGTCTCCTCTGCGCGGTAGTGCGCAATCCAGAACGCGGTATCGGAGACATCTTTGATGAGGGAATCGTTCATGGGCGCGACGGCGGTAGAGCGAAAGTCCCGGCATTCTCCGGTAGAGCCATCGACTTTTAAAGAGAGCCGACATGCAACAGTTACGTACATTACTTCTTGGGCTCTTAATGACTGCAATGGGCGTCGTGGCAAACGATACGCGGCCCGCAGATCTAGCTCCGTACATGACGGAACACATGCCCTACGACGCCTTCGATCGACTGCCGCACGAGCACGTGAAGGTGTTGAATGCGGAGCTCACGGTCGGCTTCGCGCCCGGCACGATCGATATCGGACGTGATCGCTTGCTGCGGTGGATTGAAAACAGTGCGCGGATCGTGGGCGCGTACTACGGCAAGTTTCCGGTTTCCTCGGCCCGGATTCTCGTGGTGCCGGTGAAGGGCTCCGGCGTTCGTACCGGCCAGTCGTTCGGGTATCGAGGCGCCGCGACTCGCGTTCTAGTCGGCAGCGCGACCACGGATCAGCAGCTCACAGATGACTGGGTGCTGATCCACGAAATGATTCACTTTGCGTTTCCCCAGGTCGAGGATGAGCACGTCTGGATACAGGAAGGCTTATCGACGTACATCGAAAGCGTGGCTCGTGTGCAAGCGGGAGCACGGCACGCAAAAAATGTTTGGCGTGAACTCGTTGAACAAATGCCGCAAGGCTTGCCCAAAGACGGCGATCGCGGTTTGGATCGCACCCACACCTGGGGTCGCACGTACTGGGGTGGCGCGCTGTTCTGCTTGCTCGCCGATGTGGAAATCCGCAAACGCACCGACAACCGTGCGGGCTTGCAAGATGCCCTGCGAGCGATCGTGAACGCAGGCGGTGTAACCACGGCTGATTGGCCGCTCGAACGGGCGCTGAAAGTTGGCGATGAAGCGGTCGGCGTGAATGTGCTCGAGCAACTGCATGATCGTTACAAGGACGATCCCGGCAACATCGACCTCAATGCACTGTGGCGAGAACTCGGCATTCACGTCTCAGGTAAGGAGATCACGTTTGACGATTCGGCACCGCTTGCTGAGGTTCGCAAGGCAATCATGCGGCAGAAGACGGGTGATGAAGTGATGAGGTGAAAGCGTTATACGCGTGAAGTGTGGGCGCATGATGCTCAATCTTGTGTGCTTTGCGTTTCGGCCGCCCCTGAGAGAAGACGTAACACAAAGATCACATAGAAAAACAAGGATCACGAATAAGAGTTCACTCGGGCTCATCGAACCTTTTGCCAGCCACGATCCACGTCGTCTTCCAAACCTCATTCATTTTTGTGCGCTTTGTGTTCCTTTTATGCATCTTTGTGTTACGTCTTCGTCTTGAGAAAGACATCAATTCGCAACCGACGCTTGGGGTTTCTCGCTCCCTTGCTGAACGGGCTGGTCTAGAACCTCACGCACTTTGCGCGCGAGCGAAACGGGTGTGTACGGTTTCTGAATGAAAGCCACTGAGGCCTCCAGGAGTCCCTGCCGTACGACGGAATCTTCGGTGTAGCCACTCATGAAGAGCACTTTCAACTCAGGCAACTGCGCGCGCAAATCGCGAGCCAACTCCGAACCGCTCATCCTGGGCATCACCACATCCGTCAACAGCAAATCGATTTTTCCCTTCTGATTTGCCATCGCGATCGCTTCGGCTCCATCGCTAGCGCAGATAACTCGATAACCGTGCAACTGCAGACTTGCCATCGCAACTTCACGAACGCCTTCGTCGTCCTCGACGAGTAGCACCGTCTCACTGCCCCCGTAGGTTCTCTGCGGCGCCGCCGCGCGACGCGGAGTCACCGCCGCATTGACGGCTGGTAGATAGATCTTGATAGAAGTGCCGATCCCAGGTTCGCTGTACACATGAATCCATCCGCCGCTCTGCTGCACAATGCCGAGCACCATCGCCATACCTAGTCCGGTTCCCTGCCCTTTCGGCTTCGTCGTGAAGAACGGCTCGAAGACGCGTGCTTTCACTTCCGGCGTCATGCCCGTTCCGCTATCCGTAATCGCCAACATCACGTAGCGGCCCGCCTTGGCGTCCAGGTGTGCAACTTCGTAGTCATCGCTGAATACAGTGCTCTTGGTTTCGATCGTGAGTGTGCCTCCCTTCGGCATCGCATCACGTGCATTCACGGCGAGATTGATGAGGATCTGATCCAATTGCGTCGGGTCGACTCTAACGTGCTCGATGTCCGGCGAGAGGCGCGTAATCAGTTCGATATGCTCGCCCATAGCTCGACTCAGGAGCTTCTCGGTTTGCATCACGACTTGATTCAGATCGAGCACTTCAGGCTGCAACATGCTTTGCCGGCTGAATCCGAGCAATTGTTTGGTCAGCGCCGATGCACGCTCACCCGCTCCCGCAATCGTCTGCGCGAGTTCGCGTACTTGCGTACCTGCATCAGGATGTTCGATCAATAGCTCGCTGCAGCTCGAAATGATCGTCAGCAGGTTGTTGAAGTCGTGCGCCACACCGCCCGCCAAGCGGCCGATTGCTTCCATCTTTTGCGCCTGACGCAATTGTTCTTCCAATTGCTTGCTGCGCGTGATGTCGCGTGAGACGCCGATGACGCCGACCACTTCGCCATTCTCGTCGCGATATGGCGCCTTCATGACGTTGAACACGCGTTCGACGTTGCCCGTCATGAGTATCTCTTCCGTGGTCACGGCTCGATTCGATTCCATCGTGAGACGATCGTTCTCTGCAATGAGCCTTGCGTCCGCCGCCCCGAATAGATCGGAATCCTTCTTACCCACAATTTCCGAGATCGGCTTGCCCAGGAATCGGCCCACCGCTTCGTTACAGAGCAGATACGTGCCATTCACATCCTTGACGAACACGGCATCGGAGGTGCCCTCGACTACACCGCGCAATAACCGTCCCATGCGCGCCGCATCTGCTTCCGCCCGACGCTGTTCGGTGATGTCGCGCGCTTCGATCAATCCGGCGATCTGACCTTCGAACGGCAATGGGAGCGTCGAAATCTGCACGTCGATGATTTCGCCGTTTTTCTTCCGATGCCGCCAGATGCCGCGGTGCTCCGGGGCGCCTTGGCTTCGCGCCAGTAACTCCTTGAGCTTGGGTACATCTTGCGGCGGACGGATGTCCATTACCGTCATCGCCAGGAATTCTTCGCGGCTGTAACCATACTTCTCGATTGCTGCGCTATTCACCATCAAGTAACGCAACGTCTGCGTGTCATAGACGAACAGGGGATCGACGATGGATTCGAAGAGATTGCGATAGCGCTCCTCGCTACTCTTCAAAGCGAGTGACGCCCGTTCGCGCTGACCGATCTCGTCCTTCAAGTCGCGATTCGCGTGCTCAAGCTCCATCACTTTTTGCTCGAGCTTGCGAATTAGGATCTCGTTGTACTCCTTGAGCAATACCGCCTCTTCTGTCGAGGCGGAATTCCCTGGTGTCCGCGCTTGCACGCCTTTAGCAAGCACGCGATTGATCTCACTGAGCAACACATCGGGTTCGGTCGGCTTGATCAGAAATGCATCTGCACCCAGCGCGAGTGCCAGTCGCTCATCTCGGGGTTCGGTATAGGTCGCGGTATAAACAATGAAGGGAATGTGTCTGAGCTGCTCGTCCGCGCGCCAATGACGCAGCAACGTATAGCCATCCAATACCGGCATCAACAAATCAGCGACGATGATATCGGGCGGTTCGCGACGCGCTTTCGCAAGCGCATCGGCGCCGTGCACCGCTTCCTCCACTTCGAAGCCGTGCCCGCTAAGCAGCGCCCTCAGGAGATACGTATTCTCCGGATGATCATCGACCACCAGCACGCGATTCATGTTTGAAGAACCTCAGCTGGAGAACGCAGAAATTGTTCGACGTCGGCGACGAAAGTTTCCGGATTGATCGGCTTTTCGATATAGCCTTCTGCACCCGCGGCCAAACACTTTTCGCGATCTCCTGCCATCGCATACGAGGTCACGGCTACAACAGGGATCGAGCGAATTTTGGCATCCGACTTGATTGCACGCGCTACAGAGTGCCCATCCATGCCGGGCAATTGGATATCTAGCAAGATCAAATCCGGCCGCTCGCGCGCCGCCATCTCGAGCCCTAGCGGTCCGGTTTCGGCTTGTAGCACCGTGTGGCCAGCTTGTTCCAACAAGAATCGCGCTAAATACAAATTCTGCAGATTGTCTTCGATGATGAGAATTCTCGCGCTCATGCGTTCGCCCTCGCATCGAGCGGCAAAATCACCTCGAAGGTACTGCCTTCGCCCCACGTGCTTTGCACGTTGATCTCTCCCCCCATCAAGTCCACCAATCGCGCGCAGATCGCCAAGCCCAAGCCGGTTCCCTCATGCTTACGAGCAAGTCCGGAATCCAGTTGACGGAACGGTTGAAACAACACCGGCAGATCCTCAGGCTTGATCCCCACGCCCGTATCCGCAACCTTGACGCGCACTACCGCAGTCTCCACCGCAGAACCGCGCATCCTAAACTTTTCGATTCGCTCGGCGCGCAGTTCGATCGATCCGCGCTCGGTGAATTTGATCGCATTGCTGAGCAGATTGAGGAGCACCTGCTCGAATCGCCGCACATCGCCCACTAACCTGCCGAGCGACTCCGGCACGTTCGCGCGCATCTCAAGCTGCCTGGCGTGCGCCTGTGGCTTGATCAGATTCACGACCTTTTCCAGAGAACGATGTACGTCGTACGGCTCCCATGACACTTCGAGTTGACCGGCTTCGATCTTTGAAATATCGAGCACGTCGTTGACCAGCGCGAGCAGATGGCGCGCGCTCGTTCTCACCATGTCGAGCTGCTTGTTCTGCTCACCATTCAACGGACCGGCCAAGCCTTGCAGCAACACACCGGTAAATCCGATGATCGAGTTCAAGGGCGTGCGAAGCTCGTGCGACATCGTCGCCAAAAACGCCGACTTGATTCGATCCGCTTCCTCTGCCCGGTAGCGCCGCTCGCGCTCCGCCTCGATCCGCACGCGATCGGTGATGTCGTGAACCGTGCCCGACAGCACGGTGGGTTTGCCGTCGGCGCCGCGCTTGACGTCGCCCAATTCGTGCACGACCTTTTCGCATCCATCGCGCAGCACGATGCGATGCTGAATGTCGAAGCGTGCTCGCCCGGCGATCGCATTCTCCAGCACCGCACGCAATCGATTTCGATCCTCGGCGTGCACGAATGCCGTGAACGCATCGAAGCTACCGCTGGCGTTCGACGTATCGATCCCGAAGATCTCGCAAACCTGCTCCGACCACTTCAAATGCCGCGAACTCAGATCGAGCTGCCAGCTGCCGATTTTCGCGATGCGCTGCGCATCGATCAGATGGGCCTCGCTCTCGCGCAATCGCTCTTCAGCGCGCCTGCGCTCCGTGATGTCGGTGCCCACGCTGAGAATCTCGACGACATTTCCCTGCTCGTCGTACTCCAAACGATTCGTCCACGAAACCCAAACGCGCTCGCCATTGCGGCGCATGTTTTCGTTCGTGTTCTGCTCGAATTGCTCCGGAGATGCGCAAACTTGTTCCATCAAGCCCTGCAGATCGCGTCCGCCGCTATCGGTGGCGGGCACGATGGTATCCATCACATGTTTGCCGACTATCTCATCGGCGGAGTAGCCGAAGAAGCGCTGTCCGAACTCGTTAAGGAACGTGACGTGCCCGTCGACTGTCCAGCGCAAGATGATGCTGTTGGCGTGTTCGACGAGTTCGCGATACTTGCGCTCGCTTGCGGCCATCTGCTCCTCGGCTCGCAGGCGATCCGAAGTATCGATGCCAACCCCCACCAGGCATTCACGTCCTTCGAACAACACGCGTCGGCCGGTAAAGAAATGCGGCCTCGCCGCGCCGTCTTTGGATACGAACGGCGCTTCGACGGACGATTCGCCGTGTGCGAATACTTCGGCAATTCGCTCTTTTAGGAGGGCCTGATCGTGCTCCGCGAAGAAGTCCAACGGATGCATTCGCGCGATCTCTTCGCCGCTGTATCCAGAGACGACCTCGAAGTTGCGATTCCAGCGCAAGAAGTGGCCTGATACGTCGTAGAGATACACGATGCCGGGCATGCTCTCGATCATCGTGTCGGAGAAACTCTTTTCGTTACTGAGGACCTGCTGGGCACGGCGACGTGCTTCCTCACGGTCTGCCGCATCGAGCGCCAGCGACACATTCGCGACAGCCGCATCCAACAATTCCAGCGCTTGCTGGCGAAAGGCATCCTTCGAGTTCGCGTGAACGCACATCACGCCACGCACGCGCGAATCGAGAAAAATCGGCAGCACCGCCACGACGTCTTTGCTCTCGGTTTGGTCGGCACGGCGATCGGTGATGTCGAGCTTCCATTCGGCAATGACGCGCTCGCCTTTGCGATACGCGATGCTCGCAGGATCGTCACCGGTACGCAGGCTCTTAATCGAACTCACGGCGCTACGAACGACAACCACATCGCCCATTTGCGCTTGCAGACTCAACGCCGCCGTATCGGGGGTAGTCCAGCCGATCCAGGCGGCACCGAACTCCTCGGTGGAGATCAATGCCTCGCAAATACTTTGCAGCAGCTCGCGCCGGCTTGGAGCGTGCGTGGTCGCTCGGTGAACTCGATTCAGCGCGGCGTAAAGGCGGGTGATGCGCGCGACTTCCTTTTCGAGCACAGCAACCTTCGCGTCATCCGCGCAAGGCAAGTCGAGCAACTGTGCTGATCCGAACTCCATGGTGCCGTACAGTCAAATTGATCCGACGGTGGTCGGGGAAACCCATACTGAATAGAACCCGAGCCATTGTGAACAGCGGATCTCGGCAATGCTTGCCGGATCAGGGAATGCCTTATGAGAATCGCTGGCGGTCGACGGTGCGACGAAGAGATGACTCGCTCTCGCGCGTGATCAATGCTCTTCGAGCGCGGGCAACCCGGTTCCACCGCTGCTGGCCGGATTCAACAAGAACAAAATCTTGCGCATGAGCGGCTTGTAGTTCGCGCGGCCACCATAGGTGTTTGCAAGCAGAATGACGCCCGTCTGAGACGGCAGGTCGAATTCATAGGAAGCGACGAATCCATCGGGGAAGGCGCCGCCGTGACCTAGTGCGGTTAAGTGACTTCCGGTATCTCTCACCGCCGCGAATCCAACACCGTCGCCGTACTTCAAGTCTCCATCGGAGGCCACGAGGAGCTGATAAGACGCTTTTCGCATCTCATCTGAAAGGACTCGTGGGGCTCCGCCCGCTAGCTGAAACTGCATGAGCTTGGCGAGATCGCCAACTGTGGTGAGCAACCCGGCTGCCGGTTCCAGGATCATATTCGGCTCATTGAATGCTCGAGCCGGTTTCATCTTCGATCCATTCACGACGTAGCCGAACACGATGCGCTGCTCCTTGGTAGATGGAACGAAGAATGCGGAGTCGTTCATCTGCAAAGGCTTCAATATCTCTTCCGTGACGTACGCTTCATAAGCGCGCTTCGCAGCACGGCTGAGCGCCAGACCTAAGATCGCGTAACCGGCGTTCGAGTAGTGCCTCGCCGTTCCCGGTTCGTATTGAAACTTCAAAGACGGGATCACGAGCGCGAATTTCTCCTCCCACGTCGGGGCCGCGTTGACGGCCGATCGCGCATCCTCAGGAATGCTCACGCCAGCCTGAAGACCGGCAGTCATGGTCGCCAATTGCATGAGCGTAATCGGCGGAGCCCAAGGATATGGATTCGCCATCTTTCCAATCTCTGGCACGTACTTTTCTACCGGATCGCTCAAATGAACTTTGCCGCGCTCGACCAGCTGCAAGAGCATCAACCCGGTCAACATCTTCGTCGCGGATGCGATTGGGTAAATGTCGTCAGCCGTTGCACTGCGCTTCGAGTCTTCAGCGGCGAATCCCGCGCAGTACGTCCAAGTTAGTTTGCCGCGTTCGACCAGACCGAACGCGAATCCGCCGCGGCCGTCCTTTGCATACTCCTCATCGAGTAGGCGCCTGATGGTTGACAGTTTGTGCTGCCCAGCTCGCGGCGATTCAGACGATTGGGCGCAAGACAAACTGAAATGCGCCAGCGCTGCCGTCGAGAGGATGGCGATAAGGAAGCGGCGACGCAAAAATGGCGGTGCATGCGTGTAAATTCTTGCCATGGAGCGCAGACGAGGTGCAGCGTGCCGCATTTAACGTTGTTTACTCATTGGGATTGTCGAGCGATCCTTGGCGCACTCGTCTCGTGAAACAGTGAAGGCCGCCAAGCACTTCGGTGACGTTATGCAATTGCGTACCTGGCAAGCAATCGGTGTTGTTGTCGTTGTGAGTGTAGGCGTCGCCTTTGCTGCGGTCCCAGCATACACATGGATGACACCCGGCGCGCTCAGCTTGTGTGCCGGCGTCGCGGCTCTGTCGATGATGGGAACGGCTGCACTTCTATCGACTCGATTTAGTTGGATCGAATCTGTCTTCGGCGGCTTGGACCGTATGTACCTCACCCACAAATGGCTTGCCGTGTGGGCATTGATCCTCGCCTCGTTCCATCTCGTCTTCGGTGCCGATCATCATGACTGGCACACAGCATCGATTCTCGAGATTTCGCGCCCAGCAACTCGCTTCGTACGACAACTGAGCTTCGTCGCGCTGATGACGATTGTCATCTTAGCGTTGAACCGCAAAATCCCGTACAACGTTTGGCGATGGTGGCACAAGCTTTCTGGCCCACTGTTCCTCATTGTTGTGCTGCACTGGCTGAGCATTCGCTCGCCGATACCGCTCGCGAGTCCCGCTGGCATTTGGCTCGCAGTCATCGCCTCGCTCGGCCTCGCCGGGGCTGCGTACAAACTGCTGCTCTATCGCTTTTTCGCCAATCATGGGCTTTACCGTGTAGTGATTGCCGAGAAGGCGGCGTCTGGTTTGCGGTTGGAATTGGCTCCCGTCCGACGCCCAGTCAGCTTCAAAGCTGGCCAATTCGGATTCATAGCGATGCGAGAAGATGGATTGCGCGAACCGCATCCGTTCACGATCGCAAGCGGCGAATCAGGCGAGAACGTGCATTTCGTCATTCGCGATCTGGGCGACTACACTCATCGCCTGATCGAATCCACCACCGTCGGAATGTATGCCGAGCTCTACGCTCCGCACGGTCGTTTTCAACGACCTCCAGCAGCCAAGCGCGAAGCTTGGATCGCCGGCGGTGTGGGTATCTCGCCATTCATCGCGTGGTTGACGGATCCCTCGGCCACAGATTTCGAGAGAGTCGTGTTGTTCTATTTCTTCACGCCCGGACGCGAGCTACCGCGCGCCGACCTGTTGAACGATCTTGCGCAAAAGCGCGGCGCCCAATTCGTGGCGATCTCCGACGGGCCCGCGAGCGCTATGTTCAGAGAACGCTTTGCGGCGATCGCAGGCGGAACTCCCAACGATTTGAGCGTGAGCTTCTGTGGGCCGCGCGGACTCATGAGCTGCGTTCGTGATGCGATGCGCACCCATAGCGTGCCGGAGTCCAATCTCAGGTTCGAGTATTTCGATTTCAGATAGACAGATAAGAATCTCACACACAGGCCACTGAGCGCACAGAGCCAAAAAATCCGTCGCCCCCGCGTAGGCGGGTGGCCATCCTGTGCTCTCTAGCTTCGCTGCAGATAAAAGAACTCCACTGGGAACACAGTGTAAGAGGAGAGGACGAAAGCAGTATCTCCACGGAGAGCACGGAGATCGGATGAATGTGCCCGCTGCACGTGTGAGGTGTGATGGGTGGCTCAGCGTCGCTACCAACTGCGTTCTGACTCGCGACACGTGACCACAGATTCGTGGCGAAAATAAAGATATCAGACGCCGCACAGAGTCAAAGGCATGCCGCTGGCATCCGAATCTCGCACGAAGTCATTTTCTTGTTCCCTCCCCCTCGATGGGGCCTCGATGGGGGAGGTTAGGGAGAGGGTGTCGATGCGCGTACTGGCATTCGAGCCCCGGCCTTCTCCCGCAAGCGAGGGAAGCTGCAGTCCGCTCGGATCACACCTCACACGTCACACGCGTCACCCGTCACTCGTCACAACCCGGCGCTGGCGCGTGATCCACTCCTTCGCGGGCAGATACCAAGCGTCATTCGGCGTAAAGAGCAGCCCGTGGCCTAAGCCCGTGTGCGTTACGACGATCTTGAATTCAGTCGCGTCCGATTGCCGCTGGTAGTGCTCTGGCACGATATGAAATTTGTCGCTCGCATCGTGAATAGAAAGGACACGACCGTGCAAAGTTAGATCGCTTTGCGATTCTTGGTCACCAAGCCCGGAGATAATCACGTAGCTGACGTTGCGCATCGGCAGTGCAGCAGATACGTAACTTGAAATCACGCCGCCGCGTGACGCACCGACCACGGTGATGCGCCGTTCGGCGACCCCGTGTACAACAAGCGAACGCACACATTCAGCGACGACATCCGCATGCGCCTGCAGATTAGAATCGTTGGTTCGAATCTCGCTGAACACCGCAAAGCCGTCATTTCGGAATCGCTCTAGGATTTGACGATATTCGTAGGGCCCGTACTCAGGACTAATCGGCCGACCACCTGAACCAGTGACAATCGCCCCATGCAAATAGATCACGACGTTCTGATTCGGCTTAACCGATGCAACGTCGCAATCCAGTGCGACTGCGTGCGCGCTCCAAACGAATATCAACGGGATAAGTAATCGCATTTTAAGAACGCACAGATTGTTGCGAGAGGCCCTTAATAGCCGACGCAATCTCTTTCATGTCGTTGTTGAACTGATGGTCTCTGCCGGCGACCCGATAAACTCGCGCTTGCGGGATGACACGCCCATAGAGATCCGCATGGGATGGCGGCGCGGTTTCATCGTTGAGGCCGTGAAAGATGTGAACGGGCAGATCTCCAGGAAGCTTCGCGCCGAGATTCTCCTGCGATCCAAACTCCTCGCTCGGCCAACCACCTTCTCCCACGAACGGTGCGGCAATCAAGATCAGCGCACTGAACCGCTCTGTGGCAGCCGCTTCTGCGACCACGTTAACCAGTATCGTTCCGCCGATCGAGTGCCCGACCAGCACTGCACCTTCATTCAAGCTCGCAAGCTCGGCTTGTAGTGTCGGCCTCCAACTCGCGTAGTGCGGATCGTCTTCGTCGGGCATGCGCGGGTAACGGATTTCGTATTCCGGGCCAAGTTCGCGCTGCAGGCTCTCAACGAGTTTGTTATCCCATTCGTCGTGGGTGCCAGCGCCGCCACCTTGGATGAAGAGCACTTGTCGTCTCATGTTCAGAGCTTTGAAAAATAGACCACCAAACAGAGAGAAGACTAGGCATCCATGTACATCAAGTCCAGATCGTGGACACAGCGCGCGCCCAACGACGCGTAGAAATTTCGTGCAGATACGTTTCGTTTGTCGACCGTCCACACAAGCTGCTTCGCACCTGATTGCATCGCGACTTCACGTGCCGCATCCATCAACGCGACTCCAATGCCGCGACCTCTAAACGTGCTCTTAACGTACAAGTCAACGACGAACAGCAAGCGCGCTGCTGCATCGGTGTCGTAGCCCGGGTGATGCAGTAAGAATCCGACAATCGTTCCCGAACACTCCGCGACAATGCCGCCGAACGCGGGGGTTTCACCGAAACCGTCGCGTGCCAATGCATCCGCATCCAGCTTGAGCTCAGTCGCATCACCCAAGTCCCTCATGTAGCGCGAGAACTCCTCGATGAGAACCGAGATTGCAGTCACGTCCTCACGACGCGCGTCTCGAATCAAAACTTCGGAGGGATTCATGTCGGTTCGTGCGTTGATGATGACGCTGCCGCGTCGAGCAGACACATAGATGCACGGAAGTAGACCGACACTTGAATGGAAATATGACTGACGCACGGAGCGGGACACTCGGGCCCTTTCCCCCGTTCAACGAGGAAGATCGGAAGGGAGCACCTGAGCTTTTACCCACTCAAGCCGAGCCGATTTGATCCGTTCAACGCGCACTTGGCTTCAATCTGTTGCTTGCCAGCAGCCAAGCCAAGTACGCCGCGGCCGCGAGGTCGTAGGCCATACAGAACTGGGGCCACCAGACCGGAGCGCCGGGATTCGCATAGAGGTGCGGGTGTGCGAGATCCAATATTCCGTGCGCAGCGAGCGCAACAACCACTAGCCACAAGCTCAACTTGAATCCGATGACCGCGAGAGCAACAAATCCGAGCCCAATGGCCAGCTCAATAAGAAGCACTTGAGATGTGCCACCCATCACTGCGAACAACACGTAATACGACGCGATCACGATCATCACGACCGGATAGAGCGCTCGGTCGCGATCGAGACCAATCCAAGTGGCGGACCCACCGACGAGTATTGCCAACAGAATTCCAATTGCGAAGTTCATACGGACTAGTGAAGTGCGTCGTCTTTGCACTGCGAATAGTCGAACTTGGTCGCATCGAAGCCGCTGGACAGTTTTCGAGCTTCGGCCGCTCCCCACCCAGCAATCGCCACGAATACGAAAGGCACCACTATGTTGATCCAGCCCGATCTGACAGCTGCTGGTCCGCGCTTAATTCTCGTGGGCCGCAGCACCTTCTCGCCTCTGTATGGATCCTGCCGATCGCGAAGGATTTTTAGCCCACGCCGTGTCGTCACCGCGGCCACCAGTAACGCTGATGACAGCGGCAGTCCCACGAAAAGCGAGTAGAACACCAACGTAACGCCACTGACTCCAGCGAACTCATGGCAGGGAGACGTTCGAACAAACTCCGTCCAACGAGGCAACACCCACGCTTCCCAACCCAACATGAATGCGCTGCCGACGATTAGCCCCACCAACACGAACCTCAGGCGTTCCTTCTTCGTGTACTGCTCGGCGAACTCGTTAGTGGAATTCATCCAGCCACCGTCGAAGACGCTTGCATTAGTTGCTTTCTGTCGCTTGGAAGAAGACCGCAAAGGTTTATCGACCACGTTACCAAGCACCCGCCGTCTCCCTGCGCTCGGTCATGTGCGTTGCCTTGTCGGATCTCCGTACCCTTGCGTTTACCACGGTTGTACGCGGCGCACCGAGCCTATTTATCGAAGAATAGATCCATGACGTCGGCAGGCCAGTCCGCCGATCTATTTGTGTTCTTATCGACATAAGCCACAACCATGTTGCACTTAGACATGACCCTATCACTGTCGTCCGACATGCTGCACTCGATATGTGCGTCGGGGCCACTGAACTCACGAACGAACGAGGCGATGGATATCTCTTGATCTCCGACAACAGGCCGTATGAACTCAATATTCAGCCTCCTTACGAATGCCATGAAAGGCAAACGCTCAAGCGTCTTTAAGTCCCACCCCGCCTGTTCGCGCAGCGCACTCATCCGATGATCGATGTAGTAAGCGGAGTACATCGCGGTACGCATGTGTTTATAGGGGTCAAGGTCGGAGAACTTGATGCGATGCGTGCTCCTATAAATGGCGGGCGTCTTTGACATGTGTCCTCCGCAGAAGCTGCCATGCTCATTGCCTAACTTGTTTTCACACACACGCGAATGCGAGATGAAACTTGACCCGCTAGATAACATGTCGCACGTTGTACTCACAACTGCCTGTTGCATAAACATGTTTAGCCGCGACCTGTAGATAACACGGCGTCCGGGGTGCGAGATGACATGGCATTCAACCGCGCCCAATGTACTGATCGCCGCAGCTCGAACACGCTCGGACGCAGGAGTTGCGCCGGACTCGACTTCTCGCCCATACCTTCTTTTTTGCGTTCTCTGCGGCAAATAGATTCTTGCTCTGTTCTCTGTATTTAACGACCAGCTGTCACTTGTGGCGCCCGCGTCGCGTCCGGATGATGGGTACATAGACCCGGAGCACGCATGAAAATCATCGGCCTCATCGGCGGAATGAGTTGGGAATCGACCATCCCTTACTATCGCGAGATCAACGAGACGATCAGAGATCGTCTAGGCGGACTGCACTCCGCCAAGATCGTTCTTTACAGCGTCGACTTTCATGAGATCGAGGCTTTGCAGCGATCGGGTGATTGGGACACAGCGGGGCGCTTGTTGGCAGACGCAGCTCAATCGTTGCAGAGAGCCGGTGCTGACTTTCTCGTCATCGGCGCCAACACGATGCACAAGGTGGTACCCGCGATCGAAGGAGCCGTTGCTCTGCCGATACTGCACATCGCCGACTGCCTCGCCGAAGAGTTAAAGGCAGCTCAATTTTCGAACGTTGGTTTGCTCGGCACCCGCTTCACGATGGAGCAGGACTTCTACAAGGATCGGCTGCGTCAGCGGCATGGAATCGAAGCGCTCATTCCGAATGAGGCACAACGCGAGCGCGTACATCGGATCATCTACGACGAACTTTGTGTCGGCAGAATCGAATCGAGTTCGCGAGAGGAATATCGCTCGATCATCGCAGACCTGGTTGCACTCGGAGCTCAGGCGATCGTTCTCGGATGCACGGAGATCGCGATGCTGATCGATCAGCAAGATTCTGCTGTCCCGCTGTTCGACACGGCGAAGATTCATGCACGATCAGCCGCGCTATCCGCTCTGAGCTGAAACGTCGCGCCAAAGGCTGGGAAGTGAACTGAAGGTAGAACCTCAATGTAATCGACTCTGCTAGATGGCTGCGGAATTTCACATCCATCGTCGCGTAGGCCTTGACGATGAAGCTCGATAGCTTGCCGAATTGCCTGCTCCGCCTGCTCTACGGTGGCACCTGTCGCCACACATCCCGGAAGATCCGGAACGTAGGCCGAGTAACTGCCACCGGCATTCTCGATTACGATTGCATAGCGCATGGGCCCTGACCTTATCGCTTAACTCCTGATCGTTTGAGACTACTGCTGAGCCTGCCCGGAGCCAAATCATCGCTTGGCTTTCTCGCGATTGTGACTCGGCCAACCTTGGTGGGATGCTTGAACTGCCGATGGCAAGCAGCAAAATGGAAGCTGAAGTCCAGCAACCGAACCGCTTCCCCGCTCCGCTGACTCGCCATCGCCTGTTTGTCCGGAGTTCCTTCCACAGCCCCAGTTCGGCCACATCGCTCAGTTCGTCGGCACCTGCACGCTTCACGCGCGAAGCGCTCTCACCATCACCCCATCACCCCATCACCTCAACACTCATTTCTGCGTTCTGTGCGGCCATTCTGTTCTTTGTGATCTTGGGCTTGTCTATGTGCTCTTTGTGTGGCCGGCTCAACTGATCAGCGCAACACTTTCTGCCAGCTTTTCTGCTGGCGTTTGGAACTGCAATGTCTCACGAGGTCGGCCGTTGAGTCGATGGGCAATGCGATCTAAATGAGCTTG
>JAEWBG010000058.1 GCA_023391335.1 Pseudomonadota bacterium | reverse complement strand
ACAAGCTCATTTAGATCGCATTGCCCATCGACTCAACGGCCGACCTCGTGAGACATTGCAGTTCCAAACGCCAGCAGAAAAGCTGGCAGAAAGTGTTGCGCTGATCAGTTGAGCCGGCCGTTGCGTCCGGCTTCTCAGGGAAACCGTCCAGCGCCGACGAGGCGAGGACGATAGAACTCATCATCCAGCGTGCGTAGTTCGACCGGGCGGCCGGTTTGCGGCGCATGGATGAAGCGGCCTTCGCCGGCATAGATCGCAACATGGGACACGCGCCGGCCGGAAATTCGAAAGAACAACAAATCGCCCGGCGCAAGCTCGTCCAAGTCCACATGACGAGCCGCTGAGTACTGTTCGGCAGCAGTGCGCGGCACATCCACGCCGATTTCTCCAAACACGAATCGCACGAGTCCGCTGCAATCGAACTGCCGCGGGCCACTGCCGCCCCACTTATACGGCGAGCCGAGCAGCGAAATCGCGCGCATCGCAATTTCATTCCCGGGGTTCGAGCGCGGCGCAAATGACTGAACGACAGGCGCGGATCCGGCAGGTTGAACCGGGGGTAACGATGAACATCCTTGCAATAAAACGCCCCAACCGAAGTAGGCGAAGAAGATGATCTGGGCGGTCGTGCGGCTCATCATGCTCGCTACAAAATGATGGAAGCTCAGGTTGGGTTCAAGGTCAAAAGCCGATTTTGCAGATGATCTTAGTAGCCACGTACTGAATTCGAGGTGAACCGCGATGGCCGCGAAGGTTGCGGTTTGATGCGACTTCGGTAGTGTGGCGTCAGGGACAAGAAATAATGACCACAATGCGATTTACCGCCCTGTTTGCTGCCCTGTTTGCTGCTCTGGCCCTTACGACCGCTCATGCAGCGGACTCCGGCAGTCCTCCTGTACGGCCCGATGCGATTCGGGCACATGTCGAGTTCTTAGCGGACGATCTGCTCGAAGGGCGCGCCGCGGCCTCGCGCGGCTATGACATCGCGGCTGCTTACGTCGAGGCACAGTTCAAACAAGCAGGACTGACTCCCGCAGGCGATGACGGCACGTATTTGCAGCGCGTACCGCTACTGGAAGCGACCGCTGTATTGCCGGGCTCATCCGCCGAGTGGGTGATCAAGAACCGCACACGGACATTCGAATATGGCGTGGACTACATTCCTTCGGCTGATTTCGAATCCGCGACGTCAACGCTCACTGCGCCGCTCGCATTCGCGGGGTTCGGCATCGACGCGCCCGAGCTCAATCACAACGACTTCGCAACGCTCGATTTGAAGGGGCGCATCGCCGTCATCTTCACGGGTGCGCCGGCGCGATTTTCGAACGAACAGCGCGCCTTCTACTCATCGCTCTCTCAAAAGCTGACGACACTCGTTGCACACGGAGCGGTCGGGGTAATCCTGGTCGATTCGACGGAAGATGCCAAACACGTGCCCTGGGACAAGCGCGTCGCCATGAGTTGGCAGCCGCAAATGCGTTGGCTCGATGCAGACGGCAAACCGCACGAATCGTTCCCGCAATTGAAGCAGCGATTCCGCTTCAGTCGCGAAGCGGCTGCGGAACTCTTCGCATCCGCACAGGTGTCTTTCGAAACCGCCTCCACGGCCGCCGACAACGGCGAGTCGCAAGCATTCGAATTACCGGGCCTGCTCACATTGTCGGCGACGACGGGTTTGCGTAGGACCGAGAGTACGAACGTGCTCGCAATGATTCCGGGAAGCGACTCTGCATTGAAAAACGAATACGTGATCATCACAGCCCACTTGGACCAGTTGGGCCGCGGCTCAGCAGTGAACGGCGATGCTACCTTCAACGGTGCACAGGACAACGCCGTCGGCGTCGGGATTCTGCTCGAGATCGCACGTACTCTGCAGCACAGCGGCACCAAACTGAAACGCTCGGTTTTGTTTGCGGCTGTCACTGCCGAAGAGAAAGGCTTGCTCGGCTCCGATTATCTGGCCCAACAAGCGAAGCAACGCAAACAAAAAATCGTCGCAGCGCTCAACATCGACATGCCTCTACCGCTTGCGCCAAGCACCGATCTCATTGCACTGGGTGCAGACAACTCGACACTCGGCAACTTGATCAGAGACGCCGCAGGGGCGGAGGGTTACTCGCTCACCGACGATCCGGCACCCGACGAGATTCGCTTCGTCCGTAGCGACCAGTACTCATTCATCCGCTTAGGTATTCCCTCGCTCGTGGTGATTTGCGGAATTCATGCGCGCGATCGCAACGTCGATTTGCAGGCGCTTCAAGAGAGCTTCCTGCGCGATCACTATCACCAACCTAGCGATGACATTTCGGTGCCGCTCGACTATCCAAGCGCCGCGTCGCTGGCACGGATCAATTTGCGAGTTGCAGCCGCAGTGGCGAATGCGACCGCCCGGCCACGTTGGCATCGACATGATTTCTTCGCTCAGAAGTTTACGAACGCGCAGTAGCGAGGACGTGTGCACTTGTGCACCAGTTGGGGAGGTGTGAGATGAAGGACTTGACCACGAATGAGCTCTCCGAGCTTCGTCAAAACTACGATCGTTGCGACAGCGATGGCGACGGCTGGATTGTCCAGAAAGAGTTCTCTCGTCTACTGCAATCGCTCGACTCGGATCTTTCGGAGGACGAATGCTTGCTTGCGTTTGAAGCCACTGACGACGACGGCGACGGCTCGATTAGCTTCGAAGAATTTATGCGGTGGTGGACCGAGTCGTAGCGCCGCAAACGTGAGCGGGATCACGTTCTGCCCGGACAACGATTCGCTGGACATTTCTTAGCGTGACACGGTCCGCATCCTCGATGCGCGAGACTTCATGTTCAGTGCAGCGAGCCTGATCATGGCGGCATTCCCTACGGGTGCTTCCATGAGCGACGATTCTTCTCATCAACTCAAGGTCGGCGATCCGGTCCGGCTCAAAGATAGCGATCTACGCCTCCGCGGCGATGTGTGGCAATTGCGCACCGGCCGCTATGTAATCGTCCGATGGGAAGACCGCGCCCGCACGACTCATGCCGAGACTGCGGTGGAGCTCGATGCCGAGCGCGCGCCGGAAAAAAATAGGATGGGACAAAGTAGCCGCTGAGAACGCAAAAAAGAACGCTGGAATCGCATACTGGCAGCTTACCTAGGTCTCTTTCGTCGATCGCCCGTTCTGTCTCAAATGGCGCGGCCAATTTCCCCGGAGTGCCTTCTGACCTGCCGAAAGGCCTGCCTGCTGATTAGCACTAGTGCGATCAGCCTTCTTGCCGCAGGCCTACCTGACGGTGAGTCATACGTGACAACCGTCCGTCCTCACCGGTCAGTGCATCAAACTGCCGCCATTGATATGAATGAACTGGCCATTGATGTACGACGCATCATCCGACGCTAGGAACACATAAGCCGGAGCGATTTCGGACGGTTGCGCAGGACGCTTCATCGGCGTGTTGGTGCCGAACTTTTCCACTTCCTCTTTCGAGAACGTCGCTGGAATCAGCGGCGTCCAGACTGGACCCGGCGCAACGCCATTCACGCGAATGCCCTTCTCGATGAGTTGCTGCGCAAGCGAGTACGTCAGCGCTTGGATCGCACCCTTCGTTGCCGAATAGTCGACCAAGTGCGCGCTGCCGCGAGATCCGGTGATCGAGCCCGTGTTGATGATGCAGCCGTGATCGCCGAAGTGTTCGACCGCAGCTTGCGCCAAGAACATGTAACCGAACACATTCGTGCGGAAGGTTTTCTCGAGCTGCTCCTCGGAGATCTGCGTCGCGTCGTGCTTTGGGTATTGCTGTGCGGCGTTGTTCACCAGAATGTCGAGTCTGCCGAACTTCTGGACGGTGCGCTTCACGGCGTCGTCACAAAACTCCTGATTTGTCACATCGCCTTGCAGCAGCAAACATTCCGCGTTTTCCTTTTCGATTAGTCGCTGAGTCTCTTCGGCATCTTTGGTTTCGTCCAAGTAGATGATCGCGACCGCGGCGCCTTCGCGTGCGAAGTGCAACGCCACCGCACGACCGATGCCGCTGTCGCCGCCGGAGATCAATGCCACTCTGCCTTCGAGCTTGCCGCTGCCGCGATAGTCCTCGCGAATGGAAATCGGCTCAGGCGTCATCTTCGCTTGATCGCCCGGTTGACTCGCTTGCTTCTGCGCGGGCTGCGGCTTGCTGGGCGACTGCTGACTTGCCATGTGCATCTCCATTTCTGCGCGACGATTGAGAACGTGTCCATAACGCAGCGTGCCTCGTAAAGTTCTTGAGGATGAGGCGCTCTGGACTGTAGGAATCCGCTGATTTTTCACGGTGACGTCGCATTCACAATCGGAACACTGCCGTCACGCTCGCGCTTATGCGGGAGTACTGCCTCAGTCAAAGCGGAGAAGGTGTCATGGCGCAAAATTATCGAAATTCCTCTCATGAGCGCGGCGGCCGACCGATGCGCTCAGGTCCCGATCGCGATCCGTTTCGCTCCGGCGATGAACGCCGCTATACACCCGATCGTGGCAATCGCGAGCGCGCCTTTCGCGGCGATCGTTCGTATGCAACGGGCGGCTACTCCGAAGAGCAAGGTTATCGACGCGAAGGTCGCGACGATTGGAATCGCGATACACGCAATCAGCGCGATGAGAGTTATTGGCGGCAGAGCAGTCAGGATCGCGCACCACAATATGGCCGCGATCAATGGTCCGCACGAGATCGCGACTACAACCGCGACCAAGAACGCTATGAGTCCGACGAGCAACGCAATCGGCGCTACGGCGGTGACTATAGTCGCGGTCAGTTCAGAGGACAGCAGACGCGCGGCTATGGCGAGTTCGGCAGCGATGACATGGGCAGCGCCGACTTCGCACGCGGTTGGAGCAATCTAGACACGCCTGCTTATTACGGCACGGGCAACCATGCAGGCATCGTCAGCTCTGGAGCCGGTACGCGTGCTAGCGAGGACGGATTGTTCGGCCCAAGCACGACATCAGGAGGCCAAAGCAGCTGGGATGAGCCGAACTCGGATTGGGTACCAGAATCGAGTGCACGCCGCGGCACCGACACGGACTACTCGCGCGGTACGACCGGCGAGTATTCCAACTACGGACGATCGGAATATGGCGCGCAATCGAGCTATGGCAGAAGTTATGGCGAGGACGATCGAGGCGGCGCTTGGCAGCAAGAATGGCGCGGCTCGCACCGCGGCCGTGGCCCAAAAGGCTACGCACGTTCGGATGAACGCTTGCGCGAAATGATCTGCGAGCGTCTCACGGACGATCCACGCATCGATGCAAGTGAGATCGATGTCGAGGTGCACGAGCAAACCGTCAAGCTGACCGGCAGCGTTCCCAATCGGCAGACCAAGTACGAAGTCGAAGACTTAGTGGAGCATTGCGGTGCCAAGGACATCGACAATCAATTGCGCGTGCAGTCGCGTTGGGGCTCGCAGTCAGGCGCTTCGCAATCCGGTTTCCGCAACACGGTACAATCGAAGAGCGATACGCAAGACAGCGGCTCGCGGTACGACTACTCCGGCAGCAGTACGGATGCTCAGTCGGGCTCCTCGCAGCTCGCCAGTGCGGCGGGCCGATCGAGCAGCGCGAACACCGGCAGTGCAGCAACGTCGACCTCTTCCACAGGGCCGAGCCCGAATGAAACGGGCGCGTCTGCTTCCGGCCCCGGCACCTCACCAGGTGCAAGCAAGCGCGATAACCGGTCGAGCTAAAAAAATCGATCTGCGGGTCAATAAAGGCGGGCTCAGGTGAGCTCGCCTTTCTTATCGCCCTTCAGTTTTGTGTTGCGCGCGTAGATCCATTGGCCAACCAGCGCCGTAACTAACAAGGCGGCATTCGTGAACACGAAGACCCAGTTATCGAGCAGGAAGCTGTAAATCAAAAAGCCGGTGGAGGCCGTCAGTTGGCCGATGAACAACCATCGGGACACACCCTTGGTCGAATGCTCGCGCCATTGGGTGTACACCTGTCGGATCAGCGTGGCCAACAAAATGGCGGATGCGGCCCATCCGATCCAATCAACCGGTTTCATCGATAGGACTGCAAAAGCGTTGGACAAAAAAGAGGCCGCGTTTATGGCGCGGCCTGAAGTGCGCAACCGTCATCACGGTGTCCGATGGGTTCTCAGCGGGTGCCCCCATCGTCCTGGGGAGGTCCATGCGACGAATTGCGCAATGTTCGATATACGCAACGCATCAAAACGAAAATAGATCCCAGCTCCAACGACAAAACGGTCAACTAACGTCAATTTTGCATGGTCAGGAGCACTTCCCTGACCTTTTCAAACTCCGATGCCTTATCGAAGAAATGATCCACGCCGCATTCCCGGCTCGCAGCGCGATAATCTTCGCTCGGATGATTGGTGACGATGATCACGACCTCAGGCGTCAATCCAGCCGCTCGCATCAGCTTCAATAACTTGAAGCCACTGCCGCCGCGGAGCTGGATGTCCAGGATCAGCACGCGAGGCGCAAAACTCTTCACGCCCTCGAAGGCATCCGGCACAGCGTCGGCGCGACCGACTACTCGCGCATGCGGAATATCGCCGACAGCTTCTTCTAACCGTTCCAGTACGGCCGGAGAATCTTCGACGATGTAAACCGTGAGTTCTCGCCGAGCCATAAGAGGTTCAGCGTCGGTGCGAATTGGCCCGCTGCACAGCACGGGCTCCATTCGTTACTCGACTAGCTGGTTGCGGACGGCGTAGGCGGCGATCTCGGCATTGCTGCGCATCCCCATCTTCTCGAGGATGCGTGCGCGATAAGTGCTGACCGTTTTCACGCTCAAACCGAGTTCGTTTGCCATGACCGCAGGCGAGACACCGCGAGCGATGCGAGTGAATACCTGCAACTCGCGCTCGGAAAGACGGTTATGCAACGGTCCTTCTTCATCAGCGGCACACTCCGAAGCCAGCAGCTCGGCCACCAGCGGAGTGATGTAGCGACGGCCGGTGCCGACTGCGCGCACGGCCTTCACGAGTTCTTCGGGTACGATCATCTTCGGCACGTATCCGTTCGCACCGGCGCGCATCAAGCGCACTGCGAAACTGCGTTCGGGATGCATGCTCAAAACCAAGATCGCCAGTTCGGGACGATCGCGCCGCAATTGCTTCAGCAGATCGATGCCGCTTTGGCCGGGCAAGGTGATGTCGAGCACGACGACGTCGACTTCCAAACCATCGCGCAGCTGTTGTGCCGCTTCTTCGGCAGAACCCGCTTCGCCGACGACTTGCAGATCCTCCTCTTCGGAGAGCATCTCGCGCACTCCTGCGCGCAAGATGGCATGGTCGTCGACAATGAGGACGCGTATTGGCGTATGCGTGGGGGGAATAGTTTCACGCCCCTCATTCTCTCTTACGTCTAACATCAGACGGATACCTCGGAAAGCTCGCCATGCAGCCCATTGATCTCGATGCTGTTGTCGATCGGGATCCCTTCGTCGAGTGCCACGCCCTGTGCACGATACGCATTCAGTCGGTTGTACAGGGTCTTGAGACTGACCCCCAGTAACGCTGCTGCGCGCGTCTTGTTTCCGCCGCACTTCTTCAGTGTGGCGAAGATCAGCCAGCGCTCTACGTCGGCCAGGTTTGTACCGACCGGAATTCGCAACGCATGGATTTCCGTGAGATCCGAAGTGCCTCGCGGGACGTAGCTGCGAAGTTCTGAAGTGTGGGCGCTGTCGCTCATCTGTGGGTTTTCCATAAAACGCTCCTGCGGGTCAACTTTACGTGGCGACGGAACAACTCCTTGGGCGTAGGAGAAAGTTCCCTCAAGTGCGCAACAATCGGAGTTATCTGCACGGCTCCCGATCAGCGCGGGACCGTGATGCGCACGATGTCAGCCGGTCGGTCGTAGGATTTTTCCTACTGAGTCATCTGCGCGCGCTGCCACAGCGGAGAGGGGCACGTACGCCTCGATGAGCGTGCCTTTGCCGTTCGGTCCTCGCGAGATCGAGAACGTCCCTCCGAGCTGCCGCATGCGCTCGCGCATGCCGACGACACCGTGCGATTTCGGCTTCGCCAATGCGCCTTCGGCAACGCCCCGCCCGTCATCCACGATGCGGAAGCGAACACCTTGATCCTCACGAACTAACGTCATGTGCACTTGCGTGGCATGGGCGTGCTTCGTGATGTTCGTGAGCGCTTCTTGTGCGATTCGGTAGAACGCAATCGAGGTTGCCGGATCCAAATCATCGAAGTCTTCTTGAACATCCACATCGCACGGCAAGCCGGTGCGCCGCGTGAACTCGCGGCAGTGCGAGCGCATCGCGAAGGCTAAGCCCAGGTTGTCGAGATGACTGGGCCGTAATCCTTCGATGACGGCATGCTTGAGCTCCACCGTCTCCGCCAGCAGCTGCAGGACGCGTTGCATTCGCTCGCGCACCTCGCGCGCTTGCTCGGGCATGCGCCGCTGGATCCAGTTCAGATCCATGTTGATCGCAGTCAAGTTGCTGCCCAACGTGTCATGCAATTCGCGCGCGAGACTGGCCTTTTCTTCTTCCGACACACGAATGAGATGTTGCGACAAGTCGGTGAGCTCGATCGTCCTCTGTTCGACCAGGTGGTTTAAATGTTGGTTGGCCTCGAGCAGCGCTCGCTCCGCCTTCGCACGCGCCCAGACGTAGCGCTGCAGCAACTTGTTCAATCCGATCAACACTGCGACCGTCACGATCGTCGTGAGCAGCGCGACACCGATGGTGACCCACATACCACGGAGCACTTCGCGACCGAGCGCATCGATGCGGGCATCTTCCTCGGCAAGCATGCCTTCGACGATGCCGCGCACTCGATCCATGGTCTCGGTCGCACGATCGGTGCCCGCGACATCCGGACTGCCGCTCGGCCCCGGCTGCGGAGTCTGTTGAATGGTCTGCTCGAGGCGGCTGATTGCGGCCGCCGTCCAGTGCTCGAGTTCCACTAAGTCCTTTTGCCGCTGTGGGTTGTCAGCTGTGAGATTGCGCAACCGATCGATCTCGGCGCGCCAGCTGCGCATCGCGCGGTAGTACGGCTGGAGATAGTCGGTTTGGCCTGTAAGAAGATACCCACGCTGCCCGGACTCGGCAGTGGCAATCACCGCCTGGAAGCTACTCAGCGAGCGTTTGATCTCATAGGAGCGCGCGTAGTGCGCGTTCGTGTCCATCGTGTGACCCGTATTCACGATGAGCAGGCATGCGTTCGCGATCAACAGTGCAATCGACACCAGGATGACCGCAATGACATGCAGCGGAACCCGAACATCGGTGACGATGCCACGCGCGGAATCGCTGGGTTCAGCTGCAGGCGCGCTTTGTACGTCCATTCAAGTGAGGCGCAGTGAGGGATCAGGTAAACGCTACGCCGCAAATCGAGGTTCCGTTGTCCGGCAAACGTTTGCAGCGCAATGCGATGCGCCGGAACCTTACAAAAGCGCAACACGTTTCCGAGCCGCAATCGTGCACTTGGTTGCACGTAGGCGCAGCCCGACGGCGACGCGCCCGTTGCTTTGTAGACAGGTCGCTTTGGTAACAACATGAGGAGATTGCTATGAAGACCAATGCCTATTGGATGGTTGCGCTAGCGGGCTTGGCGCTCGCTGCTTGCAACAAGGCTGAATCGCCGGCGGAAGTGCAGCACGATGTCACCGCTGCGCAAGCTGAGGGCCAGAAGGATGTTGCGGACGCACAGGCTGACGCACAGGAGAATGTGGCAGATCAGCAGCAGGATGTCGCCCAAGCTGCTCAGGACAACGACCGTGAAGACATGCAGGACGCCGCGAAGGACGTAAATCAGGCGCAAGCCAAGGGCGACTACAAGGTCGCCGTTGCTCAGGCAGAAGCCAATCACAAGGTTGCGATGGAGAAGTGCGAAGCGCTGAAGGGTGACGCACAGAAGGACTGCAAAGACCGCGCCGATGCGGACCTTGACCGCGCCAAGCGCGACGCAGAGACGCGCCGCGACGGTTCGGGTTAATCTAGCCGCACCTTGAACCCGGTGGTCCCCGGTTATCGGTCTCGGAGTGCTGAATATGTTACGTCACCAAGTTGCGGCAGCGATGCTCGCGGCCCTACTGGGCTCTGCTATTGCAGGCTGCACCTCGACGCCTACGCAGCAATCCGCCGGTCAGGCCATCGATGACGGTGTCGTCACCGCGAAGGTGAAAGCCAAGTTGGTCCAGGATCCTGTGACCAAGGCGCACGAGATCAACGTGGAAACCTTCAAAGGCACCGTGCAGCTGAGCGGGTTCGTGGAATCGGACGAAGCCCGAACCCGAGCAGTTGAGTTGGCAAAAGATGTGGATGGCGTAAAGCAGGTGAAGGACGCGCTCGAGGTTCGTAAGACCACCTAGTCTTTCAGCTGCAATCCGAAACAAAGGGCGGCCCGAAAGGTCCGCCCTTTTTTTTTGGAAACAATTTCGCGTTGCTTTGGCAATAGAATCGGGAATCGTCCGGTCTATGCCTTCGGGACCGATACATGCTCCGCGCGGTACCCGCGGCATCGCTTCGAGATCCCCGGTCGCCGGCTCCAGGAGCCCAACAGACCGCGCTGCCTCTCAAAACTTTAGGAGCTCATCATGACAACGAAGAAACTCTCTGGATTCGCACTGGCTTCAGCCGCGGCGTTGGTCTTCGCGACCGCGACGATTAGCACTGCCAGTGCCGATGAAGCGAAGGTGAAGTGCGAAGGCGTGAATTCGTGCAAGGGCACGTCCGCCTGCAAGACCGCCTCGCACGCCTGCAAAGGTCAGAACTCGTGCAAGGGCCAAGGCTTCCTCGAACTCAGCAAGGCCGACTGCGACGCTGCGAAAGCGAAGCAGAAGTCCTAAACTGCCCGCACCGAGTGCAACTCATGGGCGGCGTACTCTCAAGGGCGCGCCGCCTCACTTCATGACCTCCATCACATCCAGTCAGCCAAGCCGAATCGAAGGATTCGGCCTAGGTCTTCGCCCGCAGCACTACGAAGCGCTGCTCGGTGAGCTTCGAGGCAGCGTCGCGTGGCTCGAAGCGTTGACCGACAACTACCTCGTTCCCGGCGGTAAACCGCTGCATTTTCTAGAGCGTCTGCGAGCCGACTACCCTGTCGTGCTGCATGGCGTGTCGCTATCGATTGGCAGCACCGATCCGCTGAATCTCGATTATCTGCACAGCGTCCGGCTGCTTGCCGATCGCACGCAGGCCGCGTGGGTTTCGGATCATTTGTGCTGGACCGGCATAGCGGGCACCAACCTGCACGATTTGATGCCACTGCCTTTCACTGAAGAATGCGTGCGCCATGTGGCCGAGCGAATTCAGCAAGTGCAAGACCGACTGCAACGTCGGTTGGTACTCGAAAATGTTTCGAGCTACGTAAGCTTCTCCCAATCCGATATGACCGAATGGGAATTCATCCGCGAGATTTGCGAGCGCGCCGATTGCGAATTGCTGTTGGACATCAACAACGTGTATGTCAGCGGCATCAATCACAAGTTCGATCCGCTCGAATATCTGCGCAGCATTCCTCGCCACCGCGTGCGCCAATTCCACCTCGCAGGCCATCGCAATCTCGGTACCCATTTGATCGACACTCACGATGAGCCGGTGTGCGAAGACGTGTGGAATCTCTATGGACACGCACTCGCGCTATTCGGCCCCGTTCCCACGATGATTGAGCGCGACGATAACATCCCAGAATTGCCGGAATTGTTGGCAGAGCTCGATCGCGCGCGACAAATTGCGCACACGGCACAAGCGGCATGAGCGCGCTCGCGGAACTGCAGCACGCGTTTCAAGCATTCGTACTCGCGGGCGACGCCAGAGCGGAATCGCAGATCATCAACACGCCCGAGTTGAGCGCTTCGGCACGGCTCGCGATCTACGCCGAGGCGTATCGGTTGCGTTTGATCGAGGCACTCGCGAGCAACTATCCGCGACTGAAGGAGATGCTCCAGCAAGAATTCGATACGCTCGCACTGAAATATATCGAAACGCATCGCTCCCAACATCCTTCCATTCGCTGGTACGGCGATCGGCTTGCCGGATTACTCGAGACCGATCGAGCGAATGAGCCATGGCTTGCCGAACTTGCGCAATGGGAATGGGCCGTCGCTTCCGCGTTCGATGCATCCGATGCAGTTCCATTGGATGTATCCGCACTCTCTCGCATCCAACCCGAGCAGTGGTCGGAATTGCGTTTAGATTTCCATCCTTCCATTCAGCGGCTCGATACGCATTCCAATGCGGTCGCGTTGTTCAAAGCGTTCACAGAAGAGCAAGCCGCACCGATTCCTAGTATCGAGCCGCGCACCGCATGGCTCATCTGGCGCCAAGAGCTAAAGACTCAGTATCGATCGTTGACTGAGGATGAAGCTGCGGTTCTCGATGTCATGCGAGCACAGGGCACGTTTGCCGATGCGTGCGAGATGCTTTGCCAGTGGCATGAGGTCGATCAGGTGCCATTGCGCGCTGCGAGTTACATGCAGCGCTGGTTGCACGATCAATTGGTCTGCGCGGCCGAATAGCTCGCGCGTGCTGCGGCGGCGGCCGTTGTATTCATCCCATTGCGCTGCGCCTTATGCGATGCGCCACCGTACGCGCACGTAACGGTCCGATACGTCCGCGAAATTCCGGCGTCGCGGCGCAGCTTGCATACTTATTTTTTTGTACTTGGGATCGCGCGCTCAAATGCGTATGGTGTCGCTCGTTGACGGCAATGAGCTCGGCCCATGCGCTCGGCATCAGAACTTCCCTTCGGGACGCTGCCAGCGGACCACATCATTCCCGCACTTCCCAAGGACGTGTGGTTCTCGGCCGTAGGTCGCGAACTTACCGCGAGCGAGCGCGCAGAGTGCCGCCATCATCTGTTGAAGATCGGCAAGCCCGATGAAGTTGTCCTGGTGCGCACCTGGGAACAAGCTCACGCGCTCGTGACCGGCCCAACGTGTGCCGCGTGCTTGGAATACGAACGCGCCGAGGAGCGCCGTCTGTTCGAGGTTGCATCGGATCAACTCACGCCCGACACCGTACTGTTGCGCCTGTCGAACTTGATGCGAGGCAGTGCCGATTTGTTTCGCGGCCCCGCAAGCATTGCGTGTAGCAAGGCTGCGGTGAGCGATCCAGCGATCCCCGCAGCCGCTGCGGGATGCGCATCGCAAGCATTGCATCAGTACGGGTTGGCACGCCTCGCGGGCGAAGGCGAGGATCATTTCTTTGCCGCCAAATTCCGCTTGTTTCTCGGCGGACGCTGGCCGCTCGGCGCGGACGCTTCGCAGTTCTATCTCTTCTAGGCCTCTCCGCGGCATCCTCGGCGCAGCGCTACGAGTAGAATGCCGGCCCCGCTTCCGTGCTACGTGTGGGTCGTCCATGTCATATCTATTCGCACCAGCCGCCTTTCCCAGCATCGAGATCGTGGGACGCGCGGAGCGATTTGCGGTTCATCGGATCTACTGCGTCGGTCGCAACTACGCCGCTCACGCCCGTGAAATGGGACACGATCAACGCGAACCGCCATTCTTCTTCATGAAACCGGCTGATGCGGTGGTACCGAATCACGCGACGATTCCATTTCCCTCACGCACATCCAACTTGCATCACGAAGTGGAACTGGTCGCTGCGCTCCAGAGCGGTGGACGCAACATCCAAGCGCACGATGCACAACGGCACGTCTTCGGATATGCCGTGGGCAACGATCTGACGCGTCGCGATCTGCAATCCGAGGCTCGCGACAAGAGCCGCCCATGGGATACCGCAAAGGGTTTCGATCGCTCCGCCGTGGTCGGAAATATCCACCCGATCGAGAAAACCGGTCCGCTCGAGAATGGTCGAATTTGGCTCAACGTCAACGGCGAGCCGCGTCAGCAAGGGGATTTGTCCGAGCTGATCTGGAACGTGCCGGAAATCATCGCCGAACTGTCCACCTACTTTGAGCTCGCGGCAGGCGATCTCATTTTCACCGGCACCCCTTCGGGCGTGGGTCCGCTCAAGCCGGGCGATCGCATCGACAGCGGTATCGATGGTTTGGATACGGTAGTCACCATACTGGGTGCGGAGATCGTTTAATGGAAGGCGAACTGCAGCTCTATACGTTCTTTCGCAGTTCGGCTGCGTATCGCGTGCGCATCGCGCTGAACATTAAGGGGCTTCATTACCGTTCGATTTCCAAAGCGCTGGCGAAGGGCGAACAGCTCCAAGCCGATTACCTAGCGATCAATGCGCAAGGGCTGGTGCCCGCACTGGTCGTGCAGGACACAGTGCTGACGCAGTCGCTAGCCATCATCGAATATTTGGATGAGGAATATCCCACTCCGCCGCTGTTGCCTCGCGATCCGATTGGACGGGCGCAAGTGCGTGCGATCGCGCTCGCAATCGCGTGCGACATTCATCCGCTCAACAATCTGCGCGTGCTGAATTATTTACGGCGCGAGTTCAAACAGGACGATGAGGGCGTGAACGCTTGGTATCGCCATTGGATCGCGGAAGGATTCCGAGCCCTCGAACAATGGGCCCAAAAGTATTCGACGGATGGCCGCTACTGCTTTGGCGACAGTGTTTCGTTAGCGGATGTGCTGCTAGTACCGCAAATGTTCAACGCCCTGCGCTTTCATACGGATCTCGCACCGTATCGAAAGCTGGTGCAGATCTGCGGGCATTTGGAAGCGCTGCCTGAATTTGCAGCTGCGCGTCCGGAAGCTCAGCCGGACGCGCAGCAGTAACGATTTATCCGAGCAGCTTCTCAGTGGCGGCCAGCAACACCGAGAGCGCCACACCTTCGGCTGCGAGGCCCACTTCGGCGCGATCCGGGAAGCTGGGCGCAATGCGAATCGTGCGATCTTCCGGATCTTTTCCGTACGGATGCGTAGCACCTGCAGGCGTGAGTTCGACACCCGCCGCCTTCGCCAACTGCACCACTTTTGCCGCACAGCCAGGCAGCACATCCAATGAAATGAAGTAGCCGCCCTTGGGCTGCGTCCATTCCGCCACGCCAGTACCGGCGAGATATTGATCGAACGTCTTGAGCACCTGCGAAAACTTCGGTTCCATGATGGCGCGATGCTTATCCATCAGCGCATCGATGCCGCCGATTTTTTGCAGGAAGCGCAAATGACGCAGCTGATTCACTTTGTCGCCGCCGATGGTGCGCTTCTCCATGCGCTTCAAATACCACGCAACGTTCTCTTTGGAACTGGCGAAGATCGCGACGCCTGCACCGGCGAAGGTGATCTTCGAAGTTGAGCCGAAGATGAACGCGCGGTTCGGGTTGCCATGCTTGGCGCACAGCTCATCGATGTTGGCGATCTCGATCCGCTCTGGCGTCAGATGATGCACGGTGTACGCGTTGTCCCAAAACAGGCGGAAGTCTTTCGCCGCCGTCGGCATTTTCGCCAAGCGCTCGATGGTGGCGCTGTCGTACACCGCACCGGAAGGATTGCTGTACTTCGGCACGCACCACATGCCTTTGATCTGCGGATCGCTCGCAACCAGCCGCTCAACGACATCCATATCCGGGCCGTTTTCGAGCATCGGCACGGGAATCATCTCGATGCCGAACTCCTGGCAGATCGAGAAGTGGCGGTCGTAACCCGGCACTGGGCACAGAAATGCGATACGTGACTCGCGACTCCAGGGCTGCGCACTGTCGCAGGTGCCTTTGAGGAGCGAATAGACCACCGTGTCGTGCATGATCGATAGGCTCGCGTTATCGCCAATGATCAGACGATCTGCGGTGACGCCAAAGACAGGCGCGAGCAGCGCGCGCAGCTCCGGCAATCCGGCGAGTTCACCGTAGTTGCGGCAGTCGATTGCGCCCGATTTGTAGTCATTCGCACCAGGCAGGCTCAGCAAGTCCGTACTCAGATCGAGCTGTTCGCTGGCCGGCTTACCGCGCGTGAGATTGAGCTTCACCCCCCGCTTGGCGAACGCGTCGTAGCGATTCTTGATGTCCTGGTGAAAGGCGCGCAGTTCGGCGGGAGCGAGCGACGGAAGCGGACGAGCAGGCGCAGCGGCAGAGGCTGCGGTGGCAGTCACTGACATGAGATCCTCGAGGGGCGATTGGAATGGACGCAAGTGTATCCCGAGACGGGTGCCCGTTAGACCGCAACTTCACGGAAAAATGTGCGCCAGTGCACGCTCGGTAGTTCCTGCAATGGCCTTCCGCTGACCCGTTAGATAGCATCCGGCCCGATCCAACAGCCTCGATGCGGTTGGCGAAGGATCGACAGCTTCGTAAACGGAATACCAGCTCTAACCTTTTGAGTTACGGATGACGTCCCCTGCCTCCCCACAGATTTTGATTGTCGGCGCGGGCGCCGTCGGCGCGTTTTTCGGCGCCGTGCTGGCGCGCCAGGGTGCGATCGTTTCCGTCGTTGCCAGGTCCGACTACGAGACCGTACGCGACAGCGGTTTCCACATTGAAAGCCCGATCCTGGGATCCGCCACCTTCCGGCCGGCCGCCACCTTTCGCGACGTAAAGGACGCCTCACCTCCCGATTACTTAATCCTGAGCACGAAAGTGCTCCCGCACGTCGACCGAGCAGCGCTGATTCGGCCTGCCGTGGGACCCCGAACCACCCTCGTCCTGCTGCAGAACGGCCTCGATATCGAAGTGGACGTCGCGAACCAATTCCCCAACAACGAGCTTCTGAGCTGCATCGCATTCATTGCGGTGGCACGCACTGGAGCGGGCGAGATTCACCATCAGTCCGCGGGTTCGCTCGCGCTCGGGACCTACCCGCGAGGGATTAGCGAAACGGCACGCAAGCTTGCAGCCCTGTTCGAACAAGGAGGCGTGAAGTGCCGCTTGGTTGAGGACGTTCAGACCGCACGCTGGCAAAAGGCACTGTGGAATGCGTCGTTCAACCCGCTTTCGATCCTGGGCACGGGCTTAGATACCGCAGCGCTCCTCGGCGATGCAGCGGGCGAACAACTCGTGCGCGATTTGATGCAGGAAGTGCTGAGGATCGCGGAATCTGCTGGTCATTCCCTGCCGGCAAACCTCATCGACCAGCTGATAGGCACGACTCGAGCGATGCCTGCATATAGGACAAGCATGGCACTAGATCTGGAGTCCGGCCGCCCTACCGAAATCGAAGCCATTCTCGGCAACGTGGTGCGCTCGGCGCGCCGCCTGTCCGTGAACGTTCCGAAGCTGGAGATGCTTTACACGCTTGCGCGCATCGTCGAGCACGCACGGGCTCGCGACCAAAGTTGACGATAAGAAACCACCCGCGAATCCCCATAGCGTTGGGGTGATCGTAGGGAAAACCGGAGCGATGCTAGGCGGCTCTTCCGAGCCGCCTTCTTTTTTCGAATGTCGCGGTTCGCGAGTGGATCGGGGCTTCAGCCTTGCTTCTTCTGCAATGCTTTCGGCGGTTGCCTAACCGCGTGCAGCACGTTGTCCGCCACGCGCTCCATCCATCCGCCCGAATACAGCATCATCTTCAGCGAATGCAGCAGGATCTGGCCCGGCCCTTCGATCGCCAAACGGCAGTCCTCTTCGATTCTGCAGTTTTGCATCTCGAACACGCCGCTTCCCTCGAGCACTAAGTTCACATCCTTGAAATAGCAGTCGATAAAGCATTTGCCGTCGAGTACGACTCGCTGACCGGTAAAGGACTTGCCGCGTATGGTCTTCATCTTGAACTCACATCAATTGAATCGATGGCCTCGGCTCGGGACCGAACCTCGCCGTTGTGTTTGAGCGCTGGCGATTCTCATCGAATCGCCACGCGCCTGCTATCACTTCGCCTTACGCGGCGAACGTGACTTCTTCTTTGCTGCCTTCTTCGTCGACTTCTTGGCTGATTTTTTCGCTGACTTTGCAGCGTTGCGAGCAGCGGGCCGCTTGGCCGATTTACGTGCACCCCGCGCAGACTTTCCGGCCGCGCGTTTGGCGCCGCTTTTTTTCGTGCTGGACTTGCGCGCCGTCTTAGCTGATTTCCGGGCCGATTTCTGGGCGGATTTCTTGGCCGACTTCTTCGCCGTCTTGCTC
Organism: Pseudomonadota bacterium; assembly: GCA_023391335.1. Taxonomy (GTDB): domain Bacteria; phylum Pseudomonadota; class Gammaproteobacteria; order Steroidobacterales; family Steroidobacteraceae; genus Steroidobacter. The sequence goes on along the minus strand of JAEWBG010000058.1, from coordinate 25,563 downwards.
TTCTTCTTGGCTTTGGCAGCTTTAGTCTTCGTGCTCGATTTTTTCGCTACCTTGCGCGCCGGCCGAGCCTTTTTCTTGGGCGCCGATTCCGATGCATCAGGCTCGATCGGGCTGCTCAGTTCTTCGACTTCTGCTGTCGCGACGGATTGCGTGGACGCAGCGGCCGCTTCTTTCGCGCCCTGCAGATCCGCTGCCAGCGTGTGAGCGGCCAACGCCCCGCCTTGAGGATCCGCGAACTGGACGATCCAATCCCCGCCCGGCACCTCCATCGGTCCGTTCAGAACCTTGCCGCCGGCGCTCTTCACCTTCTTCACGATTTGATTGACGTCTTTCACGCGCACGTAACCCAGCCAGTGGGGCGCCGTCCCACCCTGTGGGGCATAGATGCCGCCTTCCTGTTTGCCGTCGCGACCGAAGATGTAGTACGTGCCCATCTCACCCATGTCATGGGCAGCCACCTGCTCCCAGCCGAACAATTGGATGTAGAAGTCGAGCGCTGCTTTGGGGTCGGACGTGGCAAGTTCATGCCAAGAGAATTCACCGCGCTTCGCTGGCGCATCTTTGCTCTGCGAACCGCCCGCATAGACGCCAAAAATCGCGCCCTGCGGATCTTTGAGGATCGCGTACTCGCCGGTGCCTGCCGGCGTCGCTTCCTTCACGACGGATGCACCCGCTGCGGTGGCCTGGTCGATGGTGGCCTGGAGGTTGTCGGCTGAGAGATAGCCAATCCAATGCGGCTGACCGGATGGGTCCGAGACAGTCCCGCCCAGTGGACCGCTTGCAGCTGCGAACATCGAGTAGTTCGGGTCTTGCTCCCAGCTCTGCGTCTTCCAGCCGAGCACCTTGGTGTAGAAGGATTGGGCAGCGGCGGTATCTGATGTGACTAGATCGTGCCAAACAAATCGTCCACGAGCGCTCTTATCGGCCATCGCAATCTCCCTCAAGGATGTTCGTTGTAAACGGGCGTGAAGCGTCAACCAAAAACGTCGCGCGAGCATACTCTGCTGGACGCGGCAAATGTAGCGATGCTGCGCGACCGATGCGCTCTCAACAACGAATGCTCTGGAGCGATTATCATCGTGCCGCTCACTAGGGGAGTTCCATGACTGATCGTCGGCGCAAGGCGTTTGATCAAGCTTGGCTCGCACTGCGAATCGTACTCGCGGTGTGTTTTGTTCAAGGCGCGCACGCGGACAGCCTGCACGGCCCGCTGCAGATCTGGTTCGTACGGCACGCCGAAAGCGAACTCAACGACGATTCTTATTCTCATACCGCGCCAGACGAGAATGTCTCCTACCCGCTCACCGAGCGCGGCATTCAGCAAGCCAATGCTCTGGCCGATCAGCTCGCCGGTCATTCGATCCTCGAGGTTTACACCAGCACTCGGTTGCGGGCGGTCCAGACGGGCGATGCGATTGCATTTCGCACCGGCGTGGCGATCAAGCTAGCGCCGCAGGTCCTGGAGATCGCTCTGGACACTGCGCCGGGTATGACCGATTCCAAATCGATCTTCACCGAACTGACGCAACGCTGGTTCGAGGACAAGGACACCGAAGCGCACAACGGCGATGGCGAGAGCCTCTTGGATTTGCAGCGGCGCTTTCTGCCGTTCGTACGCGAGATCATGAATCGGCATATGGATGACAGCGGCATCGTCGTGATCGTTTCCCACAGCGCGACGCTGGGATTGATGATCCCGATGCTGGCACCGAACGTGCCTGCTAAGTTTGCCCTGACACATACGCTGCCGAACGGCGCCGTAGCGAAGACGGTGCTCCGCGACGGGCACTTGTATTGCACGGACTGGGGCGATATTCCGTCAGCTTCATTCAACGACCCGTAAACCGGGCTTTGCGGAGACTCCATGCGAAAGTTGGGTTGGGCATTGGTAGCCCTGATCGGCGGCTGCGCGATCGCGGGAATCGCACTGCATCGCGGTGAAACGATCAACGCGACCTGGATCATCGTCGCTGCCGCTTGCATCTACGCGCTGGGATATCGCTTCTACAGCGCATGGGTGGCGGCTCGAGTGCTGTGCGTCGATCCGGCTCGTCCCACACCGGCCATACGAATCAATGATGGCCACGATTTCGTGCCGACCCACCGCTGGATCGTGTTCGGCCATCACTTCGCCGCGATTGCCGGACCCGGCCCACTGATCGGACCCACGCTTGCGGCGCAGTTTGGCTACCTGCCCGGGACGATTTGGATTCTCGTTGGCGCAGTGCTGGGCGGCTGCGTGCAGGACATGACCATTTTGTTTGTCTCCACGCGTCGTAATGGCCGAAGCCTCGGACAAATGGCGCGCGATGAGTTGGGCCCCGTTGGCGGTTACGCCGCGATCATCGGCACGCTCACGATCATGCTGATCCTGATTGCGGTGCTGGGGCTCGTCGTGGTGAACGCGATGAAACACAGCCCATGGGCCACCGCGACGGTGTTTGCGACGATTCCGATTGCGGTGCTGATTGGCCTGTATCTGCGCAACATCCGTCCTGGACGTGTCCTCGAGGCATCGCTGATCGGCCTCGCTCTACTGCTATTGGCCGTCGTGGGCGGCGGTGCGATTAACGGCAACGAGACGTTACGAACCTTCTTCGATTTCGACGGTAAGCCGCTTGCCGCGTTCGTGATCGCCTATGGTTTCATCGCGGCAGTGCTGCCGGTGTGGCTGCTGCTCGCGCCGCGCGATTACCTCTCGACCTTCTTGAAGCTCGGCACGATTGCGCTGCTCGCCCTGGCAGTGCTGTTGCTGCGTCCAGAAATTCACATGCCGGCGATCACCCAATTCGTCGACGGCACTGGCCCGATCTTCGGCGGATCCTTGTTCCCGTTCGTTTTCATCACCATCGCATGCGGTGCCATCTCGGGCTTTCATGCGCTGGTCTCAAGCGGCACGACACCGAAGCTGATCGCCAACGAGGGCGATGTTCGGCTCATCGGCTACGGCAGCATGATGCTCGAATCCGTCGTCGCGCTGATGGCGATGATTGCGGCGACGCTGCTCGATCCCGGTGTGTATTTCGCGATCAATAGCGGTCCAGGAATCGTCGGTGCAACAGCGGATGCGGCCGTCGCCACGATTACCAGCTGGGGCTTCCCGGTCTCGGTCGATCAGATGCACGCGCTCGCAACGGAAATGGGCGAGACCACGTTGTTCGCACGCACCGGCGGTGCGCCTTCGTTAGCGGTGGGCATGGCGAGCATTTTCTCGAATGCGTTCGGCCAAGGCTTTCTCGCAATTTGGTACCACTTTGCGATCATGTTCGAGGCGGTGTTCATTCTGACCACCTTGGACGCAGGCACGCGCGTGGGCCGTTTCATGCTGCAGGATGCACTCGGCCACATCTGGAAACCTATCGCACGGACCTCATGGTATCCGTCGGTGCTACTCACCAGCGCGCTGATCGTCGCCGGCTGGGGTTACTTCTTGTACATCGGCGTCATCGATCCAAACGGCGGCATCAACATTTTGTGGCCCCTCTTCGGTATCTCGAACCAACTGCTCGCCGGCATCGCTCTGTGTGTCGCAACCGGGATCTTGGTGAAGCAAAGACGCCTCAGGTACGCCTGGGTGACGGCCGCTCCGCTCGCGTGGATCGCGGTGATCACGACGAGTGCGACGTGGGAGAAAGTGCTCTCGACCGATCCGCGCGTCGGATTCATGGCGGCTGCCGAATTGCTCGCGTCGAAATTGTCTGCGGGCACGCTCCCCGCCGCGCAGGCCGCAGTCGCACCGCAGCTCATTTTCAATCAAAGGCTCGATGCAGGCCTCGCCGTCATGCTCACTGCCATTCTCTGGATCGTCATCGCGGATATGTTGCGAGTGAGTTGGCGGGTCATCCAAGGACGGCCCGTGCTTCCTTCTTCAGAAGTCCCTGCCGATTCGCAGCCGGCGGTCGCGCAATGACCATGCAAGCGCTCACTCAGTTGCGCCGTCAACTTGCCTCTATGTGGGCATGCGTTCGCATCGATGCGTATACCCGGTATCTCTCTCATCACGCAGCCCATCACCCGCAAGAAGTGCCGCTTAGCCGCCGCGACTTCTATCTCAAGGAACAGCAACGCAAGTGGAGCGGGATCAGCCGTTGCTGCTGACTGCTAGTGACTTGTGACTAGTGACTAGCGGATAGGGCGAACCGTTCGGCGTTGCGGTTCGGGGTTGTCGGTCGACCGTTTTCAGTCGCGGTCAATCCACCTTGACCGCCAACTCCGAACTGCCAAACGGCAAAGGGAAGCGGCCGCTCCTCAGAGGCCTGTCTCTGCCTCAGCATCCTGTTCATCTTGTTAATCCTGTCTAAATTCCTCCCTCAACCACGCTCGCAGAAGAAGGACGAATTAGCCGCAGAGCGCAAAAAAGAGCTGACGATGTGATGGAGTGAAGGCGCGCAGCGCGTGAACGGTGTGCGGCTATGGTGTCCTGCGGCCGACTCGTCACATTCGGCAATAGGACACTGTCAGGCAGCTCCACGCTCAAATTCGATCCGCTGGATCCTTAATTTCTCTTTTTTGCGTTCTCTGCGGCGAAATTCTCTTGTTCTTAGGTCTTGGCGTTGGCGCAGCGCCTAGGATTAAAGAGACACGCTGGGTGACCGCGGTCGGCCAGACCGTTTTCCCTCCACGAACGCACGATCCCCGACCCACGAACCCCGATCCACGCTCCTCCTCCCCAATTCCGCAGCTCGAAACGGGATCGCGCAGCGCGCAACCGTTAGGCTACAAGCTATTGACGAGGTTCACAAAAATGCTATGCTGCATCGCAAAATGATGCAGAGCAGCAAAGGAGGTAAACCATGATCGTCATCGCATTCGTGTTCTTAGTGGGCACGCTCGTACTGACGCTTGCAAACGCGTTCGAGTAAACCCCTCCACTCACCCTTTACCGCAAGGCCCGAGACTGACATCGGGCCTTGCGCCTTTCGGTCCTTACGACCTGTCGGCAATGTCGGAATGTTTGACACTCCCGTAGCGGCTGTGTAATTACGCCGCCTCGCACATTTCACGGGAGACTCGCATGGCCCTCTTCAGAGATCAGTACGGACGCGAACAGAACACTCCAGATCCAGCACCTGCGGATCGGGCGGCGCCAACTCCGCCCACTAACTTGGAAACCGCTCGTCAATCCGCGGCGCCTGCCGCTCGAGCAGACTCCGCCAAGGAATCTCTCCTCGCCGCAGGGCTCACTATCGAAGGCAAGATCGAAGGCGCGGGCCACATCCGCATCGCCGGTAATTTCAAAGGCGATGTGCACGTCCAAGGTAATCTGACCATCGAGTCCGGCGCGAAACTCACCGGCGGCGTGCGCGCGCAGACAGTCATCATCGGCGGCGAACTGGAAGGCAATATCGATGCGGCCTCACGCGTCGAGCTCCTCCAAACCGGCGTATTGAACGGCGACCTCAAAGCCGGGTCACTCACGGTCGCGGCCGGATCGCGTATGCGCGGCCGCGCGGAATTCGGCTGGGATGAAAAGGCGCCCGCGAAGCCAGGCACATGAGCAGTCCACGCGCGTCGTCGGCCGGCAAAACGCGGATCTGTCCGCACTGCAAGTCGACGATCCTCGAAAGCGCGAGTATTTGTCCTGCATGCCAGCATCACTTGCGCTTCGATCCGAAAGCGATCGTTCAGCGGCGAGCGCAGCCGGCCCTCACCCCCTTACGGGTCGAGGGCTCGTTCAAGCATCCTGAAGCAGGCGATCCCTGGGAATACTCGGTGGTCGTGTCGATTCGCAACGATCGCGGCGAAGAAGTCGCGCGTCATGTCGTCGGTGTGGGCGCACTGATGCCAAACGAAGGCCGAACCGTCATGCTGGCAGTGGACGTGTTCGCAACAGGTCCGGCCAAGTAAATGTGTCTTTTATGCGTAACTGATCCTGGAGAAGAAATCAGTCTTATGAATATCTCGATGTATGAAGCTTCCGTTCCGATGTTTCTGCACACGCTCAAGAATCTGCGTGGAATTCTGCAAAAAGGCGTGGCACACGCCGAAGCGAAGAAATTCGACCCGAACGTGCTCGCTGCGAGCCGCCTGTTCCCCGACATGTTCCCGCTGACGCGTCAGGTGCAGATCGCGACCGACGCCGCGAAAGGCGCTGCGGCACGACTCGCGAACGTGCCCATTCCGAAGTTCGAAGATACCGAAACGACACTGCCCGAACTGATTGCGCGCGTGGACAAGACGATCGCGTTTGTGGAAACGATCAAACCGGAGCAGATGATCGGTTCCGAAGACCGGGTCGTCGAAATCAAAACGCCGCGCGTATCGCATACGTTCACCGGGCTGGTGTACCTGCGTCACTGGGCCATTCCGAACGTCTTCTTCCATGTGACGACGGCGTACAACTTGCTACGTCACAATGGAGTCGAGGTCGGCAAGGACGACTATCTGGGTCCCGCGGCGTTGAAGTAATTCCTGAAGAAGAGGCAACACAGAGAGCACATAGAAAAACAAAGAGCACAAACGATTTTCTTTTGTGACCCTTGTGTCTTTTTTGTGCTCCTTGTGTTCCTCTTAATCTCCTTTTTTCGTCTCGCGAATCAAACCGCGCCAAGCGCCTTCGCCACCGGCAAACGTGCGGCGCGGACAGCCGGTAACAGTCCCCCAATCAACCCGATCACGCAGCTCCAGACGATCCCGAGCACGATGAGCTGCCAGCTCACCGTGAGATCGAAGACCAAATGATGCGTGCCTTGGCTGCCAGCGGACGTACTGACTTGATGGCCATTGAAGAACAAGAACGCGAGCAGCGCGCCGATCGCACCGCCAATCAGCGACAAGCACAGCGCTTCGGTTAAGACCGAGATCACCATCGCCGTAGAGCCGAAACCCAATGCACGCAGGGTCGCAATTTCGCGCACGCGCGCACTCACCGCCGAATACATAGTGTTCAGCGCGCTGAAAATTGCGCCGATCGCCATGATGCCGCCGACCACGTAGGCGACCACCGAAATCACCTTACTGATGGTCTCGGACTGTCGCGCGAAAAAGTCGCGTTCGCGTTCGACATCGACCGCGAGTGCCGGATTGGTAGTCAGAGCATTCTTGAATGCGTCGAATGAACCGGGCGAATCCAACTGCACGGTGACGCTCTGAAATCCTCGCTGATCCGCCGAATTCATCGTTTCGATATCGGCCATCAACTCGGACTCGTGGAAGTCTCCGCCGGATGTGAACACGCCCACCACGGTCCACACCGCGGACTTCGTCTTTATCTTGTCGCCGATCTCAAGGCCCTTGAACTGCGATTGCAGCGCCTTGCCGACGATGAGTTCGTTGACGGCAGGTTGAAACATTCGGCCCGCAACAATTTTGATTTCTGGGCGCAGTTCCAACATCGCAGGGCCGACGCCTCGGAATGCGACGCCGACTTCCGCGTTGTCCTCTTTCCGACGCAGATTCGCCATACGCATTCCTTCGGCGGAGGCAATCGGTTTGCCATCCGCGCCGTGCTTCACGCCGGGCGCATCGAAGATCACCGTTGCGGAGTCGCGCGGTAAAGCACTGGAGAGCTCAGCCGTCGCACCGTTGCGCAGAACGATTGCTCGATCGTTGCGGCCGGCGTTCTGCATGGCCTCAATCATCCCGGTTGCCATGGCGAGCACTGAGATCAGTACCGCCACGACGCCAGCGATGCCGATCACGATGACCAGCGAGGTACTGGCACGTTGCGGCAGGCTGCGCACGTTCATCGCGGTGACCGAAGCGATTTGTCTGAACATTTTCATGGCATTTCCTTTATCGCACCGCGAGTGCTTCGACGATGTTCAGGCGCTTGGCCCGCACTGCCGGCGGCAGTCCGCTGACGATTGCGAGTCCAATGGCAATCAAGCCACCGCCGATCAGAACGATGGTTGGCATCCCGAGCGCACCGAAAATCGCTTTGAGCTGGGGCACCTTGAAGATGGAGCTCGCGAAGAACAACCCGATCGCTGCGGCGAACAGGCATAGCAACATCGACTCCACCAATACCATCGCTAGCACTTTTTCGTCCGAGTAACCCAGCGTCTTCAGCACTGCAAGCTCCGAGGTGCGTTCGCGAACCGACTGAGCCATCGTGTTGGCAGTCAGGAACAACAGCGTGAACAACACCGCACTCGCAATCATGTTGGCGATGAAGTTGATATCCCCGATCTGCTTGAGCTGTCTTTGCATCAACGCCGACTCGGATTGAGTTCGCGTTTCAGCCGGGGAGTTCTCGAATTTCGCATCGATCGCGGCAGCGACTTGCACCGCCTTCTGCGGATCCTCCACACGCACCAGATACAGGCTCGTCTGGTTGTTGCCGAACGCTGCGGCCTCCGAGTAATAGCTTTGATTCAAGTAGAACGACGGAAAGCCGCCGCCGTACGCCGAGGCATCGAACGTACCGACGATGTCGAAGTACCACGTATTGCTGCCGGACTTCTGCGTCCATATCGAAGTACCGATCGGCACGCGATCGCCGATCTTCCAACCGTACTTATTCGCCAGCGCCTCGCTCACTAAAGCACCGGTGCGCGTTTTCTCCATCGCGTCCAGATACTCGGGCTTGATCTTCAGCTCCTTGTAGACCTGGAATAGCGAACGCGCATCGGTCGCAAACGCTGGAATGGGATTGCGCGAATCGCGGTAATAGCCGCCGAAGTAACTCCACATCGATGCCGCCTTCACGCCGGGGATGGCTTTGATCTGCTCGTAGTACGAGATTGGCAGCGGATCGGCTTGGCTATCGCGCGGGGTGACATACAGGCGATCCACATCGAGCTTGTTCACCGCTTGATTGAATCCTTGGTTCACCCCTTGAACCAGCCCGAACAACAGGAATGCGAACACGATCGACAGCATGGTGAGGATCGTGCGCACCTTCTTGCGCCACAATCCCGCCCAAATGAGGCGAAAGTATTTCATGCGGCATTCCTCGACTCGTCGTGAGCCAGACGCCCTTTATCCAAGTGCAGTTCGCGCGACGCGAAACTCGCGGCTTTAGGATCGTGCGTCACCATCACGATGGTCTTGCCTTGCGAGCGATTGAGCGCCTGCAAGAGATGCATGATTTCTTCGGCACTTTGACGATCCAAGTCGCCGGTCGGCTCGTCGCACACCAGCAGCGTTGGATCCGCGACGATTGCACGGGCGATGGCGACTCGCTGTTGTTGCCCGCCCGACAACTCCGTCGGCTTGTGCTTCGCGCGATCCGCCAAACCGACTAACTCCAGCGCGGTTTTCACTCGTTGCTTGCGCTGACTGCGCGACAAGCTGGTGAGCAACAACGGCACTTCGACGTTTGCCTCCGCGCTGAGAACCGGAAGCAAGTTATAGAACTGGAATACAAAGCCGATGTGTCTCGCGCGCCAGTCAGCAAGTGCACCACGCGATAGCTTGTCGATGCGATTGCCGGCGACCGACACCTCGCCGCTCGTCGGCTGATCCAATCCCGCGATTAGATTCAGCATCGTGGTCTTTCCCGATCCGGATGGTCCCATTAGCGCGAGGAACTCGCCTTGGGTGATCTCTAAGTCCACTCCGTGCAGGACCTCGACCTTCTGCTTCCCGCGGGTGTAGACCTTGGTGACATTGCGCAAATTGACGAGTGCATCCATGAGCTTTGCCTCTTGTTATGACGCGCGGCAGTGTACGTTCGAGCCGGTGACGCTGTTAAGCGGGCACCGGCGAATGGCGGGGATTAGACGGCGAGCGAAGGAACGGGGAAGAACAAGATTTCACACGGAGAACACGGAGGTCACGGAGCTAAGACGAGGGACCTCCGCGAGGGCACGCGGGTAAGAAGTCGATGCGTGTGCGCTGCGCGTGTCAGGTGTGAAGTGTGTCGTGCGCCCGTCTTGCCGGCCACTGCCAACCGTCAACTGACAACTGGAATGCACGAAGTAGATGAACGTGTCGCCTACGATGCAGCTAAACCTCGATCGATTGCCGCGATGTTCGGCCCGACTGTTCCGGTGGGATTTGGAGGCCGCGCTTGCCTGATTTCACCGGCCGCGTCGCCCGCGCGACCTGCACCGCACGCTCGTGCAAGGCACGACGCAATGCTGCGGGATGAAGCACTCGCGCTTCATCGCCGAGATCGAACAGAACACGCATCGCCATGCCCTGTTTGTCGAAATCCAAGGTCACCGGCTTGCGGCCCTTGTACTGTTCTGGAACGTCACGCAAGGCCGAGGCAAACCAGCCGCAGTACTCATCGAGCAATCGCTTGCGGCCGCGGGCAGACAACTCGATCTGGACTGGGAAGTGGCTCGGCGGATTCTTCTCGAATTTCTCGCACCACTCGCTCCAATACTTTTGCAGGTCGAACTTCGGATCGCGCTGGAAGATCGCCGCGGTGGTCTTGACCGACTGGAGCCGCGATAAACGAAAGACACGAAATTCTTCTTTGACCTTGCCGATCAGATACCAAGTATCGACTTTGACGACCAATGCGTACGGCTCCACTGAGTATTCGCGGAATTCGCCATCGCTACGTTGATACGCAATCTGAATCTTTTCGTTTTTCCAGATGTAGCCGCGAAGCTCATCGAGATACGGCAGTACGTCCGTCGAGCGGAACCACGGCTTGGTGTCGAACAGCAGTCGCCCGCGCGCATGCTGTGCACGCAATTGATGCATCGTGGGGACCGCTGCCGCGAGTTTGTCGAGCGCGCTGCGCGTGGGCGCAGCTAACCCCTTCGCAACACCGGGCGGACTTGCAATCAGCGCGAGCGCCTCGGCTTCGCCCGAAGATAAGCCAGTGAGATCGGAGCTGTAACCCTCCATCAAACGAATGCCGCCGCCGCGGCCCGGCTCGGTATAGACCGGCACGCCCATCGCGGAAAGCGCATCGATATCGCGAAAGATCGTGCGCACCGACACTTCCAGTCGTTGCGCCAGTTCGCCGGCGGTCATGGCGCGGCCGCGTTGCATAACCATCAACAGGGAGATGAGCCGTTCGGCACGCATGGTGGCTTTCCGCAGCGAAAAGGATTCCCTCAAACATGACACGCCGTGGCACTAATCGTCCAGATCATATGCGTCGCAAAGGAGAGTTCTCATGCACATCACTGCATTCGGACACGCTGCCATCAAAGTGCGCAGCTTGAATACCAGCGAACAGTTCTATTCAGGTGTCCTGAATCTGCCCGTTATCGCGCGGCACGAGGAAGACGCCGAAGTGAATCTAGCCGTCGGTGCGACCGGCCATTTCATGCTGCAGGCGATCGGCGAACAGGCGCGCCTGCCCGATGAACAGACCCTCGGCGTACATCACATCGCATTCGTAGTTGGAAATACGCCTGCGTGCTTGGACGCCGCGGCGAAGCGGCTAGACGAACACCAGATCCGCTATCACAGGCTGATGCACGAGGAATACGAGTCCCTGTATTTTCGCGATCCGGACGGCCATTTAGTGGAGCTTTACTATTGGCCGTCGTGGTGAGGGCCGTCGCGGCGAGCCGAACTAGCGCAGGATGCCCGCGCCCATGAAGGCAGAGTTGTAGTCCTCTTGGCTGCGCCGAATGACCTCGAACGCTTCGTCGCGTCCGTACACATGCGTGATCTCGACGCGATGCTCGGGCGAGCCGGGTGCGTGCTTGTATGTAAGGAAGTAGTGACGCAGTCGCTCGAGTACGGCCTTGGGGCACTGCGAGATATCCGAGAACTGTCCGTACAAGGCATCGTCCTGCATCACTGCGATGATCTTATCGTCCGCTTCTTTGCTGTCGATCATGCGTAGGCCGCCGATCGGGATCGCCTGCACCAACAAGTCGCCGTGACCGATTTCTTTTTCGGTCAGCACGCAAATATCCATCGGATCGCCATCGCCCTCGATACCGGCGCGCCCGGTGCGTTCGCTGCAGAACTCGCCGACGCGATCGGCACACAAGGTTCGCGGCAGGAAGCCATAGAGGGAGGGACAGACGTTCGAGAAGCGCTGCGGACGATCTACCTTGAGAAGGCCCGTGACCTTATCGCTTTCGTATTTAACGGTATCGGTCGGCACGATTTCGATATACGCGGTCACGCACGACGGTGCGTTGGCACCGAGTTCGACGCCATGCCAGGGATGAGCACGAAACGCGGAAGGAAAAAGTATGGGCATAGGATTCCTGTAAGTGGCCGGCATCATAACAATCTGAAGGCCCGATCGACAGCCGCCAACCGGAACCCGACCGCGCATACGTCGTTCAATGCGCATGCCACGTTCCAGCGATTTGCACGGTTCTGCGCCCGACGAACACAGCGACGCACTCCTCATTATCGATTTGATCTCGGATTTCGAATTTCCCGACGGCACGACGTTGTTGCGCCGGGCCGAACCGCTCGTCGATCCGCTGCTGCGGCTGAAGACCCGCGCACACACCGCAGGAGTGCCAGTCATCTATGTGAACGACAACCGGGGCCGATGGCGATCCGATCGCTCGCATTTCGTGGCGCACTGTATGGCCGCAAATTCCAAGGGCCGCGAACTTGCGACGGCGCTCAGTCCCGAACCCCGCGACTACTTCGTATTCAAGCCTAAGCACTCCGCGTTCTTCGGCACTCCTCTCGATGCCCTATTGAAGCACTTGGGCACGAGACGATTAATTCTCACGGGCGTGACGCTGGAGCAGTGCATCCTCATGACCGCCGTCGAAGCGTACTTGCGAGACTTGGACATTCTGGTGGCTCACGACTGCGTATCGGGGCTGCGACAACTGGACGCCGCCATGCGCTACCTGGAGCAGATGCTCCATGCCAGATCGACCCCATCCAGCAAGGTCCGTTTTGCACGGTCGTAATTACCGGCAGTGAACGCACAGCCGTCAGTCTTTATCGCGCACGTAGCGATGGCACAGGAACCCAGCACTCAGCCGATTCGTTTTTCAAATGGACATGCGAGATGTTCGGCAAAACAGAGGCGGTTTCGCCCGCTGCAGACCCGACGCTCGTCATTTCCAGGAGCCCCGACTTCGCGACGGGGCTTCGTCATGGGCGCGCACCGGGAGTTGTGATGCAAAGGGTGAATGTGGATCAGCTCCGACAAGCGATCGATGCAGTCCGTGCAGCTATGCAACGCGCCGACTTCGACACGTGCGACAGCGCGGACTTAGACGAAATCATCGAGCCCGTCGAGCGCGAACTGAACGCGGCGAATCCAAACCCATCGACTTTGTCGACCTATCTGAATTCGCTCGCACGGAGCCTGCGAGCAGAGCCGAGTGCCCGAAACGCCGTGATGCAGCTCGACGCAGCGATGCGCGAGTCAGGGGTACCGGCCCAATGGGAGCATTAGGGCGTCAGATTTTTCCTGCGTGTCTGTGTTTTGCGAACACTGCAAGCGCTGCAACTTTCGCTATAGTCGCACTCCAGCGTCACCCGCGGCCTGAAGGTCGCGCATTGTTCATAAGGAAAAGTTGGATGCGGCTATTGCTTGCGCTTGGATTCTTCCTGGCTTTCGGCGTCGATGCAGCAACGTTGTATGTCTCCGATCAATTGTCGATTCCGTTACGACGCGGGCCCTCGATCGAATACAAGATCATCAACGCGGGGCTGCAAAGCGGCACGCCACTCGAGGTGCTGCAGAAGAACGATGAGGCGGGCTTCACCCAGGTACGCACCCCCAACGGCACCGAGGGTTGGGTGCCCAGCCAATATCTCGTCTCCGAACCGTCTGCTCGCGATCGTCTCGCGGCCGCGACGAAGAGAGTCGATGCGCTCGAAGCTGAGCTGAAAACCCTGCGCTCCAATTTTCAGGAACAACGCAGCGCTCGCTCCGAGGCAGAGAAGAGCAGCACCGATCTCAGCAAACAAACCGAGAAGCTGCAAAGCGAGCTCGCGGAATTGCGCCGCGTCTCGGGCAACGCGATCACCACCTACGAAGACAACAAGCGGCTAAAGACCGAGAACCAATCGCTGCAGTCGCAGGTCTCACAACTCAGCTCGCGCGTGCGAGAGCTCGAGCGCAACACGATGTTGCGCTGGTTGCTCGCCGGCGGCGGTCTGGTGCTGTTGGGCCTAGTCTTGGGCGCGTGGATCAAATCGCGACCAAAGCGCAGTAACTGGGCCTAAGACTCGTACTGTTCCGCTCATGTCGCGCGCTGCTCATCGCGCGCTCTCTTTCTATGGTCGAGGAATAAGAATGAAGACGATCGGCTTTGTGTCATTGGCAACTCTCCTGGGCGCCTGCGTCGCGCCACTGCACGCGCAAGATTTCTCTAATGTGCAGATCAAGGTCACCAAAGTGGCCGGTTCCGTGTACATGCTCGAGGGTGCTGGCGGGAACATCGGCGCCAGTGTCGGCGAGGACGGCATCGTGATCGTCGATGATCAATACGCGCCGCTCGCGGACAAGATTCGCGCAGCGCTGAAGGGAGTCGCGGATCAGCCCGTACGCTTCGTCATCGACACGCACTATCACGACGATCACACGAACGGCAATTTGGAGTTCCATAAGGACGCTCCGATCATCGCCCAAGAAAACGTTCGCAAGCGATTGGAAGCACGTGAACCGACGCCAGAGAACGCGAATAAAGTCACCAGCGCCACGCCCGAAGCACTGCCCATCATTACGTTCGACCACGACCTCACCTTGCATCTGAATGGCGAGGACATTCGCGCTATGTTCGTGCCCAACGGCCATACCGATGGCGACAGCATGGTCTACTTCGCCAAGTCGAACGTCCTGCACACCGGCGATGATTTCGTGCGTTACGGGTTCCCGTTCGTGGACCAAGCAGCCGGCGGCAGCGTGAAAGGAATGATCGCGGCGTGCGAGAAGGCCATTGCCGAAATGCCTGCGGACGTCAAAATCATTCCAGGTCACGGACAGCTTTCGAACTTGGATGACGTGCGCAAATTCGTAACGATGCTCAAGGACACACGCGCAGCCGTCGAGCGCGGCGTCCGCAAAGGCAAGAGCCTGGACCAGCTCAAGCAAGAAAAAGTGTTGGAGCCCTGGAAAGAATGGGCCAGCGCGTTCGTCACCGCAGACATCTTCACTGAAACGTTGTACCGGGATGTCACCGGCTCGAACGACAGCAAGTTGATCAAGCACAACTGAACGCGAGGCAAATCGGCCGCAGAGAACGCAAAAAAGAACTGACGATGTGATGGAGTGAAGGCGCGCAGCGCGTGAACCGTGTGTGGCTATGGTGTCTGCGGCCGACTCGTCACATTCCGCAATAGGACACTGTCAGGCAGCTCCACGCTCAAATTCGATCCGCTGGATCCTTACCTTCTCTTTTTTGCGTCTCTGCGGCTAGTCCATTCCGGGTTCTCTCTATTGTGTCCGGCCCTGCAACACGACACGCCAGCCTGCGTGTTCTAAAACAATTCTCCCGCCGGGCCTTTGATCATTTGCGCACGAACCAACGGGATGGGCGGTCCGCCATACGACAAGAATTGATCATGAAAGGCTTTCCACGCCTGCTCGCCGCCGCGTGATGCCGTCCAGTCGCTGCGCAACTTGCGAATCATCAATTTACCCAACGTGTAGTTCAGATACGCGGGATCGTAGGTGCCGCGAACTGCCTGTTGGCGAGCGTTGCCTGGATCTTGGAACGCCTTGTCTTTGAACATCTGCTCGCACTCGGAGACTTTCATGCCTTGCGTGTGCAAACCGATCGCACACATGAAGCGCACGTTTCGCAACAGTGCGTTTAGCAATTGACCGACGTGCCGCTCGGGCGCGTTGTCTGCGAGGCCTTTTTCGATCATCAGCTCCTCGGTGTAGTGCGCCCACCCTTCTGCAAAGGCGTAACCGACGAAGATTTGGCCGAAGCGCCACGACGCACGATTCGAATGCAAGAACTGCAGGAAATGTCCCGGCCACACTTCATGCACGGATGTGAACAGTAGATCCGCTTTGCCCGGAATGTACGCAAGCTGTTCGGCCTTCGGCCATTTCGGATCCGGCGGCGCGATGTAGTACACCGACGGCAGATTTTTTTCGTACGGGCCTGGGATGTTGATGTACGCGAAGTTTTGGCGTCGATATGCAGGCGCCTCTTCGACCTGTGCTTCCTCGGTGCCTGGAATCGTGACGATGTCGTGATCGATCAGATACTGCTTGAGTTGCGCCAACTGTTCGCGAGCACCTGCGACCGCACCGCCCTTCGGCTTGTCTGCCGCTTCCTTGGCAACACACGCTTGGACTGTTGCCTTCGGTGCATATTGTTTGCACGCTTCGGTGAGCGCATTGAAGTTCCGTTCCAGATCCGCCTTGCCGATTTGCTCGAGCTTCTCGACCGGCGTCGTGACGTTCTCCGTCATGCGCAGCATCGCCGCGAAGCGATCCGGCCCGAGTGCGTAGTCATCCGTTCCCGTCGCCTGCTGCGATTGCAGCCACTGTGTGATGTCCTCCATCGCCTTCGACGCAGGCTCGACCGCATCGCGCACTTGTTTCTGCAGAGCCTCGTCTTTCACCTCAGCGAACGCAGCCAACGCATCCTTGTGAAAGAAATCCGGGAAGCCGCCGAATCCCGAGATCCCAAACTCGATGAATGCCTTGGGCATTGGCGTCTTCAGATTGGCTTTGATTTGCCCGATCGCCGTCGGCACGCGCTTCGCATATTCGATGAATGCCTTAAGCCGCGTTTCGGGCGGCGCATACGGAACGGTCACGTACGTGCTGGGGTCAAGACCGAAGTTGAAGTAGTACGCAGGGTTCGTAAACGGCTGCTGCGCATCGCGCATCCAGAACAGATCGTTGTCGATACGCGAGATCAGGTAATCGCGCTGGAAACGTTGATCCGGCAACAGAGCCGAATCGTCGAATGCCACGGCTCGGTTGCGCAGTTGTTCGAGGCGGGAGATTTCCTTGCGGATACCATCGCCGCTCCAATCGGGAAGTTGCCCATCGAACTCATGACGGCCGAGGCTCGCGGCGATCGCGGGGTTCGCGGTCATGTAGCCTTCGATGTATTCGTCGACGAACTTCGGCCATTCCGCGTTCGCGACTGCTGCAGCCGCCGTCGGAGCTTGGGTGCCGTGCTCGGAGTTTTTCCCACACCCAGAAACCGCGACTAGCGGCAACGCAACAATCGCAACGCGCAGCGCTGTGGACACCGAACTCTTCATGCGCTTCCCCCGGCGAATTTGAAAGAGGTCGGATCATACTCGGCGTGCGCAACGCAGCGGAAGCTGCAAGACGCGTCCGACACGCAGCGCTAAACGAACCTTCACGCAGGCACGGGGCGAAAAAAGTTTTTCGAGTGCGGAACCGGAAGCGACGCCCGTGCGTCACGGGATCGGAAGCAAGCGAAGTTATCGGTGATTCGACGTCGGAGTGCCTTTGACTCCCTGTCCAAGCGACGAAAACCTAGCTCTTCCATATGCTCGGTCCACCTCATCACGAGGTTGTTCTTACGGACCCGAGCCGAAGCCCCGCCCTCTTCGACGGGGCTTCACTTTATGCGTGATGGAAAAGTGATGGGGTGATGAGGTGAGATGCTGCGCACGTGAACGGCGTAGGTCCCGCCGGTCCGTGCCTCACTCCAGCGTTCGCTCGAGTTGCACACGTTATATTTGAGCCGCCTGCTGCGCCTGTCACGCGCCTTGCGCCTTCACTCCATCACTTCCTCACCTTCCCACTTACAGAATCGATCGCATCAAATTCCCATACGCCCGCGGCTCGACCAGCAGAACGTATACAAGTCCGGTGATTGCACCGCCCAAGTGAGCGTCGTGATTGATGCGCCCATGCGGATGCTTGGACGCCCACCAGGTGTACGCGAGATAACCGACAGCGAACAACGGCGCCGGGATCGGGATCGGAATCGGGATGATGTACAGCGACTGATGGGGAAAGAACAGAATCGCGGCAAATAGGATCGCCGAGATCGCGCCCGACGCACCTAGGCTTGCGTAGTCCGGATCATTGCGATGCTTGTAGTACGTGCCTCCGTGACTGATCAAAAGACCCGCTAGATATAGCAATACGAAGTGCGTCGTGCCGATACGGCGCTCGAGTGCGAAACCGAAAAAGTAGAACGTCATCATATTGAAGATGAGGTGCATCAAGTCCGCATGCACGAAGCCGCTCGATATGACCGTGTCGTACTGCTTACGACGCAAGAACCAGTACGGGCGAAATAGGCTTTGTTCGATGAGCTTGTGAGATCCGAACAGCCCGATCAGGCTGATTGCAGTGGTCGCGACGAGAATGATGAGCGCCGCAGAGACAGGAAGATTCACTATGCCGCCTTCGATGATGTGTACAAGTTCGGTTCTAATTACTGCTGCGGATTAGCTCGGCAGTCGGATGGCGTAGACGCGTCCGGCGAGATCGGCGGCATAGAAAATATCTTTGCCCGCCGCCGGAGCCGCGCCGAATCCCCACTCTTGCTTCGCATCCAGCACCGCCTTACTCGGGGGATTCAGCAACATCCAACGTAACTCGCCGCTCTTCCGATCCAACGCCGCCAGCGATCCGGCTCGCGGACCCGGATAGGCACCCTTGCCGACCGTTCCCGCGACCACCCACTTGTCGGATACCGCTGTTCGCGCCCATGCCCAGCCTGGCACATGGGTTTCCCATTTCGAGCGGCCAGTGTTCGTATCGAGCGCGTAGACCTTCGTTGCATCGGACGAACCTGTGTAGACCGTACCCTCGCGCACGACGGGTGGCGATTCGATCCACGAGAGCCAGTAGTAGTGTTTCCAAAGCTCCTGGCCGTTGTCAGCGTTGAGAGCGATTAAATCGTAGGTTCGGCTGCCTGCGAACACCTTCCCATTGTTGACCGCGAGATCGCCAGCAACGGGCAATTTCGCATCGTACTTCCACACATCCGTACCATCGTCCTTGCGTGCCGCTCGGATCGCACCGTCATAAGAAGAAAAGATTACCAAGTCACGATACAGGACCGGCGTCGCCGTCACGATGTCGTTCGCTTCGAGGTGCCAGATCTCTTTGCCGGTTGCGCGATCGATCGCATACAGACGCTTGTCGCGGCTCGCAATGAACAAGCGCGTGCCATCGCTGACGACGCTAGAGCCGTAGCGATCCCAACGCGTCTTTTCTTCGGTGGTCGGAATGCGCGGTACGCTTCCGGCATCGATATCTGCGCGCCATCGTTGCTTGCCGGTTCGCTGATCGAGTGCCCACAGGTAACCAGCGTCCGATGACACATAGACGCAGCGATCGATCGCGACTGGCCGAGCGCGAATGGCACCGCCGGTCTCGAATGTCCATGCATTCGTTCCGTTTGACTTGAGCGCATGCAACTTGCCGCCTTCAGTGCCTACAAACAGAAGCTTCGACTGCGGGTCGTACTCGAGACCTGCCCACACAGGTTCATTCACATCGTGCTGCCACTCTACGATCGGACGCGGTGCTTTCCACACCGGCGGCGCAGGTTTGGCGAGCGGCTCGATGCGATGAAACTCGACCGGGATTCGATACACCGGCACGGCTGCCTCGGGCAGGACTCCGCTTAAGGTTTGCTTGCCCGAATCGAACTGGAGCGGAAACGGAAACGGCTGCATATTCAGCGTCGTGCCGTCGAGGCTCACCGTTCCGACCGGAACGTCGTAGCCGCCGATGCCTAGTAACGACAACCTCACCGCTTGCTTGCCGTTTTCTTGCAGGAAGTGCAGCACCACGCGCGAGCTCTCCCCCGCATACGATGGCTCCGCTGACCACCATCCCTCGATATCCGAGAACTTGAGATCGCCCTGCGCGTTCGCCAGGCGGGACAGTGCGAACAAACAGAGCGCAGGAAGAGCGCGGAGCATGTGCGGCTTCATGTGTGACTCCTCGGCGGTAGCGCCGGATTCTACGTCGTGTAAGAAGAATCGGACTAGGTGCTACAGCGAAGCGGACGCCGCGAAGAATCTCAACCGGCAACACTTCATGGATGAAGAGGAGTGCCAGCACAACGATTCGCAAGATCTGACACTGCGAGCAATGCGCGGGGATGCGTCGCCGCTCGAATGCGGGACGCAGGTTCGAGATCAGTCTTCGTCGGCGTACCGAGCCACGCTCAAATTGTTATGAACCTCGGTCACACCGAACACATCCGCGACTCTATCTTCCGCGGCGTATTTTTGGCGACGCTCCTCCACCGAGCCGGTCAGCGTCACCTCGCCCTCCTTGACGTCGACTGAAATGTTGCGCGCGTCTATGAACGGATCCTCAGTGAGGCGCTCGCAAATAATTTCCGTCAATCGCGCGTCGCTCGGCCGATAGCCTTTCGGTCCTTTGCCCCGATGCGAAATTTCTTGCATCGCATCGTACGCACCGCCGGGATAGAACTGTGCACCCGCGGCGCGCCAGGCCATGCTGCTACGTGGATCCGGAATCTCAGATGAACGAAAACGATGTGTAGCCATGGTTCCTCCAGTCGAACAATACTCAACGCGCGAAGCCGGCGTGAGGATTCAAGGGATTCGAAGATCGGTTCTAGGGAACCACATGGGACGCGGTGGCGCTTAGGTGATACTCACCGTCATCTCGGAGTTCAAATGGAACACACCACTCCTTATCACTCCACCGCGACCGATCACATGTTTCCGGAGACCCGCGATTTTGCGCGGCTCTGGGTGGTCGCGCATGAGCGCGAGAATGCGATGCGTCTCGTGCAGCACGAATACACCACCGAGGACGCCGTCTCTCATCTCAAACACGTCCTGAATGAGCACTCGCAGCACGGCCTGCATGTGACTCCACGCAGCGTGAACAATTCGGTCGGTCAGCGCTATGACGTGAGCGATGCGAGCGGTTGGTACGCGACCTATTGGCTATCGCCTGAACGCCTTGCCGCAGATGATGGCGCTCTCACCGCGATAACCACACCGGTGGCTCGGCAGCACGATTTTCCGGAGGCGGAACGCTGAGGACGTGATGAAGTGATGGAGTGAAAGCGCAAGGCGCGTGAAAAGCGAAGGTCACCGCGGTTCGGCATGAGCTAACAAATCTGGCAGTGCACAGAGGCTCTCTAAGAGTGCGGGTGCTGTGCGAGGATTCACTGTTGGGCTGCACGCTTCACGCGCAATCGCCTTCACTTCATCACCTCATCACTTCCTTCTGCGTTGCACGCGCAGCTCACATTTCTATCTTTGCGTTCTTTGTGTTGCGTCCTGAATTCCCGTATCGACTCCGGCCCATCAACCCTGCCTCGCAAAGATAAGCTTCACGGCTTCGAGCGAATCCGCATCTTCTGCGCGTTTATCCGATCGATAGCGTTTCACGCGAGCGAGGCGCAGCGCGAGACCCCCGGGATAACGCGAGCTCGCTTGGATGTCGCTGAAAGCAACCTCCACCACCAACTCCGGCCGCACATACACAGTCCAATCATCGCGACGTACTTCGCGCGCCAAAAACTCCTGTGTCTGCCAGCGAAGCATTTCATCAGTGAGGCCTTTGAACGTCTTACCCAACATGACGTACTCGCCAGTTTCTGCATCGAACGCGCCGAGATGCAGATTCGATAGCAAGCCGCGGCGGCGACCATGTCCCCATTCGGCCGCCAGCACCACCAAATCCAAAGTGTGTGCGCGTTTGATCTTGAGCCAACTCGCTCCGCGATTGCCGGCTTCGTACGGAGCAGCAAGCGCCTTTGCCATCACACCTTCGTGACCTGCCGCGAGCGCAGCGTCATAGAACGCCTGTGCTTGATCGCGATCCGCGGTCACAAGTCTCGGCATGAGGAGTTCCGGCGGAATCGCTCCGTGCAGGGACTCAGCACGCTCCCGCAGTGGCTTGTCCGCTAACGTGCGGTCATCGAGTCTCAAGCAATCGAAGTAGAACGCGCGGATCGGCAATTCATGCCGAAGCGAGTCCACGTCCAGCTTGCGACCGAAACGTCGCATTGTCGTTTGGAATGCAACAGGTCGGCCGGCGGCATTGAATACGATTGCTTCGCCGTCTAGTACGAGCGTGTGCGGCGCGAAATTGCGTGCTTGCTCGACGATCTCGGGAACGGCATGCGAAACATCGTTCAAATTCCTCGTGTAGATGCGAACGTCGTCGCCGACTTTGTGGACTTGGATGCGCGCTCCATCCATCTTCCATTCGAACGCGGCTTCGCCGTCAAACAGCGCTAGCGCTTCATCCACGTCCGCCGCTGTCTGAGCCAACATCGGTACGATGGGGTGCATAGGCTGCAGTTGAAACCGTTGCAGTCCTGCCGTTCCTTCCGCGAATGCAATTTCCGCGACGGTCCCAAGCGAAGGCGCGTACATCGCGGCTCTACGAACCGCACTGGCCTCGATACCGCTTGCGACCGCAATTGCATCGAGCATCACTCCGGCTAGCGCGCCTTGACGCAATTCTCCAGCGATCAAACGCCACAAGAACTCACTCTCTTCTGCCGTCGCGCGCGCGAATAAATCCTGGAGCGCGTTGGAACGCTTGGCCGTCGACCCCGATCCTTTGATTGCAACGATCTCGTCCAGAGCGCGATCCAGATCCGGAAGTGTTAGGGAGGATTCATCGGCGGTGGGTGCCTGGCTCGCACCTTTAAGCATCGTGAAGCTGATTCCAGTTCGCCCCTGGCGCGGCTCGCCCGCCAAATAGCTCACCGCAAGCTGCACCTCTTGCGGGTTCACCTGCCGCAGCAATGTCGCGGTCAACTGCTGTTTCTTCAGCCGCGATGTCGTCGAAGCAATTTGCTTCGAGGTTTCGACCAGAGCTGCGAGCGGCGTGTGGAGATCGTTGGTTGTCATGTCCACGGTAAATCCCTATCGCGGATCCGGAGTTTCATCGCTCCCCGGTCTTGACCCCTGCGCGACGGCAAATCTAGACTGCAGTTCTTTAATAAACCAAGTTGGTTTAATAGAGCTGCGGGAAGCAGCATGGGGGATTTGCATGCTCAGGTCATCTGTTCGCGCCGCCGGTGCGGCTTGCGCAACTGCGTTCTTTCTTCTTTTCACCCTTGCGGCCAAGGCCACTGATCGCACCGACCCAATGCCTTCGGCACATAGGCGCGGGGATGGCGCCTTCGTCAGCCGAATCGGGTCCGATCTTTACTGGCGCGGGCGCCCGTTTCGCTTCGTCGGATCGAACAACTACTATCCCATCTACAAGTCCCAGTTCATGGTGGATGCGCTGTTCGACACGGCTGCCGCCAACGATTTCAGTGTCATGCGCGTCTGGGGAGCCATCGATATCGGTAATCAGGATGGGTCCAACTCGATCGATGGCGCCGGCAAGAAGCAGGATATCTACTTTCAATATTGGGATGGATCTTCACCGGCCTACAATGACGGGGCCGATGGCCTGCAGAAACTCGACTACGTCGTCTACACAGCGCAGCGCAAGGGCATCAAGCTCGTCATCCCGTTCATCAACAACTGGAATGCGTTCGGCGGAATGGATCAATACGTACGCTGGCGCAACGGCACATACCACGACGATTTCTACACCGACCAAACGATCCGCCAGTGGTACAAGGATTGGATCGCGCACGTACTCAATCGCGTAAACACTTTCACAGGCGTTCGCTACAAGGACGACCCCACCATCATGGCGTGGGAACTCGCCAACGAGCCGCGCTGTACGAGTGCGGGCGTCTATCCGCGTTCAAACACGTGCACCACGGAAACGCTAACGCGCTGGGCCGCAGAGATGTCCGCGCACATCAAGAGTATCGATCGCAATCATCTCGTCTCGATGGGCGATGAGGGCTTTTACTGTTCGGCCGGCAGCACCGACTGGACCGAGAACTGCAACGAGGGCGTCGATACCGTCGCATTTGCCAGCCTCAAACATGTCGACCTGATGTCGTTACACTTGTATCCGGATAGCTGGGGCAAGGACGCGAGTTGGGGCACGGAATGGATTCAGCGACACATTCGCGATGCGAACCGGATCGGCAAACCGGTGATGCTCGGAGAGTTCGGATTGCAGGATAAAAATCGTCGCAACGCCGTTTACAAAGAATGGACGGATACCTTTCTGCGTCTGCGTGGCGACGGCGCATTGTTCTGGATTCTTTCGGACAAGCAAGACGACGGCACGCTGTATCCAGACTATGACCAATTTACCGTCTATTGCCCGAGCCCGGTCTGCAGTGCCCTCGGCAACTTTTCGAAGGAACTTCGAGTCGGCTTGCCGCTACCGTTTAAACCTATTGCGGATGACGATCGCATCGAGACCGCCTTCGATACTCCAGCCGCGATCGATCCCTTGCAGAACGATTTCGCGTATTGGCCTTTGATCCTGCTGCCGGGATCGATCGATTTGGATCCAACTTCTGCCGGACAGCAGACGACCGTGATGCTCCCGAGCGGCATGTTCGCGCTGCAGCCGGATTACAGCGTGGCGTTCACGCCAACATCGGGCTTCGTGGGTGAGGCTATCGCGCCCTACACCGTCCGGGACAACGCGCATCGATCTTCGAACGAAGCCAACTTGTATGTGACTGTCAGGCCCAATCCAGGCGCTGGCCTCACCCTGTTTTCGTTTGAAGATGGCACCGACGGATGGCACTCGATCAACAATCTGGCCGCAAACGTCGTGCAGAGCAATCAGCACGCGACGCTCGGCACCGCTTCGCTGCAAATCGCGGTCGGTAGCGCAGGCGACTGGTTCGGCACCAATCTCAGCCAACCATTGGACCTCTCGACGAAGACTCGTTTGTTGATCGATCTGACGCTGGTCGGCGCCGGACAGGGGCACAATGTCGCACTACAAACCGGCAGCGGCTGGACATGGTGCGAAGGTTCGTCGTGGATCAATGCCGATGCGAATAGCTCGACGACGCTCGAGATCGATCTTACGGCCATGAGCTGCCGCGCCGACCAGAATGACGTGAAAGCGATCTGGTTGTTCTTAGGCGATAACCGCACGTACTACATCGACAACGTGCGGGCGGAATGAGCGAGCCGTGTAGCCGCGTTCCGCGAGAGCGTGCATGAGGCAGTCGCCGAGGTTGACGCAAGCAGGAGAGGGGCTCGAACATCGTCCCCTCTCGCCTTGCGAGAGCTAAGGAGAGGATGCCTGACGAAGTCTAGACAACACGGTCGCGACCACCCGATCGCAGCGCTCGCCCATGAAGGGGAACGTCGAAGGCAATGTGGTGCGGACGCTCTCACTTATATATGTGCGCAGCAAGTTGCGAGCTCGATGATCGCGAGTCTTCACCGTCGCGGCCGGAATGCCTAAGTACTCCGATGTTTCTTCGACTGACAGTCCCTCGACCTCTCGCAGTACGAAGACAGATCTGAACGCATCCGGCAGTTGCGTGATCGCTTGCTCGAGCAGCGATTGCATCTGCGCAGCCTCGGTCGTGACTTGCGGATCGGATCGGTGCGAGTCGCTCGCTTCGCTGTTGTCGATCATCGTCATCCCGTCGTCTGTGTCGTAGTCAAGATCGGCTTCGAGTGCGATGTGCGATTGCCGGCTCTCGCGTGCTCGCAACCGGTCGATTGCCTCGTTACGAACGATACGCGCGAGCCATGCACCCAAGTTGCCGCCGCTCATACTCGAGATCTTGTAGAAAGCGCGAACGTAACTTTCCTGCAGCACGTCCTCCGCCTCGGCAGCGTCCTTCATGATGCTGACAGCCAGCCGAAATAGTCGCTGGTTGTAGCGGCGCATGATCTGATCGAACGCGGCGTGTTCACCCTTAGCGGCGCGCGCTGCAAGATCGGCGTCGCTCAGCTCGGAAGCTG
>JAEWBG010000052.1 GCA_023391335.1 Pseudomonadota bacterium | reverse complement strand
ACAAGCTCATTTAGATCGCATTGCCCATCGACTCAACGGCCGACCTCGTGAGACATTGCAGTTCCAAACGCCAGCAGAAAAGCTGGCAGAAAGTGTTGCGCTGATCAGTTGAGCCGGCCGTTGCGTCTTGTCGCCGCGGCTACGCCGCGCGAGTTTCCTCGCTGATGAGCTGTTCCAGATACTCGAAGTTCGGAATCAGCGGCGATTCATTCAGCATGCGGACTTGGCACAGGGTCGGGCCATGATCGGGGAACGATCGGCTCGGATCCGATTTCACGACATCGGGATTCACGCGGACCAGTTGCGGGAAGCCTTGGGTGATCACGCCGAAATAGCCGCAGCTAATCTGATTACCGAGCGCAACGAAGATCACGATGCGAGTGCGCGTGCCTGGCGTCGGCAGCGCCTGACCGCACGTTCCTTCAAACGAAATCACCGGCACCGAGCGGCCGTTCCAGGAAATCGTGCCCAAGTACCACGCGGGTGCGCCTTCCATTTTGTCCGGCTGCTGCCACGTCACCACCTCCGCAACGCATGCGCGCGGGACGATCAGACGCTCTTCCGTCAAAGGGACTAAGAGCGAATACAGCTCGTGCGTAGAAACCTCGTTCATCACGAAACCTTTCTGCGGCGCGCTTGCACCAGCGGCTCAATCGCATCCAACAACTGATTCTCTTGATACGGCTTGCCGAGATAGTCGTTCACGCCGATCTCGATCGCGCGAGCGCGATGCTTCTCGCCCACGCGCGAGGTGATCATCACGATCGGAATATCGGAGGTACGAGCATCTGCACGCACGTGTGTAGCGAATTCGTAGCCGTCCATTCGCGGCATTTCGATGTCCAGCAGGATCACGTCCGGTAAATGCTCTTGGAGTACCGAGAGCGCATCGACGCCGTCCTTCGCGGTCATCACCTTCATGCCGTGGCGCTCGAGCAATCGCTGCGTCACACGACGCACGGTGATCGAGTCGTCCACGACCAATGCAAACGTGCGGCGATCCTCGCGCGGACCTTGCTGTGTCATCTGCTCGCGGCCGCGCCATTCCGAGCGCACCAGAGCGCCCATATCGAGAATGATGACGATGCGACCGTCCCCGAGGATCGTTGCGCCCGAGATGCCGCGAATCGTGGCGATCTGCGGACCAACGGACTTCACGACCATTTCGCGCGTGCCGACTAGCTCGTCCATCACGATTGCAGTCGAATGCTCGCCCGCACGAATCAAAATCACGGGCACTGCGACATCGGTTTCGGGGAGCACCGATGGGCCGCCGCCGATATATGCACCCAAATGTTGGAAGCGATAGATCTGTCCGCCGTACGAGAAAGTGGGTGTTTCTTCTGCGAGGTGACGCTCCACTTCCGAGCGTTGCACACGTGCCACGCCTTCAACACTCGGCAGCGGCAATGCGTAGAGCTCATCGCCGGTGCGCACGATAAGCGCTTGAGTGATCGCAAGCGTGAACGGCAAGCGGATTGTGAACTTCACGCCTTTGCCGAATTCCGATTCGGTAAATAGCGCACCGCCAAGTTTCTTGATCTCATTGACGACGACGTCCATGCCGACGCCGCGGCCCGCATGTTGCGTAATCGCGGTTGCCGTACTGAAGCCGGGCTCGAGGATCAACTGCAGCGCTTCTTCATCGCTCAGCAGCTTGCCGGACTGAATCAAGCCGCGCTGTTTTGCCTTTTCGCGCACCGCGTTTACATCGATGCCGCGGCCATCGTCTTCGAGCACGATGACCATTTCAGAACCTTCTCGATGCAGGCCCACCTTAATAGTGCCGTTCTCAGGCTTGCCGCGAGCCAAACGCTCTTGCGGGGTTTCGATACCGTGAACGACCGAGTTCCTCAGCATGTGCTCAAAGGGCGGCAACATGCGTTCGAGAACTTGGCGGTCCAATTCGCCGGATGCGCCAATTACGACGAGTTCGGCGCGTTTGCCCGTGTCGGTTGCGACTTGACGCACCAAGCGGCTGAGGCGCTGCACGTGCCGTTGGAACGGGACCATGCGCGTGCGCATCAATCCGTTCTGCAGTTCGGTGACGACGCGCGATTGCTGCAGTAGCAGGTTCTGCGCTTCGCGCGTCAGATTCTCGAGCAAGCCTTCGATGCTGCCCACGTCGCTGACCGATTCCGCAAAGGCACGGGAGAGCTGTTGTATCGACGAATAACGATCCAATTCGAGCGGATCGAAATCGGCGCGGCCAGGATGCTCTTCCTCATGCCGATGCAGAATCTGTGCTTCGGTTTCCAACTCCAATTTGCGGAGCTGCTCTTTCAAACGCGTGACCGTGCGTCCCAGCTCGGCCAAGTTGAATTCGATCGACGTGACTTGCTGTTCAAGACGCGAGCGGAAGATGCTCACTTCGCCCGCATTGTTCAACAACGTGTCGAGCAAATCCGCATCGACACGTGCGAACTCTTGGCGCTCTTGCGCGATCGGTTCGCGACCCGGCGGTAACACCGGCGCTGCAACTTCGGGCGGCGCAGGCTCGGAGGTCTGATCCGGCGGCAGTTCAGGGGATATTGCAGCAACATCGAGCGCGGCATGAACGCCCGTCGGTTCTTTCTGCGGCTTGTCTTCGACACGGACGGATTCACGAGGCGCGGCCGCACCCAATTCGTCGGCGCCGAACTCGACATCGATGTCGACTTCATG
Organism: Pseudomonadota bacterium; assembly: GCA_023391335.1. Lineage (GTDB taxonomy): Bacteria > Pseudomonadota > Gammaproteobacteria > Steroidobacterales > Steroidobacteraceae > Steroidobacter. The sequence continues at coordinate 36,533 of JAEWBG010000052.1, read as the reverse complement.
CTCCTCAGTCAGCATCGGCACCACGTTGGTCTGCGCGCCGAAGTCGACTTCTTCTTCGAACTGCTCCTCGATAATCGGCGCCTCAGCCACGGATGGCGCTTCAACCACCGGCGGCGCTTGGACCGGCGCAGCAGGGGGCGGCGTCGGAAGTTCCAGTGCGGGAACACGTGCGGTGAGTCCGCACAGCGCGCGGATACGATGGATCAAATCTCGCGCAGGCGCGCAGCGGTTGCCGGAAGCGACCACGTCGCGCATGCGGTGCAATTCATCCAAGCTCGCTTGCAGTGCATTGAAAACTTCTTGATCGGCGGGCACGGTGCCGTTCTCGACGTGCTGCATCAGCGTTTCGAGCTCGTGGCTCAAATCGCCCATGGCGCGTAGGCCTGCCATGCGTGCGCCACCTTTCAGCGTGTGCACGACACGCTTGAGCTCGAACACGAGCGCATTGTTACCGCGGTCGCGTATCCATGCGGATAACGAGTGATCGGCGGTTTCCAGCAGCTCGGTGGCTTCATCGGTGAAGATGGCCGCTACTTCCGGATCGAAGTCTTCATCGCCTTCGGGCTCCGGTTCGCTCGCGGCCACCGGGGAAGCGGGAGCGGGAACGTCCGCGCGCACCTCAGCAACTGCAGGCGCAGGGGGCGGCGACACGTTCTCGATTGTCTCTGACGCAGGTGGCACGAGCGATTGCGAATCGTCGTTCGCTGGCGGCTCGTCCAGCAGGAAATCGGTCAGATCCGATTCGCTGTCGAGAGCCACTTCGCCCTCGAGTTCTTGCTCAGCCTCGGTTGCATCGGCCTGCACCGCCACTTCCGAGTCAAGCGCAGGCTGCAGATCCAACGCAGCGTCGAGCTCCGTTGCATGCTCAGGTTGAGCATCAAGCATCGATAGCTCTGGGACTTGCTGGGTGGACTGCATGTCCTCCGCATGCGCGCGATCTTGCGATCCATCTTGATCGTCGCCCGGTTCGTCGCCGAGCGTGATCTCGTTATCGGCGGGCAGCACTGGCGGCTCGAACTCGGCGGCCCAAGCTTCCGTCTCGACCACGATGGGATCGTTCAGTGGGTGCAAACCCGATGCAGCCAAATCCGGCGAATCGAGTTCTTCGATGACGATCTCTTCGGATTCCTGCACCAGCTCATCAAGCGCCTCGGCGTTCTGCGTTTCGTCCACGCGCAGGGCAGGTTGAATGTTGGTGGGCTCGTCTAAAGAGGGTTCGATCTCGATTTCGTGGCTTTCGACCGGCTCGGGTTCGTCGTCGATTTTGATCGTGGCTTCGCCCACCGAGGCTTCCGCCGGGAAGTTGTCGAAGCTCCAATGCATCATGTCGAATGCGCTGGCGTCGGTCGGCTCCAGCTCGATGATGTCATCGCCATGGTCGGCAGGTGCTGTCTTTTCCGGAGGCGGCGCCAACTCTTCAGCCGTGAACATGCCGGTCACTGCGAGCGTTTCGATCGTGGCCGATTTCTGATCGAGCGCATCGAAATCTGTGCCGGCGACCGTTGCCACGTCGAGCGTTTCGGCCAAGCGCGAAATTTCCACGTCGATCGCGTGTTCCAAATCGTTCAAGCGCGCCACGATCGATGGGTGATCGACGAAGTAGCCCGTGTCTTCGTTGATGTGATCGACGACTTGCTGAATCGCTACGACCGAATCCTTGATGGCGTCGAGCCCACCTGCGGAAATACCGATCGAATTGTCGAAGAGCTTACGTACGTAACGATTGAGCGGCTCCGCAATCTTGATGCCCTGACGCGCACCCGCGGTTTTCGCGGTGCCGCTGAGTGTATGGCACGAGCGGTGCAGATCTTCCGTGACGGGATACGGCGGATTCGCTAGTTCACACGCCGCAATGAACTCACGAATGGTCGCGAGATGGCCCGCGGTTTCTTTGCTGTAGATTTCGTGTAGTCCCGCGTCCATGGGCGGTTCCACCGACGTTTTTTTTTGCGCGACTGGCGCGGGTTCGGCTGCGGGTTTGGGCGTCGGCACGGGCGCAGGAGCCCGCGGCGCTGCGGCACTCGCTCCTGCGGATGCGGGCGCCGCTTGAGCCGGCTGTGCTGGACGAACGCCTGCGATCGCATTTGCTTGGGCAATGATGCGATCGACGTCGACGCGCGGGTCGCGACCGGTTTCCAACTGCTCGACCAATTCGGGTACTGCCGCAACCGCATCGCGCAGCATGCCCATCATGTCCGGGGTGCGCTCCAGGGTTTTATTAATGACGCGGTTCAGCAGATTCTCGATCGACCACGCGAACTCGCCGATGCGTTGTGCGCCAACCATGCGCCCGCTGCCTTTGAGCGTGTGGAAGGAGCGACGCACATTGACCAGTGCATCTTGCTCTTGAGGATTCTCGTCCCAACGCGGGAACAGCTCATTGAGCTTCGCGATCTCGTCTTTCGCTTCCTCGATGAACAACTCGAGGAATTCGGGATCGATGGGACGGTCAGCAGCGGCAATGACCGGTGCCGGTTGAACGGGCGGCTGTTGCACCGGTTGTGCGGGCGCCTTTGGCGACACCGGCGCTTGAACGGATGCAGGCGTCAAGACAGCAGTGCGTTCGTGTTCGGTCGGAGATGCAACAGTCTGCGAAAGCGGCTCGATGACCAGCGTGCGCGCGTGCTCGGATGAAGGAACGCCCTCGATGCGTGGAATTGGGCGTGCCTCAGCGAGGAATCGCAGGCACGTCTCCGCGTTGTCCAACATGTACCAAGGATCCGCGCGGCCCGCCTGCAATGTTTCCATGTAGTACTCGACCGCAACGATCGCATCAGCCAAGCGGTCGACCGCTTCTTGCGGGAGCGTGAGTCCGTCGTTGCGCACGAATTGCTTCAATGCATTGCCGATTCCCTGAATCACTTCGACCGCGCGATTCTTGCCGAGCATCAATAGCCCGGCCGAAATACCGCTTAGCAGTTGCGGGATTTGATCGATCGCTTGGGCTTCGCTCGGTTTTTCTACTGAGAGCGCGATCGCTTCTTTGATGCGCGCCATATTGACGACGCATTCGCGCAGGACTGCTTCGGTAACTTGGCGGAACTCGATTTCTTCGGGACCCGACGGTCGCGGCGGTGCATCGCTCGCGGCTTCCGCAGCGGTGGGCACGATCATGCCGACGAGTTGCTCATCCAGACTGTCTTCGACCTTGATCAGCGTGGCTGCCATGCGCAGCAACGACGCTTCGTCCGCCGACGCGCCCTTGTTGACGATCGCCTGCAAATCGTGCGTCTCGGTCTGCACCTTGTCGCGCAGCTCGCCGAGGCCCAACACGCCGAGCGTGTCGCCGATTTTCTTCAGCAGTTCGAGTTGCGGTGCGAGTTCCTCGGTGTGCGTGCCGCCCTGGCGGACGAAGATGTCGAGCGCATCTTTCACGCGGCCCAGGTCTTCCTTGATCGCAGCTGCAACGGTCTTCATCAACTTGACGGAGGGAGCCGACAAGCTCTCACGCGCCTGCTCAACACCTTCGTCGACCGGCAGCAACTCGCTCAAACGGAACGATGCGCGTACGGCCGCCACCCTCGGACCGGACGTGGTCGCACGCGCGACGTAGTACAAAAGATTGTTGAGCAGCTCTAACGCAGGCGCTTCGGCGTAGCGGCCTTCGCCCTGTTCGTACAGACGCTTCATTTCGCGATCGGCTTGTCCCAGCAACCGCTTGATCGAAGCGCTGCCCTCGAGGCCGCCTTCGCGCAATCCTTCGAGCACCGCACCGACGACCCACCACAGTTGGAAGACCGGCTGCGTGGTCGCGACTTGCTCGAGCTTTTCCGCGGCGCGCGAGAGCAACTCCAAGTTCTGCTCGATGCGTTCGCCTTTGATCCATCCCAATAATCCGAGCTGAAAGCGCGTGCGTATTTTTCGCGCCCATTGCGCCACGGTCATCGCAGCTTCACCGCTGCCGGCTGCGACTGGGCTCGCTTGCTGATCCGAGCTCAAATTGAGCAACAGCAACGTGCCTTCCGAAAGCAGCGCATGGCCGCGGACCGCACGTAGATCGTTGAGGAGCGGCAACAGTACGAGCGCCATGTCGCGGCCGCCGCTCAGCACTCGTTCCAAATACGTCGGCAACTGCACCATCGCGCGCATCAGCGCATCGAGGCCTTCAGCGAGGTGACGCTTCTCCGAGAAGTTTTCGATCAGATAGCGTGCGACTTGGCCCATTTCCTCGGCCAGCAATGCGGCGCCGTACACTTCTGCAACGCGCAAAGCGCCATGCACCGAATGCAAGTGCTCATTGCACTTGCGCAGCAGCGCAATGTTTTCTTGCTGTTCGCCGAACGCTTCGAGCGCCGCACGAGCTTCATTCAACTCGTTCGTAAGTTCGCGCGCGACGATATGCAGCGTTTGCGATGAAACCTCGGCCATGAGTATTGAAGCCTTCGGATCAGATCGTGTGAATGACGGCCATCTTGGACGTGGACTTTAACGTGCGAGTCCACTGACCTTCTTCGGCACTGCACGAGGCGCAGGTGTCGCGGCGGCCACTTTCTTTCCCGGGTCTGTCAGCACGGCAGAGCCACCGGATGCTTTGTCGGGAAGCCGGAAGCCAGCCACCGACTTACGCAGTCCCGCCGACAACTCAGCCAACTTGCCGACCGAGGCCGACGTCGCTGCGGAGTTTTCTGTGGTCTGCGTACTGAGCTCGCGCAGCACTTGCATATTGCGAGCCATGTTCTGCGCTGCCGACGCTTGTTGGCGCGAGCTCGCGGAGATGTTCTGCACCAGGCTCGCAATCTGATTGGACACTTGTTCGATTTCTTCCAGCGCGGCACCGGCGTTCTCGGCCAGCAGTGCTCCGCCCACCACGTCGGTGGTACTGCGCTCCATCGAGACCACCGCCTCGTTCGTATCCGCTTGAATCGTGCGTACGAGGACTTCGATCTGCTTCGTCGCATTCGCAGCGCGCTCGGCCAGGCGCTGCACTTCATCGGCGACGACTGCGAAGCCACGTCCCGCTTCGCCTGCCATCGACGCTTGAATCGAAGCGTTCAACGCCAAGATGTTCGTCTGCTCGGCGATGTCGTTGATCAACTCGACGATGTTGCCGATTTCTTGCGAGCTTTCGCCGAGGCGCTTGATGCGCTTGGACGTCTCTTGAATCGTTTCGCGAATCGCGTTCATGCCATCGATCGTGCGCCGCACGGCATCGCCACCTTTGTGTGCGACGTCCACCGAGTGACGCGCGACGTCTGCGGAACGTTCGGCATTGCCGGACACTTCTTCCGTCGATGCAGCCATAGCGGCAACCGATTCGGTGGCTAGCGCGATTTGTTTCGACTGTGCCACCGACGCCTTCGCCAAGTGCCCTGCGGACACTTGCGATTGTTTTGCAGCAGCATCCAGGGTGATCGCCGAGTCGTTGATCGTTGCGACGAGTTCGCGCAGCGCTTCGATCGCGTAATTGATGGAATCGGCAATGGCGCCCGTGATGTCTTCGGTGACAGTTGCCTGCACGGTGAGGTCGCCGTCTGCCAAGCTCGATAGTTCATCGAGCAGGCGCAGAATCGCTTCCTGGTTGCGCTCGTTCTTGCTGGCTTGAGCTTCGACGGCTTTGCGAATGTTGCCGCCCATCGCATGCAACACGGACAGCAACAGCAATGAAATCGCCGCTGCGGCCAACAACAACACCGGCAGCCACTTGTTCGCAAGGAATCCCGCTGCAGCATTGTTCGGCACGCCGACGCGCGCTTGGAACCTCGCGTAGACCTGATCGCCTGCTGAGGCGAGAGCTACAGCGGCTGTGCGCGCGGCGCGGACCCGATCGGCAGAACTGATGGCCGTGCGGATTCGCTCGCTCAACTGCGCGTACAGGGCGCTCGTCATCTTGTATTGCGCCTGGGCTTCCGCTCCGGTGACCTTCGGCAAGCCTAGTCCCGAGTCTTCACCACCGAGTCCGCCGACAACTTGTCCCATATAGTCGTTGCCGTCTGCGAGCCGTCGCGCGATCACCGTCGTATCGCCCAATCCGCTCGCCAGCGCTTCCATATCCTGCTGCAAGCGCAGCCCGGTGAGCTCGAAGCGCTCCAAGTGGCGCGCCATGCCTTCGATATTCGGAGAACCTAAGGCGCTCGCGATGTTGCCCAGGCTCTGCAGCAACTGCGGCACGAGCGTGCGTGCTTCGCCGGCCGCCTTTTGCACGGCCTGCATCTGATCGCGAACGCCCAGCACCGCCTGACTTTCTTTGAGCACTTCGGTCGTGCCTGCAAATGACTGCACATCGCCACCGGCCGCGCTGACGGCACTCGCAAATTGCGCGCGCGCTTCATTCAAGGCATCGAAGGCCTGCGAATTGCCGGACACGGCGGCGGAGGCTTGCGCCGGAATCTTTTGCGAGAGCGCCAGGATCTGATTGATCTCGCTGACCTGATCGCGATCGGCCGAAGAATTCGGCGCCGCCAACGAAAGCAATGCCACTGCGACCATCACGCACAGCAGGGCAATCCCGATCAGCGGCGGCATGAACCGCAGGCCGTACATCTTATTCTCGGTCATAACGCCGCCTTTGCAGGCCGCACGGCGAGCAGCTCTAGCAAGCTCGCGCGCATCAGACCGACGCTGTGATTGTTGTCATTCATGACTGTGTGTCCGCAGCGCCGGTTACGAAGCCGCCGCCTGCAAGAACTCTGGACTCTCGAGCAAGCTGCGCAGACTGAACACTGGCCATGTCTCTGCGCCGCGTCTAAATGCACCCGCCAAGTAGCGCTCGCATCGCGCGATCGTCGGCGGCGTAGTGCCGGAAAATTCCCCGTCGGAGAACCTGCGAAACCCCAACACTTCATCGACCAACAAGCCCGCAGGCACTTCGCGATGGTTCGCGACGATGACACGCGCGCTGCGGCTCACGTTCGTCACACCGCTGCCGAGAAAGGCTCGCAGGTCGACGACGGGTAACAACTGGCCACGCACATTGGCGATGCCGCGAATCCATGGTTTCGCACCAGGCACGCGCGTGACCACAGACGGATAACCCAAGACTTCGCGCGTTTCTTCGCGTGCAACCAAGAAATTTTCCGCACTCATTCGCAACGCGACACCGACCCATTCGCGATCGGCCGCTGCATCGCGCCCCTGACCGGCAAGTGCGGTGCGCGCAAGTCGCTCGAGCTCACGCAAGAGCTCGAACGGTTTGTCGCGAAGCGCTTTGAGACTTTGCATGCGCTCTAGCCTGCTAACGCGGCTTGCGCCTTTTCAATGAGCTTGTCCATCGACACCGGCTTGACCAGGTAATCGACAGCCCCTTGGCGCATGCCCCAAATACGATCCGTCTCTTGGTCCTTGGAGGTCACCATGATCACGGGAATCGACTTGGTGTCCGGGTCGGACGCGAGCTTGCGCGTCGCTTGAAAACCGTTCACTCCGGGCATGACTACGTCCATGAAGATGAGATCCGGCTTCATCTCCTTGGCTTTGCGAATCGCTTCGGCGCCGTCGCCAGCAGAGGCGGTTTGATAACCGTGGCGCTCGAGCGCCTTCTGCATGACGTGCACTTCCGTAGGCGAGTCATCGACGATGAGGATCAGAGGCATACCTTGCTCCGCCTTAGCATGATCAGTACGTGCGCCTCCCAAGAAACCGGGCATATCCCTTTACCTTGCCAATGCGCCGACATGGGTTTCGATTGCGTTCAGAAGTTCGTCTTTAGTGAACGGCTTGGTCAGATAGTGCTCGGACCCTACGATGCGGCCGCGTGCGCGATCGAACAGACCGTCTTTGCTGGACAGCATGATCACGGGGATCGAACGAAAAACTTTGTTGTGCTTGATGAGCGAGCAGGTCTGATACCCATCCAGACGCGGCATCATGATGTCGACGAAGACGATGTCCGGCTGGTGATCGGCGATCTTGGACAATGCATCGAAACCGTCGACAGCCGTGAAGACTTCGCATCCCTCTTTCGTCAGCAAAGTCTCGGCCGTGCGCCGAATGGTTTTGCTGTCGTCGATCACCAGAACTTTCAATCCCGACAATCGGGGGCTGCCAGTCGTTGCTAAGTTCTCCATCGGCTTTCCTCTTTGGCGCGCTCGCAAGCGCCGCCTTCGCTCGACACAAGTCGCATTGATATCTCTTCGCGCAGCCCGCTCGCTGCGGTTGCGTTCACACTGTGCACTCGACGGTGTAACGCGATGTGTGAATCGCTATTCACGCTCTGCCTGCTCAAGGCGTCTCGAGTTTCATGCCGGCAGTCTCAATCGAGCCTTGGAACTCGCGCGCTTTCGCAAAAATCGGCAATGCAGTTAAGCACTTGCGCAATGGTTCGGACTTTTAACATATTGGTTATGGGGCCGCCATCGCTCGCACACCTATACTATGAAGCCCGTCACATGCGTTTTTCCCGAGCGTGAACTGCTTCACTGGTTGGCGGTGGTCAGTTGGCAGTTGACGGCCAGAAGTGGCGAGCGATGCGCATCCAATGAACGTCAGGTTGAGTGTCGCTTCTGCGTTTCCGCTTGCTGGTTCAGGGTTCTACCGTCAACCGTCAACTGACAACCGATCTCTGACCGCCAACTCTCAACGCTCAACGGCCGTCGATTCTTACTGCCACCTGCCAACTGCCAACCGTTAACGGTCAACTCCACGAATGAACTCAACCAACTCATCTCCCCCTCGGATCGTCATCGTCATGGACCCGATCGGCTCCATCAAACCAGCCAAGGACACCACGTTGGCCATGATGCTGGCAGCGCAACAACGCGGCTGGACGTTGTGGTACGCCGAGCAGTCCGATCTGTGGCTGCGAGATGGCGTCGCCATGGCTCGCGTGCGCGAGGTCAAGGTCAAGAACGATCTCAAGGATTGGTACGCGTTAGGCGAGACACAAACGATCAAGTTAGGCGAGGCCGACGCGATCTTGATGCGCAAAGATCCGCCCTTCGATATGGAGTTCATCTACACGACGTACATTCTGGAACGCGCGCAGGACCAAGGCGCGCTCGTCGTGAATCGGCCGCAGGGATTGCGTGACATGAACGAGAAAGTCTTCACGGCGTGGTTCCCGCAGTGCTGCGCACCTACGCTCATCACGCGCGACATGAAGGACATGCATGCCTTTTTGCAGGAGCATCAGCGCATCGTCTGCAAACCGCTGTACGGCATGGGCGGCCGCTCCATCTTTGTCATCGACCGTGGCGAGAAGAACACCAACGTCATCTTCGAAACGATGACGCAATACGGCACCAACTTCGCGATCGTGCAGAAGTACTTGCCGGAGATCGTCACGACCGGCGACTCGCGTGTGCTCGTGATCGACGGCGAACCTGCACCCTACGCACTGGCGCGAATCCCGTCCGAGTCCGACAACCGTGGCAACCTTGCGGCCGGCGCCAAAGGGGTCGGGCGAGAACTGACAGACCGCGACCGCTGGCTCGTCTCGCAAATCGGTCCAACCCTGCGCGATCGCGGCATGCTTTTCGTCGGCCTCGATGTCATCGGCGGCTTCGTCACCGAAATCAACGTTACGAGCCCCACCGGCGTCCGCGAGCTCGACAAGCAGTTCGGGACGAACATTGCGGATTTGTTGATGGAGGCGATGGCGAGGAGATTGGTGATGAGGTGATGGGGTGAACGGCGTAAATTCCCGGCTTTGATTAGGTTCGCAAATTGGGGAGGCGTCTCAGGGCGCACCATCGCAACTTCTGACATCCTTCACCTTTCACGTCATCACGTCATCACCGCATCACCCCATCACCCCATCACATGGCATCCGCCATCGACACCCTCCCCGACGACTCCGCTGAAGGATTCGCGCCCGTTAAAGACCGTTTGACGACGACGGTGTTCTTGGCGGCGCTATTTCACGGGATCGTCATATTGGGAATCACGTTTGCGGTGCCGGATGAGCAAAAGCATCCGACGCCGACATTGGAAGTGCTGCTCGCAACGAGTGAGGACACGCGTGCGGCAGACAACCTCTCGGCCCAGTACCTCGCCCAGCACAATCAGCTTGGAAGCGGCACGACGGATGAGCGTGTGCGGCCGGCGAATCCGGCCTCGTCATTGCTCTCAGCCCAACAGGCAGGCGTGCCGGAAGGCAACGGCACGGAATATCGCGAAGCGGTCTCCGGCCAGAAGTCGACGGAAATCATTAGCAGCCGCAGCAATCGCAACGAGGTCGACTACCGCAGCGGAGAGAATCAGCCGGCACAGCAAGCCGAAGCGCCCCTCGCACTATCGCCGACTGCGCCACGGCCCATCGCGACGAACGCCACCGATAAGACGTTGCGATTGCGAGGTAAACGACGCGATGGCGCCGAAGAAATCATTCCGAACACCAGGCAATCGAAACTCGCGCCCTACCTCGATGCATGGCGACGCAAGATCGAACGTCTCGGGACCTTGAACTTTCCTCAAGCGATCCGCGGTGCGGGGCACGTCGGCAATCCGGTGTTGGAAGTAGCAATCAAGGCCGATGGGACTCTGGGCCGAGCGGTCGTGCAGCGCTCGAGCGGACGCAAGGAAGTCGATCAAGCTGCGTTGTCGATCCTGCGGCTCGCCTCGCCGTTCGACCCCTTCCCCGCCGATTTGCGTAAGCAGTATTCCGAACTCCGGTTTGCTTACGAATGGCAGTTTCTTGAGGGTGGTGGTGGTAGCGGAGTGGTATCCGGGCCCGCGCAATGACGAAACAGATCCCCCAAGAGATCAGAGACTTGGTTGGATAGGTGACAGCGACTGAGAGGTCACTCGGCGGCAAGCTGCCCCGTTCACTCGCGCAGCGAATTCACAACATCACGCCTCACCTTACCCGCCCAGATTTATGTGATCTCTCCGACACTTAACTGCCAAATCCCTTGAGCCGGGCTGGGATTGGGCCCGATACTTGCGGCATGTCGAGCCCGGATTTCTTGACCAATCAATTTCTGATCGCCATGCCCGCGATGACCGATGCGAATTTCGCGCAGACGGTCACTTTTATATGGGAACACAACGAGGATGGTGCGCTCGGCATCATCATCAATCGTCCGTTGCAGATGCGTCTGGCCGACGTGTTCGAGCAATTGAAAATGCCGGCCAATGCCAGCCCGATCGGCCACCAACCGGTGATGCAGGGCGGGCCGGTGCAAACCGATCGAGGGTTCGTCGTTCACTACGCGGGCGGACAATGGGAACACACACGCCAAGTCTCGTCCCGTATTCAGGTGACGACATCGCCTGACATCCTGAGCGCCATGGCTCAGGGCAGCGGCCCGGAGACCGCGTTGGTTGCGCTCGGGTACGCGGGATGGAGCGCTGGGCAGCTGGAAAACGAACTGATTCAGAACGCTTGGCTGACCGTACCGTGCGATGAACGCATCCTGTTCGATACCCCATACGATCAGCGATGGCGCGCCGCAGGCCGCCTGCTTGGCATCGATCTCACCACGATCAGTCCCCACGTAGGACACGCCTGATGGCGAGCGCGGACTGCGCGACGCCGCACATCCTGCTCGCGTTCGATTTCGGCACTCGCCGCATCGGCGTCGCCACCGGCGACACGCTGACACGCACCGCTCGGCCACTGACCACCCTTGCGGTCCACGCCGAATTCCCCTGGCCGAGCATCGAGCGCCTCATCGGCGAGTACCGTCCGCAACAGCTAGTGGTCGGACTTCCCTATAATATGGACGGCACTCCCACCGCGCTGACTGACCCAAGCCGCGCCTTTGGCCACGAACTGAAGGCGAGATATCGCCTGCCGGTCGCGATGGTGGATGAGCGGCTGAGTTCGCGCGAAGCCGAAGCAGCTTTGCGCGAAGCACGCGCGCAAGGTTTGAAGCGCAAACGTACGACTCACGCCGATGTCGACATGATTGCCGCACGCATATTGCTCGAGCGGTGGTTCGAGAATCCCCATGCAGCGCAATTGCTATAAGAGTGATTGCGCGCAGGCTGCTGATGCCGACGCATGGCAGTGATTGCAAGATCACGACGCGAGGCGCGCGATCATGTCTTTGGATAGTCTCTACTAACGCGGCAGGTCGGTCCTCGCCGCTGCAACGACAGTGAAGCGATGATCAAGCCTTCTGTAAGCGAATCACCCGCCGACCTCAGCGCCAAGATTCAACGCGATCCCGAAGGCCGCTTGCGGCATCTGATTACGCTCGAAGGTCTAAGCCGTGCCGAGGTTCTGTCGCTCCTCGATCTCGCGCAGTTCTACACGCGCCCGGTCGGAGACCTGCCGGCTCGGGACCAAAGTCTCGCTGGCCACACCGTTGCCAATCTCTTCTTCGAACCGAGCACACGCACGCGCGTATCGTTCGAACTCGCCGCGCAACGGTTGGGCGCGGATGTAGTGAACCTCGACATGCAAACCTCCTCGCGGGTCAAGGGCGAGACCGTTCTCGACACGATCTACACGCTTCAGGCAATGCACGCAGATGTGCTCGTCATGCGCGATGCGGAGCCGGGACTGCCTTCGTACGTTGCGCAACACGTTGCTCCGCACGTGAGCATCTTGAATGCTGGCGAGGCGCACCTCTCGCATCCCACACAAGGCCTGCTCGATGCGCTCACGATTCGCCAACTCAAGCCCGAGTTGTCGCGCCTCAAAGTTCTGATCGCGGGCGATATTGCGCATTCGCGCGTCGCTCGATCTGCGCTACAGGTGTTCTCGACGTTGGGTTTTGCGGAGATTCGCATGGCTGCACCCGAAGACCTGATGCCCAAAGCGAACGAGTTTGCAAACGCAAAGCGCTTTACGGATATCGATGCAGCGATTGAAGGCGTCGACGTCGTGATGACGCTAAGAATTCAGCGCGAGCGTATGAGCAGCGCACAGATTCCCGACGAAGCAAGCTATCACCGTTCGTTCGGGATCACGAAGGAAAGGATGAAGCGCGCCAAGCCCGATGCGATCGTCATGCATCCCGGCCCGATGAATCGCGACGTCGAAATCGCGAGCGAAGTCGCCGACGGTGCCCAGTCCGTCATTCAACGGCAGGTCACGAACGGCGTGGCGGTTCGCATGGCCGTGCTCGCAACCATCGCTCGCAACGTGCAAGCACGGCGGCATTTTCAATAGTTACGTTTTCAGCAGTTACCAGGTTCATGGCCCATCCCGCACACCGCGAATCGATCTTCCTCGAAGATGCCGAAGTCCTCGGGCACGAAAGCTACGAGGGCAATCAGTTCATCCTGAAACTCAAAGCGCCGAAATGTTCACGCAGCGCCGTCGCCGGTTCGTTCGTACATCTGCAGTGCGACCCGATGCTGCCCATGCGCCGCCCGCTGTCGATCATGCGAGTGAACCCGGAGCGTCAATCAGTCGAAGTGCTCTACAAGATCGTTGGCCAGGGCCTGCAACTTCTTTCCCAGAAGAAGATCGGCGATCGCATCAGCGTGCTTGGCCCGATCGGCAAAGGGTTCGAGCCGCACCCTGCACGCCCCCGCACTTTGCTAGTGGGCGGTGGCGTGGGCATTCCACCGATGATCTTCTTGGCAGAACAACTGCGGGAGCGCACCGATGTGCACTGGAAACCGCTGGTATTGATGGGCTCGGAAGTCCCGTTTCCGTTTCGATCCCGCCCCTCGACGATCCTCGTGCCCGGCCTGCCCGAAGGCACGATTGCGAGCATGCCGCTGCTCGAGGAATGGGGCGTTCCAAGTCGCTTGGCGACCATACAAGGCTATCCGGGCTGCTACGACGGCTATGTCACCGACCTCGCCGCGAAGTGGCTTGAATCGTTGGACAAAGCGGCGCTGGATGAAGTCGAGATGTTCGCGTGCGGCCCGACCGTGATGTTGAAAGCCGCAGCGCTGGTGGCGAAGCGGTTCAAGATCCCGTGTCAGGTCTCGCTGGAAGAATTCATGGCCTGCGCTGTGGGCGGCTGCGCTGGCTGCGCGGTGCGCGTCGAAACTGAGGATGGCCCGGCGATGAAGCGCGTCTGCGTGGATGGGCCTGTGTTCGATGCTTATGCCGTGTTTAACGGATAGGAGCGGAATCGGACGGAACACAAAGCGCACAAAACAGACACAAAGAACACAAAAACAGAAATAGCGCTGCAGAGCGAGGTCGAGTCAAGGCCTGGAACCGCAGCATGCTCTCGCGTTGCTTAGATGTTCCTTCCATCTTTGTGATCTCTGTTTATCTATGTGTTCTTTGTGTTGCGTCCGACTCCCAAGTCTGATCAACCAAAGTTGATCTTCGCTTCGAGATTGGTGCGCGAATCGGCATACGCCAGCGCATCTTCGATCGTGATGCGGCCAGCGCGATAGAGTTCGTACAGGGCCGTATCGAAGTGCTGCATGCCTTTTTCGCTGCTCGTGCGCAGCGCTTCCTTCGCGCCGATCACATCGCCTTTCTTGATCAGCTCCTGCACGTGGGGCGTGTTGATCAGCAATTCGACCGCCGCCACGCGGCGCTTGTTCTTACCGGGTACCAGACGCTGCGCGATGATGGCGCGTAGGTATTGCGACAAGTCCAAGAAAATCTGCGTGTGCTGATCGCGCGGAAACATGTTGATGATGCGGTCCAAGGTTTCCGCCGCATTGTTCGCGTGCAACGTCGCGAGCACCAAGTGACCCGTTCCCGCCAACATGATCGCGGACTCCATCGTTTCGCGATCGCGGATTTCGCCGATCAGCAGCACATCCGGCGCAGCACGCATCGCGCTGCGCAAAGCGCGTGCATATGATTTCGTGTCTAGGCCGACTTCGCGCTGATTGATGATCGACTTCTTGTTCGAGTGTAGGAACTCGATTGGATCCTCGATCGTGATGATGTGGTCGGACGAGTTCTCGTTGCGATAGTTGATCATCGCCGCCAGCGTCGTGGATTTACCCGAGCCGGTTGCGCCCACCATCAAGAGCAGCCCGCGCTTCAACATCATCAAATCTTTGAGAATCTCCGGCAGCCCCAGGTCATCCAAGCGCGGCATGTCGGCGGTGATATAACGCAGCACCATCGCGGGATTACCGCGCTGATGGAACACGTTGATACGGAATCGGCCCAATCCGGGCTCAGAAATCGCGAAGTCGATTTCCAACTCATCGTTGAATGCGTCGATTTGCTCTTGCGTCATCAATCCATACGCCGCTTGGCGCACGACTTCAGGCGTGAGCATCTGCTTGTTGACCGGAAAGATCTGGCCTTCGATCTTGATCTTGATCGGCGCGTACGAGGTGAAGAACAAGTCCGATGCGCGCTTGTCCACCATCAGCTTGAACAGCGGTTTGGTATTGAGAACGACCTGACGGTCTTCGCCGCCATTCAAATCGGTATCGACTGTTTCGCCATCCGCGCCCATGTGAACCTCGAGCGGATGGCGGATAGCGGATAGTGAATAGTTAAGAACGCTTTGCGGGCTGCGCTCGACTATCCGCTATCCGCTATCCGCCATCCCCTTATCTGCCAATGATGCCTTCGACTTCTTCGTCCAGGATACGCAAGCTCGAGCCTGCTTCGTCCGCAATCTTCATTTCGCGCTTGCTTTCGAGTTTGATGCGCAGACGGACCTCGTTCTTCGAATCTGCGTTGCGTAGTGCGTCCTCGTAGGAAATGAGGCCTGCCTCGTATAGTTCGAACAGCGATTGGTCGAACGTCTTCATGCCCAAGCGGTTCGACTTCGCCATCACTTCTTTGATCTGCGCGACTTCACCCTTGAAGATCAAGTCGGAAATCAGCGGTGAATTGAGCATGATCTCCATCGCTGCAATACGGCCGGCCCCCGCCTCGCGCGGAATCAAGCGTTGCGAAATCATCGAGCGGATGTTCAACGACAAATCCATCAACAACTGCTCGCGGCGCTCTTCGGGGAAGAAGTTGATGATGCGATCCAGCGCTTGGTTAGCGCTATTGGCGTGCAGCGTCGCGAGCACCAAGTGGCCGGTTTCCGCGAATTGAATGCCGTACTCCATGGTCTCGCGATCGCGAATTTCGCCGATCAAGATCACATCCGGCGCTTGGCGCAGTGTGTTCTTCAACGCCATGTGCCAGCTTTCGGTGTCGACACCCACTTCACGGTGCGTCACCACGCACCCCTTATGGTTGTGCACGTACTCGACGGGATCCTCGATCGTGATGATGTGGCCGCGCGTTTTCTCATTGCGGTAATTCAACATCGCAGCGAGCGAGGTCGATTTACCCGAACCGGTACCGCCCACGACGATGACGAGGCCGCGCTTGCTCATCACGATGTCTTTGAGAATCGGCGGCAGCTGCATTTCTTCCAGGGTCGGAATCTTCGCGTTGATCGTTCGCACCACGCAGCCGATTAGCCCCTGCTGCACGAACGCACTCACGCGGAATCGTCCGATGCCCACCGGCGCAATGGCGAAGTTACATTCCTTGCTGGAATCGAATTCCTTCGTCTGCTTGTCGTTCATGATCGCGCGGACCAGAACGGCGCTCTGCTCCGGCGTCAAAACGCGCTCGGATTGAGGGCGAATCTCACCGTCCACTTTGATGGCCGGAGGGAAGCCGGAGGTGATGAAGAGGTCCGAGCCTTTGCGCTCGACCAAACGCTTCAGCAGATCCTGCATCAGCTTGATTGCTTGTTCGCGTTCCATTCTTAGCTCCCGGCCTAGCGGCCGTACGCGGGCTGGGGGCTGGGGGCTTGCGGGTGGGGGCCAAAACAAGAAGCGCAGCGCGCGTTCTCTACCTCCAGCCTCCAGTCTCCAGCCTCCGGCCACATATCACGATTGTCAGTGTGAATGCCCATGATCGACTTCAGGCCTCAGAACGCGTCCTTATTCTGCGCCCTAAATCGCGCCTCTTCCTTAGTCACGACGCCTTTCTGCAGCAACTCGGACAAACATTGATCCAGCGTCTGCATACCGTCTTTTTGGCCGGTCTGGATGGCCGAATACATCTGCGCGATCTTGCCCTCGCGGATCAGGTTTCGAATCGCGGGCGTACCGATCATGATCTCGTGCGCCGCGACGCGGCCGCCGCCGATGCGCTTCAACAACGTTTGCGAAATCGCGGCGCGCAACGATTCCGACAACATCGTGCGCACCATTTCTTTTTCCGCCGAGGGGAACACGTCGACGATACGGTCGATCGTTTTTGCAGCAGAACTCGTATGCAAAGTGCCGAAGACCAAGTGGCCCGTTTCGGCGGCAGTGAGTGCGAGACGAATCGTTTCCAAGTCGCGCATTTCGCCGACGAGCACGACGTCCGGATCTTCGCGCAAGGCAGATCGCAGTGCTTCGCTGAAGCCTAACGTATCGCGGTGCACTTCGCGCTGATTCACCAGTGAGCGTTTGCTCTCGTGGACGAATTCGATCGGATCTTCGATGGTGATGATGTGATCGGGCTTGTTGTCGTTCACATAGTTGACCATCGCGGCCAACGTCGTGGATTTACCCGAGCCGGTCGGTCCGGTGACCAACACCAGACCGCGCGGTTGCATCGCGAGGTCTTTGAAAATCTTCGGCGCGTTCAAATCGTCGAGCGACATGATCAGCGACGGAATGGTTCGGAACACGGCCGCAGCACCGCGGCTTTGATTGAACGCGTTGACGCGGAAGCGCGCGAGCTTCGGGATTTCGAAGGAGAAGTCGGTCTCGTAGAATTCTTCGTACGCCTTGCGCTGCTTGTCGTTCATGATGTCGTACACCATGCTGTGCACTTCCTTGTGGGTCAGTGCAGGCATGTTGATGCGCTTCATGTCGCCGTCGACGCGAATCATCGGCGGTACCCCGGCCGAGAGGTGCAAGTCGGACGCGTTATTCTTAACGGCGAAGGCGAGCAGCTGAGCAATATCGACAGGCATGAATCTTCCTCACTCGCGCTCCATTCAACGGTCCGACGCTCGCGTGCATGACGTGTCTCGCGATGAAGCCGCGAACAAAGCGAGGGTCCGCGGACCAGGAGCGCGGGCGCCGCGAACGAGCGAGGGGAGTATAGCGGAGCGGTGTCGAGGCCAATATGTTAACTGGTCCGCACTTTTCCCTCTGGATCGCGGGAAAGCATGCCTAATCTCAGCACTGAACGAGTCGGCCCAGATCTCATTCGGCACTGCTGGATCAGAGAGTCCCTCGAGCGCAAGAACCAAGCGATCGTCACTTGGGCGATTCCCCGACATCATCGGTTCGGTATTGACCGATGACCGATCAACGTTTGCTGCGAAAAATGATTGAAGCGCAACTTCGAGCCAATCTGAATCAAGTGCGAGCACGGATTGCCGCTGCTGCTACGCGGTACGGCCGAGACGCAAACGCTGTGCATCTTCTTGCAGTGAGCAAGGGACACTCTGCGGATTCGGTGCGGTGCTTGGCGCAACAGGGGCAAACTGATTTCGGCGAAAACTACTTGCAGGAAGCGCTGACAAAGATCGCTTCTCTTTCGGACCTGCCGCTCACGTGGCACTACACCGGCCAGCTGCAATCCAACAAGACTCGCGCGGTCGCCGAGCACTTTCACTGGGTTCACACCGTCGATCGCGAGCGGATCGCTATTCGTTTGAACGAGCAGCGTCCGCATCACGCTGCCCCGCTCAACGTCTGCCTCCAGATACTCTTATATGAGGAGCCAGGCAAAGGCGGAATCCCGCCGCAAGCAGCCGCGACACTTGCAAATCAGATCCGCTCCCTCCCCCGCCTGAAACTCCGCGGACTCATGTGCATCCCGCCCGCGACAGATGATTTCGACCAGCAGCGAGCCTGGTTCGAACAACTCGCGTCGTGCCTGCGCGACCTGAACGCCAAAGGCTTTGCGCTCGACACCTTATCTATGGGTATGTCCGGCGACCTCGAAGCAGCCATTGCAGCGGGTGCAACATGGGTGCGGGTTGGGACGGCGGTGTTTGGGGCAAGAGCGACGTGAGGAAGTGAGAAAGTAAGGGAGTGAAACGCGCAGCGTTTTGGCACTGAACAGTTGTGCAGCTACAAGCTGTGTCGCAGAGCACTTACGCACTAGAATTCACACTCGCTACACCAGCTCACTTCCTCACTTTCTTACCTCCTCACGGAATATGCCCCACACCCTCTCTTTCATCGGCGGCGGCAACATGGCTCGCAGTCTCATCGGCGGCCTCATTGCGCGCGGATGGGAAGCGAATCAAATCGTCGTTGCGGATCCAGCCCCTAGCCAATTGGAGCTACTCAAGAGTCAGTACGGTGTGCGCACTGCTCGAGACAACTCAGACGCAGCGCAAGCGGCGGACATTTTAGTGCTTGCCGTCAAGCCACAAGAGATGCGCACGGTGACGCAGCAGATCTCGGCGATGCTCAAGAGCAACTCGCCACTGATCATTTCGGTCGCAGCCGGCATTCGTGCATCCGATATTCAACGCTGGGCTGCGGGATTGCCGGTGGTTCGCTGCATGCCGAATCGCCCTGCATTGCAGGGCTGCGGGATGACAGGGCTGTTCGCCACGCCGGATGTCGATGCGAATGGCCGGCGCGTCGCCGAACAAATTCTGGGCGCAGTGGGCGCGACCCTGTGGCTAGAGGAGGAGTCGCACATGGACGCGGTGACTGCAATTTCGGGCAGCGGCCCTGCGTACTTCTTCCTGCTCATCGAAATGATGGAGCAGGCGGGCGTGCAACTGGGACTGTCCGCCGAGATCAGTCGCAAGCTCGCGACGGAGACCGCGTACGGTTCGGGTTTGATGGCGCGAGAGGCCAGCGAGTCGCCCGCAACGCTGCGACAACAGGTCACCTCCAAGGGCGGCACGACGGAAGCCGCTTTGAAACATCTGGAATCGCACGATGTTCGTAAGCTATTCGTGGAAGCTCTCACGGCCGCCGCAGAAAGGTCGGCGCAGTTGGCCGCAGAGTTCGGCAACCATTGATAGACTCGTGACAGTCATACAGGCCCTGCCTTAAATGGATGCCATCATCTTCATCGTTCGCACACTGCTCCAGGTCTTACTGGTGACGGTGTTCATTCTCCGTGTGCTGTTGCCGCTGGTGCGCGCGGACTCTCGCAATCAACTATCGCAAGCTGTCATCCGTCTCACTAACCCACTGGTGATTCCGCTGCGACGCATCCTGCCCCCGATCGGCAAGATCGATACGGCCTCCTTCGTCGCCGTGTTTATCGTCCAAGCAGCAGCGGCCGCGGTGCTGTGGCTGCTCGGCGCGTTCCCGGGCGTGCATACACCAGGAAACTTCGTGGTGGTCGTCTTCTTATATGTGATCTCGACGACTTTGCAGATCTACATCTTTTCGATGTTTCTGTACGTCGTACTGAGTTGGATTGCCCCCGGCACCTATAGCCCGGCCGGTGCCCTATTTACGAGCATTTGCGAACCGCTCTTGAGGCCGGTGCGCCGAATCATTCCGCCGATTGCGCAAATCGATCTGTCCGCGTTCTTCGTGATGGTCCTGTTGATCGCCTTGAACATGGTCATCAACAACCTCCTGCGGCCCTATCAATATTTCTTTTAACAGCCCTAACTCCAATCGCTGCCCTGCGACCACCGCGGTAAACCACGAACCCCGCGTCGCCGCAGATTCTCTATAGTCGACGCGTTGCTCGTCTTCGGAGAGTCCAATGAAAAATTTCGCAAGGATTTCAGGGGTCATTCTCGTGACGGTCGCTGCGGCACTCGCCGCTTGCGGCAAGCCATCGCAGACGGTCGCGCAGGCGCAGCCCAGCAACGAGACGTTCCAGGACTTCGGCAACTATGAAGTGCACTACAACGCAGTCCGCACCGACGCCCTGACCCCGCAAATCGCGCGTCTTTATGGCATTCAGCGCAGCACCAATCGCGTGATGCTCAACGTGACGATCCTTCACAAAGAGGCGGATCATGCCCCTCGCAAACCTGTAGACGGCACAGTACAAGTCGACGCTTACAACTTGAATGGCCAGCTAAAACCAATCGAGATGCGGCGCATCTCCGAAGGCGATGCGATCTACTACATCGGCGAGGTTTCGATCAGCGGGACGGAAATTTTGGTGTTCGACATCAGCGTTACACCAACTGGCGAAAAGAATCCATTCAAGATGAAGCTCAAGCGCGAGTTCTATTCGACTTGACGAACAAACGTGCGTCGCGAGCCGACGACGGATCGCAAAACGCGCGCAGAGCCTAAAAAAATAGGGATAAAAATGTGTGGCGCCGCTTAAACAGCGGCAAATCTTGTGTTATTTTCCCGCGCGCCTTGCACCGTCCGCGACCGATCACAATAGACGGCGCGACTCTTTACTGATTACAGGAGATTACAAATGGCAAAGAAGAACGCAGCGCCGACTAAGTCGGAGATCCTCGCCCAGATTTCCAAAGACACCGGTCTTGCTAAGAAGCAAGTCTCCGATGTGTTCGAATCTTTGGGCGGCGTCGTGAAGAAAAGCCTCAAGGGCTCGGGACTGTTCACTCTCCCCGGCCTGCTGAAGATGAAGGTCGTCAAGAAGCCCGCCACGAAGGCACGCGAAGGCATCAACCCGTTCACGGGCGAGAAGATGACCTTCAAGGCAAAGCCCGCCAGCAAGAAGGTGCGCATTGCCGCACTGAAGAGCCTCAAGGAAATGGTGAACTAATCACCGTCCGCGGCTAGCGGTTTTGAGTCCTCCGGGCTTGTGCCTCGGAGGACTCCTTCAAAACCAGCTCTGCCCCAAGCACTCTCCAAACCCCTAGTTTTCCAGCGATTTCCTACTACAACTCAAGCTGGACAACGCATCTTCGCAAGACTGTCGATAGCCTCAAGCCTGCCCCGGTTCCGATCCATCGACGACGACCTTCAGCTTCAGCCTGACGCGGTCGCGATCGGAAATATGCAGCAAACCCGCAACGCGTTGGATGAGATGCTCCTCGTGTTTGTCGATCCGGCCATCCGCATGGCTCACCTTCCACAGCATCTCGACGATCGCTAGCTTCTCCGACTCGGGTAACTCCACATTCAGCCGATGAGTGAATTCGTGGAGTGAGGTCGCGCTATCCGCCCGCTGTTTGGCATCCGAGATCAACTTGTCGAGCGCTGTCTCATCCAGTCGGAAGCGATCGCGCAGCAGCTGGCGGATCGCATTTGCCTCGGTGTCGGTTTCGGAAAAATCCGAGCGCGCGAGTTCTATGAGCAATGCCGCCGTGGCAGTTTCGAGCGGCTCGCGCTGTTCGAGCAACCCATCGCGGATCGGCTCTTGGCCGAAGATTTTCTTCAATTGTGCAAGCATTCGTAGTTCCCACTCATCAACCGTTGCGCATCCAGTCAACGACGGTGTCGCGCAACTCGTTCAATTTTCCGTGGAAGAAATGATCCACGCCGGCCAGACATTTCAGCACAGGCGGCTGCGGCAAACCGTGCGCCCATTGCTTGATGTCAGTCGGGTCGACAAGCTCATCGCTGTCGCCCTGCACGATCAACCACGGACAGGCAGGAATGTGTTCGGGCCCTACTTCTACCTTGCGAATCGCCGGAGCCACCGTTACCAGCTTCGCAGGGGCAAGCACCGCGGCCGCACGAATTGCCACTGCACCGCCAAATGAGAAACCGCCGAGGACGAGTCGAGCGGCAGGCCAACGCCCCGCGGCCCACTGCGCGGCGGCTTCGCAATCGGCGGTTTCGCCGCGTCCTTCGTCGTATGTCCCGGCGCTGCGACCTATGCCGCGAAAATTAAAGCGCACTGCGGGTATCGCCAGTTCGTTGAATGCCCTCGCGAGCATGTGCACAACCTTGTTTGTCATCGTGCCGCCGTAGAGCGGGTGCGGATGGCATACGACGG
Source organism: Pseudomonadota bacterium (assembly GCA_023391335.1). GTDB lineage: Bacteria > Pseudomonadota > Gammaproteobacteria > Steroidobacterales > Steroidobacteraceae > Steroidobacter. The sequence continues at coordinate 13,948 of JAEWBG010000052.1, read as the reverse complement.
CGACGAGCTCAGTGCCGGCATCGGGCGGCACTTCAACGATCGCCTCCAATTGACCTGCGGGACCTGGGATGAGCAGCTGCTCGACTTGTGGGCGAAATGACATGGACGCAGGTTAACGGATAGCGATTCGATCTGCGACGGTGCAAAAACTCGGGTCACAAGTGACGTGGAGAGAGGCTCTAGGGAACGGGCTGATAGCCAGGATTTTCCCTGCCAGCTACCATCTGGCGGCGATAACAAGATTCGGTCGACCGAATGACTCTCGATAGATTCAATCTCACGTCTGACGATTCAGACGGCGCATTCTGTGCGCGCAACTACGATCCTCTGCCCGTCACGCTCGTCCGCGCGCAAGGCGTGTACGCATGGGACGATCAGGAGCGCCGCTATCTCGACATGATGAGCGCGTACTCGGCCGTCAGTCATGGTCATGCTCATCCAAAGTTGGTTGCCGCGCTCACGCAGCAAGCACAAACGCTCGCGGTGACGTCGCGCGCCTATCGGAATGCATTGCTGGGGCCGTTTTTGCGCCGCGCATGCGAACTCACCGGAATGGATCAAGCATTACCGATGAACACCGGCGCAGAAGCCGTGGAAACGGCATTGAAGGCCGCTCGCAAGTGGGGCTACACGGTCAAGGGCATCGCAGAAGACGAAGCCGAGATCATTGCCTGCGAAGGCAATTTCCACGGACGCACACTGGGCGTCGTTGCGCTGTCTACCGAAGAGCAGTATCGAGAGGGTTTTGGTCCATTCATGCCGGGCGTGAGAATTGTGCCGTTCGGCGATGCTCAAGCGCTCGAGCGGGCGATCACGCCGAATACCGCAGCTTTCATCATGGAGCCGATGCAAGGTGAAGCAGGGATTCGCATGCCTCCAGCTGGTTATTTGGCGCGGTGCGCGGAAATCTGCCGCAGCCACCGCGTGCTATTGCTTGCCGATGAAGTTCAAACCGGCCTCGGCCGCACCGGCAGTATGCTTGCGTGCCAACACGAAAACGTTCAACCCGACGGTTTGGTGCTCGGCAAAGCGCTCGGAGGCGGCTTACTGCCCGTCTCGCTGTTCTTAGCGAAGCGCGAACTGATGAATGTGTTTACCCCTGGCGATCACGGGAGCACCTTCGGCGGCAGCCCGCTTGCGTGCGCCGTTGGGCTTGCGGCTCTGAACGTATTAGTCGAGGAAAAGTTATGCGAACGCAGTGCAGAACTGGGCGCATACCTGCTACAACGGCTCGCTGCAATTAAGAGCCCGATCATTCGCGAAGTCCGCGGGCGCGGCTTATGGTGTGGCGTGGAGTTCAACCCGGAATATGCGGATGCGCGCGAGGTCGCGCTTAAACTGTTGCAGGCCGGCATTCTGACGAAAGACACACATCGCACCGTGATTCGCTTTGCACCGCCGCTCATCATCGAACGCGAACAATTGGATTGGGCTGTCGAACGGTTCCGCGAAATCGTCGAGTCGTGGCCTGTCGGTGAATCGAAGGAACTCGCAGCGCGCGCCGCGGTTTCTGCATGAACCGTTAACGAATTCGAGGACGCCTATGAAGCTCACATCCGCAAGCTTCCTGGATCAGCAACCCATCCCCGCCGATTTTGCGTTCGGCGTACCTGACTCCGTACTGCACGTGCGCTTCGCCTCGAATCACAATCCGCAGCTGAAATGGACCGGCGCACCGGCCGAGACGCAGTCGTTCGCGATCATTTGCGTAGATCCCGATGCACCTTCGAAACCGGACGATGTGAACAAAGAAGGCCGCGTCGTGCCGGCCAGCTTGCCGCGCGCAAACTTCTATCACTGGGCGATTGTCGACATTCCGCATTCAGTCACAGAGATTGCCGCCGGAGAATGCTCGAGTGGCATCGTTGCGGGCGGTAAGAAGCAGCTGCCGGGCCCGAAGGGTTCGCGCCAGGGCATCAATGACTACACCGGCTGGTTTGCCGACGATCCGGACATGTCAGGCACCTACCGCGGCTACGATGGTCCGTGCCCGCCGTGGAATGACATGCGCGTGCATCACTATCAGTTCACGGTCTACGCCCTGAGCACGCCGCGATTGAAAGTCGATGACGACTTCACCGCGCCTGAAGCGCTCGAAGCGATGCGTCCGTTCATCCTTGCCGAAGCGTCGCTCGCCGGCACGTATACGCTGAATCCAGGCGTGAGCTGATCACGCTGTGAAGTGATGGCGTGATGAAGTGAATGCGCATTGCGCGTGAACGGCGTGAGTCATTCCATTGTTCACGACCAACTCACAATCCTGGTGTCTTGCATCTCATGCGAGCGCGGCTCGCATTCACCTCATCACTCCATCACACTAATTCGGCTGCTCGATCGCCAGCAACTCAATATCGAACACCAGCGGTGAATTCGGCGGAATCACGCCGCCACCCGCACCTTCCGATCCATACGCAAGCGCTGCGGGGACGATGAGGCGACGTTGACCACCGACGCGCATGCCTTGCACGCCTTCGTCCCAGCCTTTGATCACGTTGCCGGCGCCGATCTCAAAGCGAAACGGCTGCCCACGATCGCGTGAGCTGTCGAACTTCTTGCCCTTGTGATCCGGCGCGTGCGGGTCGTACAACCAACCGGTGTAATGCACGACAGCAACTTGTCCCTGCGACACGCCTTCACCGTTCGGCACTTCGAGATCGATCCGCTGCAACTCCGTGACCGGTGCCGGTGCGGATGCGGCGGTGCTAGTGACCGGTTCGGAGTTCTTGGAGCCGCATGCGGCCAAGGCCAAGCTGCTAGCCAGAACTATTGTCGCGATAGGTCTCATGTGACGGACTCTTGAGTGTGATGAGGTGATGAGGTGATGATGTGACGGGTGAGAGTGCTGCGCACGTGAACAGCGGAACGTATCGTGCCCCGCTGTTCACGCGAAGCTTTCACACGAGCGCAAGCTCGCCTTCACTCCATCACACCGATAGCAACAGGCGATTCAATCGCTGCACAAACGCCACGGGCTCAGACAACTGTCCACCCTCAGCCAGCGTCGCTTGTTCAAAGACCAAGAGCGCAAGGTCATCGAACGTTGCGCCATCGGCAGTGCCTTCGATGCGCTTGAGCAGCGGATGCGTCGGATTGATCTCTAATGCAGGCTTAGTAGGCGGTGCCTTTTGCCCCGCGGCTTCAAGGATCTTGCGCATTTGAGCGCCTAGATCGTGCTCGCCCAAGACCAAGCACGCAGGCGAATCCGCCAAACGCGCGGTGACGCGAACGTCGCTCACGCGATCGCCCAAAGACTTCTTGATCCGATCGACGAGTGCACTGTGTTCTTTCGACAGCGACTCTTGTGCCTTCTTTTCTTCTTCCGTCTGAATGCCGGTCAAATCCAAATCGCCGCGAGCGACGTTGCGGAAGCTCTTGCCGTCATATTCGCGCAAGTGATCCATCAGCCAATCGTCAATGCGATCCGATAACAACAAGACTTCCACGCCTTTGCGACGCAGCATCTCCAAATGCGGGCTGGACTTCGCAGCACCGAAGGTCTCGGCGATCACGTAATAGATCGCGTTCTGTCCTGGCTTCATGCGCGCGATATAGTCATCGAGCGTCACGTCCTGAGTCTCGCCGTCCGTGTGCGTGCTCGAGAAGCGCAGCAACTTGGCGATACGCTCGCGATTCGCATGATCTTCGGCCGGACCTTCTTTCAAGACGGTGCCGAACTCCTTCCAGAACGTCGCATATTTCTCAGGCTCATCCTTAGCAAGTTTGGTCAGCATGTCGAGGACGCGGCGCGCAAGGCCAGTTCGCATTGCGTCGATCGACGCATCCTGCTGCAACATTTCACGCGAGATGTTCAGCGGCAGATCCGCCGAATCGACCACGCCTTTCACGAACCGCAGGTACATCGGCAAGAATTGTTCTGCATCATCCATGATGAATACGCGCCGGACGTAAAGCTTGAGCCCGCGAGCTCCGTCGCGATGCCATAAATCGAAAGGCGCACGAGAAGGAATGTAGAGCAGGCTCGTATATTCCTTTTTGCCTTCCACCTTGCCATGCGACCACGCGAGCGGATCGGTGAAGTCGTGCGAGATGTGGCGATAGAACTCCTTGTATTCCTCTTCTTTGACTTCAGTGCGCGGGCGCGTCCACAGGGCCTGCGCTTGGTTGATGTTTTCGTACTCCGCGTCCTTCTCCGACTTGCGCATCCGAACCGGGAATGCGATGTGATCCGAGTACTTGCGAACCAGCGAACGGATTCGATAGTCGTCGGCGAACTCCTGCTGATCCTCCTTCAAGTGCAGCACGATCTTGGTGCCGCGCAGCGGCAGCTCGACGTCGTTCACCGTGAACTCGCCTTCGCCGCGCGACTCCCAGTGCACGCCGCTCGAGGCTGGCTCGCCCGCACGACGCGAAAACACTTCGACACGCTCGGCCACGATGAAAGAAGAATAGAAGCCGACGCCGAACTGACCGATCAGCTGCGCATCCTGCTTTTGATCGCCCGTAAGCTTGGCTAGAAACTCGGCCGTACCGGACTTCGCGATCGTGCCGAGATGCTCGATCGCCTCCTGCCGAGTCATGCCGATGCCCGTGTCCGTGATCGTGATGGTGCGCGCCTCTTTGTCCGCGTCGATCGTGATGGTGAGCTCGCTCTGCCCTTCCAGTAATTCCGGCTTTGCCAGCGATTGGAACCGCAGCTTGTCGCACGCGTCCGACGCGTTCGAGATCAGCTCGCGAAGAAAAATTTCTTTGTGGCTGTACAGCGAATGGATCATCAGCTTTAGCAGCTGCTTGACCTCGGCCTGAAAGCCTAGGGTCTGGGCCGAATCGGCTACCGACATTGCTTACTCCTCATGCGCAAACTCGAAAAGGGCGCCATCATAGTGCGCTGGCGCGGCAAATAGGGGCGGGGTGGGAAATTTCAAGCACGTCAGTTTTACCCTCGCTGATCTCGCGCTGATCTCGGGGCTGATTTTGCAAACGAGCGGCGTTTGGGCGCCGCGGGTCGCGGGTGGCTGGGAGGCGGATCACGGACCAGCACATCCGATCGACTCAGGCCCACTTCGTGCATTCCGTAATCCATAGACCAGGCTAAACTGCGAACATGTCGATGTACTCGGAGGCAACCAATGCAAACACCCCTGCAGATCACATTCCGCCATATGGACCCTTCTCCCGCCGTTGAAACCCGCATCCGCGAACACGTCGACAAATTAGAAAAAATGTTCGATCGAATCACCGCCTGCCACGTGATGATCGAGACGCCACCCGCCCACAAGAGCAAGGGCGCACCTTTCGACGTTCGCATCGACATCCGCGTCCCCGGTAAAGAAATTTACGTCCACAACCAGCGCAACGATCACGAAGAGCACGCCGACTTTTATGCGGCGCTGAATCACGCGTTCGATTGCGCCAAAAGGAAGTTGCACGACTACGCGCAGGAATTGCGTGGCGATGTGAAGCGGCATTCGGTCAGTCCGTAAATCCGACCAACGAATCCGACGTGAGCGCCGCCGCAGGGCTGCGCTCACTCGTCGCTCAGTCGATATCCGACGCCGGTTTCGGTCAGCAGATATTCTGGGCGGGCCGAATCGCGTTCGAGCTTGCGGCGTAGCGCAGTCATGTATATGCGCAAGTAGTGTTGCTGGTCGACCTTGCTCGCACCCCAACCTGCGGCAAGCAGCTCGGCGTGTGTGACGACCTGCCCCGCTTTGTGCACCAGCGCTGCAAGCAGGCGGTATTCGATCGGCGTGAGGTGGATTGGCTTTTCCCTCAGGCTTACCTTCCGACGAAGCAGATCGATGTGCAGCTCGCGAACAGCGAACGTCGATGGCGGTTCTGCGGATCGTCGCGCGGCCGCATGGCGCAATCCCACGCGTAGACGAGCGATCAACTCTCCAGCGCTGAATGGTTTTGTGACATAGTCATCCGCACCCGCATCGAGGGCCGCGATCTTGTCCCGCTCTTGTGAGCGCGCGGAGAGCACGAGAATGGGCACCTGAGAGACCGCACGCACGCGCCGAATCAAATCGATGCCATCGCCATCGGGGAGTCCGAGATCGGCGACGATGATGTCCGGCCGTTGTGTATCGATTCGAGCCCAAGCTTCACGTGCGTCGTGAGCCTCCGCGCAACGCATGCCGTTGGTTTGCAGCGTCATTCGAATGAGCGACTGCATTTGCGGCTCATCTTCCACTGCAAGCACCAGCGGTGATTCACGCGTCATGCGTCCGCCTCGGTCGCTGTGGGCGGCGTCTCGTAAGGAAGCCTCAGCACGAACTCTGCCCCTGGAGCTTCGAGAGCGCGAGCCTGGATCTCCGCCCCATGCAGTAACGCGATGGCGCGACAAATAGTCAGACCGAGGCCGGATCCAGCGGGCCCCGCCTCGCGTGCACCGCGGGAAAATGTCTTGAAGAGGCTTTCGGCATCCTGGGTCAATCCGTTTCCGTAATCGCGGACGGACAATTGCACTGTGCCTCCTGTATGGGCCGCACTGATGACGATGCGGGTTCCCGCAGGCGTGTACTGAGCCGCGTTCTCGAGCAAATTCACGATGAACTTTTCTATCAGGACACCATCGACTCGGATCATTGGCAGATCCGCAGGCAACTCGACCTCAATCACATGAGATGCAAGTCTGGACTTGCATCGCTCCAATGCAGCGCCCACGAGCTCCTCGATCGGATGCCACTGCCGATCGAGTGCAACACCCCCGGCCTGAAGTCGCGCCACGTCCAGCACGTTCGCAATTTCTGAGCTCATCACGCGGGCCTGATCGAAGATGGCGTTCAGCAAGTCACCTTGCTCAGCTTCTGTGAGTCGCGTGCGATTTTCGCGCAGACTGCTGGCACTGCCTGCGATGACCGCCAATGGTGTGCGCAGATCATGAGAAATCGACGTGAGGATTGAATTCCGCAGGCGCTCTTCCGCCGCAATGATTGATGCGTGCGTCGCAGCTTCGGCTTCTCGCCGCACTCTTGCCGCCATCGCGCTGATGACGAGCCCAACCACCAACAACATCAGACCGGTGAGCAGGTACTCGCTTCGCCCAAATCGAAACGTGAACACGGGAGGCACGAAAAAGAAATCGAAAGCGGCAAAGCTTGCGAGCGCACATGCGATGGAGACTCTGCGATCGCAGTACACGGCCGTGACGACCACGCCGAGCAAAAAGACCATTGCGAGATCGGTCAGCGTCAGCCAATTTGCCAGGATCCAATTGATCGCCGTGGCGAACGCGACGATGAACATTGCGGCCCAATAGCTCTTTGGCAATGGAATTTGCCTAACCATAGTGCTCTCGTTTGCCGCCGCATTCTGATCCGACCGGACCGACGAAGAAAGAACTCCCGAAAAACAAAATCTTTGCGGAATCTTTGCGCGGGTGATCGGTAATGTTGCATGGCTTCATCTCTCTTGCCATGCCTTCCGACCACGACATCAGCCCAGCGGCCATTTCGCTCTGCGCCTCCGCCGACCGGGCACGCCATCGAACTCTCACCATCGGCGCACTCGGCGTCGTTTTTGGCGACATCGGCACGAGCCCGCTTTACGCATTTCGGCAGTGCTTTACAGCACCTCATGGTGTCGCTCTCACTGAAGCGAACGTAATGGGCGTGCTCTCGCTGATTTTTTGGTCGCTCATGATCATCATCTCTCTGAAGTACGTCACGATCATGCTGCGCGCCGACAACCGCGGCGAAGGTGGCGTGCTTGCGCTAAGTACCTTGGTTTCGAATTCGACTCGCAATTGGAAGCTATGGCGGCCGATCGCGCTCATCGGCGTGCTCGGCGCTGCACTGTTCTTCGGGGACGGTATGCTGACGCCCGCGATTTCAGTGTTGAGCGCCGTCGAGGGACTGGCTGTAGCAGCGCCTCGTCTGCAGGCGTGGGTCGTTCCAGCCACCATCGGAATCCTTGCTGCGCTCTTCCTGGCACAAAAATCCGGTACGGAAAAAGTCGGTCGGATCTTCGGGCCAGTCATCATCATTTGGTTCGCATCGTTGGGCGTCCTTGGATTGAGACAAATCGCGCTGCATCCCGTGGTGCTGCTCGCATTGAATCCGCTCTACGCCATCGAATTCTTCCTCGCAAATGGGGTGCAAGGATTCATCGCTCTCTCTGCTGTCTTTCTCGTCGTGACTGGCGGGGAGGCACTGTACGCGGACGTTGGGCATTTCGGGCGGCGACCCATTCGCGATGCATGGAGCAGCATTGTGCTGCCAGCGCTCACGTTGAACTACCTCGGCCAGGGTGCACTGGTACTCGAAAACGCACAATTCATCCGCAATCCCTTTTATCTGCTGGCGCCTGACTGGGCTCTCGCACCCCTGATCGTGCTCGCGACGGCTGCCACGATCATCGCTTCTCAGGCCGTGATCTCAGGTGTGTTCTCGGTCACGAGCCAAGCGATGAACTTGGGATATTTACCGCGCATCCGAATCGTGCACTCCTCTGCTGCGGCAATGGGACAAATCTATGTGCCCGCGGCGAACTGGATTGTGTTCGTCGGCACGCTGCTACTCGTTCTGGGATTCCGATCGTCAGATGCGCTCGCAAGCGCATACGGCATCGCAGTCTCTGCCACGATGCTGCTTGCGGGGTTGCTCGTGATTCAGTTGCGGCTTGCGCAGCCCTCTTCGCGCCGCATCGCATGGCTGACCGTTTTGATCTTTATCACTGCGGTCGACACAGCGTTCTTCTGCTCTAACATTCTTCGCGCAGCCGAAGGTGGCTGGGTGCCGGTCACGACCGCTCTGCTCATCTACGGTTTGATGGCAACCTGGAACGAAGGACGCCGCCAGATCAACTGGTCGATGGCAATCAAGCAAACGAGCCTAGAGGAATTCGTGCACTCGTTGCAGATCAATGCTCCGCAGCGCGTACTCGGCACTGCCGTCTATCTAACCAATGAGTCAACGAGTATCCCGCGCGCGCTCACGCAGCAGCTTGCCTTCCAACGCGTACTACACGAGCGAGTGATTATTCTCACATTCGCGCGAGCCGAAGTCCCACGAATCCCAACCCAGGAGCGGGTCCGCATCGAAGCCTTAGCTGCCGGCCTCTATCGAGTGACCGCTCGGTACGGATTTATGGAGCGCCCCGACACGTTGAGCATATTGCGGCTGGCGGACCGAGCCGGACTGCCTTTCGAGCCAAACAGCACTTCCTACGTCGTGGGCCGCACCACACCTGTCGTTTCGAACAAAAAGGGACTGGCACTCTGGCGCAAGCGACTTTACGCATTACTCGCTCGCAATACTCGCGTGGGCTATGAATATTTTGGCATTCCGACCCATCGACTCATCGAAATCGGAATGCAGACCGAGCTGTAATTGTTGTAGTAAGGAATGCACTGCGCGCGACTGGAACCGCGACGAACGCGCTTCGTTCTTAGCGGGTGAATCCAACGCAGGAGCATTGATCATGAAGCCATACGTGAAACGCCTGAGCACCGCGACAGCCGTTGTGCTGCTCGGATCGCTGACCGGAATCGCCGCTCACGCTGAAGACAAAGGTAAGAACGATGGCTTCATCAAAGAGGCCATTCAGGGCAATTTGGCAGAACAGAAGTTAGGCCAGCTTGCGCAGGAAAAGGGGGCCTCAGAAGGGGTTCGCAATTTCGGTATGCACCTCGAGAAAGATCATTCGGTCGCAAATAGGAACGCAATGGAAGCCGCGCGTTCTCTCGGTGTCACTGCACCGAGCCAACCGAACAAGATGCAGCAGGAAACCTACGATCGTCTCTCGAAGCTCTCGGGCGATGCCTTCGACAAGGCGTTCATCAAGGACATGGTGAAAGACCACAAGAAGGACGTGAACAAGTACACGGAAGAGAGCAAGGAAAGTGGCGCTGCGGGCACATATGCGAAAGAGACCCTCCCGCATCTAAAGAAGCACTTGCAGGAGGCCGAGTCGCTGCAGGGCAATTTGCAAGCGTCCGACTAGTCGCGAACGTGCGGCGAGCCCAGGCCTCGCCGCATTCCGAACTTTCTATCAACTTTCGAACCCGTCTACCGGCAGCTCAGACTTGGATCCGCGCAGTACGCCACGTTCGTCCACTTGAACGGATCGGCTCTGCGCGGATCGATCGTCAACTTCAACCACTCCGCGGGCGAGTTCGTCGATCCCTGTACGACGATACGAGTGAGATTGGGCACTGCGGTCGTGCGATGGATCGTACCGGTCGGCGAATTCGGATCGGCGAGTGGCTTGTCCGCAAGGTACAGATGAGTGTCACCGTTCAAGAGCAACACCGGACGCTGGAATTCGCGCGCGAGCGTTGCGAGTAATTGTACGAACGGTGTGTACTGATCCAGGCCTGATCCGCCCTGCGCCGCGGCCTCCGGGTCCCACATATCCGCTTGCAAGGCTAATACCACTGCACGAGCTCGTTGCCCTCGCGCTTCATCGAATGTCGCTTTTAGCCAGCGCAGGTTCGCACCGCTTCTAGCCGCCACCTCTTCTGCTTGACCAGCGGGATCAGCAAATGCATCGCTCCACGGCGAAGTATCGTTATTCGATCCGCCCGGCATGTTGAACGTCGCAAATACCACGCGCGAGTCGCTCCACATGAGGTTTTCGACAAACTGCGAATCGCTCGGAAAGGCGCGATCGAAGTAATCAGCCTGGCTCATGACCCGACGCTCGTGCTGGCCCAACGTAACACCCGGCTTCGCGAAGAACAGGGAACGCAGGCTAGCGAGTTCCTTGAGCGGAGCGCCGCTGCTGAATTCCTTGCTCTTGTGGCAATCGGTCCATTCGTTGTCGCCCGGAATGTAGACGAGCGGATCTGCAAATTGTTGAAACTGATAGTAGATGGCCTGATTCCAACCCGGGTTCGATGCAGGGATCGGCGGGAGGATCCCAGAACTCGTGCACGGCATGCTGCCTGAGTGAATGTCGCCGACGTGCATGACAAGACTTACGTCGCGATCTCGATTGACTGAGTCCACTAACAGGTGCGCGTTATTCAGCAGAGTCTGGCTGTACGGCCAATCGCCGAAGATCGCCAACGTGACCGGGCGAAGATCGCGATCTGATTCACGATCGTCATGCGCAGACGCAGTGGAAGCAACCGCGATGAACGCGGCCATGGCAAGCAATCTCTTCATAGAGGTCCTCGTGAAGTGCAAATTCGCGGTGAATGCTATGAAGCTCGCATTGCAGAATCGTGACGCCCGCGTGCAAGCAGAGCGCCAACATAGGCTATGGCCTGGGCCAATTTAGGCTTTGCCGATTGGAATACGCAGGTCCTTGCGAACGACAGGAATGAGATCGAGGCGGCATCAAATCACCTGGGATGGCTCGGTCATGCCGCTGCTCATCACTTCTGCTTCTTCACGGGCTGCGAATTTTCTAATTCCAGCTTCGGAATCCCAAACTGCCCTTCCAGTTTGTGCAGCTTCTCTAGGTCGATGGAACCGACGATGTTCACGATCGTAAACTCGCGTGGTTCGGCTGCGATGATCGCAAGTCCGTTCGCCTTTCCTGAGTTGACGGACATATATATGTCGACGTTCGTCTGCTCCTTTTTACTGCGAACCTGGACGAGCCGTTGCCAACCGGGAGCGTTGAGTTGCTTGCGCACGGAGTCGACATCGGCCACCGGGTACGCGTAGTCGGAATCGAACGTGAACGAACGCACGTAGATGCCACGCAGCCCCGCCACCAGTTGCTTGACCGCGGCATCGTCCGGATCGTCTTGATCCAGAAATCCGGCAGCTAACCCGAGCAGCGTTGGGCTAAGGCTGATATTCACCGCCTCCGTAGCTTTGTCAGTCAGTGCATCGAAGTTGGGTAACTTCAGCTCGGCAACAGCTTGCCCCCAGGCCTGCGTTGCGAGCAACAAGCAACCTGTGCACATGAGTCGAGATAACAACGTAACGAGTTTCATGTCACGACTCCTGATCCGTTCCTCGCACCGCCTGGTATGCGAGATCCAATTTGGCACTCGTCACGCGCAGTGCCTCAATCAACTGTTGTTTTGCTTTGAGCGCTTCTTGCTCGCGATGCTGTTGCCACTGGTGATGACCGACGATGGCAACCACCAACGATGCGGCCAGCGACGCCGGAATCCATGCGAATCTCTGCTGCGGGAATCGTGGCTTGATCGCGCGCCGCTTGTCGGCGTCGATCCGCGCCAAGACGCGGCCCGCAAGATCATCGGCCGATTTCAGTGGCCGCAGTGCGTTACGAAGCTGCTTGTCTAAATCTTCACTCATTCCGCCACCTTCATGGGCATTGCGGGCCCGTCGATACGTTCCCGCAACATCGCAAGCGAGCGTTTCAAATGACTCTTCACTGTGTTGACAGGCATGTCCAACGTCTTAGCAATATCAAGTGGATCTAAGTCCTCCTGGTAGCGCAGCAACAGCACGGCACGCGCTTGACTCGATAACTCGGCGAGCAATGAGGTGAGATGCTTGCGCAGGAGAGGATCCACAGCAGTTTCCTCATTCGCCACCTCCAGGGCTGAGTCAATCGAGAGATCCGCGGTGGTGTGCTTTGCGCGCAGCACATCGATTGCACGATTCGCGGTGACCCGTCGCAGCCATGCATTCAAATGTGCACACGATTGGATATCACCCAAACTTCGATGCAGTTGCAGGAAGACCTCTTGAGCAAGATCTTCTGCCGCCGCGCGATCCAGAAGCATACGGACTGCGATGCTGAACACTGTTCGCTCGTGTGCACGGATGATGCTCGCGAACGCGGCCATATCGCCCTCGCGCGCACGATTCAGTTGCTGATCCGAGACGATCTCCAACGGTTCGAGTCCCTGGGTTACGATGGCTAGTCCATATGCTCCAACTCGGCACTTGCGACCTTCGGCAAACCCAGTCGCTCCTGCACTTTGCCTAGCTGCTTCACATCGAGACTGCCCACAATGTTCACGATCGTAAACTGACGCGGATCTGTCGCGACGATCGCAAAACCTTTCACCTGCTTCCCGTCGAGCGCAATGCTGATATCGACGTTGTGCTGCTGCTTCTCTTTAAGCTGCACCAATGGGCTCCATCCTTCGCGTGCAAGCTGTTTACGCACTGCCTGCACTCGTTCGATCGGGTACGCGAAGTCAGTATCGAACTGATAGCTGCGAACGTAAACCGCACTCACGCTCTTGAGGAGATCTTTCGCATCCTGATCGTCCTCGTCGGCCGCTAACAGCGACGCGATGTGAAGGGGCAGCGAGCCCAACGTGATATCGACCGTCTCCCTCGCGCTCTGCTGCAAGTCGTTGAAGGCCGGCAGTTCCAACCTGCCAGTGGGCGCAGCTGCCGCACACGTCGACGACATTACGCAGGCCAGTCCAGCTAGATAGAGCGTCCGCATCGCAGTCTCCTTGGTGATCTTGTACTGCTATATACGAGATGGGCGGCCCCGCAGGGTGCAGAAGCGTGGATCGATGGCCGGGAAAGCCGCGTTATTGCAGTACCTCGCCGTGAACCGCTCGACTCGAGCCGTTACACCGGAGCCGCGCTCTAGCAAGTCCGTGTAGCGGTGGGCAAGAGCCTCGCCCTTTCCCTCGGCGTCCAACGCTCCGCTCCCTTTCGCTCTGGACACCCAACAAATCGGGGTTTCGCTCTGGACTCTTTCGCTCTGGCCCCTTCGCTCTAGTCCCTTCTTTCCTGGAAGTCCCTTCTTTCCTGGACACCCAACGAATTAGTCCGCAAACGTCGAGATAATCGCGATCCACAAACATTCACGGTGCGTACGCTTCACCCATGGGCTACGCACGCAAGCACCTGATCTCACTGCAAGACACGCCGTACTACCACTGAAAACTGCTCCTGCGTTTCCAGTGTTTCCGCCATCCATGGCGGTCACACGTCGTCTCCCGATGCGTGCGGCGGGCCTGGTTGTGGGGACAGGATGAGTTCGCTGGCCGCGATTACTCTCACCGCAAGCAATGGGTCATCGATCGAATAGCAGAGTTATCGAGCATCTTTGCCATCGAGATCTGCGCCTATGCCGTGATGTCCAACCA
>JAEWBG010000120.1 GCA_023391335.1 Pseudomonadota bacterium | reverse complement strand
ATCTACACTGAGCAGAAGTTTCTACAAGTAAAAGCTCTCGTTGAGCGAATGAAAGGTCGAGAGGGGCAGGCAGATATAGATGCTCGGTGGCGGGCCAAGGTTGCCGATGTGCGGAATTGGTTTGAATTTGGCGCTCAAGAACGCTGGCGGGCAGACAATGCAGAGCGTGAGTTCTATCGGGATTCATCGGGAAAGTCTGGTGGTCAGAAGGAAAAGCTGGCGTATACGATCTTGGCAGCCGCTCTCGCATATCAGTTTGGGTTGGGGGACACGCAAGCACGCCAGCGGCATTTTCGCTTCGTCGTCATCGATGAAGCCTTCGGTCGCGGCTCCGATGACAGTACACGATACGGACTCGAGCTCTTCGGCAGTCTCGACCTGCAACTACTGATCGTGACACCGCTCCAAAAAATTGCCGTGATAGAGGACTACATCGCTGCGGTGCACTTCGTCCACAATGAAGGCGGCTCAAACTCGATGGTCCAGACGCTCACGATCGAACAGTATCGAGAACGCAAAGAGGACTTTCTCTCCGCCGCAGCTGCATCATCACTCACCTGATCAGCGTGATCTCGCCACAAGAAATCCGCGATCGCGCGCATAAGCTATGGGCGACGGGACGCCCGCTGCGCGCGACAATCGCCACGGTACTTTCGACGCCTTCCTCAGCAGCCGCGATGGCTAGCGCGGACGCCGATTTGCTTGTCCACGCACGATCGGACGAACGTACGAGTGGCGCTGGAAACGGCGAAGAACCTGCGCTCAAGCCGTTCTTTCCCTATCCCATCCCATTTCGAAAGCCCACTGCGCAGGAATGGCTGAATAATTTTGCAGAGTTGCGGACTTGCGTAGCCGCTCTCGAGGCGCAAAGCAAAGCTGTTCACGGGATCGGATATGCAGTGACAATTCGCGAATTCGATCACCAGAAGCTTGGTCGGCTTCGTACCCCTGAGCGAATCTCGTTCGACACAGTTCAAGATATCGCCGCGTGTGCCGGAGAGACGGAGGCATTGCGCCGATTTCTAAGAATCACGCAGCTTGTGCAAGAACGCGAACCGCGAATGCTTTCGTGGCTGGCGGAGCGCCCATTCATCGCGTTGGCTTCCGAAGGCCAACTCCCACAGATCTTTGCGGTTGCGCGCCATTTCCAATGCAACCCCCGGCCAAACCGTTTTGCGCGTGAACTAGGCATTCCTGGCGTTGACAGCAAGTTCGTTGAAGACAATAGGGCGGTTCTCGCCGAATGGCTGGATCGTTTGTTGCCGAAGGAGGCGATTGATGAATCCGTGCATGGACTGGCGGATCGCGGCTTCGAGCGACGCTTTGGGCTGCGTTTCGAAGAGCCCCTCATTCGATTTCGATGGCTCGATCGCACTCGCGCTCTCACTTGCATCAGTGACGCCACAATTCCACTCTCTCAGTTCTCTGCGTATGCACCTTCGTGCGACAACGTCATCATCACTGAGAACAAGACCAACTTCCTCACGCTTCCCAATAGCTTGAACACGCTGGCGATCTTCGGAGGTGGGTACGCAATCGAGATGCTGCGAGCAGTGCCTTGGCTCTTGAATCAGTCACTGCACTATTGGGGCGATTTGGACACTCACGGTTTTGCGATCCTAAGTCGCCTTCGGCTTCACTTTCCGCATACGCGCTCGTTCCTGATGGATCGAGACACTCTCATGGATCATCATGATTTCTGGACAGAAGAGCTCAGTGCCACTCGAGTGCTGTGTGACCTTCCTGGCCTGGATTCTGATGAGCAGAATCTCTATGACGATCTTCGTTATGACCGATTGGGCGACCGCGTCCGCCTAGAGCAGGAGAAGGTGAGCTACGGGCGCGTTGAACGGCAAGTCTCGGCCCTTTCGCTACGTTGAATGACCTGCGGCCCGACTGACGTTGGCACGCGTCAGATCAAGACAGCGAGCTCTCGATATCGACAGAACGCGTTAGCCAGTTCCATTTGGCGCGGAGTTTTGCACTCAGGCTCGAATAGTGCTGGTGAACCAACGAGCACACACAAGCACATCGCACGTGATGTCGCGACGTTCAAGCGATTCAAACTGTAGAGGAACTCCATGCCGCGAGGCGCATCCGCGTGGGTCGACGTGGTCATCGAATAAAGGACTATCGCAGCTTCCTGTCCTTCTGCGACGACTCGATGCCGGGTCCGTCGATGCGCACCACATCAACGCCGCTTGAGGCCAAGTGCTCCACGAACTGCGCTTCGTGGATGGCACCTCGCTGGATTAATAACTCCAAGAAGGGATCACGGAATGCCGGACGTTTCAGCTCGCCCTGCGCAACTAGATGTTCAAGATTTGTGAGATGACGGCAACTGACAAATCCGATCAAATCGGATGCACTGAGTTGAAGACCTTCCCTGCGCTTCATCATGTTGTGCTCGCTAGCTCTTCGGGAGTGACCTGTTTACTGCGTCGAATTCGGCCTGCAGGATATCTTGGCAGCCTGCGCGCAGACTTTCCTCTGAGTTGCTCACCGGCGGCGACAAACTACGTCGCACTTTCCCTCTAGTTTGCCTCCAGCCACGCTTCAAAAACGATCAGGGCCATCATGGTTTAACTTCCACGAAGTGCCATGCGGGCCGGTCTGCGGAGTCGCCGACTGAGTTCGCAGCTTAACGAGCAGGACGCGAACACGCGGATGATCACCAAAAGCTGGCCATTGATTAGCAAAAAGTGGCCACGAGCCTCGTGCTAGAAGAGGAGACGTTGCAACGTCTATTGCGGAACGTAAGGGGGCTTTTGTGAATCAAGACGAGAGTCAGGCAGTGATCGCCAAAATCGATGACGCAGTCGCGCGCGGACGCGCGATCAAGTTCTGCGAACAGACTCCAGACAACCAATTTCCCGAGATCAGTTGGCAAATATTTGGCCTGATCGAGACCAACGAGGTGGCAGTCGTCGCTCGGTGTGGTGAATTGAGGCTGGCAGTCAGTCGCGAGTCTGGTCTTCTATACCCGGCGATGGCCGATCGAATGTTTGGAATTGATGTTGCTGATCAGGAACTCGCGATGCAGCTCTCGGATGAGCTTTGGGCCCGCGAATCGGAAAAGCTGATGAGTGAAGTTAATCGCGTGCGCGGCTGCGATCCTTAAGTACAGCCAAGTCTATAGATTTCTGTTTCCTGCCAAAGCGTGCGTCGTATTCGTCTATTACAGCGCGCAATCTCTGCTCAATGTCTTCTGCAGTTCGTCTTCTCTTAGCCGGCTTTGGAGTGGGAGGCTCGACAAATGACGCCTCAACTGACGGCAGAGGCTTCGGCAGTGTACTTGGTCTGGGTAATCGAGCGAATTCGACAACATCTATGTCGGCACGTTCAAGGCTACGCCACAGGAGTGATCGGAACTGCGGATCCAACATTCTTGATTGAACGTCGGGTTGTTCGAGTCGCCGAATTGAGTCCCAATTGACTGAAAGCATGTGGAATGAAAGTGGATCGCGGGCGTGGACTCGCTGCATGCACCAGCAAACCAGGTCGCGATGCGGGCGAAACCAGGGAATCGAAAGAAGCGCCGGAAGAGAGCGATAGACTTCCGCCATGTAGGTCATGTGATTGATAGTTCGACCCACTGCTTCAGCTTCTCGGACTAACCCAAGCAAGATCGCAATACCGTTTATATCGTGGCTGTCCCGCAGAGCTGCAGTGTCGTTTCGTACGAAAACCTGAGCAGGCTTTTCCGTTTGATAGTGCGTGTGAAACCTCCATCCTTTCTCATCAAAAGGAGCGTCCCAGGCGAACGGCGCTAAGCAATCTTCGATTTCACCCAGTGGAATGGGCAAATTCGCCAGTAGATCGAATATCGGATGCTCATAAAGGGACAGAGTGCCAGGTATAGAGCGATCCACTTGCAGGATCTTCTGGCGTGAAGGCACGGTCTCTCCAGAGAGCCACTTGAATAATAGGGCGGATTTCGAGCGTCCGGGTCCGTCTACAAAACGCCGCGCAAATTCCGTGCGGCGACAGCCACTCGTGTGAAGCGCGTACTCCAGCGTGACAAGTCCTCGCGCTATCTCAGCGGGATGCTTCTTTGGTGATCGTTGCTGCGTGATGCGCCGTATCTGATCAGCCAATGTTTGATGGTGAATCGCTGTCAACTTGCCGCGCATTGAGAGGCTCTCAAGTTGCTACTAGTCGTAACCTATGAACTTCGTAGTATTCGCGACATAGCGTGACACTGGGTAACAGACTCTGTCCAACAACAACGGAAGCAATTCGATCGATGCTCGCAGAGCGCGATTGCTGGCGAGATATGGGGAGCTTCTGACTCTCGAAGAACTTGCTGACGTTCTTAAATACCCGTCCCGAGAGGCACTAACACAAGCGCATCGACGCGGTCAGCTGCCGATCAATCTCGTTCGAATACCAAAACGTCGGGGATGGTTTGCGACGGCTTCGTCTGTCGCATCGTTCTTAGATTCCCTCGACGAACAGTCCACAAAGACAAGCTCAGCAAAGGAGAAGCTCATGTGAGCTAACGCATACGCAGACGCGAGAAAGAAAAAAGCCCCGGTCGGCAAACCAGGGCTTTTCTCGGCACAGAAACTTTGGTGAGTTTTCGAGCGCCTCCATTCTCGCGCGATTTCAAACTCTTTTGCAAGCGTGCACATGCGCTGGCACGGGAGCCTTTCGTCGCAAATATGCGCGAAGGCATTCGGTGCGCGTGGGAGTGGGTCGTGCTATCTGATGCTCAGTTGGGGCAATACTTCGATAGGTTTAGTGTCGCCGCAACGGCGCGCGAGTACATCTCGCGAACGCGGTCATCTCCGCCGTTCAGACGCACAGGTGACTACGCGCTCAAGAACGTCTGTGTCCAGTTTGCCTCCCGAAAAATGGGGCGCACGATCCAGGCGGAAAGTAGGACCGCGGAATTCGCGTTTGCTTTGGAATTCGAGTACGCAGCGGACGTACTCGAGTTCTGGGATCAACCTGCTCCGATTTACATCGCGCGTACGTTGCGCAACGGCCGCACACGAACCGGCTTGTACACGCCCGATTTTCTAGTTCTTACCAATGCGGGACCGTTCATCGCAGAGGTCAAGAGCGGAGAGACGCTGCCAATACTGATCCAGAAAAATCCTGTTGACTGGCTGGTTGTTGACCAAACTCCTAGGTACGTGCCGGCATACGACGCGTTCGCGAAGTTGGGACTCTGCCACCGGCTCACGCCGTCAGATTCGATCTCTAGAATTCGAAGCGCGAACCTGAGGCTGCTGCTTCAGGCGCGCAACTGTGCTGCAGCAGGCTCTTATCGGGAACGTATTAGATCTGCCTTCCAAAGTGCAGCTCTTCTCACGTTGGCAGAGCTCGCGGACGAAATTGGGGTACGGGATCTCACGCCGTTAGTGAAGCTGTTAGACGAAGGGTTTGTCTACGCTAGGTTGCAGGACGATCTAATTTCCGAGCCTTCGACATGCTGGGTCGCCCTAGACGAGTCGAGGTTGGCGTTCGTACCGCAGGTGCTGCAGTTGCGGGTTGAGGGAAGATCGCCGCGGCTTCCCTCGCGGACCTCTATGGCGCGGTACGTCGACAACTTAGAACGTCTGGAAAGTGGTGATCGGGGGAGATCTGCACGACGATGGATCCTAGAACGTACTCGTGCTGAGGCGAATGGACAGAACGTCTTTGAAGCGTTGCGCCCAAAATTCGAGAACTGTGGAAATCGCTTGCCTCGACGACTTCCTGAAGACGAGCAGTTCTTGATCGAATTTATCGACAAGCATTACGGCTCCGTCAAACGACTGGGCCTGCGCGAGACTCACAGACTGTATGAAGTAGAGGCAGAGAAGTTCCGTCCAAATGTGCGACCTGCCTGTTACGCGACATTTAGAGCGCGCTTGCTAAGGCGCGACAAGGAAGCAATTGCCTTCGCTCGCGGAGGTCGACGTGCCGCAAACGGTGCATCACTTCCAAGTAACGTCGACCGACGAGAGTTCAAACCAACTCGCCCTTTCGAGCTGGCGGGCCTGGACCACTACGACGCCAACATCCACCTACTACTTGGAGAAGTAAACGGAAAGCGATTCACTGCGCGTCCTTGGATCACCATGATGGTTGACTACTTCACGCGTTTGATTCTTGCCGTGTGGGTGAGTTTTGCTGCTCCTAGCTCAAGATCATGTGCGATCGCGCTCCGACGTTGCGTGCGCGAGCATCAGAGGCTTCCTGAAACAATCATTGTTGATCGAGGAGCAGATTTCCGCTCTCTCTATTTCATGTCGACGTTGGCCAGCACCGCAGTGAATTTGGCCCGCAGGCCAGCTGGCAACGGAAGGTATGGCGCGGAGGTTGAACGACCTTTTGGTCTCTTCCAGACGGAGTGGTTGCCCTATTTGCCGGGCAATTTTGCGCACGCCCTCGATGCAAGATCAACGTCTAGTTCGCATTCACCGGCCCAGACGGCCGAGATCAGCATCCATCAATTTTGGCTTTCACTTCTCGACTACATCAATCAACGAAACAGCACACAGACGGACCTCGTTAGTGGATCTCCACTGGCTGTCCACACCCGGGGTTTGGAAGTGTTTGGGTGCTCTGGTATTCCGATGCAAGAGACGCCTGAATTCATCGTTGATACAGCCGTCGACATACGTGAGGTACGTTTTGAGGACAGTGGTTATGTGCGCCTCGACGAGCGGCGGCGCTTTTGGTGTGCGGAACTCGTAGAGCTACGAGGTCGCACCAAAAAGCCAGAGGTCCGTGAAGAACCAGAGAATCCCCACATCTGCTACGTGAAAGTCTCAGGAAGATGGGTCACAGCGAAAGGAAGCGGGGCACCGAGGTTTCAAACTCTCGATCAAGTGAAGCGATTGGCGGAGTCACTTTGCCTGTGTGAATGCAACTCCGCGAGAGTGCAACTGCGCAAAGAGGCCCAGAAAAAATTCATCCGTTCGCAGCAGGCTCTTGAAAGCACGCATGGATACAGTCTCCTCGGCGGAGAGGGCCCGCCAAAACCCGTTCCTCCTGACGCGAAGCCGACCGTTTTCGATGTTGTCCGATCGACGGAACTCGAATCATTTTCGGAGTGCCCGAGTGAGGTATTGAGTTATGTCCTGGGCAAAGTCGGCAAGTGATGCCATTCGAACACAATGGATCCCGCATCCGAAGTTCCAAGCTGCGGAAGCGCAGAGCCTCGCCGCTCTGATCACTGCGGATCCCGGTGAAGTTCTCGTTGTGCTAGGCCCGTCTCGTATCGGGAAGAGTTCGCTAGTGAAGCGCATGAAGAGCTCGCTCGTGGGCGACTTGGCTGACGACGGCTCGATGCCAATTGTGTCAATGGTGCTTGAGAACGCGAGCACACAAGGCACACTGCTGAGCAGCTCCTCTATCAAGTCTGCTCTGGAGGCTGTTAGTCATCCGATGTTCGGCATGAATCTGCCGGATGATCCTTGGGGACTTCAGCGAATGATGAAGTACCAGCGTGTTCAGGAGAGCACGTTGCGTACGGCATTCGAAAATGCGTTGAAGTACCGGCAGGTGAAGTACGTGTTCATCGATGAGGCGCATCATCTTTCCTACTCCAAAGGAGGCATCGATGCTGGCGTAGCAATTCTGGATTCCCTGAAGTGCCTCGCTGCCCGGACTGGCGTTGTTCTAGTCTTGGTCGGTGGATATCAGTTGCTATCGATGGTTCGGCGGCAGCCACATCTGATTGGCAGAAAATTGCAAACACACTTCGGCCGGTATCGGATGGATATGGAAGAGGATGTTCTGAATTTCGAGCGAATACTGCTCCAGTACTCAAAGCATCTGCGCCTCGAGGATTCCTCTCTTCGCATGTGGAACGAGTACCTCTACAAAGGGAGTCTCGGGTGCATCGGCCTGTTGCGGGGGTGGCTTCGCGACGCGCTGAACGAAGCTTGGATCAGTGGGGCCGAAGTACTTACGAGGGAGCATCTGGATGCCAGTCGAAAGGCGGATGCTGAGCTAGAGGTGCTGTTAGCCGATATCCTGGTTGGTGAGGCGGCTCTACTCGAAGTGAGTGCCGATCGCAGCGTTGCCGCGCATCCGCCGCACCTTCCCGGAGCAACTCGAAAAGCTCGCCCAAAGCCTTTCACAGCGAACCCGCGACGGTTTCCTGTCGCGGATCGGCGAGACCCTCGTGGCAGGTAGCACGCTCCTTCCCCTGGCACTCCGTGGCGTAGGTACCGCAGACGTGGAGTCACTGCCTTCGTATCTGTGTCGCCTGTCAGCGGCTCACTCCGTCTCCGTGAGAGATGTCATTGAACATGCATTTCTATGGTTCGGGAAGGAACGCGAAATACGCATGCCGTTTGTAGCGCGTAGTCCCGAGAGTCTCGCGTACTACGTTCGGCCAAATGGAATGACCGATTTGCTTGTTCAAGCCTTGCAATGCGCCACTCAACGTTCAAATCTTGGAAGTGCGACTTTCTTGGCGTTGGCACCTGCAGTGGACAGATGTATGAACACCTTCCATCCTTCAGTGCGCTGGTGTCCCGTTTGCATCCGTGAGTTTGTAGAGTTAGGCGACGATGGCTATGTGAAGCTTCAATGGCACCTCGCCGACATCGCGACCTGCCCAGCACACGGCGTTGGGTTGATAGATCGCTGTCCACATTGTGCTCGTCATCAAAACGGGAGCGCACAGCGACGGTGCTCAACTCACTGCGTGCATTGCAGTCGCCCGCTTACAACTGAAGAGTTCAGCGTTGCACCGCCTGGAAGATGGAGGATCGAGGCGGCAGATCTACTCGATCTTGTCACGCACATTGGGTGCGACCCAAACCTGCGGTTTCCTGCACATGGGCCGCGCACGCTGCTAACGGAGGCAGTCAATCGCGCTACTAGGGATCAGGAGGAACTGAAGCTGTGGAGTACAGTTCCGCGTAAGGAAGTACTTTCATTCGTCGAAGATAAATCAGCGCTGTCTTTGAGAACTGCTCGTCGTCTGGCATACCACCTGGGAATCAGTCTGGTAGAGATGCTTTCAGGTGTACTTGCAAACACGACTGAGGCTCTCGATGTCACTTGGAATTCACGGACGCCGTCATGCATGCGCCCGAACCGTCGACCGGTAAGGCGAAACAGAGCCCGCCTATTGGTAGTGTTGCAAGATGCCGTCGGTCGCGCGCGGACCGGCGCACCAGAGTCTCTTCGACACATAGCGAAGACTTCCGGTGTGTCCTCTGGATGCTTGAGCTACCACTTTCCTGCGCTGTCTCAGGAACTCCTTCTGCTTCACAAAAAATGGAAGAAGTTTGAAAGAAATCGGAAACGAGTGGACGCGCGAGCCGCTGTGTTCGCGTACATCTCGTCCGCACGTCCAGATAGGCAGTTCTCAAAGAAGGGAATTCTAAGAGTTCTCCGTGAGGAAACTAAGCTTCCGAAGGAAATTCTTCGGAAGGAAATAGCGGAGTGCACAAAGGGATGCGTCACGTGAGCGCGTTGAAGACCATGGCTAAGCAGGTCTTCGACTTGCGCATCCTTTCGTGACGCAAAGCTATTTATTCTGCATTCCCCTTCGCGGCGCTGGCAGCACCGATATCGAGTCGCTCCCTTCATACCTGTGGCGCCTAGCTATTGCGCACTCGGTCTCTCTAATCGATGTGGTGTCACACGCTATTTGTTGGGCTCAACATGCATCAGGACATGTCTCAGAAATTCCTTATGTTCTCCGCGACCCTCAGAACGTTGCTCATTTCGTGCGACCGAATTCAACCACTAAGTTCCTAGTCGATGCCCTGGAATCCGCCACGCAGCAGACTAATCTCAGGTGCGCAACTTTCCTTGCTCTTGAGGACGCGGTTCATCATTGCCGGGAAGCTCTGGCGAATTCAATGCGATGGTGCCCAGAGTGCATGAGAGAGTTCGACCAGCGAAACGATGAGGGATACATGAAACTGCAGTGGCTTCTCTCCGAAGTCAGATGCTGTATGGAACATGGCGTTGAGTTGATTAGCTTGTGTCCCCATTGCAATCGCCACCAGAGCGGATCGGCAACACGCGAGCGAGTAACGAGCTGCGGCCACTGCAAGAAACCGCTATACGCAACAGTGACCCATACCTATCCTGGGAATTGGAAAACTCACGCCGCGGATTTGGTTGATCTCGTCCGCACAATCGCTTCGGATCCACAGCTCTTGTTTCCGTCGGACGGCTATCGCGCGGTAGTAACTCAGATATTGAAACGCCCACGCCCCTCTATGGATCGTGAAATGCGCGAGATAGCGACAAGTGTCCATCTATCTGCCGTCATTCACGGCGGGCTCATTAGCTTCTACACTGCTCGGCGCCTCTCGTTGTACCTTGGAATTAGGTTGGCCGACCTCTTCTCTGGGACGCTACAGGGTACATCCGACATGCTTGATACTGCCTGGGGTGTAGATTGTCTTCCCAAAATAGGTAGGCGCCGCACCAAGTTGACACTGTGAAAGAAAGACGAGCAGCCCTGCGAATCGAACACTTTGGGAATAGGGCCTGTGGGGCTCATCATCCACTGAACGCTAGGTCGCTAGCGCAATTGAAGCCGATAGTAGACCTGCGTGCCACTACCCGGAGTACGGTCCGAACGCAGCTCAAATAATCCGATCGACTGCACGAGCTTCTGCAGCGAGCCGTTCCCGTGCAACTTCTTTAACTCCGCGAACTCGTCTGGGATGAGCGCACTTAGACGTTGCCCTGCCGTTGCAAGTAGCGTCCAACCATCGCTTCCAGCATGTTCCTTCGCCACGGATGCGAGCACAGCGGCTAAGCGGCTCTGCTGTAGAAACGCAAGGTCGATATGTCTTTTTCCGTGATCAGAATCGATGAAGGCTTTGAGTTCGCGAGCCATTTCCGTAGTGCATTTTGCGTACTCTCGATAACGCTCTAATTCTCGGACGATCCTTCCTCGCTGCGCATCAAGTTCCTGGCTCAAGGCACGGCAGCTTTCGCGGTCTTCTAGATTCCAGCGCAAGCACAAGTGATGGACCAAATCATTTCGCTCATCAATTAGCGCTTTGAGCACCCGACGGTGTTCGTCAACTGATGCAGGATCAAGTTCGATTCGAAACGAGAAACCCAACCATGGTTCCGAGATTTCAGCGGGCGTCGTAGAAATATGTTCGTCGGAGTCTGCGAAGAGCGAGCGCACGATGTCGCCTGCAACTTGTCCTAACGTTTGTGTTCGAATGGACTCTGCGCGCGCCGTACGAGCTGCCGTTGCTGCGCTAAGCGGCGTTGATGGATGTTGAGCTGCGGCGAGGAACTTCAGGACAGATTCCAACTGCTGGAAGAGAACGACATTGCGGCCGATCTTTCGCAGCGCCTCATCTCTGTATTCGCTCATGTCGTTACGATATTTGCCGCTCGACGTCCGCACCAGTGCTGCAGCCAGCCTTTGTGCCGGGGACCTTCTCGCCTCACTCCTTTTGATCCTGTATATTGCACACAAAATCAAAGTGCTAGCGCTCATAGCGAGGAATCTCGCCGAGGGTGCCTTACGCGCCAGGCGGCAGGGGTAAAGAGACAGCAGCGGGGCGCAACTTATCCAGGCGTTCGGTCGTGCTACGTCGCACGACCTATCTGCGATCAATGAGCAACGTTCAGATCCCTCCTGCAGACATCCCGATCGCGTTCGCTGATCCGGTCGAGGTTGAACCGATCACGAAGGAACAACTGATCACTCTCGCACGATCGTTCTCCACTTCAACGCCAGGGGAGTGTTGCCGGGGTCCAGCTTTCGTGAGTCCGACTGGCGAGCCTTGCGTGGTGCTGATCACAAGGAACGAGCGCCTAATTCGTAGGCTGAGGCAGGACAATAAGTTCAGCCTCATCGCATGGCGCTGGGACATCTCTCCATCGATGTTCGTCTCATTCACGGTGGCCCTCGCTGACCAAACGCCGCGCCCGCATGCGAGATGGATGGGCTCTTCTGAATCCGCCGTCATAAGAGCGATTCAAAGCGCAGGTCAGTTTTTGGTCACTGTCGCCACTCCCGAGGGCAGCTATTGTGGTTGGCATCGCGCAACGATCAGCCGGGCTGATCTCAGCCGATCAAGGACTGCGGATAGAAGCGCCTTCGATCGCCTGTGGCTCATCCCGAAGCCTGGGATTCCGAACTCTTCGGTCAACGTGCGCTTCGAGATGTTTGATGCTCGTGACTTCGAACAGAGTGATGAAATTCCGCTTTGGTCGGACTCGGAAGCCGATTTCTGGAAGACTCTCGCCTACGAAGGTCCTTGGAAAGATGATTTAAACGACACAGACCGACTCCGCGGCCAATGGGCGAAAGAGTTTTGGCGAAAGCGCTTCCGTGCGGCTGGGGCGGTGCAAGTCTTGATCGAACGCCGAACTCGCGACCGCGAACAATCGCCGCTTGATGAGAGCGGACGCGTTCGCGAAGAAACCGATCTCGTCGCTCCGTACAACCGCCTCGTTGAAAGTGCTCCATCCATTGGGGAGTGGGTTGCGCTTCTAGCGGGATCGTCTCCGGATGCACTGAAAGCTCATCAGAAAGTTGTCGCGATACTTAAGGATCCTTCAACCGCCTTTCGCCTTCTCAGCGAAGGGTTCGCCCTGATAGGTGACTTGCCGATAAGTGATTTGGCGCAAGCCGCGCAATATTCCTTCGAAGCCGGTCTAGTTGATTCGAGCCTAACCGAATCGGGGCTTTCGCGCCCGTGGTTGGCCAACACAGGCTCGAACGGTTTAAGCACAAAGATGATTCGTCTCGATTCATCACTGACAAACGCGGAACTCCAAGACATTTGGGTACAGGCAACCGAAATGGTCGATCTGATTGACTCCGGCCTGTATCTGCGTGGACATGATGTTCCGGTCCCATTCGAAGAGCTGATCGCTGCGCTGGATAGTGTAGTTGTCGAAGGATCGATCGATTCCGCCGATGACAAGGTCGGCGCTCTTCTTCAAGAAGCACAGGATGCGAGGCAGTGGAGCATCCCCTGGGGCGCGAGAGTCGAAGTCGCATTTGGGCCTTTCAACGCGCTTCGCATTTTCGATCTTGGAGGCGAGTTCGCGTGCCATTTTCTCGATGAGAACGAGCGATATCTCCCCGTGGCGATTGGCGTGGACAAGAATCCACCGCGCGCAAACACGATGCGCATACTCAGGCGAAGACATGATGACGGTGAACTGCTTTTTAACGAAGATGCCGAAGCATCTCTCAAACTGATTGCCGCTGCAGTCGTCCGAGACTTCCTCGTCGTCGAAGATCGGGAATCGCTGTTCGGCGCCCGCAATCTGCGCCGCCGGGTGCGTGGCCGAGACGTTAGAACAGTTATATACCTGCCGCGAGTGAGGTATAGCAGCCCGCGTGTGATCAGCTCGGAAGTCCTTCCCGCCGGTACACCTCGCGCACGCCACTCTGTGACCCAGCATTTCAGACGGTCAAAGGAGGCATCCGCAGCTCAGAGATTTCTTGCCCAGAGATTCGGGATACGGATTCCTCAAGGCTTCACGTTTGTGCGTGCACATGAGCGCGGAACCGGGACCAATGAAACGCGAGTGAGGGTATATCGCAGTCGCTCGGCCTCTAAAATGCTGTTTGAGGAAATTGCTTCTACTCCGCACGGGACGCGTCCGGCATGGTTCGATTTTGAAAAGGACTGCGCTCGGCTACTGAGAAGCCTAGGAATGCACGTCATTCATCGTGCTGCACACCGCGATGCTGATGGAGGCGTCGATCTTTTTGCTGTAGATCCAGAAGGAATGTCCTACGTCGTACAGTGCAAGTGCTGGGCGGCCCATCGCGAGATACCGCCCTCCGTCATTCGAGAGCTCGCTGGCTCCATTTCGCTCGCGGATTCCGGATCGACGCGTGTCGGCAGAGGCATGGTCATCACTACAAGTAGGTTTAGCTCCGGTGCAATCGAGACCGCTCGCCACTTCGGATTTGAGCTTATCGACGGCATTGATCTAACACGTCGCTTGACCGCGATGGAGTCCTCGTGACCCGACCAGGCGCATGTTTGCTATTCAGCAACCCGATGGAAGCGAAGGACAGGTCGCCAGAGAGATGAGCCAACTTAGATCAATTGATTTCACATTATTGGGTACCATCTTCGGTATGGAGGGCGGCTACGTTCTTAACTTCTCCGATGCCTCGATGTCGCGCTTCTTTGCCAACGATTTGAACATTGATATCGATGATGCACGCTATCGCACTGAGGGCAATTCCAAAGCAAAGCGACTCCGCTGCTTTTTGCGCAAGAGCGATGACGCAACAGTGCTCCGGGTACTCAAAGAACTTTGGCAGTACCGGGCGTCTCTACTGGAAAACGGATATCAGCTCGACACGCCGCCTAGCGCTCAAGGCCGCTTCCTGGAGCTCCTTGATCGTCTAGGAGGCAAGCAAGCGACCTCGCCCGCGAGTGGCGGCATCGCCCCGGCCGCGGCCTTCCTTCAACGCGAGCGCTTCTTCATGTTGCGTGACGAGCTCTTGGCCCTGGCGCAGCTCGCCCCGCATCCGCGTGGATATGCGTTCGAGAAATTCTTGAACACGCTGTTCGCCGCATTTGATCTCGCACCACGAGAGGCGTTCCGCGTTCGCGGCGAGCAAATTGACGGTAGCTTCCTCCTTTCAAACGAAACGTATTTGCTGGAAGCCAAGTGGGAGAACGCGTTCACGGGGGCTGCGCAGTTGCATGCCTTCCACGGAAAGATCGAGCAAAAGTCTCAATGGGCTCGCGGTCTCTTCATCAGCAACAGCGGATTTAGTGAAGACGGCATCCATGCGTTCGGTCGCGCGAAGCGCATTATTCTCATGGAAGGGTTGGACCTCTTTGACGCGCTAAATCGCGAGATACCATTGCCGCATGTCTTGGCTGCGAAGGAACGTAGAGCTGCAGAATCGGGCGTGCCGTTCGTCCGCGTTCGCGAGCTATTTCCCTGAGTTCGTACGCACGCCAAAGTTCAGCATACGTCCCTCAGCTTCTATTGCGGCAATTCGGCACAGGAAAGCAAGGTGGCCAAAGTTTGCTGACTGATCATGAAAGTTTGGCCAAAATGGCCGGCGACCTCAACCGGTCATTGCAACGCTTGAACCAGTCTCTCTGCTGGAGTTTCAAACTGCAAGGTCTCTCGTGGACGGCCATTGAGTTCACGGGCGACGCGATCAAGATCCGTTTGGGAGTACACCGACAGATCAGTTCCTTTTGGGAAGTACTGACGCAGTAGTCCATTGGTGTTCTCATTGGAGCCGCGTTGCCAAGGACTGTGCGGATCGCAGAAGTACACCTTTACATCGGTCGCAATCGTGAACTGCTGATGATTGGACATCTCCTTGCCTCGATCCCACGTCAGAGACCGACGCAGCGCTTGAGGCAGTGTCTTGATCTTTCGAGCCACGGCTTTCACCACCGGCACCGTTTCCTTGCTCGGCACTTTGGCCAGCATCACATAGCGGGAATGCCGTTCCACTAACGTGACGATATGGGTATTGGCTTTGCCGCTGAGCAGATCACCTTCCCAGTGACCAGGAACCGCGCGATCGGCCACTTCGGCGGGTCGCTCACTGATGGAGATCGCTCCGGCGATCTGTCCGCGCCCCTGATCCTTATTGCTGGCGTGTTGACTATGGCGAAGCTTGCGTTTTGAGCGTAAGTAGCTGGTGAGCTCTTTTCTTAGGGCTCCACGGCTTTGAACGAACAGCGTGCGGTAAATCGTTTCGTGCGACACCCGCATACTCTGATCGTGCGGATACTCTCGTTCAACTCGATATGCAATCTGCTCCGGCGACCAGCGCTGCCGAAGCCCCTTGGAGACATAGCGGCAGAGCTTGAGATTGCGCTGAAGCAGACACGGCTTAGGCCGTTGTGCCTGCTCCCAGGCTCTCTCGTCGGCTCGCGCCGCTCGATAGCTGCAGCGCGTGCCGTTGCGCTTGATCTCTCGGCTGATGGTTGACGTCGGTTTACCCAGCCTGCGCGCAATCTCGCTCAACGACAACTGCGCACTTAAGCCTCGGGAGATCTCTTCTCGCTGGTAGAGCGTCAACTGTCTGGATGCACGCACTCGAGGTGCAGGCCTTGATCCACCATACGTCTGCAAGAAACTCTGCACCGCGTTAGGCCAACGCGATAACGCTCGGCCTATCTCACGCACTGATTGACCCGACTCCCACCTGCACCAAAGTTCCTGATGCTCTTGCGCACTGAGCTTGCGCCATCTCTGTCTTGCCACCGCTTCACCCTCCTTATCCAATCACTTAGGATGAGTGTTGCGTTGACCATGTGAAACCGCCGTTCGTTCTGATACTCCTGGTCGACCGTTTCGAGTTGATTGTGGGCCGTTGGCAGCAAGAGACCGGTAAGGCTGACCACGCATCCCTACACCTCACACCCGACACCTCACACATTCATCTCTGCGTTCTTTGTGTTGCGTCCGGGTTCCTGTCTTCAATCTTGTCCGTCCTCCCATCGCTCACCGCCACTTCCCCCTGTCGGTTACGCAAATTCACCGATGTGCAATGCGGCGCGGTGGCATGAGACTTTGAACATCATTGCTGGGCGTCTGTATGTCGACATCAAGAAAAATATTCAGCATTCGCACGTTGAGTTGGTTGGCTGCATTTGCATTCAGCACCGCCGTTCACGCCTCGCCCGAACGCGTGGATCAACTCGTCAAGACGGCGCTCGATATCGATCCGAATTCAAAACACGGTGCTGCGCTGTATGCCGCGCAGTGCAAGAGCTGTCATGGTCCATTGGCGTACGGAGATGCGGCCAAACTGATTCCGGCGCTCGCAGGTCAACGTCGTTCTTACATCATCAAAGAACTGGCCGACTTCACCGAGTTGGAGCGCGCAGCGACGCAAATGCATGTCGTCGTGGCCAGATCCGAAGTGAGCGAACCGCAAGATTGGGCGGATGTAGCTGCGTATCTAAATGGTCTGAAGCCGCTGGCCTCACCGCAAACCGGGAATGGCAAGTACCTGTCGTTGGGAGAGGCGTCGTATCAGCAGTGGTGCACGTCCTGTCATGAAGAGGACGGGCGCGGCGACGATGACGGGTTCATTCCCTCGCTGCGCAATCAGCACTACGCATATCTATTACAGGAAATGCGTGGGCTCGCGGCCATGCATCGCACGAACGTGGACCCGGATTTGAGCCTGTTCATGGATGGTCTTGCGAATGACGAGATGGAAGGCATCGCCGACTATATTTCGCGGATGCACGGACCGGTAAAAGACCGCGCCAAACTGCGCGAAGACGGCACTGTTGGAGACTAAGCGAGCCGCTATGAATCGCATCTGTAACATTCTGGTGTTCGTGGATCCGACCGTTGCGGCGCATCCTTGTGTCGACAAGGCTGCCGCGCTCGCCTCGAAGTTCAACGCTCGTCTCGAGCTCTATGTCTGCGACACTCGTGTGACCCGCGATATGCGCTTGATGCGTGCGCGGGAGCAGAACCCGAATGCTGCTCTGACGGTGAATTTAAAGCCGATGCTAGAGGAACTTGCGCGGCCCTTGCGCCAGCGCGGCATCGATGTTTGTACCGAATGCGAATACGCGAGTGTCCTGCATGAAGGCCTAATCGATCGCGCGAAACGCACCACTGCGGACTTGATCGTCAAGGAAACGCATCATCACTCGCTCGCGCAACGTACGTTCCTCACGAACACCGATTGGGAATTGATTCGCGGCTCGCCGATTCCGCTGCTGCTCACCAAGGAGCGTCCGTGGCACTCGCTGCCGCGCATCTTGGCGGCTCTCGATCCGGCAGTCGTCAATGACAAGCCCGAGTCGCTCGACCAAGAGATCCTCGACTACGCGAGTCAGCTATCGCAGCGGCTGGGTGCGGAGTTGCACGCGGCGCATGCGTACGTTCCGATTGCGATTGCTGCCACCGCCGATGCGGTGATGGCGCCCATGGCTACGACGTTGGACCCGAGCGTGTTCGAGATCGAAGAGAAGCAACAGCGCACGCGACTGCGCGCGGTGACGGAGTCATATCGCATTCCCCCGGAACGCTTGCATTTGGAACTCGGCGTTGCGAGTGAAGTGCTACCGAGCCTGGCGCACACCATCAATGCGGATATTTTGGTGATGGGGGCGGTATCTCGCCGCGGCTTAGCGAAGATTTTCATCGGCAGCACTGCGGAACGTGCGCTGGAACGTCTACCGTGCGATGTGCTGGTGGTGAAGCCGCCGGATTTTGCGGCGGCTCTGCCGATTGCTTAGGGAGTCGGCGTAGGACGGAACACAAAGAGCACATGGACGAGCGATGTGAGCGTTCCGTGTGAGGTGTAGAGGTGTGCGATCAGCGTCACCGTCTCTCTTGCTGCCAACTGCCAACGGTCAACTCGAAACGACGGATCGGACGTAACACAAAGAACGCAGAAAAGAAGTGATGAGGTGATGAGGTGAAAGCGCGTTGCGCGTGAAGCGTGCAGCTCAAAACAACGCATTCTTTTCTGGCATGCGCATCGCGCTCCCTTGCCAGTGGCTTCCTTGCCAACGGCTACCCTGCGCAAAGCGCTTCCTCTTCGTTCTTCTCTGGCCTGCGCGCAGCGCTTGCCTGCCGTTAGGCTCGCCTGCCGACAAAGTCGGCTCGCACTCCTCGGAAGAGATTTCACACGGAGGACACGGAGTGCACGGAGATGCACGCACAAATCACTTGAGTGACAACTGACTACTGACTGGTGACTGGGAGCTAACATCTATTTCTGTCCTGCCGAAAGGCCTTCCTGATTGCGTAGCAATCGTTCCTGACGACCGTCCTTCCTGAACGCACAGCGATCCGTCAGTCATTTCCGATTCTGTCCCGACGTCAGTCCCACTCGATCGCGCAGCGATCCCTCCCGACGTTAGTCCTTCCCGACGCGAGAGTGTCTTTCCTTCCGAATTCTGACCTGCCGAAAGGCCTTCCTGATTGCGTAGCAATCGTTCCTGACGACCGTCCTTCCTGATCGCGCAGCGATCCGTCAGTCATTTCCGATTCTGTCCCGACGTCAGTCCTACTCGATCGCGCAGCGATCCTTCCCGACGTTAGTCCTTCCCGACGCGAGAGCGTCTTTCCTTCCGGGATTCTGACCTGCCGCTAGGCCTTCCTGATTGCGCAGCAATCCTTCCTGCCGCAGGCCTTCTTGACGACGAAGTCGTCCTTCGTTGGTCCGATTCTGACCCGACCCAGTCCTTCTCGACTGCAACGCAGTCTTTCCCGACGTACGTCCTTCCCGATCACGAAGTGATCCATCAAATCGGTGCGGCTAGATCGCCTTCGAATACCGATTCTCCAACCCTGGCAGATACGCATCGAAAACCATCGCGATGTTACGGACGAGGGCGCGGCCACTGTCACGCACTTCGACGTACTTATCGGTCGCTTCAAGCAGTCCATCAGTCGCCATGGGTTGTAACTGCTTAAGTTCAGAGGCGAAGTACTCTTTGAAATCCAACGCGAACTCGTCTTCGATTTCGCAAAAGTCGACGCGGCCATCGCACATGAGTCGTTGAATGACTTCGGCACGTACGCGGTCATCGGTCGTGAGCTGAACGCCGCGTTCGATCGGTAAGCGGTTGGCATCCAGTGCGCGGTAGTACTCGGTTAGGTGTTTCGCGTTTTGCGCGTAGCAATTGCCGACCTTCCCGATCGCGCTAATGCCCAATCCGATCAAATCGTATTCGGCGCGTGTCGAGTAGCCCTGAAAGTTACGGTGTAGATGGCCGTGTTCCTGCGCTTGCACGAGGGTGTCTTCGGGCAGCGCGAAGTGATCCATACCGATGTAGACGTACCCTGCGTCGATCAGTCGCTGCGTGGTGAGTCGAAGCAACTGCAGTCGGGTTTCGGTATCGGGCAGGATTGCGCTCGGTATGGCTCGCTGCGCTTTGAATAACTGCGGCATATGGGCATAGCCGTAAGCGGCGATGCGGTCGGGCCGCAATCGGATCACTGCATCCAGCGTGCGCGAAAAGCTCGCCACCGTTTGCTTCGGCAAACCATAGATGAGATCGAAACTCACTGATTTGAAGCCGCTGGCGCGTGCCTGTTCGAGGCAGTCGCTTACCTGGCTCACAGACTGTTCGCGATTGACCGCAACCTGCACCGCATGATCGAAGTCTTGCACGCCCAGGCTCACGCGATTGAATCCGAGCGCCGCCAGGCCACGCATGGTTTCATCTTTCACTGTGCGCGGATCGATCTCGATGGAGAACTCCCGCTCTGAGGACTGATCGAGATTGAAGTGATTATCGAGGTGCTCGAGGATTCCCGAAAGTTCTGCAACGGAGAAGTACGTAGGCGTGCCGCCGCCGAAATGCAGTTGCTGCATCCGGCGGCGACGGTCGAACAACTGGCCCTGCAGTTCGATTTCTCGCGCCAGGCGGAGCAGGTATTCCAGAGCATCGCTCATATTTCGAGTGATGATCTTGTTACAGCCGCAGTAGAAGCATGGGCTGCGGCAAAAGGGGATGTGCACATACGCGGACAGGTTTCGCGATACGTTGGCGTTACTGAGGAGCGCCGCGCGCCGGTAGTCACAGTGATCGAATTGAGTCAGGAACTGAGCCGCGGTCGGATAAGAGGTGTAGCGAGGACCGCGACGGTCGTATCGGCGAATCAAATCAGGATCGATCGAAATGTTTTGCAGCATCGAGATGGGAGAAGGGTTGGTTGTGGTTACCTTCGCATCGATGTGCGAATCCTTGCATCCGACGATGCCCAAGGTCGGCAAGTGGAAGCACTTAAGGGAATCGCGAGATCCGGCGGTACGTATGTCACAGCGGCAAATCCGCAGTGCCGCCGTGAACCGATGCGGCGACGATCCGTGTGCATGAATTTCAAACCATTAGGTTGCGGATCGACACGACTTGGCGGCGACGCGAAAGTTTCGGCATGCTTGGCCAGCCTCGCTTCGGGCTGATTGCGCGGATGCAAGTATGCACAGAGTCGTAAGCCTTATCGCCGTGCTGTCGTTGTTGAGCGCGTGCGTGGCGATGAATCCGCCGGAAAGACGGGTCGAGAAATTTTCGGGGCAGCAGCTGTATGTGCGACTCTGCTCGAGTTGCCATGGTGCAAGCGGCCACGGCGACGGACCGGTGGCGCCCTACATCAAGACCGGTGTGCCCGATCTCACGCGCATCGCATGGCGCGATGGCGGCGAGTTTCCAACCGAAGATGTGACGCGAATCATCGATGGCAGGTTGGAGCGGCCCGTGCACGGCACGAGAGACATGCCTGTCTGGGGATGGCAGCTCTACGACATGTCGACGAAGAACCCCGCAGCTGAACGCGGTCTGGTCGATGACATGATCGAGCGGCTGGTCGAATATCTACGGTCGATTCAAACGTCCTGAAGCAACTGCTGTTGAGAATGCGAGGCCACATGCGTCGAATCGTCTGCGTACTCTTGGGGTGCTGTGCGTGGCACGCGCATGCCGCTGACTATGCCTCCAGATCGGGCGAGGAGCTCTACAAACAATTTTGCGCCTCCTGTCACGGCATCACGGGACACGGCGACGGTCCGGTAGCGAACTCGCTCAAGGTGGAAGTGCCGGACCTTACATTGATCGCGCGACGTCAGGGCGGCACGTTCCCGCGCGATCGCATCGAGAAGATCATCGATGGCCGCTTCATCATCGCGGCGCACGGGACTCGCACGATGCCGATTTGGGGCGAGCAGTTCTCCAGCCTCGAGATCGGCAATCCCGAAGCCGAGCGAATGACTCGCACTTTGACCATACGCTTAGCGGACTACGTTTGGGCTTTGCAGCGTCCCGACCCAAACGCTCCGCGACCAGAGGATGCGCAGGGTGCCAACAACGCGGCGAAGCCATCGGGCGCGCGCAAATAGGTGCAGTTCGGTCCTAGTGAAACGCTTTGGGCAGCGTGAAATAAAACGTGGCGCCCTGCTGGGGCTGCGATTCGGCCCAGATTGTGCCGCCGTGCAAAGCAATCACTCGTTGCACGATCGCAAGCCCGATGCCCGTGCCGGGGAAGTCGCGTTCGGAATGTAGGCGCTGGAAGGCGCTGAACAACTTACTCGCATAGTTTGGATCGAACCCGGCGCCGTTATCGCGCACGAAGTAGACGGTTGTTTTCCCTTGCATCAACGTGCCCACTTCGATCGTTGCTTCCCCGCGCGGCGAGGTAAATTTCCAGGCGTTATCCAGCAGGTTCGAGAGCGCGACGCGCAGCAGGCGCGGATCGCCAAATGCCTGCATGTCGGGCGCGATAATCACATTCGCTCGCCGCTGCGCGTGCGCTGAGCCGATCTCTTGCGCGATGTGGTGGGTCATCTCCGTCAGATCGATCTGGATGGCGCGAATCTCCGTGCGTCCAATCCGCGAGAGCGTCAGCATTGCATCGATGAGTTGTCCCATGCGCGCCGTCGCGCCCTGAATGCGCTGCAGATAATCGATCCCAGTCTCATCCAGCTGCGGTCCGCAGTGCTCTTGTAGGAGCTGGGTAAATCCGTCGAGGCTGCGCAGCGGCGCGCGCAGGTCGTGGGCGACCGAATAGCTGAACGCTTCGAGTTCCCGATTCGCAGCGGCGAGGGCGGCAGTGCGTTCGTGCACGCGATCCTCCAACTCTTCATTGAGTTTGCGGATTTCTTCCATCCTGCGGCGCTGCTCGCGTGTGTCGGTTAGGATCAAGACAGATCCGAGTACGCGCCCGAACGAGTCGACAATGGGTGCCGCCGACTCCGACACCGATATGCGAGACCCGTCGCGAGCGACGAGGCTGTAAGCCTGCGTACTGGAAATCGCCTCTTTGCGTTCGAGTGCGCGACCGATCAGTGAACTGACCTGCTGTCCGGTCGCTTCGTCCACAAATGCGAGCACCGAGTCGATGTCGCGCCCGATGGCATCTTCGCAGTCCCAGCCGGTCAAGGCTTCAGCCGCTTGATTGAAGACTCGGATCGTTCTGTCAGGATCGGTTGCCACCACAGCATCGGCGATCGATTGCAGCGTGGTCGCGAGCCACTGCTCTCGATCGCGCATACGTGCATCGAGCGCGTGCTTGTACAGGGCAATCTCGATCGCACAACGTAGTTCCGGCGATTTGAAGGGCTTGACCAAATAGCCTGAGGGCGAGCTTTCCGCGGCGCGCCTCAACGTGTCGCCATCCGAGTGGGCTGTGAGATAGATGATCGGTACGTCGCGCTGCTGGCGAATGATCTCGGCGGTACGAATTCCATCGAGCGTTCCCGACAGATGTACGTCC
Source organism: Pseudomonadota bacterium (assembly GCA_023391335.1). Classification (GTDB taxonomy): domain Bacteria; phylum Pseudomonadota; class Gammaproteobacteria; order Steroidobacterales; family Steroidobacteraceae; genus Steroidobacter. Next base: position 26,612 of record JAEWBG010000120.1, on the reverse strand, counting down.
ATCAGGATGAGGTTCGGATCCGCGTCTCGAGCGCGATCGATCGCTTCTTCGCCCTCGGTCGCGACTCCGGCCACCGTGTAGCCGAGTTCGCCGAGCGTGTCTGCAAGATTCAACGCGACGATCCGCTCGTCCTCCACGATGAGGATGCGGGCTTGTTCGTCATGTGTTTCGCTGGCGATCGCCGACATCGCTGCCTCAACTCACAAGTGGCCCAGCGGCCACTTTCGCGGTCGCCCGTCCTCGATCCGGCGCATCCCTGTGAAGTCCAACATTCCCTTACCCGACCGATGTCTTCCCTCAGACTGTGCATATTAGCTATGCAAGCGTGTATGCAAGTCCGCATCTGCCGCATCGCGTTGCTATGTCATGGGATGGGTGCGACCACTTAATGTGGACTGATCTAGATCAGAGTATCGATCTTGGGCCGCGCGCAGTATGTGTTCCCATGGAAAGAGCAACCATCTTCGATCTAGATCTGGTGCGGAAGTACGACCGCCCCGGTCCGCGCTACACCTCGTATCCGACCGCGCTGCAATTCAACGCGCGGTTCGGATCCGCGCAGTTCGTCGAGCACGTGCGTAAGAGCAACGCCGAGCTGATACCGCGTGCATTGTCGCTGTATGTGCACGTGCCGTTCTGTACCAGTCCCTGTTTCTACTGTGCGTGCAATCGAATCATTACGCGCGATGTCCGGCAGGCGCAGGTCTATATCGATCGGCTGACGCGCGAAATCGAGCAGGCGGCCCGTTTGTTCGACCGCGATCGAGAAGTCGTTCAGCTTCATTTCGGCGGCGGTACGCCGAACTTCATGAGTGCCGCGGAATTGAGTCAGCTCATTCATACGCTACGGCGGCACTTCAATTGCAGCGTGGCGCCCTCCCGGGATTTCTCCATCGAACTCGACCCGCGTCATGCGAAGGCCCGCGACATCGAGGCCTACGCGGCGGCAGGGTTGAATCGCGCAAGCCTAGGCGTACAGGATTTCGATCCGGAGGTGCAGCGGGCGGTCAATCGCATTCAAACCGAGGAAGAGACCTTCGCCGTCATCGAGGCATGTCGGCAGCATGGGTTCCGATCGGTCAACGTCGATCTCATCTATGGGCTGCCGAAGCAGTCGTTGGCAGGATTCGAGCGGACGCTCGATCGCGTGCTCGCGATTCGTCCCGAGCGACTCGCGGTGTATGGATATGCGCATATGCCAGGTCAGTTCAAAGCGCAGCGTCGAATCGATGCGGCAGACCTGCCGCCTCCGCACGTCAAGCTCGAACTACTGGCACTCGCGATCGAGAAGCTGACGAAAGCAGGCTATCGCTACATCGGGATGGACCACTTCGCTCTGCCCACGGACGATCTGACCCTGGCTCAGAACCGCGGCGATCTACATCGAAACTTCATGGGCTACACGACGCACGCGGATTGCGACGTGCTCGGGCTTGGGATGAGTGCGATCAGTCACATCGCCGACAGTTTCAGTCAAAACGCGCGCGACCTTAAGAGTTGGGAGCGGGCGATCGATGCCGGTACCTTGCCGACCTGCCGTGGTTTGAGCCTGGACCGGGACGACATCATCCGCGGTACGGCGATTCAATCGATCATGTGCTTGGGCGAGCTCAAGTTCGATGCGCTGGAGGAGCGGTTCGACATCGAAACCAGCGAGTACTTTGCGTCGGAGGTCCGTACGCTGAGGCAGCTAGAACGAGACGGGCTGCTTGAATTCGTCGACCACGGGATACGTGCGACTTCTCGCGGACGCTTGCTCCTGCGTATCATCGCTATGTGTTTCGATCGCTATCTCCCATCCCAGACCACAGGTGCGCCGCTTTCACGCGTCGTGTAATCCCTACTGACGCGAGCGACAGGCCATGAGCGCCGGTCCTCCGCGAGGCCGGCGATCACCGATCGCCGATGACGGTGACGATTTCCACTTCTGCAGCACCTGCGCGTTTTCGGCTGCGTGCCTGCAGCGGGGCTACGACAAAAGTGCCCTGCGCGAGCTGCATGTCCTCGTCGAGCACATCGGCCCATTTCGCGAAGGCGAACACATTTTTCGCGAAGGCGATCCCTTCAACGCGATTGCGGCGGTCCGCGGCGGCACGGTCAAGACCTACGTCACCGACTTGGAAGGGCGCGAGCAAGTTCAGGGGTTCTTTCTGCCTGGCGAAGTGATCGGCCTTGGCGCGATCTCTCACGGCAAGTACCCGAGCAACGCGATTGCGCTCGATGAAGTCGTGCTGTGCAGATTTTCGTTTCCGACCATGGCGGCGCTTGCCACCCGCATGCCCGGTCTGCAGCAGCATCTGTTCCGCTTGCTGAGCGAGGACATCGGCAAAGCGGCGTTGCTGGCGGGAAATTTCTCTGCGGACGAACGCATGGCGGCGTTCTTGGTTTCGCTCTCGCGTCGCTTCGCTGCTCGCGGGTTCTCGCCGACTCGGCTCGAACTCGCGATGACACGCACCGATATCGCGAACTATCTACGTCTTGCGTCCGAAACCGTCAGCCGCGTGTTCCGGCGTTTCCAAGACGAAGGCATGCTCCGCGTCGATCGACGCCATGTCGAGTTGCTACAACCAGGTGCGCTTCAGGAGCTAGCTCGGAGTGTGTTGAGGGAGTGAAGGCGACGGACGCAACACAAAGAACGCAGAGATGAATGGGAGTGAAGTGTCGGGTGTAATGTGTAGAAGTATGCGGTCAGCCTCACCGATTTCTTGCTGCCAACTGTCAACCCTCAACGGCAAACACATCCATTTCCCTTTTCTAGCGTGCGCATCGCGCTTCCTTGCCAATGGCTTCCCTGCCAACGGCTACCCTGCGCAATGCGCTTCCTCTTCGTTCCTCTCTGGCCTGCGCGCAGCGCTTGCCTGCCAGTGGCTTGCTTGCCGTTAGGCTCGCCTGCCGACAAAGTCGGCTTGCAATCATCGGATGAGATTTCACACGGAGGACACGGAGAGCACGGAGATGGACGCACACTTGAGTGACAACTGACTACTGACTACTGACTGGTGACTGGGAGCTAACATCTATTTCTGTCCTGCCGAAAGGCCTTCCTGATGCGCAAGCATCCTTCCTGACAACAGTCCTTCCTGATCGCGCAGCGATCCGTCAGTCATTTCCGATTCTGTCCCGACGCTAGTCCTTCTCGACTGCAACGCAGTCTTTCCCGACGTCCGTCCTTCCCGACGCGAGAGCGTCCTTCCTTCCGAATTCTGACCTGCCGCTAGGCCTTCCTGATTGCGTAGCAATCCTTCCTGACGAAAGTCCTTCCTGATCGCATAAGCGATCCGTCAGTCATTTCCGATTCTGTCCCGACGCTAGTCCTTCTCGACTGCAACGCAGTCTTTCCCGACGTCCGTCCTTCCCGACGCGAGAGCGTCTTCCTTCCGGAATTCTGACCTGCCGCTAGGCCATCCTGATGCGCAAGCATCCTTCCTGACGACAGTCCCTCCTGATCGCATAAGCGATCCGTCGTTCATTGGCCGACCGTCCCTCCTGATCGCATAAGCGATCCGTCGCTCTTTTCCGATATCCGACCTGACCTAGATCAGGGTCAGCCAACGCCGACACAAGCACGATGCGTCCCAAGAACCATGGGAGATGCGTATGACGAGTCGGCGATTGTGGATTGGATTGGGCACACTGCTGGTCCTTTCCTTTGCAGTGTTGTTGTGGGTGGGAGGCGAGATCCATCGTGTGATGCCGCCGATTCCCGCAGCGGTCGTCACGACCGATGGATCGACGGTGTTCACGCGCGCGGACATCGAGAAAGGTCGCCAGGTGTGGCAATCCGTCGGCGGTCAGCAGCTCGGGTCGATTTGGGGTCACGGCGGTTATGTTGCGCCCGATTGGAGCGCTGATTGGCTGCATCGAGAAGCGGTCGCATGGCTCGACATCGATGCGAAGCGTGAGCATTCGCAACCCTATGCTGCGCTTCCGGCCGACGATCAAGCGACGCTCGCGGCGCGCTTCAAGCCGCGCATTCGCGAGAACACTTACAACGCGCAAACGGAAACGATCACAATCGGAACAGATCGTGCAGCTGCGATCGCACAAGTTCAGCAGCACTATGTGGCCTTGTTCGGTGACGATCCCGCGCTTCACGAATTGCGTAATGACTATGCGATGAAGGAGGCCACGGTTACCGATCCTGAGAACCGCAAAGCATTGACCGCATTTATTTGGTGGTCGTCTTGGTCCGCAGTGACACAGCGTCCCGGAAAGGACATCACCTATACGAACAACTGGCCGCACGATGAATTGGTCGGCAATCATGCAAGCGGCAATCTGTTCTTGTGGACGGTGTTCAGCGTTCTATTTCTGATCGCGGGAATCGCTTTGCTCGGCTGGCATCACGCTCGCCACAAGGATGAGCATCCCGCGCCGCTGCCTGCGTCCGATCCGCTCGCGATGATTCGTGTGACGCCGTCCATGAAGGCGACTGCGAAATACTTTTGGATCGTGATCGCGTTGTTTTTAACGCAGATTTTGCTGGGTGCGATTACTGCGCACTATCAAGTCGAAGGCCAGCAGGTTTACGGCTTCTCGCTCGCGAATATCTTGCCTTACTCGCTGAGCCGAACATGGCATACGCAGCTCGCGGTGCTTTGGATTGCGACCGCTTGGTTGGGAATGGGGTTGTACATCGCCCCTGCCATCTCAGGGCACGAACCGAAGTTCCAGCGGCTCGGCGTGAACTTCCTGTTCGTGTGCTTGCTGATCATCGTCGTCGGTGCGTTCACGGGTCAGTGGTTGGCCGTCATGCAGAAGCTTGGGCTCGCGCGCAACTTCTGGTTCGGACACCAAGGGTGGGAGTACGTCGATCTCGGCCGCTTCTGGCAGTGGTTCCTGTTCGTCGGCTTGGGCCTGTGGCTCGTGCTCGTAGGACGTGCACTCTGGCCCGCGATTCGCAGAGGCGATGAATCGAAGTCCATCGTGACCTTGTTGTTCCTTTCAACCGTGTGCATCGGTTTGTTCTACGGCGCCGGTTTGATGTGGAACGAGCACACGCACATCTCGATGGTCGAATACTGGCGCTGGTGGGTGGTGCATCTGTGGGTCGAAGGCTTCTTCGAAGTGTTCGCAACCGCAGTCATTGCATTCCTCTTCACTCGCCTTGGCTTGTTGCGCGTCAGCACTGCGACCACTGCAGTTCTGTTCGCCACCATCGTGTTTATGTCGGGCGGTGTGCTCGGAACGCTGCACCACTTGTACTTCACGGGCACGCCAACGGCGGTCATCGCACTCGGTGCAAGCTTCTCGGCACTTGAAGTGGTGCCGCTCGCGTTCGTCGGCTTCGAGGCGTACCAGACATACAAGCTGGGCACGGCGACGCCATGGATGCAGCGTTATCGTTGGCCGATCATGTTCTTCACCGCCGTTGCGTTCTGGAACGTCGTCGGTGCGGGATTGTTCGGGTTCCTCATCAACCCGCCGCTGCCGCTGTACTACATGCAAGGCCTCAACCTCACACCGCTCCATGGGCACACTGCGTTGTTCGGAGTGTATGGGCTGCTGGGTGTCGGATTGATGCTGTTCTGCTTGCGCGGCTTGCGTCCGAACGTCTTGTGGAACGAGAAGCTCCTCAAGACCAGCTTCTGGGCGTTCAACATCGGACTTGCCGGGATGGCGTTGCTCACCTTGCTGCCGATCGGCGTGATCCAACTCGCGGCGGCGATCGATCATGGCTATTGGTACGCGCGTTCTGCAGAGTTGATGCAAAGACCGATCATTCATCTGCTCGTATGGATGCGGGTGCCTGGCGACACGATCTTCAGCGTAGGTGCCGTGTCGCTGGCTATCTTCGTCGCGAGTCTATGGATTCGCCGTGACCGCCAACCCGAGGTCACCGCTGCCGAAGCGAAGGACGCGGTCGTTGGCAAATAAGTCGTTTCGTCTTCGTCGCCCCGCACGCGCGGAGCTCCATCTGTGGTCCCCCTGCAATGGACTCGCGCAAGCGGAGCGGCGCGGACGGATTCTTCAACGCGACGGATGCTCGCACTCTTGCGGGCATCCGGTTTCCGCTCCTAACCAGTGATCATCATGTCCACCGCTGCTTCTGACATTGCAATTCCAACCGGCCTGCTCAAACAAATCACGGCAGCACCGCATCGACTGATGTTCTTCATTGGCGCGGCGAACGTGTTGTGCGCGATGACGTGGTGGATGCTTTGGCTCGTCGGCGCGCGATGGCAGTTGGTGTCGATGCACACACCCGAAGTACCGGCAGGATGGATGCATGCGATGGTGATGCAGTATCAAGTGCTCCCATCCTTCATGTTCGGCTTCTTACTCACTGTGTTTCCGCGTTGGATGAATCAGCCTGCGTTGACGAAGTGGCACTACGTCCCCGTGGGAGCCGGTTTGTTCGGAGGCCAGATCGCCACGATGTGCAGTCTGATTGCAGGTGCGCCGCTCCTCAAAGCGGGTGCGGTGTTGACATTCACCGGATGGCTCATTGGTACCGCGTTGCTGTTGCGCTTGGTTTATCGCGACGGCGCGAAGACCTGGCATGCAGTGAGTTGCACGTTCGCTCTCAGCTTTGGATTGCTGGGGCTCGCGCTGTACGGCATCTTTCTAACGCACTTCGATGGTCGACTGATCTTTACAGCGATCAAACTCGGCAGCATCGCGGTGCTCTTACCCATCTACTTCACGGTCTGCCATCGCATGATTCCATTCTTCGCGAGCGCAGCGCTGCCTGGTTATAGCGCGCCGCGGCCGTTGTGGTCGCTCGGTGCGATGTGGGGTGCGGCGTTGTTGCACGTGTGGCTTGAACTGCGGCACGGATACGCGCTGCTATGGGTCGCGGATCTTCCGCTGCTCGGTATCAGTGCGTACCTACTGAGCTTGTGGTGGCCGCGCCGACGCACGATGCCTCCATTGCTGAGTGTGTTGATGCTGGGGTTCGCGTGGTTACCGATCGCGTTCGCTTTGTACTCGCTGCAAAGCCTTTGGTATGCCATCGACGGCAATTTCGTGCTGGGCCGTGCGCCCGCGCACGCGTTGTTCATCGGATTCTTCGGCAGCCTCTTGGTCGCGATGGTCACGCGCGTGACTCAAGGCCACTCGGGCCGCCCGCTGGTGTTGGGCAACGTGGCTGGATTTGCGTTCGTTCTCGTCCAAGTGTGCGCGGTGCTGCGTATCGTTGCGGAGATCGTTCCCGATTCGCTTGCGTGGCAAAGCGTTGCCGCGATTCTTTGGATCGTTGCGTTCCTGCCGTGGGTCGTGCGCTCGCTTTGGATCTACTCGACGCCTCGTGCCGATGGTAGGGCGGGGTAGGATGGTGTGAAGTGCCCCGTGTGATGCGTAACCAATCGGACGCAACACAAAGAACGCAGAGATAAATGGTGTGGCGCGTCGTGTGTGATGTGTGGGCGGCTGTAGATCGACTTCATGCACCTTGCTGGCAACGCGAACAAAAGAACGAACACAAAGCGCACAAAAACTCACAAGGAGCACAAAGAAGAATCGAGCCGCGAGTTTGGAATAACCAGGAGCAGGTCGGTATATCTGGCTGCCAACCGCCAACGCTCAACGGCAAACCGCACTGCGTGCTTCGCGTGAAGAGGAAGAATATTGGCCGCAGAGAACGCAAAAAAGAGTGATGCGGTGATGGAGTGAAAGCGCATTGCGCGTGAAGCGTGCAGTTCAACAGAGAATTCTAGACTTAGGGCAATTGTTTGTCAGAGTTTTGGACCTCACATCGTCGACTCGTCGGACTGTCAGATCAGGTCGTGACTAATACAGATGAGATTTCACACGGAGGACACGGAGAGCACGGAGATGGAATTTTCTGTCCCGACGTCAGTCCTACTCGATCGCGCAGCGATCCTTCCCGACGTTAGTCCTTCCCGACGCGCAGCGTCCTTCCTTCCGAGTTCTGACCTGCCGAAAGGCCTTCCTGATTGCGTAGCAATCGTTCCTGACGACCGTCCTTCCTGATCGCACAGCGATCCGTCAGTCATTTCCGATTCTGACTCGACGCCAGTCCTTCTCGACTGCAACGCAGTCTTTTCCGACGTCCGTCCTTCCCGACGCGCAGCGTCTTTCGTTCCGAGTTCTGACCTGCCGCCAGGCCTTCCTGATGCGCGAGCATCCCTCCTGACGACAGTCCCTCCTGATTGCGTAGGGATCCGTCGTTCACTTCCGCTTCTGCCTTTCGTGCACTACCCTTCGCGCCCATGACTGAGTTTTACATGCAAATCAGATGGGTTCACATCACGGCAGTGATGACGAGCGGGATGCTGTTCTTCATTCGCGGGTTGCTCGTGAACCTGGGCGTTCGCTGGCCGATGGCGGCGCCGGTGCGATATCTGACGTACACCGTCGATACGATTCTGCTGACCGCTGCGCTGATGCTTACGACCATCGTGCATCAGTATCCATTCCTGAATGCGTGGCTCACCGTCAAGGTGCTGCTGCTCGTCGTGTACATCGTATTGGGAACGTTCGCGCTAAAGCGCGGCCGCACGCGCAAGGAACGGATCATCTGCTACGTGGCTGCGCTTCTCGTCTTTGCTTTTATCGTGTCCGTAGCACGCGCGCACAATCCGTGGGGAATCTTCGCGCATCTGTGACTTCGCACGATGCAGTGATGGGGTGATGGGGTGATGAGGTGAAAGCGAGCGACGCTCGCGTAGGGATCTTCCAGCGGCCGCGCGAAGCGCTTTCACTTATCACCTCAATCCCCCATAGCTTGCGCGTAGCGTTCGCGCCGACGGCTCGTTTGACTCCGGCTTTCCTTGCGCATGAGAGCTCGCCTCTTGACGCCCGCTTGTGCATCACCTCATCACTTCACTAAGGCGTTCCCCTAGTGGTGCTACGCGGTCTCGCCGTGGATCCGCGTATCACGCCATTTGCTTGATCTAAGTCAGAGTCGCGTCCTGCTCGCGACACTACTGTGAACGCGAATTCAAAGAAGTAGTGGCGAGCTCAAAGGGCTCAAAGAAGACACATTATGAAACGCATATTGACTGTGCTGGCCTGCGCATCAGGCCTGGTATTTTCCGCGTGTTCTAAGGAAGAGGTGGCGGTTGCAGCCGCGCAATCGGCGCCGCAAGACACGGGTGGTTCGAAGAATGGCGACTTCGGTCCGCCGCAGGGCGAGCCGATCCACGCTGTTTTGACCAGCCCGCCACACGTGCCTCCAGCGACGAACCGCAACTACCCTGCGAAAGTCATCGTCGAGTTGGAAGTGCAGGAAGTCACGAAGCAAATCTCCGAAGGTGTCGACTACACGTTTTGGACGTTCGGCGGCACAGTGCCGGGGAGCTTCATTCGCGTGCGCCAGGGCGACACGGTGGAATTCCATTTGAAGAATCACCCGTCGAGCAAGATGCCTCACAACATCGACTTGCACGGCGTGACTGGCCCCGGCGGCGGTGCTGCTTCAAGCTTCACAGCGCCAGGACATCAATCGCAGTTCACGTTCAAGGCGCTGAACCAGGGCTTGTACGTTTATCACTGCGCAACGGCTCCGGTCGGCATGCACGTGGCAAACGGCATGTACGGTTTGATTCTCGTCGAACCCCCGCAAGGCCTAACGCCCGTCGATCACGAGTACTACGTGATGCAAGGCGACTTCTATACGGTCGGCAAGTACCGCGAGAAAGGCTTGCAAGCGTTCGACATGCAGCGTGCAATCGATGAGCGGCCGACGTACGTGCTGTTCAACGGTGCCGAGTCTTCATTGACTGGACCGAACGCCTTGCAGGCGAAGGTCGGCGAAAAAGTTCGTATGTTCGTCGGCAACGGCGGCCCGAATTTGGTGTCGAGCTTCCACTTGATCGGCGAAATCTTCGACAAGGTGCAGTACGAAGGCGGCACGCACTACCAAGAGAACGTGCAAACGACATTGATTCCGGCCGGCGGTGCCGTCACCGTCGAGTTCCACACTGAAGTGCCGGGCAACTATGTACTTGTCGATCACTCCATCTTCCGCGCGTTCAACAAGGGTGCGCTCGCGATCATGGAAGTGAAGGGCGATCCGCGGCTCGACATCTACTCCGGCAAGCAGGTCGATGAAATGTATCTCGGCGATAAGGTTGCCAATCTCGCGCCGGTGTCCACGGCAGTGCAGGCGAATGCAGCCGGTACGCTGACACGTGAGCAGCAGATCAAGGCGGGTGAAGTGTTGTTCAAAGGTACGTGCTCAACCTGTCACCAAGAGAATGCGCAAGGTATTCCGAACGTGTTCCCGCCGCTTGCGAAGTCTGACTTCTTGATGGCGGATCCGAAACGCGCCATCGGCATCGTGATGAACGGCTTGACGGGACCGGTGACGGTCAATGGCATCACCTACAACTCTGTGATGCCGCCGATGAGTCAACTCAACGACGATGAAATCGCGAACATCCTGACGTACGTCTTGAACAGCTTCGGCAACAAAGACGGTTCAATCAGTAAGAAGGATGTCGAAGCAGTGCGTGCCAACACCAAGCGTCCGGAGGGCGCGGCGCACTAACGCGAATGAGCATGATGCGACGTCTCTTGATCTGTCTCGCAAGCTGCATGCCGCTTCTCGCTGAAGCGGCTGCAGCGCCTCACGGAATGGCGAGTATTCCCGGCGGAACGTTCGAGTCTGTCCTGCCGCCGGCTCCGACTGTGAAGCAGGTCGAGGTGAAATCGTTTCACATCGATAATACGCTCGTGTCGAATGCGCAATTCGCAACCTTTGTTAAAGCACATCCGCAATGGCAGCGAGGCAAAGCACCAGCGATCTTTGCCGACTCTCAATATCTGCAGCAGTGGCAATCAGCAGCTCAGCCTGGCAAGGCAATCGAGCAGCAGCCGGTGACTTCGGTCAGTTGGTTTGCTGCCAGCGCCTACTGTGAATCGCGCGGCGCGCGTTTGCCGACTTGGTACGAGTGGGAGTATGTCGCAGCGGCAAGCGAAACCAAGAAGGACGGCCGCGATGATCCGGCTTGGAGACAACGAATCTTGGAGTGGTACTCACGTCCCGCTTCGTCGGCATTGCCGAGTGCAGGAAGCACCCCTGCGAATTTCTATGGCGTGCGCGACCTGCATGGCGTCACTTGGGAATGGGTTGAGGATCACGCGGGCATGCTGGTCGCCGGCGATAACCGCCAGCAGGGCGATCCGGATTTATTGAAATTCTGTGGCTCCGGCGCCTTGACGATGGAGCAGAAAGAGAATTACGCGACGCTGATGCGAATCGCAATGTTGTCGAGCCTGCAAGCCGAACAGACGACATCGACGATGGGCTTCCGCTGCGCTGCCGATTGAGAGATGAACATGAAACTATTCCATACGCTGATCGCTGCTTCGATGATCCTGTTCGGTTCTGCGCATGCAGCGTCGCCAAGCGATTCGATCTATCAGTTGAACAGCCATCTCACCGACCAATCGGCGAAACCGATCGGATTGAATGTGTATGCGGGCCATCCGGTCTTGGTTTCGATGTTTTATGCGGACTGTCCGAATGCCTGTCCATTGCTCATCGAAGCGATTCGAGCGACTGAAGCCGCATTGCCGGCGAAGCAGCGCGACCAGCTGCGTGTGCTCCTGATTTCACTGGATTCCGAAAACGATACGCCTGAGTCTCTGAATGCGCTCGCGACTCAGCGGCACGTTGACTTGAAGCGCTGGTCGCTTGCGCATGGGGATGAGACGACCATTCGGCGCATCGCCGCCGTACTGCATATTCAGTATCGCAAGCTGCCCGATGGCGGGTTCAATCACTCCAGCGTGATTACGCTACTGGATAACAACGGCGTGATGGTTAAACAGACTTCGATGCTGGCAAAAGCGGATCCGGAGATGGTGGCGAGCGTGGGCGCTGCAATGACTCAACGCTAAGACGTAAGAACAAGATAATTTTGCCGCAGAGAACGCAAAAAAGAAGGTTGGGATCAGGAGCGACGGCCTGAACGCAGTACAGCGATGCGAACGTCAGACAGTTAGATCACCAAGCACAGTAACCGCTGCATCCTGGCGTTCCGAAACACCCAATTGCTGATGCTCGGCCGCAGGAACCCCAGAAAGGCACGGAGTTTCTTTCTACGGTGTCTGCAGCCGACTCTTCATATTCCGCAATGTGGACGCTGTCAGGCAGCTCCACCGTCGAATTCGAACCGCGAGATCCTTACACTCTCTTTTTTGCGTTCTCTGCGGCTAATTCGTCTTCTTCCGCGGGCGTAGTTAGCCCCCAAGCTCCTTCTTCGCCAGCGCAACCCACTCCTTATGGAGTGAGTTGTAGTGCCGCCCGGCAATGCGGCTCTCGGACATCACGCGAGAGAAGAGTTCCTTTGCGGGTGCTTCATCGCCATTCTTCTTGTGCAGCAGGGCAAGACGGCAGAGCGGTTCCGGACCGGGATAGTATTTCGCCAACGCTTCGTACTCTTCGATCGCTTCTGCAGTCGAGCCGAGCTCGTCCTTGGCGCGCGCGAAGAGCAGATGGCCCTCGGGCGATGAGAACGAGGGATTCGTTTCGCGCAGCTCGGTCAGCGTCTTCACGACCGCATCGTATTCGCGCAACCCGAACTCCGACTTCGCCAGTCCTAGCAGCAGCACCGGATCGTCGGAGTGCACACCTTTCAATGCGCCTTGATACAGTTCTTTAGCTTCGCTGTAGCGCTCCCGCTGCAGCAGTTCCTCCGCCAGTCGAATCGCATTCGCCGCGGTGTCTGCAACCGCAAAGCGATCGTTCGCGCTGTTCAACGTTCTATTGGGATTGATGACGCGACTGACGTTGCGCCGCATGTTGCGTGCGCCGCGGCTGTTCGTCCATTCCGGCAGCAACTCGACAATGATGTAGGCGACGGTACCGATGAAGGGCGCAAAGATAAGGATGAACACCCAAATCGTGTTGCGTCCGGTTTTGAGGACATGCACGACGAGGGCGATCTGCACGATCAATGAGATCAGAAAAATTGGCATCGACTGCTCCGTGCTCGCCTCGAGCGACCCGCTGCGTTCTTTATTTGCAAACTAGACGTTATGGCGGGGCGAATGGTAGCAGCGCACCCGCTACCTTGCGCCACGAGCGCGCGCTCAATTTTTCAGATTCTGAACGATCTCACGATCCAACACCCTATCCGGGAACAGCCGCAGAGTGGTTCGCGACTCCTCGGGCAGTTTGCGGACGAACGTGGCGAGATCTTTGGGTGCCGAGTCGTAGTCCAACGTGATCGCGCCTTGAGAATCAGCCGAGCCGTGCTTCAGCAGCAGCGGCGCGATTTCTTCCCACGAGACGAACGTCACATCCGGTTCCTTGCTGAAGAATCTGCGTGGGGCGAGCTTGTTGCGACTAATGCACAAATGATCGACTTTGGGCAGCACCGCAGGAATCGCATCCGGCCACACCGCGGAGGTGACAGTCTGACCTTCGATGCTCGCAAACATGATGAGCGGCACGAACCTCGATTCACCGATCTCTTTCTGGCGCTTGGCGCGGTCCCGATTCCACTGCCAACCCTCAGTGAGCGTTCGAGTCGGCAACATGTACGCGTCTTCGTTCTCCGAGCTGGCTTGGATTTCCTGGATCGCCGCTCTGTTACCTCGGTTCCAACTCTTGATCATTGCTTCGGCGTCGAAGCGCTGTTGCGTCATCGCGCCTTGAGGATCGAACACCGCGAGATCAAGCGCGGCAACGAACGCTGCGATTTGAGGCGCAGCTTCCAAGACGAAATAGCTCGGCCGGCAATAGTTGATGTTCAGCGCGATCGGAAAGCCCGCTTGATCTCGATTGCCGACTTCCATGCCGAAGTACACGCCGGTGTCGTCGTTGCCGTAATAGATGTGATTTTCTTCCACGGTGTAGAAATCACGATCTCGAAAATAGGCAAGCACATCCGCATCGCTCGCGCCTGAACGCGATTTGAAGAACAAGTCGTAGCTCATTTTGAAATTGTCGCGCTATACGAAATCGTGGTCGGACCAGCTGGACATCCGGCGTAGCTCCCAGCGCAGCCATTGCTTGACCATTTGACGATCGCCAAGCATGCCAAGGTCGCGCTTGATGGCTTGGATCTCTAATTGCGTCGCCTGAGCCATGCGTTCAATGTGGTCCAATAAGCGATGTGGATTGATTCTGGAGTCGATGTCGAATTCGACTCGAAAGGAATCTTCCGCTGCGCTCAGCTCTTCTTTGATCTCGCGCAACTGCTCAGCGAGTACTTTGTTGTACTGGCGCAGTCGCTCGGCGCTTGCGTTCGCGAGCTCCTCGGCATCGATCTGATCGATTTCGAGCTGGACTTCTAAGAGCGTTAGCAAATCATTCGCCTCATAGGCTTGATTAACGCGTTGCATCAGCTCGTTCTTTTGCTCGCGCCGCTGCGGATCCGACTCGCGATCCGGATGCAGGCTGCTCACCAGGCGACGATAGATCTCCCGAATGGACTTGAGCGCGTGGGAAGCCTCCTCTTCGCGCTTGATCTGCGCAGCACTCTTCTTGCGAGACTTCGCGCGCTGATTCGCTTCTTGCGCCTCGCGCTCGCGCTCATCCATCGCGGCTCGTACGCGTTCGAAAAGATCTTCTTCGCTGGCGATCTCCTCGTCGCCCAAGTCCACGCCCGTCATGCGCTCGGCCATCGAGCGCGCGATATCGAGCTCGCGTTCTTGTTCTTCCTCGAGCGTAACGTCGCTGTGTCTTTCGTAAATGGTGCGCAGTGCCTCGTCCGGTCCGAGCTCGTTGAGCAGTTCCAGCGTTTGGATTCGAATGACGTGCTCGAGCGTGCCGCGTTCGGTTTTCGTCCAACCCTTGCGTTCAAGGATTGCATCCAAAGCGACGACCCACTCGCGTTTGGCGGCACACAACTCGCTGCGCAATGGCACCACCCGAGCCGAGAAGGCCTGCCGGAAGCGCACTTGGTTTTCTCGCCAGGCAGACAATTGGGCGCGCGCACGCTCGACCTGCCGCAAGAGCTGGTCGAAACGTTGATGTTCGGGGCTTCGCGAGGTGCGAGCCTTCGCGACTTTGAGACTGATGAGCTGAGCCATTGCGAGCGAACTGGGTAGGGGGCGGTCAGAATACCGATCTTCGCGGCCGCATCAACCACGATCTTGCGGGCGATCAGGTCGGAAGCGAACTACCGGGCGTCGCTGCGCGTGGACCGTATTTTCCGAGAATCCACTACGCAACAGGGCATTGCGAACCTCTTCGATGGTATCGTTTCAACGGCTATGCACTCGGATCCTCACGCATGAATATTCTATCGCTCAATTGCGGTAGCTCGTCCATCAAGGCTGCAGTGATCGACGTGCCGGCGGGCAAGCGCATCGTGGGAATCCAAGTCGACAAACTAGGTGCGCCAGACTGCAAACTTCAGGTCGATACAGTGTTCGAGGCGTTGCCGAATGCGGATGCAAACTTTGCACTGACAAGAGTTCTACAGATCGCCAGCGCGTGTGTGGGAGTAAACGGTGAGATTCGGGCAGTTGCGCATCGTGTCGTTCACGGTGGTGAGCGATTCGTACGTCCCACGCAGATCGACGCGGCGGTGATGGAAGACTTGATTGCCGTGAGCGAACTGGCCCCGCTACACAATCCTCCGGCCATCGACGGTATCCGAGCTGCACGCAAACACTTTCCTGGCTTACCTCACGTGGCGATTTTCGACACCGCATTCCATTCGACGCTTCCGCCGCGCGCACGGGAGTACGCGCTGCCAAATGATCTGCGGATGAAGCTCGGCATCCGACGTTTCGGCTTTCATGGAACCAATCATGCGCATGTGATGAATCGCGTCGCATCGCATCTCAAAACCTCTCCGCAGCAGTTGAGAATCATCTCGTGTCATTTGGGCAACGGGTCGAGCGCTGCCGCAATCGAATACGGGCGCAGCATCGAAACCAGTATGGGTATGACTCCGTTGGAAGGTCTGGTGATGGGTACGCGTGCGGGCGATCTCGATCCGGGAGCGCTCATCGCCATCTTGCGTGAGACGCGCATGAGCGTGGGCGAACTGGATGAGTTGCTAAACAAGGACGCAGGGCTCAAAGGTCTCGCCGGCACGAATGACGTGCGAGAGATCGAGAAGCGAGCTGCGGATGGCGACGAACTCTGTCGTGCTGCGCTCACGCTGTACTCGCATCGTGTCCGCAAATACATCGGCGCCTACGCGGCCACCATGGACGGAGTCGATGCGATCGCATTTACCGGCGGTATCGGCGAGGGGAGCGCGGCGATGCGCAATCGCATCTTGCAACGGCTCGAGTTCTTGGGTGCGCGCTTGAGCGTGGATGCCAACTCGGCCGCTCATGTCACTCATCAGCATCCAGTGGCTTCGATCAATGAGGACGATTCACGCGTGCAATTATTGGTCGTGCGGGCGGATGAAGAGCTACAAATGGCGCGCGAAGCGGCGGATTTACTGATGCGAAATAATGCGTCGAAGATTCCGCAGCAAATCCCTGTCGCGGTTTCGGCACGACACGCGCATTTATCGCAACCCACCATCGACACACTATTCGGAAACGGTTATCGACTGAAGCAGCGCACCGCGCTCTCGCAGACAGGACAGTACTCCGCGCAGGAAACCGTCACGTTGATCGGGCCGCGCGGCAAGTTGGAGCATGTGCGATTGATGGGGCCGCCACGCGGCAGCGATCAGATCGAAATCTCACGCTCGGATGAATTCGTACTTGGCATCGATGCGCCGGTGCGTATCTCGGGCGATGTCGCCAACACACCTGGTATCACGATTGAGGGTCCGCACGGCCGTGCGACGATTCCAAACGGCGTTATCTGCGCTCGCCGGCATATTCATATGAACAATGCAGATGCAGAACGCCTCGGCGTGAAGGATCATGAGACCGTTCGGGTGCGCATCGATAGCTCAGGCCGCGATCTGATTTTTGATGATGTGGTGGTGCGCGTGTCGCCTGATTTCAATCTCGAACTGCATTTGGATACAGATGAAGCGAATGCGGCTGGTGTGGATTCGAGTACGACGGCGGAGCTGTTGCCAAGAGTTTAGGAGGAATATTCCACGGAGGACACAGAGGACACGGAGGCACGGAAAGATCGGGTCATCGCCGCGGCTCAGCTACTGGAACCCCGTGCTCTCCGCGTCTCCGTGGAGGTTCTTGTCCGAACGCGAAGCTATCACGCGAGCAACGTTCGCTCTCACTTACTAACCTTTTCCATTGCGCGCTCTCAGTTGCGTCCTAACCTCCGTGTTCTCCGTGTTCTCCGTGTCCTCCGTGTGAAATCCGTTTCCTGTTCTACCCAACCGCAGTTCCAAACAGCGACCCAACACCCGCCGTCAGCAACATCGCAAGCGCACTCCAGAACGTCACACGTGCCGCGCCCTTGAACGGATTCGCGCCGCCTGTCCTCGCTGCTACCGCGCCTAGCGTTGCAAGCAACACCAGAGCTGTGGCGCTGATCCAAATCGTTAAACGATTCTGCGGAGCCAGCAGCACGGTAATAACCGGCAGTGCAGCGCCCACAGCGAACGAGAGGGCAGATGCGAACGCTGCCTGAATGGGTCGCGCCGCGAGGGTTGAAGTGATTCCCAGCTCATCCCGGGCGTGAGCGCCGAGGGCGTCATGGGCCATCAGTTGATCCGCGACCTGAGCCGCGAGGTTCTGATCGAGTCCACGGCCTACATATATATGTGCGAGCTCGCGGCGTTCCGCCTCGACGTCCGTGGCGAGTTCGCGCCGCTCGCGTTCCAAATCCGCAGCTTCGGTGTCAGCTTGAGAACTTACGGATACATATTCGCCTGTCGCCATCGACATTGCGCCCGCCACCAATCCTGCCAGGCCCGCGACCACGAGATCGTGATGAGGTGCATTCGCCGCAGCGATACCAACCAACAGACTTGCCGTGGAAACGATTCCGTCGTTTGCGCCGAGCACCGCGGCTCGCAACCAACCGGTTCGATCTGATCGATGACGTTCGCGATGTCGGGCCATGATGAATGCCGTCTTTATTGAGGTCGTGGGATTGGACGGGATGAGGGTTAGGACGTCAAGGTGATTCGGGAATCGGAATTCGGAAGGAAGGACGCTGCGCGTCGGGAAGGACGGACGTCGGGAAAGACTGCTTTGCAGTCGAGAAGGACTGGCGTCGAGTCAGAATCGGAAGTGAACGACGGATCGCTGCGCGATCAGGACGGACTGTCGTCAGGAAGGATGCCCGCGCATCAGGAAGGCCTAGCGGCAGGTCAGAGAAGAGCGATGGATCACTTCGTGATCGGGAAGGACGGACGTCGGGAAAGATCGCTGCGCGATCGAGTAAGACTGACGTCGGGACAGAAAAGGAAAAGAGGCAAGCCGAGGTTTCGGCAGGCGAGCCTAACGGCAGGCAAGCGCTGCGCGCAGGCCAGACGAAGATTCAAAAGGCGAGCGCTGGCACTCTGCCCCCCTTCCCCCGCTTGCGGGCCGCTTGCGGGGGGAAGGCTGGGAAGGGGGCGTCTTTTGTCATTCAATGTCCAAACAATTGCATCACGTTCAGTGATTTGAATTGCCCCCATCCTGACCTTCCCCCGTGGAACGGTGGAAGGAACGCAAAGCGCCCTCACAGTCGAACGCATCGACAACATGAGGTGAGCCAATTTAAATGCTGTATCGCGGATTCTGTTGAGCTGCGCGCTTCACGCGCAACGCGCTTTCACCTCATCACCTCATCACTTCTTTTCTGCGTTCTTTGTGTTACGTCCGATCCGTCGTTTCGAGTTGACCGTTGGTCGTTCGCAGTCAGAGTTGCTGAGCGCAGCGTTCTAGACATCACACCTGACACTCTACACATGATTTCTTCTTGTGCTCTTTGTGTCCGTTCCGAGCTTGCGTTGTGAGTTGAGCGTTGACGGTTGGGAGTTGGCAGCAAGAGAACGGTGAGACTACCCGCACACATCTACACGTCACACCCGAGGCGCCACACCGTATCTTTTTTGCGTTCTCTGCGGCTAAAACTTCTTCGTCTTCCCGCGCTTCGCACCTACTCCCTCCCCAACGACGTCTTCTTCCCAGCGCTCGGATCGGGATGTCCTTTCGGCGACGGCGTTGCATCGCTCCACTGCCAATCGCGAATCTCCGGCATATCTTCCCCATGCGTCGTGACGTACTCGCGATGCTCGACGAGCTTGTCGCGAATGCGTTGGCGTAAATGTGCCGCATGCGCGGTGAGGCCTGGCGTGAAATCGAGCACCGCTTCGATCAAATGAAAGCGATCGAGGCGATTTAGCACCGTCATATCGAAAGGCGTTGTCGTGGTGCCTTCTTCGACGTAGCCGCGAACATGGATGTTGTCGTGGTTGCGACGTCGATAGGTCAGCCGATGAATCAGCCATGGATAGCCGTGGAACGCGAAAATCACCGGCCTATCGATGGTGAAGAACGCATCGAACTCAGTGTCGGAAATCCCATGCGGATGCAGATACGGCGGCTGCAGCGTCATGAGATCCACAACGTTCACGAAGCGCGCCTTGAGTTCCGGCAGCCATTCCCTGAGCAACTTGGTAGCGGCAAGCGCTTCCAGCGTCGGTACATCGCCAGCGCATGCGATCACCACATCGGGCTCGCCGCCTTGATCGTTGCTCGCCCATTCCCACATGCCTAATCCGCTGCTGCAGTGTTTGATGGCGGCGTCCATCGTGAGCCACTGATGCTGCGGCTGCTTGCCGGCGATGACTACATTGATGCGATTGCGGCTACGCAGGCAGTGATCGGTCACGTGCAATAACGTATTCGCGTCAGGTGGCAAATAAACGCGCACCACCTCCGGCCGCTTGTTGACGACATGATCGATGAACCCGGGATCTTGATGACTGAAACCGTTGTGATCTTGTCGCCAGACATGCGAGGACAACAAATAGTTCAGCGACGCAACCGGCCGGCGCCACGGGATACGTTGCGTGGTCTTCAACCATTTCGCGTGCTGATTGAACATCGAGTCGATGATGTGAATGAACGCTTCGTAGCAACTGAAGAAACCATGCCGCCCCGTTAGCAGATAGCCTTCGAGCCACCCTTGGCATTGATGCTCGCTCAACATTTCCATGACGCGTCCATCAGGTTTGACGTGCGTGTCTATGGGAATGATTTCTGCTGTCGATACGCGATCTGTCACCTCGAGCACGTCGTTCCAGCGATTGGAATTGAGTTCGTCCGGGCTCATGATGCGGAAGTTCTTGTTGTCCGCGTTCAGCTTCATCACATCCCGCAGGAACTTGCCTTGCACGCGCGTAGCTTCTGCGATCGCACTGCCGGGATGATCGAGTTTGATGGCGTAGTCGCGGAAGTCCGGCAAGCGCAGGTCGCGCAATAGAATGCCGCCGTTCGCATGCGGGTTGTCGCCCATGCGTCGCTGGCCTTTCGGCGCGAGCGCGCGCAGGTCGGGTTTTAGTTTTCCTTCTTGGGTGAACAATTCCTCCGGCTTGTAGCTGCGCATCCATTCTTCGAGCTGCTTCACGTGTGCGGGATTGTCCGCGAGACCCGCTAACGGCACTTGATGCGATCGCCAGGTGTTTTCGACCGGCTGACCATCGACGATGTGCGGCCCCGTCCAACCTTTCGGCGTTTTGAAGACGATCATTGGCCAGCGAGGCCGAGTGTGAAATCCACGCGTGCGCGCATCGCTTTGGATGTCTCGGATGCGAACGACGATGCGATCCAGCAAACGCGCCATCTCTAAGTGCGTCTGCTCCATGTTCTCCGCAACATCGAAGAAGAAGGGCTCGTAACCGTAGCCGCTCAATAGCTCGGCGAGTTCTTCGCGAGGGATTCTTGCGAGCACGGTGGGGCCGGCGATCTTGTAGCCGTTGAGATGCAGAATCGGCAGTACGGCGCCATCGCGTGCCGGATTCAAAAACTTGTTCGAATGCCAGCTCGTGGCGAGGGGGCCGGTTTCGGCTTCGCCATCGCCGATCACGCACGCGACGATGAGATCGGGATTGTCGAACGCCGCGCCATACGCATGCGAGAGTGCATAGCCGAGTTCGCCTCCTTCATGGATCGATCCCGGTGTCTCCGGCGCGACGTGACTGGGAATGCCGCCCGGAAATGAGAACTGCTTGAACAGCCGCCGCATCCCTTCGACATCTTCGGAAATGTTCGGGTAGTACTCGCTGTAGGTGCCTTCAAGATACGTGTTCGCGACGAGAGCTGGGCCGCCATGGCCCGGACCCGCCACGTAGATCACATCCAAGTCGAACTTATTGATGACGCGATTTAGGTGCGCGTAAATGAAGTTCAGTCCGGGCGTCGTGCCCCAATGTCCGAGCAATCTCGGCTTGATGTGCGGGAGCTGCAGCGGCTCGGTCAACAGCGGGTTGTCCATCAAATAGATCTGACCCACCGACAAGTAATTCGCAGCGCGCCAATACGCGTGCATGCGCGCCAGGTACTGCGGGGTCAACGTGGGATCGGAACTCGCGTCGAAAGGCGTTGCTGCGGCCATGGGGAATCCCTACTAGAAATGCGGACACGATGAACAGTAACAATGTGTAGCAATGCGGTGGAGTCGGGGATGGTTCGGATGACGAAAGTGAGCAAGTGAGGAAGTGAATTGCTTCTCGCAGTGATGCTCGCCGCCGTGAATTGCGTAGGTCTATGGAGTCGCAGGCGCAGCAGCTTCCAACCTGCGAAACTCACCCTCTCACTTACTCACTCCCTCACCTCCGCCGTCCGATTGATCCTCCACCCCCGCGCCGTCCTACCGGCATAGTGAACGACTTGTCATGAAGCAGGTATTACCTACAGATCGCGAGTTGGTGCAGGGGATGTTGGCGGGCCAGGAGAGTGCCTTCCAGCAGTTCTTCGAGACCTATTTCCCGCGCGTCTATCGTTTTGCGCTGCCGCGAGTGAACCGCGATGTGGAAGCGTGCAAGGAAGTGGTGCAGGCGACACTGACTAAAGCCGTCCGGAACTTGGCCGGCTTTCGCGGCGAAGCCGCATTGTTCAGTTGGCTATGTCAAATCTGCCGGCGTCAGATCGTCGACTACTTGCGTGCCAATCGACGGCACTCCGAAAAGGTCGTCCTCATCGATGACAACCCGGAGCTGCGGGCGGCACTGGAGTCGGTCGAAGCGCCGATGGAGGACGAGCCGCAACATCAATACGGTGCTGCGGAAACCCGGCAGTTGGTGCAGTCAGTCTTGGATCGATTGCCGTCGCGATACGGCGATGTGTTGGAGTGGAAGTACGTCGAGGGTTGTAGCGTGGAGGAAATCGCCGACCGTCTCGGTGTTGGCCAAATTGCAGTGCAGTCCTTGCTGGCCCGAGCGCGCAATGCGTTTCGCGAAGCCGTTGAGACGGTATTCGGATCTACGACAAATGAAGTGTTGCTCGCGATGCGCGAGGGCAAGCAGGGCGTATGAACGATCGCAACGACCAATTCGATGACGAGAACCTCGAGGCCCTGCTGCGGCAGATGGGCGCTCGGGACGAACCTTCGCCTGAAGTGACAACGGCCATTCGCACTGCTGTGCACGCCGAATGGCAAGCCATGATCGATGAACAGCGCCGCAATCGACGACGCTGGATGTGGGGCATTGCCGCCAGCGTTCTAGGCGTGATGTTTGCGGTCGCGCTCGTATTCAATGTCGCGCTCAGTCCGTCCGTCGTGGTTGCGACTGTCGCATACGTCGATGGGAACGTGAGTGACGTCGTGCATGGCAACCGCTTGTCGCAAGGCGAGATCTTAAAGAGCGACGATCGCGTGCGCACCGACGCGAGTGCACATGCATCGTTGAATATCGGCAAGGATTTATCGCTGCGTCTGGATGCGAATACGTCAGTGAGGCTGCTCGCAGCAAATCGCGTAGAACTTGAGCGAGGTGCGCTCTATGTCGACAGCCGTGGCAGTACGCCGCTGCTTGTCGAAACCTCAGTCGGTGCCGTTCATCACCTGGGTACGCAGTACCAAGTGCGAAGCCGCGAGGGTGAAATTGAGGTCAGCGTACGCGAGGGCAGGATCGAAGTGCGCAATGCGCGCGGCAGCAATATCGCGAGTGCCGGGGAACGATTGCGCGTCACGGCGCAAGGCGATGTCAGCCGCACATCGGTGTCACGCGGAGATCCGATGTGGGCCTGGGTGACGCAGGCGAGTCCGGTGCCGGACATCGAGAATCAAACGCTGGATGCATTCCTACATTGGGTGGCTGCTGAGACGGGCCGCGAGGTGGTCTACGCCACTCCCCAGGCTCAACAGCTTGCGACCACGATCCGGTTGCATGGGTCGATTCACGGGCTGGACCCGGAAACGGCCTTGGCTGCCGTGCTGCAGACGACCGAATTCCGCCGCTATCAGACTAAAGACGAATTAATCGGAATTACCCTGGTGCATGCGATTGATTCAGGGAATGCCGCGCGTCCTACGCCCTAGCATAGAATTGCCCGGTTGCTTTGCGGGCTCCTGGGCTTAGGACGACATGTCTGACGTAACCTCGGTCGAATCCAGCAATCAAAAATCCACGGCCATCGCCGTCGAGCCTTCCCTTGCGGGGGCAGCGACTGTTCTCGGTGCAGACGTTGCGGGAGCTGGCCTCCAGGCGGGGTCTCTGCGGCAGTTTTGGTGGCGCCGCATGCGCATGCCGCTCGCGTTCTTTCTTGTGCTAGCCACTCTGTTCGCCTTCACGCGCGTCGATCACACGATCGCGAATGCGCTCTTCTACGATGCCTCCACGGGCGATTGGTTGGGCGGCCACAATTGGTGGGTCAACCGATTCGTTCATGCCGGCGGTACATGGTTCGTCCGGCTGCTGGTATTGGCTGCCCTGGGTATCGCGGCGTGGAGTGCGTTCGACGCTCGGCTGAGTGCGTGGCGCAGGCCCGCTTTGTATTTCGCCATGTCCGTGATCTTGTCAGTTGCGACCGTCGGCGCTCTAAAAACCATGACGAATAAAGACTGTCCGCGCGATCTGGTCGAGTACGGCGGCGAACATACGTACGTACCGTTGTTCGGTCACCGCCCTCCGGAGTTGCGCAACGCACGGTGTTTCCCGGCTGCGCACGCGAGCGCCGGGTACGCTCTGCTGGCCCTATACTTCGTGTTCCGTGAACGCAAGCGCCGCTGGGGCCGCATCGGTTTCGCTGTCGGCGTGTTCACGGGATTAGTGTTCGGAATTTCGCAGCAGTCGCGTGGTGCGCACTTCATCTCGCACGACGTCTGGAGTGCGTTCATTGTTTGGACGATTGCCCTATCCATCTATGTGGGTGTGTTCAAAGCACGCTTGTGGCGTGACACCCCCGATTTGGCCGCCGGGTAAGCCTGTTCACATCGATTGCGTGGGCAATCCACGCTGCGCATCGTTCTGATGCGCCGTTCCAAGCGCTGGATCTTGTTGTTGCTGCTCTGCGGGCAGGCCGCACACGCAGAGTTTGCCGGCCGCACGGTTGGCGATGTGCTCTCGGAATTGCGCAGTCAGGGACTGACGTTCATCTACAGCACACAACTCGTCCCCTCAGATCAACGCGTAACCAGTGAACCTTCTGCTACTCGCGGCGTCGAGCTCGCACGCGAAGTGTTGGCGCAGCACCAACTCGGATTGCGCCAAGTCGCTCCCGGTGTGTTTGTCGTAGTACGTGCCGAAGCTGCACCGCCGCCTGCTCCGGCTCGACGAGTTCCTGCGACGGAAGACATCGACGAGGTCGTCGTGCAGACGAGTCGCTACTCGTTGTCGTCGCAAGAGGTGCTGGCGCCCACGTTCATCACTCAAGAAGAGGTGAAGAACATGCCGCGGCTGGCGGATGAAACATTGCGTGCGGTACAGCGACTGCCAGGTGTCGCAGGCAATGGATTTTCCAGCTTGGCCTCAGTGCGTGGGGGCGCGCCCAACGAGTCATCGATCATTCTCGACGGACTGCGGTTGTACGAGCCGTTCCATCTCAAGGACTTCTTGAGCCCCGTGAGTTTGCTCGACTCGCGTGTGATCGGCGAACTCGAGTTCTATTCCGGCGGATTCCCGGCGCAATACGGCGAGCGTATGAGCGGCGTGATCGATGCAAAATCGATTCGCCCCGCGCAGCCGCGGTACTACGAACTGGGCCTGAACGTATTTCATTCCAGCGCACTCGCGGCCGGAGAGTTCGATGGCGGGCGCGGCCAGTTTGTCGTTTCCGGCCGGCGCAGCAACATTGGCGATCTTTCGCACTTCAGCGAGAACGACTTCGGCGAGCCCAACTACTACGACGCGTTCTTGCGCGCCGACTACAAAATCGACGATGCCACGCGCGAGTCGCTGCATGTCCTGATCTCGCAAGACTCCATTCACGCGTTGAAGGACGCGGGCGTCCAGAAGGCGAAGGCCGAATACCAGAACTTCTATGTGTGGAATACGCTGGAGCACGATTGGTCCGACGCGTTTACAACTAAAGCCATCGCTTCATACACGATCGTCAGTAACAGCCGGCAGGGCACCGTGGAAGACGAGTTCCGCAACGCGAGCGTCGATGACGATCGCCGCTTTCACATCTTCGGCTTACGACTGGACGATCAGTTACACACCGATCGGGTGGATTACACGTTTGGCGCCGAGCTGCGGCATCTGGAGGGCTCGTACAACTATCGCAGCGATGTTCTTATCGATGCGAACTATCCTTTCCCCGGCGATCCAGCGCGAGACGTCCATCGCGTGATCGATCCGAATCCAGAAGGTTATGAAACGGCGGCATGGTTCGATGCGCGTGCGCAGCTCACGGATGGATGGACTGCCGAAGCGGGGCTGCGTTTGGATTCGCAGACTTACGATCATTCAGGCGATGCCGAGCAATGGAGCCCGCGGCTGAGTGTGATGTATCAGCCCAACGAGGGAACTCACGTGCGCGCCACATGGGGCCGCTTCTATCAGCCGCAAGGGATCAATGAGCTGCAAGTCGAAGACGGTATCGATCGGTTCCATGCGGCTCAGTTTGCGGATCATTGGATTCTCAGTGTCGATCACGAACTCGACGCACTCGATTTGCGAGTCGAAGCCTATCGCAAGAACTACCACCATCTCGCGCCGCATTTCGAGAATCTCCTGGACCCGTTGGTGCTGTTGCCCGAAACCGAAAGCGATCGTGTACTGATCGACGCCGACGGAGCACATGTGCGTGGACTCGAAATCATGATGCGCCTGAAGCCGCACGGCCCATGGAGCGGGTGGCTGAGCTACACGTGGTCAGAAGCTGAAGACGAGATAGGCGGGCAAGAACAGGCTCGCAGTTGGGACCAACGTCACGCGATCAATCTTGGCGTGGCCTGGACGCGAGGGCCTTGGGCTTTCACGTTGGTCGATACCTATCACTCCGGCTGGCCGACGACGCAGATTTTGCTGAACTCCAATTCGCCGCCTGCAGTCCTAGTCGGCACACGCAATTCCAAGCGATTGGCGAACTACAACTCTCTGGACATGCGACTGACGCGAACCTTCGCCCTCTCGCACGGTGCATTGGATGCATTCCTCGAAGTGACGAATGCCCTCTCGCGTAACAACCCATGTTGCACGACATACACCTACACAGAAGATGCGAATGGCACGCCATCGCTTGATCGGGAAACGGACAATTGGTTGCCGCTGGTGCCGGTGTTTGGGGTGTTGTGGAGGTATTAACTAGTGACTAGTGACTAGTGACTGGCGGGGAACGGGGAACGGGGAACGGCCGCTCTCGGCGTCCTGCCTTCGCGGCATTAGCACATCCATGTGCGGCAGGAAACGGGAAACGGGAAACGG
>JAEWBG010000115.1 GCA_023391335.1 Pseudomonadota bacterium | reverse complement strand
CCAAACGGATCTTGATCGCGTCGCCCGTGAACTCAATGGCCGTCCACGAGAGACCTTGCAGTTTGAAACTCCAGCAGAGAGACTGGTTCAAGCGTTGCAATGACCGGTTGAGGTCGCCACACAAAGATCACAAAAAAGCATAAGGAGCACAAAGAAGAACTGAACCGCAAGTTTGGAATTTCAGGAGCGAGCTCGAATCTCTGACTGCCAACTGGAGTGATGCGGTGATGAGGTGAAAGCGCGTTGCGCGTGAAGTGAAGTGAAGCGTGCACCTCAACAGTATCCGCGATACAGCGCATTCTTTTCTGGCATGCGCATCGCGCTCCCTTGCCAGTGGCTTCCTTGCCAACGGCTACCCTGCGCAAAGCGCTTCCTCTTCGTTCTTCTCTGGCCTGCGCGCAGCGCTTCCCTGCCAGTGGCTTGCCTGCCGTTAGGCTCGCCTGCCGACAAAGTCGGCTTGCGGTCATCGGTTGAGATTTCACACGGAGGACACGGAGAGCACGGAGGTGGGCGCACAAATCACTTGAGTGACAACTGACTACTGACTGGTGACTGGGAGCCAAAATCCATTTCTGACCTGCCGCTAGGCCTTCCTGATTGCGCAGCAATCCTTCCTGACGACAGTCCCTCCTGATCGCGCAGCGATCCGTCGTTCACTTCCGAGTTCTGACCTGCCGCCAGGCCTTCCTGATTGCGCAGCAATCCTTCCTGACGACAGTCCCTCCTGATCGCGCAGCGATCCGTCGTTCACTTCCGAATTCTGACCTGCCGCCAGGCCTTCCTGATTGCGCAGCAATCCTTCCTGACGACAGTCCCTCCTGATCGCGCAGCGATTCGTCGTTCACTTCCGAATTCTGACCTGCCGCCAGGCCTTCCTGATTGCGCAGCAATCCTTCCTGACGACCGTCCTTCCTGATCGCGCAGCGATCCGTCGCCTCTCTTCTAGGCAACTACCCCACTCAACTCATCGATCGCATTCAGCAGTGCTTCGGTATCGACCGGCTTGCTCAGGAAGCGTGCATTGGGAACCGGATCTTTCAAGGTCCGTAGCACGGTGGGTAGGTCGCCGCTCAAGATGATTCCGGGGACTTCTTGTTGCCGTAGCGCGCGTACGCGTGTCAGGACATCCAATCCTGTGTGCGCGCCGTCCAGGTGGTAATCGGCGATGAGAACGTCGTGAGGACGCAGCTTATGCATCTGCGTTTCCGCATCCATGGCCGAGCTGGCAGTCAGCGTCTCGAAGCCTTCCAACTTCAAGAACAGCTCGGTGGCGATGCGAACGCCATCGTTGTCTTCGACCAAGAGCACGCGACCGCGACGTGCGTTCGGTACGTTCGCATTGGGTTCAAGCGCAGCCGGCGCAACCGTCGAAAGCGGACGGAGCAGCGCACGTGGAATCGTGACAAGCACCTGCGTGCCTTGCCCCACGTGCGAACGGATTTGAATGCGAAAGCCCAACAGACGCGCGACTTCCTTGACGATCGCAAGCCCGAGGCCGACACCGATGCGCTTGGCACCGTGCGTGTCGACTTGGTAGTACTCGTCGAAGATGCGCTCGAGCTTGTCGGCAGGTATCCCGATGCCGGTGTCGCTCACTTCCAACGTCAGCCCAAGTTCATCGACGACCCCGCTCAAGCTGATCGATCCATGATCCGTGTACTTGATTGCGTTGCCAATGAGGTTCTGCAGTAGCTGATTGAACAAGATCCGATCTGTCTTCACCGTCCATGGCAAGGAGTCGATGTCGAGCTCGAGGCCACGGTCGCGCGCGACCGATTCGAATTCGTTACGCAGCTCCGCGAACAACTCCGGTAGTGCGACAGCGGTGGGTTTCGGTTCGATGGCTCCGGACTCCAGGCGGCTGATGTCGAGCAGTGCGTTGAGCAACCGCGCCATGCCCTCGATGGCTTGCTGCTGGTGCTGCAGCAACGTCGCCATATCCGCATCTTTCGCGAGCCGCACCAACGAGGCATTCAGCATTTTGATTGTCTGCAGCGGCTGCCGCAGATCGTGGCTCGCCGTCGCGAGGAAGCGGCTCTTGGCGCGATTGGCGCGGTCTGCTTCTTCTCGCGCTGCAATCAATGCGTCTTGCGCCTGCCGCCGTTCGGTGCCGTCGCGAATTGCCGCCGCCACGTACAGATTGCTGCCGATACGAAACGGCGCAAGGCGAATGCCCGCCGCAAATTCGCTGCCATCGGCTCGCCGCGCAAACAAATCTGTGATCGCCGCGCCCATCTCGCGACTGCGGGGATGCTGGAAGTAGCCGCCCAAATGATGGTGATGACGGCCGCGCAGCCGTTCTGGAACCAGCATGTCCAGCGGCTGATTTATCAGCTCAGCAGGCGGGTAGCCAAACAGCTCGGTGACGGTGTCGTTCGCAAAGCGGATGTTGCCGCGGCTATCGACGACAACCAGAGCGTCCGGCGAGAACCGCAGCAAATGCTGAGTAATCTCGGCGAGTTCGTCCATAGAAACGGAATGGTTGGATTGGGCGCGCAGCACCCCTGCGGCCTCGGAACGAAGCCTATCACGGCCGACCATCCCGTTCAGCTCACACGCCAGGACAGCGCGTACAGGTGACTGCTTGAGGCAGCGCCGCAAGGCGCATCGGAGAAATCGGCCTACCGCAATGTTTGCACAATCCGTAGGTACCTTCGTCCAAACGCCGCAGTGCTTCGTTGATCTCTAGCAGCTCAGATTCTGCCGCATGATCAATGGCCTGCAGCGTTTCGTCGTTTTCGAGCTGCACCGCCGCTTCATCGAAGTCGGCAGCAATCGGCTCCGCCACTCGGGCGAGGTCCGCGTTCACGCGGAGACGTCGCTCATTTAAATCGCGCTTGCGCTGCTGCAGTCCGGCTCGAACATATTGCGTATGGTTCGGATAATTCATTGGCACCTCCGCTCACTTGCGACGCTACGGTGCGGCAATGCGAATAGGGTGTCTCTAAGGGGCTGGCGTAATCGGCTGCGGGATTTCGCGCGTGCACTCGCTTGGAGACTCGGGCACTCTGCCGCGCATTGATTGAACCAAGATCGATTGAGCTGAGTTGGATGATGGACTGGAAGGTTTCCAAGCTCCCTGTGGAAGAAGATTCCGACGCAGAAGCCATTGCGGCGCGCGCTTTGAGCCACGCCCCTTCAGAACAAGCGCTGCTCGAGCAGCTCTTGCAGATCGCCCGTGCCTCCGCTTTGGAGGAAATGGCAAGCGGGATCGCCCATGAGCTCAACCAACCGCTGGGTGCGATCGTCACCTTCGCTCAAACGGCGGAGCGCATGCTCAACCGACCAGAACCGATGGTCGGTCAAGCGGGCGACGTTCTGCAGCTGATCAGCAAAGAGGCCTTGGCCGCGAGCGATGGGATTCGTCACATCCGCCGGCTCTTCAATCGCGAAGACCTGAACCGGCGGAAGTATTCGATGCCTGAGCTCGTGCGCGAATTGGCGCCCATCCTCGACCTACTCGCCATGCGCAGTGGCGGACGACTCACGTTGAACTGCATCGCGGATGTGCCGATGGTCAGCGTCGACAAACTGCGTATTCAGCATGTGCTGTTCACGCTGGTCCAAAACGGCTTCGAAGCGACCGATGGCAAACCCCACGCACGCGTCGAGCTCACCGTCACCGGCGATCGCTACGGTGTCCGAGTCTCGGTCCGCGACAATGGCGAGGGCATTGCGAGCGAGCAGCGCGCCCAGATCTTCCATCCGTTCTTCACGACCAAGACGAATGGAACAGGACTCGGCCTGGCATCCACGCGTGCCATCATCGAAGCCCATCAGGGTACGATTGGCTTCGAATCCGGGGACACGGGCGGAACGACCTTCTGGTTTCAGCTTCCGGCCGCGTAGGCGCCTTTGAACCGATTCCCGGGCAGCGACAGCGCCTTGCCACTAACGAAAGTAAAAAGTTATCTCAGCGCCCTCGAGCGAAGACCTTCTTCTAGAGACGAGCATGCAAGCCACACACAAGAAGCCACAGAACAATACCAACCCACTCGTCTACATCGTCGATGACGACGACAGCATGCGCGAGGCGATTGAGCTGCTACTGCGAACCGTGGGTTACCAAACCGTGTCGTTCTCGAGGGCGAGCGAGTTTCTGACGAAGTACAACCCCGATCAACACGCGGTGCTCGTTCTCGACGTACGAATGCCGGAGATGAGCGGCCTTGAAGTTCAGCAACAGCTCAATCGCGCCGGCGCGATGCTCCCGGTCATTTTCATGACTGGCCACGGCGATATTCCGATGGCGGTGCAAGCGATGAAGGATGGCGCCTTCGATTTCTTGACCAAGCCGTTCCGAGATCAAGACTTGATCGATCGCATCAACAATGCGCTGAAGCAAGACAAAGAGAACCGCGCCGAGCTCGAGAAGCATGCGGATCTTCGCCGCCGTGCAGAATCCCTCACCGCTCGCGAACGCGAAGTCATGGCCCTCGTCGTCGATGGCAAGGCGAACAAGGTCATCGCCATCGATTTGGGCTTGAGCGAACGCACCGTCGAAATTCATCGCGCCAATGTGATGGAGAAGATGGGTGCTCGCTCGATTGCGCATTTGGTGAAGATGCACTTGACGTTGGCGGGAGAGGAATAAGGACGGACCTGATAAACGACGGACGACTTTGTCGTCATGAAGGCCTGCGGCACGATGGATTGCTGCGCAATCAGGAAGGCCTAGCGGCAGGTCAGAATTCCGGAAGGAAAGACGCTCTCGCGTCGGGAAGGACGGACGTCGGGTTGGACCGCGTTGCAGTCGAGAAGGACTAGCGTCGGGTCAGAATCGGAAATAAGCGACGGATCGCTGCGCGATCAGGAAGGACGGTCGTCAGGAACGATTGCTACGCAATCAGGAAGGCCTGGCGGCAGGTCAGAATTCGGAAGGAAAGACGCTCTCGCATCGGGAAGGACTAACGTCGGGAAGGATCGCTGCGCGATCGAGTAGGACTGACGTCGGGACAGAAAATTCCATCTCCGTGCTCTCCGTGTCCTCCGTGTGAAATCTCATCCGATGATTGCAAGCCGACTTTGTCGGCAGGCGAGCCTAACGGCAAGCAAGCCACTGGCAGGCAAGCGCTGCGCGCAGGCCAGAAGCGAACCAGGAACAGAAGAAGAGGCGAGCCGACTTCATCGGCAAGGTAGCCTAGCGGCAAGGAAGCCACTGGCAAGGGAGCGCGATGCGCACGCCAGAAAAAGAACGCGCTGTATCGCGGGTTCTGTTCTGTTGAGCTGCACGCTTCACGCGCAATGCGCTTTCACCTCATCACCTCATCACTTCTTTTCTGCGTTCTCCGCGGCTCTTTGTGCTCTTTGTTGTGGCCGGCTCAACTGATCAGCGCAACACTTTCTGCCAGCTTTTCTGCTGGCGTTTGGAACTGCAATGTCTCACGAGGTCGGCCGTTGAGTCGATGGGCAATGCGATCTAAATGAGCTTGTGAGTG
>JAEWBG010000091.1 GCA_023391335.1 Pseudomonadota bacterium | reverse complement strand
AGGCAACACAGTTCCTTGCGAGAGCGTGAACTGAGTCTTCACGCCTGCCGTAGCCTGCAATCCTGCACGCGCAACGGGCTGTCCGCCGCCAATCCAGGCATCGACTTGGCCGGGCACGACACGGCGTTTGCCGGCTTCATCGACGATGCTGAGGTCGCGATCATTCAACGTGAACTCGACCGTCTTCTTCTCGCCCTTCTTCAAGTGAACGCGTTGGAAGCCCTTCAACGCGCGAATCGGTGCACCCGCGACGCCGGGATGAGTGAGATAGACCTGCACGACTTCATCGCCGTCCATCGCACCGCTGTTCGTCACATCCACGCTCACTTTGACCTGGCTCGCACCGACATTCTCGGTGCGTGCGTTGGCGTAGTCGAACTTCGTGTAGCTCAACCCAAAGCCGAACGGATACAGCGGCTCGCCATCGAAGTAACGATACGTCCGGCCCTTCATTGAGTAGTCATCGAACGCCGGGAGCGCATCGACGGACTTGTAGAACGTGACCGGCAGACGACCCGCGGGGCTGTAGTCGCCAGCGAGCAGGCCAGCAATCGCATTGCCGCCTTCTTCGCCGGGATACCACGCTTCGAGGATCGCCGGCAGATGTTGATCGGCCCAGTTCACCGACATCGCGCTGCCGTTCATCAACACCAACACGGTCGGCTTGCCGACTCCCGCCACGCGTTCGAGCAGTTGCTCCTGCGGACCGGGCAAGTCGAGCTTGGTCCGATCGCCGCCGGCAAAGCCATCAGCGTCGACTTTCATCTCTTCGCCTTCGATGTGCGAGGACAGGCCTGCTACGAAGATCACGAGATCCGCTTTCTTCGCCGCGTCGACAGCACTGTCGCCCTTCTCGCTCGGCAATGCCCAGACCAAGCGCGTCGTCCCAGCTTTGCGCATTTGGAACGCTTCGATTTTGATCGGATACGTGTGCTTGCCTTCTAGGTGGATCTTGCCCGTCTGCGTTACGGACATTTCACGCGGCGACCAATCATCGACGGTGAGCTTGTTGTCGACCCAAACGCGGTAGCCATCTTCGCTGGCAAATCCGAAGGTGTAGTCGCCCGATTCTGGAACCGTGACGAAGCCCGACCAACGGACCGAAGCGCGCCTTCCATTTGGGTCGGTCCACGTTGCATCGATGTGATCGACAGTCGTGGTCGACTTCGGGCTCCCTTTCGGCTCCAGATCCGCGAGCGTCTTGCCTTGCCCAGGCGCAAAAGTCTCCATCTTCAAGCCGTGCGTTTTGCATGCGCTATCCACGCATAGCGCATCGGATGGAATCACGCTGGTCACGGGCCCGATCAGCCCCGTGCCTTCCGCGTACACGACGTTTGCGTTCGGGAAACGTTTGCGAATGCCTGCAAGCACGGTCACAGGTTGCGATGGCGTGCCGTTGTAGTTGCCAACCAACGCATCGACGCTGTCGGCATTCGGCCCGACGACCGCGATCGTCTTCGGCGCATTCTTCAATGGCAGCAATCCATCGTTCTTCAGCAGCACCATCGAAGCCTTCGCCATCTTCAACGCAACGGCACGATGCGCCGACGTATCGTTCTGGCTGGGCTCGATTTTTGAGTACGGCACTTTGCTGGGCGGATCGAACATCCCGAGTTGGATGCGCGCAGTAAACAGACGCGCGAGGGCCTGATCAACGACGGGTTGCGGCAGCAGTCCCTTCTTCACTGCGCCGACAATCGCTTCAGGTTCAGTGGTCATGTTGCGGCGATAGTCGCCGCAAATCACATCCATGCCGGCCTTGAACGCGGCTGCGACGCCCTCTTCGGCGTTGGGCTTGTAGTGGTGCCAATCGAAGATATCCGCAGCGGCGCCGCAATCCGACACCACGTAGCCTTTGAAGCCCCAATCTTTGCGCAAATAGTCATCCAGCAGCCTCTCGTTCGCGCAGGCTGGCTGACCGTCCACTGCGTTGTATGCACACATAACCGATTGCACATTCGCCTCGGTGACTGTCGCACGAAACGCGGGTAGATACGTGTCTTGCAA
The DNA here is from genome assembly GCA_023391335.1 of Pseudomonadota bacterium. Taxonomy (GTDB): domain Bacteria; phylum Pseudomonadota; class Gammaproteobacteria; order Steroidobacterales; family Steroidobacteraceae; genus Steroidobacter. The sequence continues at coordinate 26,802 of JAEWBG010000091.1, read as the reverse complement.
ATCATGCGGCGACACATGCACATCGAACGTATGTCGCGACGACTCCGGTCCGCTGTGCACGGCGAAGTGCTTAGCGGTCGCGATAGTCTTGAAGTAGTTCGGATCGTCGCCCTGCAATCCCTTGATAAAGGCAACTCCGATTCTCGAAGTCAGATACGGATCTTCACCGTAGGTTTCTTGTCCGCGGCCCCAACGTGGATCGCGGAAGATATTGATGTTCGGCGACCAAACAGTCAGGCCGCGATACCAGTCCGCGCCGCCGTTCGGCTTCAACGTCTCGCGATATTTGGCGCGAAATTCCGTGCTGATCGTGTCCGCAACCTCTTGCATCAACGGCGCATCGAAGCTTGCCGCCATAGCGATAGCCTGCGGAAACACTGTCGCGATGCCCGCTCTGGCAACGCCATGCAATCCCTCGTTCCACCAGTTGTACTCAGGCACGCCGAGCCGCGGAATGGCCGGCGCCGTATGCCCAAGTTGCGCCGCCTTTTCTTCGAGCGTCATACGCGAGATCAGATCGGCGACCCGCTTTTCGGTGGGCAGCGAAGCATCGCGATACGGGAGAGAAGCTGGCGCTTGGTCCGCAGCATTGGCTGCCGCGACCGACAAGAGCGCGCCTATCAACACACTCAGCTTGGATTTCATTCGAGTCACCGTTCGTTGTGAACTTATACCGACATGGGTGTCTCGCTCCGCCCCCCACGGTCACGAGCGGCGGGCACTATATCGTCCGCCATTTGCCCGTGTCGATGCGGAGTCCCGCAGCGGGCTTCAGCATGCGTCAAATGCCGCCCGAGCAGGCGTTTGCACTTTTCCACAAAGGAACCAAATGGTCGCCGCCGCGCGATCGCATATTAAATAGATGAGCCCGAAGCTGTGGACGTCGAAGAATCGTCAGGAGCCAAGAGTGCGAACGGCATTCACGCGTGCGGGTAACGTGTCTCTTGGGTAGGAGACGCCTGCCCGAAAAACGATGCATCGAAGATCGAGATCAGCGCAGGGTCCGCAGCGAACGAGGCGATCGCATTTTGAATCTGGGCAACTGATGCGCAGCGAGAAGTTGGTGCTTGGCAGCTTCGCACGCTTCGTTCACTGAAGCGTATCCACCCATGCGTTCGAATAGATCCGCGATGGGCTTGCGGAGATAGGTATTGAGTTCGTAACTGAACCCCTCTACGTCCGCATAGATCCGTGCGTACCCATGATCGTTGTTGAGCAGATCGACGAGCGTTCGCATGTTGTTGTCTGGCCAGCCCCGCTACCGCAACATAATCTATCGATTTCGTATTGCCGAAAATGAGACGCACATCGCATTCGGAACGGCCTCCTTCGCGACCACGCTAGGTATCTCCCCGGGGTTCCCAATGCGCAAAGTAGTGCAGCGGCGAGGGCAGAACAGTCGCAAAGACGCTAGACGTCAGAGCCACTGCTTTTAACCGACGAAGATTCTTACGCAGTCACGCGACATAAGCTCTGCAATCGTCGCGTGGAATGTGACGAGCCTCACGAAGTGGCGTCGACACCCTGTGACGCACTTCGTTTGGATGCGGCACTCGCTTTAATTGACTGAGCAACGTCGCTGAGCTTTACAAGTTCTTTCCGCTCACGAAACAAGCTTCCAGACGGCTGCAACTCATTTGACATTAACGCCTGCCGAACCAGCGTATAGAGCCAGTTTCCAACTCTTTTCGCATCGACGCTCGATGTTGGACCAGCTTTTGCATTACCAAGTGCACTTCCAACTCTCGAGTCGAAAAGGACCATGAAGCACAAGCGCATCGTTACAGTGAGTTTGATCGCAGTACCCGTCATCGCCGGTGTATCGGCTTATCTGATTCGGGAAAACGGTTCTGCCGCTGCTTCACAGACAGAAATACCCGCAGCCGTGCCGACTGTGCCGGCCGCGCCCGAGCCTACTCAGGATGTGACTGCCAATGGGGTGCAGGTCACGACACCGCCGGCTTCGCACGCAGCCCCTGCCCGTGCGCCGCAACCGCAGCAGCACACTGAAGATCCACAGCAGGATGAACCTGCGGCTTACGCGAGCACTAGCGATTCCGCATCGTTTGAGCCGACCGAGCACCTGGCCTTGGCGAATAATGCCGAGTCCTTACCGAACGAGAGCAGCGCGAACTTCTCTCCCAACGGCCGATTCTCCCCGCCTTTGATGCTGACGTATCCAGGTGGCTTAGGCGGTGCAGGCGGACATCGTCAATCGAATCAACCAGGCTCAAGCGTTGCGGAATCCGGCTCGTCGAACAACGTACCGTCGAGCGGCGGAACTTCAGACACGAAGAATGCCCCGTCGCAGTCCAGTCTCGACAGTCATCCCGCCGACGATTCCGAACACCATTCGAATGAACAAGTGCCGCCCTCTCACGATGAGGATCATGACGGAACGGTCGCGAACAACGACGAGCACCACGAGTCTCACGATGGCGTGCCGCCCACGCATCCGAATAATGACGAGCATCATGACTCGCACGATAGCGTGCCGCCAAGCCATCCCAACGATGAGCACCACGAGGGCTCGCAAACTCCGCCGACGAACGATCAGCCGATTCCACCGCTCGTCTTCAACGACGAGCCTCATGGCGAGCGCCCAGTGCAGGTACCTGAGCCTGGCACACTGGGTTTGCTCGGTTTAGGTCTGCTTGGTCTGGCAGGCCGTCGCAAGGCAAAGAAGTAACTCAAAGCACTTTGGGGAAACTGGCGCGGCTTTGCCGCGCCTTTTTTTGCGGCTGCGCTACTGCGGCGTTTTGACCATTTGCTCCAGCAGCTGCTGCATCTTGGCTGGCGGATCGATGCAACGGCCCGTGTGCACCGCCGATGTTTGAATCATCGTGCTCCGCGGCGCCACCAACCAATGAAAGCGCTCGCTACTGGAAAGTCTTCCGATGGGCGCGGCCTGCTTATCGCCTCTCGCGATCGCCATCAGACTTTCCAAATGCGTGCGTACCAGCTGTAAATCGAGCGATGGCGCGAGTGCGCGTGCGCGGGCCTCATCCAAATGGATGCAGGCTTGGAGAAAATCACGGGATGCGCAGCGAAGGATGACACCGACATTGATAAATTCCTCGCGATCCACGCGCGGTACGAGCCGCACAATCGCGTATTCATAAGGCTCATGCGCGCGCACGGATTGCCTCCTCTACGAACACCCGCCGCTGCGAGAACCGCGAGATCAAAAATGCGGTGTACGCATCCCGTGCCGCTTGCGCGGACGCGAAAGCAGGTTCGCCTTGCAGCCAGTCATCCGGCACTAGGGCGACGATCTCCTGCAGACGCTGCTCATCCAAACGCGCACCGGCAGTCTCATCAGCAGCGGCTAGATTCGATGCGAAGGGCAACAACACATGGTCGCGGATTTGGCGAAACGCACTCGCCGAACTCGCAAGGTAGTCATCCCATGCATGATGGAAGTAGAGACAGGCGCCGTGATCGATCAAATGCAGCCGCCGATGCCACATCAGCATATTCGTATTGCGCGGCGTGCGATCCACGTTAGTGACAAACGCGTCGAACCATACGATCAACGACGCGAGGTCAGCAGGCGGCTGGTCCGCAACCGGATCAAACGTGATGGAGCCAGGCAAATAGTCGAGCGCAATATTGAGCCCGCCGCTCGCGCGAATCACGGATTGGATTTCCGGATCGGGCTCAGCTCGTGCGAGGTCCGCATCTAATTCAACGAACACGAGTTCTGGGACGGGCAGTTCCAGCGCACGTGCGATCTCGCCTGCGATGAGTTCCGCAATCAGCGTTTTGACACCCTGCGCAGCCCCGCGGAACTTCAGCACGTACATGCCATCGTCGTCGCCCTCGATGATTGCGGGGACGGATCCGCCTTCTTTCAGCGGCGTGACGTACCGAGTGGCAGCAATCGTGCGTATGGATTTGGTTTGAGTCACGAGCGCGATAGCGGTTAGCGGTTAGCGGTTAGGCCGCTCACGGCGTCCTGCCTTCCGCGGCATTGGCACATCCGTGTGCGGCACGGATAGCGGATAGATGCTAGAGGTCTTCTGATAGATGTCCACATTCTTTTGGGGCGGGTGCAATCAAGGAAGCGCTCATCTCTGTTCCGATTGCGCGCGCATCTCCGCCCCCTCCCCGGCCCTCCCCCGTAAACGGGTGAGGGAGAGCAGGACGATTCGTCTCCTGCTCGCCCTTATCTTTCCCGTTTCGCGCTTCCTACCGCACACAGAAGTGCCGATGCCGCGAAGGCGGGACGCCGAGAGCGGCCGTTCCCGCTCTTCCTAGTCACCAGTCACTAGTCACTAGTCACTCTCCTTCCTGCTCACGCCGCAACGCATTGTAGATATCCGTCGCCGCGATCGCGGCATGTGCCGTTCCGACGCAAATCTGGCTCAACTCATCCACGACATCGCCAGCGGCGTAGAGCCGCGGGACCGTGGTGCGCTGATGTTGATCGACTTTCAAATAACCACTTGCGGTGCATTCGGCGCCCAACTTGGTAGCCAAGCTAGCTCGCACTCGCCCGCCCAGCGCGGGGTACAGCACATCGATGGAGTAGCGCGATCCGTCAGTCAGTATCGCGGAGATCTCGTCTCCTTCGATCAACCACTCGCAGACGCCGCTGTCGATGATGGTGATCGATTGGCGCTCCAATCGCGCGCGTTGTTGTTGATTGAGCGGCTGCGCTCCCTGCAATAGAACCGTGAGCCGATCTGTGTACGGCCGCAGGAATAGCGCCTTCTCAACGACTTTGTCCGCAGGACCAAACACCGCGACGTCTTTGCCTCTCACCTCATAGCCATCGCAAACCGGGCACAGGCGCACATGGCCTTGCTCGATGGCAGTTCTGAGTCCGCCGACATCGGGCTGCTCATCGAGCATGCCGGTCGCAAGCAACACATACCGAGCGCTTGCGACGAGTTCGCTGGCACCCAGCTCGAACATGTCGGTATTCACAGGTGCGAGGGATGTGACTTCATTCTGCGTGACAGAGACGCCGTAGCGTTGGGCCTGCTCACGCAATCGGGTCAACAACTCAAGACCCGAGACGCCTTCGGGAAACCCGGGACAGTTGTGAGAGCGAGGAATCCAGCGCGCTCTGCTTTGTCCCCTGTCGAGCACGATGATCTTGCGCAGATACCGCGCCAAGTAGATCGCGGCGGTCAGACCTGCCGGGCCCGCACCGATGATGGCGCATTCGAACGATTCGGATTCCAAGTGGGAAGCTCGCGACTGGCTTTCGAACACAAGCAGCCAGCCGGTGCGCAGTTCCCACTCTCAGACAGCGGCGATTGGGCCATGAAAAATATGCATGGACCCGGTTTGAGCAGGCCTCAGGTATCGAAACTTCCGTTGCCATTCTGCGTTCATGCCCCGTGGAATGGATCGTCAGCATTGCACTCGGGATTGGGCTGGCTGCAGCGGCAGGCTTGCGGGTGTTTCTTCCGCTTCTGATCGCCGGACTTGCGGCTCACGCCGGATGGATCGATCTATCCGATCATTTCATGTGGCTGGATTCCACGCCGGTGCTGTTTGCGCTTGGAACCGCTGCTCTGTTCGAAGTCCTCGCCTACTACTTGCCTGGCATCGATCATCTGCTCGATGTACTGGCGGCTCCGGCCTCCGCCATCGCGGGTGTGCTCGCAAGTGCCGCTGTCATGACGAACGTCAGCCCAGCGTTGCAATGGCCCGTCGCAATCATCGCAGGAGGCGGAATCGCCACTGCCACCAAAGCAGCATCAGCGCTGGTTCGAGCGAAGACGGGGCTGACGACCGGCGGGCTTGGCAATCCGCTGATCAGTACCGCCGAAACAGCCGGCGCAACGGGCCTTTCCCTCTTTGCGATTCTGGCGCCCGTCGCTGCAATTTTGTTGGTGCTCGCGCTCGTCGTGTGGTCCGGGCGCAAGCTGCTGCGTTTCGTGCGGCGCAAGCGATCGATCGCATAACCAGCACGCGGCTGCGAAGCTGGCGTGTAGTCCCTCTTGCCAGCGCGCTTAGACTCACTCATCTTTCGGGTGGGCTCACTTCGGATCGCAGCTTCATGCCTAAGTTTTCATTTTCATTGCCAGGATCATGGCTCCCTCAGTTCACCCTGTTGCTGCTCACGTCGAGCAGCGCACTTGCTGCGGCACCTGAACCGGCCTCGGTCGCCCCTGACATAGAGGCTCGACTTGCTAAATTCCGCCCCGTCGACATGCCTTTCGATCGCACGACGTTGAGCGCTCGCGAGCGGCAATTAGTCGATCAGCTCGTGGAAGCCTGCCAGTTGCTGGACGTGATTTATTGGCACCAGAGCGATATCGAAGGCTGGAACCTGTTCAACGCACTTAAGGACAGTACCCGCACACGCGATGCGGATTTGCGCCGCCTGCTTACCATCAACGGCAGCCGATACGACCTGATCCGCGAGCACGAACCTTTCGTCGGCACTCAACCGCGGCCGCCCGGCGCAGAACTCTATCCGCATGACCTCACCAAAGCGGAAGTCGAGAAGTACGTGCAAGCGCACCCTGAGCAACGCGCTGCGATTTATAGTCCTTACACGGTCGTACGACGCGATGGCTCTAGATTGGAAACCATTCCTTATCACGTGGCGTACGAAAAATGGCTGACCCCGGCAGCCAAGGCACTGCGCGAAGCCGCACGATTCGCCGATGACCCGGCGTTTGCGAAATTTCTCAAGCTGCGCGCAGACGCATTGCTCACCGACGACTACTTTCCGAGCGACGTCGCTTGGATATCGCTCGTCGATCCCAAGTTCGACTTGATCTTCGCTCCCTATGAAACTTACTTGGACGACTTGCTCGGCGTAAAAACCTCGTATGGCGCGGCAGTGTTGATTCGCAATGAAGCCGAGAGCCGCAAACTACAAACATTCCAAAAGTACGAAGCTGACATCCAGGCAGCGTTGCCGCTGGCACCCGAGGATCGCCCGTCGAAGGAAGGCAAACATTCGCCGATGGAAGTCATGAACTCGCCGTATCGCGCCGGCGATTTGCGTCATGGATACCAAGCCGTAGCGGACAACTTGCCGAACGACCCGCGCATTCACGAGCAGTACGGCTCCAAGAAAATCTTCTTCAAGAACTTCATGGACGCACGCGTGCAATTCGTGATCTTGCCGATCGCGAAGAAGCTGCTGCCTGAGAACCAAGCTGCGCTCGCATCGGCGGATGGATACCTGACCACGACGCTGATGCACGAGATCTCGCATGGGCTTGGGCCTGCTTACTCGCGCACGGCAAGCGGTCGCCGCGACATTCGCGAAGCCATCGGCAGCGAATTCTCGGGCCTTGAGGAAGCGAAGGCCGACATCGTCGGGCTGTTCGGATTGAAATGGCTCATCGACCACAAAGCGCTCCCCGCTGAGAATCTCGATGGCTACTACGCTTCGTTCGTCGCTGGCATCTTTCGCACCGTGAGGTTCGGTGTCGCAGAGGCACACGGCCGCGCCGAGATGATGGTGTTCAATTTCTTCTCTGAGCGCGGCGCCATTGCATGGGACGACAAAGCGCAACGCTATGCGATCGACTTCGCCAAGATGCCCAACGCCATCGCCGCTCTCGCGAAGGAGCTCTTGGAACAAGAAGCCACAGGGGATGCGGCTCGCGTGCACAACTGGTTCGAGAAGTATGGAGCGATGCCGGCTCAGCTTGCCAAAGCACTGGAAGCGACGGCGGACATTCCGGTCGACATCGATCCGGTGTCGGCGTTCGAGCAGTAGGCAGGTTTGGGATTAACGAACTTCGCGACGATTCTTGGTGGCAAGCACGCCGTCGCCATGCAGTCGCGTATCGAATCCAGCACGCTGCAATCGACCCGCGACCTCGCGTGGCACATCGCGGCCCGTCGTGAGCTTGTTCGGCGTACCGGTGTAATGAAAGAGTTTCCCCCGCGGTTTCAGCACGCGCGCCAACTCGTCATAGAACGCCTGCGAGTACAGCTCGCCCGCAATGCCGAATCGAGGCGGGTCATGCAGAGCCGCATCGAAACGCGCGGTCGGTAGAGAGGCGATTCGTTCGCTCACGTCCGCAACTGTGAGTTGCAGGCGCGCATCGGTCTCGCCGCTCCCTTCCGGCGACCATGGATTGAGCGATCGCAGCCATAGCACATCGGAATTCTTCTCGAAGGAAACGATTTCGCTGGCGCCGCTGCGCAGACACCACATTGCGAAGTAACCAAGTCCACCGCAGGTGTCGAGGATGACCTTGCCGCGCGGTTGGATGAGCGCGACTTTCTGTTGTGCGTCAGCGAATGGCGAAAGCTGCGCAGTGGGCAGCATTTTGATGCCGTCGATTTCGAACGTCGGCGCGCCCCACTGCGTCGGCACTAACTTGATGAGCGAGTGACTGAACCGCTGCACTGGCGCGAACGCCTCACCCGTCCAGAAGTAGATCGTTCGATCTTTAACGACATCCAAAAATGGAAACGCTTGATCCGCGTATTTCCACTGTTCAGCTTCCACATCGACACTGACTTCGGACCGACCGAGATCGAGCGAGCATCGAATCGTCTGCGGCGCATTGGCGCGAGCAGCACATAACTGCTCATGCACCGGCAGCGTGAGCAGCAGCGGAGATCGCGATCCTGGCGCGTTGGTCACGCAAGCACACCTAGCCGTCTATTCATTTCACGACGCAGGAGGCCGAAGCTCATCCCAGCTTGAATACATACCGCAGCCACTGATACGAACCAGATTTGCTCGAGATGAAACCCCTGCTGCATCGCCAACCAAATCGCCACCGCGGCATAGAACACCAACCTGCAGACGCTGCTCAGGAGAGACGGCCACGTGTTGCCTAGGGCTTGGAATGCACCCGAGCACGTAAACACAATTCCGGTGCCGACGAAGATCCATGAGATCACTCGCAAGTAGTAGCCGCCGATGCGAATGACCTCACCGTCGGCGCTGAAAAAGCGAATGAACGCGCCTGGAGAGATCTGGCAAAAGAACGTAAGGATAGCCATCACGATCGCACCGAACGTCAATGCAATCCGCACCGTTTCACGCACTCGCTCGGGCTTCTTAGCTCCGAAGTTCTGCCCAGCAACGGGCGCCACGGAAAATGCGACGGCCATGGCCGGCAAGAAGATGGATTGCATGACACGCGAACCGATGCCGTATCCTGCTTGCGCCTCGGCACCGAAGGGACGGATCAACCCGTACGTCAGCGTCATCAAAAAGAACAGCAGCAAGAATTCGCCTCCGGCTGGCAAACCGATGTTCAAGATCCTTCGCCAGATCGCCCAGCGCGGCTTCCACTCTTGCGGGTGAAATCCAACATATTTTTCCAGTCGCGCAAAGTACCAACACAGCATCCCGACGCCGCACGTGATCGCGATGGTGCTCGCAAGCCCCGCGCCGGCGACTCCGAGCGCATGATGAGTTCCCCAACCCGCGATCAAGATCGGCGCCAAGATTGCGTTGATCAGCACCGTCACGATTTGTACCGTGGTTCCTGGCTTCACCAACCCTGTGCCACGCAATGCCGATCCCATCGCAACCAGGCCGAACTGCAATGCGAGTCCCGGCAGGAAGAAGTACAAATAGGTTGCGCCAGAGTGCGCGGTGTCGCATCAGCGCCCAACGTTCCCATGTACGCGTCCGCAAAGCAGTAACCGGCGAACAGCACGCCGAACGCCGCGACGATGGACAACGCGATGGCTTGGTTGAAGACGAGATTGGCATCGGACTGATCGCGCCGACCGGCCGCATGAGCAATCAATGCAACGGTGCCCACGCCAAGAATCTGGGTGAGACCCAAGACGATGAACGCGATGTTCCCCGCCGCACCCACGCCGGCAACCGCAGCCGGACCCAGTTTCGCGACGAAGTACAAATCGACCAAGTAGTACAAGGTCTGCCCCATCATGCCGATCAGCATGACGAGCGACATTTCGACGAGATGGCGAGCGATCGAACCCTGCGTCAGATCTTTCATGCGCGCGTTGCGGCCGCTGCTGAAGCGCCGTGCCCGTTTTGCGTTTTGAGGGCGCGCAGCATAATCGGGGAGGCTTTGCGTTACCTAGCGGAATTTGCTTCGCAGTCAGAACACCAGAAATGACGAACAAGGATTGGCCGCAGAGAACGCAAAAAGGAAAGGTAAGCGAATGAATTAAAAGCTCCGCATACCACCTTCATGTCCGCTTCACGCGAAGCTCTCACTGGAGCATCGCTCGCCTTCACCCATCACTCTTTTTTGCGTTCTCTGTGGCTAACGTTTCTTCTATCTATGCTCGCCTTCACGCGCTGCGAGACAAATTCGGTGCGCCGAATTGCTCGTGATAGAGCTGTGCGTAAAGTCCGCCGCGCGCCAAGAGTTCCTGGTGTTTGCCGACATCTGCAATTCGCCCGGATTCGAGCACGACGATCTGGTCGGCCCTCAAGATCGTAGATAGGCGATGTGCAATCACGATCGAGGTTCTATTCTTCAGCAACTTCGCCGTCGCGACTTGGATACGACGCTCGGAACGCGAATCGAGCGCCGAAGTTGCTTCGTCCAAAATGAGGATCTTTGGATCTTTCAAGAAAGCGCGTGCGATAGCAAGGCGCTGCTTCTGCCCGCCCGACAACACCGCGCCTCGCTCGCCTACTTCGGTGCCGAGACCATCAGGCAGGTTCTGTACGAACTCGAGTGCGTGGGCTGCCTCAAGCGCGGCAATGATCTGATCTTGGTTCGCATTCGGTGCCGCCAGCAACATGTTCTCAAGCACCGTGCCGGAGAACAGGATCGTCTCCTGGTTGACGATGCCCACGTGCGATCTCAGCGATTCCAGCGACAACTCGCGCAGGTCAATCCCGTCGAGTTTGATCGCGCCGGCAGTTGGATCGTAGAAACGCGGAATCAAACTCGCCAACGTCGACTTACCCGCGCCGCTCGGCCCCACGAAGGCGACGGTCTGGCCGGGCAGAATCGTGAGCGTGATGTCGCTCAGAATCCTGACGTTTGCATCGTACCCGAAGCTGACTTTCGCGAAGTCGATTCGCCCTTCGCAGTGCACGAGACGCTTCGGCGTCGAGCTTTCCGCGACGCGCGGCTGAGTATCGAAATACTCGAAAATCCGATCGATCGCGGCGAGCGCGTTGCTGAGCACCACACTCAAATCGGAAAGCCGCTGCAGCGGCGAATAGAACATCCCCAGATACAACAGGAACTGCGTGAGCGCGCCGACGGTCAGGCGGCCCGCAAGGATTTCATGTACGCCATACCAAACCACGATAATCGGTGCGGTGTGGACCACGAATCCGACGGCCACTTCATTCGCTGCCGTGAACCGCACCGAGTGCATCACTCGCCGCAGCAGCTTGTTGGCCTGACCCTCAAATCGCGTGGTCTCGGCCGGTTCGCGCGTAAATCCCTTGAGAATCGAAACGCCGGCAACACGCTCGTGCAATTCGCCCGAGAGCACCTCCAAACGTTGTTGCACTTCTTGGCTGCTGCGACGAATGCGCGGCCCCATCGCGCGCAATGCAGCGATGTAGATCGGCATGAGCACCAGCGAGACCAGCGCCATCATTGGATGAATCGAGACAAGGATGACGATCAGGGCAACCAACAGAATCGCATCCATCCACACGTTGGTGAGCGCTGAACCGACAAAGTTCTGGGCGAGGCTGATGTCGTTCACTACGCGCGATGAAATCGCCCCGGTCTGGTGGCGCGCAAAGAAATCGTGCGACAGGCGTTGGACGTGACCGAATAGCGCCACACGCAAATCCCGAATCAGCCGATGCCCTGCGATTGCAGCCAGAATGCTGCGGTAGTACGTCGCGATCATCCACAGGATGTTCACGCCGAGCACGGCGAGCACTAAATGGCGGATTGTCTGCTCGCGAACGGCGGGGTCGATGCGCGCATTCAACACCACGTCATCGAGCAGTACCTTGAACATCCACGGAAAGAACAACGGGGCTAGAAATTTGACGAGGCCGCACGCCGTCGCGCCCGCAACGAAAGGCCAGTACGGCCTGGCATAGCGCAGGAAACGCCATATTGGCGGGCGACGGGGACGGTCACTGCGATACCGACCGATGACGGAATCGCCGAATCCATTCTTCACGTCCAGAATACGGTGCGCGCTGATGTCGACATCCGCGTAGTACGAGTGCTCTTGGAGTTGACGGATATCGTCCGCGCGCAAGCTCGTGGGCAGCCTGCGTTCAGGAATGGCCGAATGCACGACCATGTCCTCATCCACGTCGATGACGAGTGCGACGTAGGGATCCGGATCGTCAGTCGACTCGCGGTACAAACCGCTGAGTAACAGAGCAGCATCCTGCCATCGATCGAACATGAACTGCCGGCCCGTCGCCCTCACCAATCCACTGGCGAGGAGTTCCGCGACCTCCGAACCTCGGCGTAGGTGATAGACGATCATGCGATCAGATTGGCTCCTTTGAATCCCGAACGCACAGTGTCGAATGTCGGTTCGGCAGCTTTGATGGCCGCCTGTGTGCGTCAATTCGCAGTGGATTCTCCTGCAGGTTTCAGCACTCAGATGTCGAGCAATCGTGTACTTCTTGCGATCGTTCGCAGATTCAGCATCGGTCTGATATTGGCCGGCGAAATTCGGCCCAATACTCGGTCTCGACGGCTAGAGCGAGAGCCGTCTTGAGGAGAAGATCATGAGTGGGTATGTGAGCGAACGCTTGATGACGATCGAAGAAGCGCAACGCCTCTGCGATCCGCACACCAGCCGCGAAGCGAACGAAGAACGCCGACGCATCTGGGCATGGCAGACGATTGCCGGTGCAATGTCGATGGCAGTGGATGACGAACAGCTCGACGCGATGGCAGCGCTGCGGCTGCGGAAACAGAAGTGATCGGCTGATGCGGTGAATGCGCTTCGCGCGAAGTGCGAAGCGCATCACAATTTAAAAGAACCCTTGCAGAACCCGTTCCGGTCGTTCTTTAGTCCTTCCCTTCGATACCAATTCGCTTGAGCCCATTTCGTTGGGCTATCGCCAGAACTTTCGCCACGGTGTCGTACCTCGCACGCTGATCCGCACGCACGTGCACTTCACGTTGTTCCGCTTTCCTGCCTTCGGCTGAGAAATAGCGTTCCAGCATCGCCAAGCTCTGCACTTCATTGCCGTTGAGAGTGATCGTTCCGTCGAAGTCGATTCCGACTCGGATCGGCTCCAGCGCGACACTCTGGACCTTCCCTCCGCTTACATTCAGATTCACTGAATGCATCATCGCCGGCATCGTGATGATGAACAAAATCAGCAATACGAGCATCACATCGATCAAAGGCGTGGTGTTCATCTCGCTGAAGGGTTCGTCGTAGCCCTGCGATACGCTTATAGCCATAACCTCTCCTTCTTGTTGTTGACGCGACAACGAGGTCGTCCATTGTGGGACAGGTCTCGCGAAGAGAGGTTCAGGCCAGCTACTACGTGTCAACGCCTGTGCGCGGCTTCTCTGGCCTGCCGTAGGCCCACCTGACGCAAAGCGTCTTACCTGCCGTTAGGCCTGCCTGCCGATGAGTCGTAGGCGGCGATCGGCCATCATTCCGCGTTCTACCCTTCCACCAACCCATTATTCTTCGGCGGAATGGCGTGATCGGGATTCGATCCCGGCGGGGAGCCTAGGGGCGCGAATTGCAGGATCTGGGCCTCGGGATCTTTATCGCGCGCGAGATCAGCGAGAAAGCCGATCAAGGCAAACAAGTCTTCCGAATCTAGATCCTCGGCTCTAGTTTGTCCGCCCAGCCTGAAGTCGCGGCCTCGATCTGCAAACTGCTCTCGAAATTGCGGAGTCACGATTTCCTCCTTCAGTCTGACAACCGTCGATCAGCACTCAACGCCACGTCAACCGTGCGGTTCCGTTTGCACTCGCGCACGGCCCGTTCGAAAAGTGATGGAGTAACGCAGCTGCGGTACAGGAGGCACGCTGTGCTGCCAGCCCCAACGCGCTTCACCTCGCAGTGCATAGATCGATCGTGGCTCCACGTCGAGTGCGAAGACCCGTTTACGAAGCTCAGGACGCCACGGATAGGGCCTGAACCGAAGCCTCGCCGTACTGGCCAATGACAGCCCCACGATCGTCTCGAAGTCCGGCACATCGCGATGCCAGCCCAGCGGTACACCGGGCTGATACTCGGATACCAGCACTTGGACGAACTCCGAGCTACGAAGCCCCACCCACGCGGCGATTCGGTTCTGCAGCTCCACAAGGACGCCTGGCGGCGGCGGGGCCGGCTGGGCTACGTTCTCGGAGAAATCGTAGGAATAGCCGAAACTCGCCGTTCGACGGCGCGCGGTGTATTCCTTGTACCTTGAATTCTGAAGCGGCAGGGTGCGAATTTGCTCGACCAGCTCGGCTTCCTGCTCGCGGTCGAGAAACTCAGGTTGATAACTCAAGCCTCGCGGAAATGAGGTCTCAAACAGGGATTGCTGCTGCATAAAAATAAAGGGCCGGGCAGCCCAAAAGCCACCCGGCCCAATATTCGCACCTGCAGGCGAGCGCTTTAGCGAACGCTGCCGCGGCGGAACAGATTGACGATCGCGAGCAGGATCACTGCGCCCACCAGCGAGACCAGGAAGGACGCGAGGGTGACACCCTCGTTGATCGTGCCTACGCCGATCATCGGCGAAATCACGAATCCAGCCAGCAATGCCCCCACGATACCGACGATCACGTTGAGCAAGATGCCTTGCTGAGCATCTGTGCGCATGATGATGCTGGCGAGCCAGCCCACTACGCCTCCAACGATCAACCAGATGAGAATACCCATACTCAGCCACCTCCAAAGTTCGCGGTGATACCCGTCGCCCACGAAATGAAGGGCAGCTGAGATTGGTTCCTTGAAACCTACATCAACCTCCCACCGTGCTCACGTGGAGGCCACGATGGACGTCATGCTCATGATCGGAAACGGGAGACCAGCTTGGCGATCACCGCATTTGTAGGACTTTCCGGCAGGTAGCGGACGCCCACGGAGGCGCCCACCGGCGGCAAGGACGCAGCCAATTCATCCACGGTGCGGCGATCGATGTGACAGGACTGGATGGCTCCGCCCGCCTCCGGCTCGAATTCGAAATACACCCGAGTGAAGCTGCCGGCCAGCGGCGGTCGCCAAACCTTGAGTATTCGGCCTTGTGCGATGCGTCCACGCTTGAGAATTTCTTGTTGCAATTGCGCGCCCTTCGAGTCGCTTCTGCAATTGGCAATCATGGCGACGAGAATTCCAGCAAGGAAGGCGATGGCTGAGATGAATGGCGAAGTCATAATCAGAAAGCCCGAGAATGTGCGTTCTCGGAGAATGCGATAGCCGCAGGCCGGGATCAGCGCATTGCATCACGAAACGATGCCCCACGGCCTGAGGCGAAAGATGAACCTGGCAAGCGACGAAAGACATAAGGATGCGATACCAGACTGACGTAAGTGCCGCCCCTCCCGCCTATGGTTTTCGGGCCGAATTCTTCGGACCTGGCGTGCCCACAACGGCCGTGACCTCCACTTCCAACACGAGCTCTGGCACGTACAGCCGATCTACCTGAACCCAGGTCGCGGCGGGAAAGTCCTCCCCGTAATACACCCTGCGCAGATCCTTATGCTGAATGAAATCGTCGAGCTTGGTACTGAACACGTTCTCCTTGACGACGTTGCGGAACGTGAGTCCGTACGCATCTAACGTCTTCTTCAGCTCGTCATAGGCTTGACGAATCGCCTGGGGCATCGGCCCAGCTCCAACCGAGCCGGAGACATACACCACATCCCCAACTCTTACGGCTTGCGTGTACCCGATGTCGTTCTCGGCCTTTTCGTTCAAATGGAATTTGTGCTTCTGAGGAAGCGGTGCGTCTGCGTGCACTTGAGCGAAAAAGAAAACGCCAAGCATCGAAGCCGAGCGAAACCACGTTCGATAGCGATCGAAACTCATTTCCAACCCTCAAGTGCAATTTTGCCGATCGTCGTGCCGGATTCGAGTTGTGCGTGGGCACGTCGCAAGTTGGCCGCGTTAATCGGACCGAAGTTCTGGCGCAGGGTTCCTTTCAGCGCACCGGATTCGAACAACGCCGAAGCATCATTCAAAATCTCGCCTTGTCGATGCATATCTGCGGTCTGGAACATCGGACGCGTAAACATCAGCTCCCAGCAAACGGTGATGCTCTTTTGCATCAGCGCATTTAGATTCACTTGGCTCGAGTTGCTGACGATCAGGCAAAGCTTTCCTTGCGGCTTGAGCAAACCAGCGAATTGATCGAAGTACGGCGCGTAGTCAGTCAGGCACAAAACGAAATCCACTTCGCCAACCTTCGCCTCGAGCAACTGCGGTGCAAGCGGCTTGCGATGATCGACCACGTGATCGGCGCCCAGCTCTTTCACCCAAGCGATGGAATCAGGTCGCGATGCGGTGGCGGTCGTGTTGAGTCCTAGACGCCGAGCGAGTTGGACCGCGACGGATCCCACACCGCCCGCACCGCCAATAATGAGAATGGATCTGCCGCGCGCATTTTCATTCGTGAGTCCGAAGCGGTCGTAAAGCGCCTCCCATGCCGTGAGCGTCGTCAGCGGCATCGCAGCGGCTGCAGCGAAATCCAGATTGCGCGGCTTGCGACCGACAATTCGCTCATCGACCAAATGCAGCTGACTGTTCGTGCCTGCGCGAGTGATATCGCCCGCGTAGAAGACCTCGTCGCCGGGCTTGAAGAACTTCACATCGGGACCGACCGCAGCGACCACACCCGCTGCATCGTAGCCAATGATCTTCGGGGTCTCGGTCGGCTGCGCGCCCGAGCGAACTTTGTAGTCAACCGGGTTCACCGAAACAGCTCGAACTTCCACGAGCACGTCGCGACCGGCCACCTGCGGCGTCGGCACTTCCACATCCACCAGCGACTGCTGATCCGCTATCGGCAACCCTCGATACAAACCTACGGCTTTCATTTGCCATCTCCTTTGTCGGTAGGCCTGCAGTGTGCGAATGTCAGGCTATACTCCGCAAGTACGCACTGCTTGTGTATGTAGTATCTATTTGGATACCTAGTGAGACGTGAGACAGTGAGGAAGTGAAATGCGCAATACGTCTGTGCACATATCGTCTCAGCTCATTCAACCTGGGGATCCACGCCACTCACTTCCTCACCTGCTCACTTCCTCACTCGTCCGTCTCTATGGCCAAACACAAAACCTATAACTGCGCGGGCGGCTGTCCTGTTGAAGCCGCATTGGATCGCATCGGCGGTAAGTGGAAAGGCATCCTGCTCTTTCATTTGCTGAGCGGGACGCATCGGTTCAATCAACTGCGGCGTCAATTGCCAAGCATCACGCAGCGGATGCTGACGAAGCAGTTGCGAGAGTTAGAACGAGACGGACTGATTGAGCGGGTCGTCTACCCAGAAGTGCCGCCACGCGTGGAGTACAGCTTGACCACACTGGGACGCTCGTTGAAGCCGATCATCCATGCGCTGCGCGATTGGGGCGAGAACTACGTTCAGCGGCAATCCACTCGCCGCAGCGCGGCATAAAAAAAACCGCGCGACCTCAAGATCGCGCGGCTTTTTTTCGAAGCTTCTTGGTTAGACGTTGGCGGTCTTCACCACATAGCCTTTCAGGCCGTAGAAGACGATGTACGCGTAGCACAGCGCCGGTACAAAGAACGACATCAGAATGCCAATGTGATCCGCGAAGAGCGCTTGCAGCGGTGGCACTAGCGCACCACCGACGATCGCGACACACAACATACCCGAGCCTTCACCCGTGTCTTTGCCGAGCTTGTCGATGGCGAGCGTGAAGATCGTCGGGAACATAATCGAATTGAACAGACCGATTGCGAGCAGCGGCCACATCGCGACTTTGCCGCCGATCACGATGGCGACGATGAGCAATCCGATGACGACCGTGGCGTTAAACGCGAGCACCAAATTCGGTTTGACGATACGCAACACATACGAGCCGATGAAGCGTCCGACCATCGCACCGAGCCAATAAAGTGCCACGTGCTTACCGGCAGTTTGAGGATCCATGCCGGCGGTTTGCTCGAGCAAGTTGACGAGCCACGTACCAATGGACACTTCGCCGCCTACGTACGTGAAGATCGCGACCGCGCCCAGCACGAGATGCGAGTACTCCCACAGACTGCGCTTCGGCGTGTGTGCCTCGGCCTCGCTGACGGTCGTCACGTCCGTGCCGCGAATAACCGGCAACTTGAACATGCCGATGATCACCGCAATCAAAAACAGCACCGCTGCAAGCGCCAGGTAAGGACCTTGTACGGTTTGGATTTCCTTCGTCTTGTCGAGCACTTGATCGGCGCCGACCGCGGCAGCCGACAAGATTAAAATCGAACCCACATACGGGCCGATGGCCGTACCGGCCGAATTGAATGCCTGCGTCAGGGTCAGACGGCTCGCTGCCGTTTCTGGGCGACCGAGGATCGCCACATATGGATTGGCTGCGACCTGAAGCAGCGTGATGCCCGAAGCAAGCACGAAGAACGCGAACAAGAAGAGCGGATAGGACTGCATCGATGCCGCGGGATAGAAGCCGATGCAACCGATCGCAGCCACACACAAGCCGATGATGATGCCCTTCTTGTAACCGATGTGTTCGACGAGATAACCGGACGGAAGCGAAGAAATCGCATAGGCCCCGAAGAAGCAAAACTGCACGAGCGACGCTTGGAAGTAGGTCAGCGTGAAGATCGCTTTCAGATGCGGAATCAAAATATCGTTCAGTGAGGTAATCAGACCCCACATGAAGAACAGCGACGTCAACACGACGAGCGCTGGCATGTAGTTGTTTTGTGTGTCCGCAGCCGAACTCGGCGCGGCGTTGGCCGGAATTTCCATCGTACTTACCCCTGCAATGACGATGCGTTATGGAAGCCTTGCCAGACGCAAGGCGCGTGCCGTCAGCTTGATATCGCGACGCGAGCGACGCAGATGATATTGATGTCTTCGCTGGCAGCGGGGCCGTAGCATGCCAGAGCCGTCAGACGTTGAAAACGCCCGCGGCCTGCTGCCTCTTGCTATTTCAACACGACGGTTTTGCCGTCGTTGGCGAAGATGCGGCGTTCGGCATGCCATTTGAGAGCTCGATTCAGTACCACGCTTTCGAGGTCCGAACCGATGTTCACGAGCTCTTCGGGATTCATCGTGTGATCCACGCGAGCGACTTCTTGTTCGATGATCGGACCTTCGTCGAGGTCCGTGGTGACGTAATGCGCCGTCGCACCGATGAGCTTGACGCCTCGTGCATGGGCTTGGTGATACGCCTTCGCGCCTTTGAATCCAGGCAAGAACGAATGGTGAATGTTGATCGCGCGGCCCGCGAAATACGCGCAGGCCTTCGCGCTCAGAATCTGCATGTAACGCGCAAGCACCAGCAGCTCGCCATCGACTTTCTCGAACACATCGATCATCCGCCGTTCTTGTTCCTCTTTGCGGTCATCGATGACAGGCAAGTAGTAGTACGGCACTCCATGCCACTCGGTGAGGCTGCGCATGTCCTGGTGATTGGAGACCACAGCAACGACTTCGATCGGCAGTGTGCCGGTGCTCCAGCGATGCAGCGTGCTATTGAGACAATGGCCTTGCTTGGAAACTGCAAGCACTGTGCGGCACTTGCGAGAAGCCTCATGAAAGCGCCACTGCATACGGAATTTCGGCGCGACGGTGGCGCCGAACGACGCATCTAACTGCGACAACGTCGGCGCACCTTCACCGTTGTCGTGAAACACCGTTCGCATGAACGAGGTGTTGGTGAACGGATCGTCGAAGTGTTGCGCTTCGGTGATCAAACAATGATTCGCGGCAAGAAAGCTCGCGACCGATGCAACGACACCGGTCGTGTCGGGGCAGGAAACCGTAAGAATCCAACTGGCCGCTTTGCCGCTCGCCTTATTGGATACCGAGCTCCCGCTGTGCGCGGGAGCTCGGGCCGGATCGAGAACGGCTGAATCGGACATGGAGCCTTTTAGTAGCGGTAGTGATCGGGCTTGTATGGCCCTTCCTTAGCCACGCCAATGTACTTGGCTTGCTCGTCCGTCAACTGCGTCAGCTTCACACCAAGCTTAGCCAGCTGCAAGCGCGCGACCTTTTCATCGAGGTGCTTCGGCAACACGTAAACGCCAATCGGATAATTCTGCGTGTTCGCGAACAACTCGATCTGCGCCAGTGTTTGGTTCGCAAAGGACGAGCTCATGACGTATGACGGGTGACCCGTCGCGCAGCCCAAGTTCACGAGCCGGCCTTCCGCCAACAAGATGATGCGCTTGCCGTCCGGGAAGATGATGTGATCGACCTGCGGCTTGATGTTTTCCCACTGGTACTGACGCAACGCCGCCACGTCGATTTCGTTGTCGAAGTGACCGATGTTGCACACGATCGCGTTGTTCTTCATGCGCTTCATGTGATCGTGCGTGATCACGTGGAAGTTGCCCGTCGTGGTGACGAAGATGTCCCCGAGTGCGGCAGCTTCATCCATCGTCACGACGCGATAACCTTCCATCGCCGCCTGCAATGCGCAGATCGGATCGATTTCAGTGATCCACACTTGCGCGGACAGCGAACGCAACGCTTGCGCCGAGCCCTTGCCCACATCGCCGTAACCGCAAACCACGGCGACTTTGCCCGCGATCATCACGTCGGTCGCACGCTTGATGCCGTCGAGCAGCGACTCGCGGCAACCGTACAGGTTGTCGAATTTGCTCTTGGTGACGGAGTCATTCACGTTGATGGCCGGGAACGCCAGCTTGCCTTCCTTCGCCATCTGATACAGGCGCTTCACGCCCGTGGTGGTTTCTTCAGTCACGCCTTTGACTTGCTTCAGGCGCGTCGAATACCACTTTGGATCCTTCTTCAGTTGCGCTTTGATGGAATTGAACAGCGCGGTTTCTTCTTCGCTCGTCGGCTTGGAAATCACGCTTGCATCGGTTTCCGCACGCGTTCCCAAGTGCAGCAACAACGTGGCATCGCCGCCGTCGTCGAGGATCATGTTCGAGTAGCCGCCATCCGGCCAATCGAAGATGCGATGGGTGTAGTCCCAATATTCCTCGAGGCTCTCACCCTTGTACGCGAAGACGGGCGTGCCTTTGACCGCGATTGCGGCGGCAGCGTGGTCTTGGGTGGAGAACACGTTGCAAGACGCCCAACGCACCTGTGCACCGAGCGCTTGCAGCGTCTCGATCAACACGGCTGTCTGAATCGTCATGTGCAGCGAGCCGGTGATGCGTGCGCCCTTCAACGGCTGCGACTTCGCGAATTCTTCGCGAATCGCCATCAGGCCCGGCATTTCGGTTTCGGCAATCAGAATTTCTTTGCGGCCCCAATCGGCCAAGGACAAATCGGCAACGTGGAAATCGCCCTTGGATGCGGGCATTGCAACTGCGCTCATAGTCATCTCCGTTCAACAAGTTGGAGGGCGCCGTTGCCTGAGGGAATCCAGACAGCCTCGCGAAGAGGCCGGATCGCTGCACCAAGGAGATCTCCGCGGTGCCCTCTGCATACGTGCGCGCCGAGCCTGGCAGGGCCGGAGAATCCGGGCTGCTGCAGCGCCCCTCGGCGCGCGGGGTGCGTATCTTACTAGCGGATAGCGGATGGTGACTAGCGGATCGCGGGCACAGGCGGCGTCGCGCTACCCGCGGCGCCGCCGGTCGACCTGATTAACCGTTCGCAGCGCGTTTGGCGCCTGCATCAGCTGCGAGCGCCTCGGCCTTGTCCGTCTTTTCCCAGGTGAACTCAGGCTCGTTGCGGCCGAAGTGACCGTATGAAGCCGTCTTCTGGTAAATCGGCCGCAGCAAGTCGAGCATCTGGATGATGCCCTTTGGACGCAAATCGAAGTGCTTGGCCACCAACTCTTCGAGCTTCTCGTCGCTCACTTTGCCGGTGCCGAACGTCGTCACCATGATGCTGGTCGGTTTAGCGACGCCGATCGCGTACGAGACTTGAACCTGCGCCTTGGTGGCAAGACCTGAGGCCACGATGTTCTTGGCGACGTAGCGAGCTGCATACGCTGCCGAACGGTCCACCTTGGACGGATCCTTGCCCGAGAACGCGCCGCCGCCGTGGGGCGCCGCACCGCCATAGGTGTCCACGATGATCTTGCGACCGGTCAACCCGCAATCGCCCTGCGGCCCACCGACGACGAACCGTCCGGTCGGGTTCACGAGATAGTTGATCTTCTTGCCGATCAGCTCCTTCGGCAGCACGGGCTTGATGATCTCTTCGATCACCGCCTCGGTCAGCGGCCCGTGTTCGATGTCCGGGTGGTGCTGAGTCGAGAGCACGAGCGTGTCGATTTCTTTCGGCTTGCCATCCACATACTTGATCGTGACCTGCGATTTCGCATCCGGACGCAGCCATTTCAATTTGCCCTCTTTGCGCAGCTGAGCCTGACGCTCAACCAAACGATGCGAGAGATGGATCGGCAGAGGCATGAGTTCGGGCGTCTCGTCGCAGGCGTAGCCGAACATCAGGCCCTGATCGCCCGCCCCCTGATCGAGGTTCAGTCCGCGCCCTTCATCGACGCCTTGCGCGATGTCCGGAGACTGCTTGTCGTAGGCAACTAGGACAGCGCAGCCCTTGTAGTCGATGCCGTAGTCGGTATTGTCGTAGCCGATGCGCTTGATCGTTTCGCGGGCAACGCTTTGGTAATCCACGATCGCATTGGACGTAATTTCGCCGGCGAGAACCACCAGCCCCGTGTTGCAAAGCGTTTCGGCGGCCACGCGCGAATACTTGTCCTGAGCCAGAATGGCATCGAGGATGGCGTCGGAAATCTGATCGGAGACCTTGTCTGGGTGGCCTTCAGAGACCGACTCGGACGTAAAGAGGAAGCTGCTGCTCATGCTTAAGTACCTGGCGAAGTCCAATTCCTGATGAGTGAATGCGAGCGATTCTAACGATCTATTTTGGCGATCAATTCTGACTCAGATCGACAGACGCACCGAAGTTCTCACGATACCGCGATTCGAACTGCGCCTTCGAGAATTTGTGGTTCTGAGTACCACGCGACTCGATCTTAATGGCCCCCAGTAGCGAGGCGATGCGGCCTGTCGTCTCCCAATCCAGCTTGTGAAGCAACCCATGCAATAGGCCCGCGCGATAGGCATCGCCACATCCCGTCGGATCGACCACGGATGCAGGTTTTGCCGTCGGAATTTGTATTTCTTTCCCTTCGGTGTAAATCACAGATCCCTTAGCGCCCTGCGTGACGATGAGCGCGCGCACTTGCGCCGCGATTTCCTGAGCCGACATGCCGGTGCGCTCTTTCACCAGCTGCCACTCGTAGTCATTCACGGCAACCCACGTCGCTTGCTTGATAAACGCCCGCAAGTCCTCTCCCGAGAACATCGGTAGCCCTTGGCCCGGATCGAAAATGAACGGAATGCCGGCACGGGCAAACTCGGCCGCATGTTGCAGCATGCCGTCGCGCCCATCCGGAGCCACGATGCCAATTGCAATATCCGCACCATCGGGCACGTGATTCTGGTGTGAGTACTGCATGGCGCCCGGATGGAATGCCGTAATTTGGTTGTCGTCCAGATCGGTGGTGATGAACGCCTGAGCGGTGTAGTCGGAATCGATCACCTTGATGTAATCGGCGGGCACCTCGGTGCGCTTCATCCACTCGGCATAAGGCCCGAAATCCTGGCCCACGGTCGCCATCGGAAAGCCTCGATCACCCAAGAGAGCGAGGTTGTAAGCGATGTTGCCCGCGCAACCGCCGAATTCGCGGCGCATCTGCGGCACCAAGAACGAAACATTCAGCAGATGGATCTTGTCGGGGAGAATGTGATTTTTAAAACGATCCTGGAACACCATGATGGTGTCGAATGCCATCGATCCGCAGATCAGTGCACGGCGAGATTCGGTCATTCCCTTAATTCCTACTGGTGAAAAGCGCGGCGGATTCTAAAGCGTCCGGTCCGCGAATGTGAGCCAATTCACGCCGTAGTTGTCGTCGATACGCCACAGATGTAAGCGATCCGAACTGTTCGGTGTTTTCGCGCGTTAGGAGCCGTCATTGAACAGGGGCCGCCGTTGAATCAACTCACTGCGCGCGATACGGGCCTGAACTCGACGCTCGAGAACGCGAAGTCCCGCGAGGCTTCCGAACCCGAGCTGCGCGGCGCGAGCCTCACGCAGACCGCAATCTCAAGCCAGCAGACCGAGCACCCGGACGTCGTTTCCATCCTCATCGTCGAAGATGAGGCGATCGTCGCTCAGGATCTGAAGGAAACCGTCATGCGGCTCGGCTACCGCGTGCTCGACATCGCGAGCGAGGGTGCCGAGGCGATCGCGAAAACCGAAGCCTTGAAGCCGAGTCTGGTAGTGATGGATGTCAGCCTGCGTGGCGAAATCGACGGCATTCAAACCGCGCGGCTCATCCAGGAAAAAGCCTATGTTCCGGTGATTTTTCTGACGGGCCACAGCGACCCGGAAACGTTACAGCGGGCGGTGTTGACCGGTCCGTTGGGCTACATCCTCAAACCATTCCAAGAAGTGGAACTGCGCTGCGCAATCGAAGTCGCGGTCCACAAGCATCGCGCGGAACTCGCCCTCCGCGAGCGGGAAGAGGCGCTACGTCGTAACGCCGAGCTCCTCGAGAATCTCTCGCTCATCGATGAATTGACCCAGCTGCGCAATCGTCGCGGCTTCTTCGATCTTGCGGAGCAGGCTTTGAAAGTCGCCAAACGCGAGCAATACGGGATGGCGCTGTTTTTCATGGATCTGAATGGCCTGAAAATTATCAACGACACACTTGGCCACCAGGCGGGCGATCAGGCGCTGCGCGATGCTGCGGATGTGTTGCGAGAGACATTTCGCGATTCCGACATTATTGCGCGCCTCGGAGGCGACGAATTCGTAGTCCTGGCGCACGTCAATCGAGAAGCGAGTCCGGTCGAACAACGATTGAGGGAGCGATTGGGAGCGTTCAACGCGCGGGGACAGCGCCCCTACTCACTTGACCTCAGCATCGGCACCACAGTGGTCGAGCCTTCCAGCGAGGAAGATCTCGAAACGCTCATCGCCCGTGCAGACACACAGATGTACGCACAGAAACGCCGTATCAGCCGACGGCTATAATCTGCGCCTTTGCCGGCGCCGCCCCCGCCGCCGCGTCTTCCAAGGAGATCTGCTTGACCGCCACGATCATCGACGGCCTCGCCGCCGCCCAGCGTTTGCGCCAACGCGTCGCGCAGCGCGTTGCAGAATTGGCTCCGCAAGGCATCGGGCCGGGCCTTGCCGTGGTCCTCGTCGGCGAGGATCCCGCGAGCCAGATTTATGTCGGAAGCAAGACCAAGCAAGCACAGGAAGCTGGCATTCGGCACTTTGATCATCGTCTACCGGCAACGACCACAACCGAGCAACTACTCGCGCTCGTACGGCGGCTCAATGAGGATTCGAACGTGCACGGCATCCTGGTGCAGTTGCCGCTGCCAAAAGGTGTCGATGCGAATGCTGTGCTGGCCGCCGTGGATCCCGACAAGGACGTCGACGGATTCCATGCCGTCAATGCAGGCCGGCTCGCCCTGGGTCAGGACGCGACGGTGCCCTGCACGCCGCTCGGCTGCTTGATTCTGCTGCGCGAGGTTGAACCCAATCTCGCCGGCAAGCGCGCGTTGGTGATCGGCCGATCCAATATCGTCGGCAAACCGATGGCTCAATTGCTCCTGCAACAAGATTGCACAGTGACGATCGCCCATTCCCGGACGCGAGATTTACCTGGGCTGTGCAAAGAAGCGGAAATCTTGGTGGCCGCAATCGGACGGCCTAAGGCGATTGCGGGAGATTGGATCGCCGACGGCGCAATTGTGTTGGACGTCGGCATCAATCGCATCGCAGATGCGAGCGGTAAAACTCGAGTCGTGGGCGATGTGGATTTCGAGGGTGCGCTCGCTCATGCCAGAGCGATTACGCCAGTGCCGAAAGGCGTTGGGCCGATGACGATCGCGTGCTTGCTGATGAATACGGTGAATGCCGCAATCCGCAAACACTTGGGTTCTTCAGGGCCGCTACTGCGGCCCTGAGAGGATCGCGTTATTCGGCGGAGTCGTCTTGAGCCAGCGCCGCCTGGCCGATCGTGGTGAACAGCTTGTCGATGGTTTCGTACAAGCGCAGACGCTCGCCTTCGGTCAGGCTCATGAGCATCTCCGCCTGACGCCGCCGCGCAGCCGGCAAGACCGCCTTATAGAGCGCCGCGCCCTTGGGCGTAATCGAAACGGTCACTGGCGCTGCGAGGGCATCGGATGCCGCACCCTTCATGGTCTTCATCTTCGTCAGCCCGCGCTTCTCCATTACTCGAAGCGTGCGGCTGACCTGACCCTTGTCCATGTTGCTGCGAGTCGTCACTTCCGAAAATCGCATCGGAGCAAAGCGAGCGATCATCGCCAGCAGACGCCACTCAGGCAGGCTCAGATCGAACTCTTCCAAGTAACGTTTCGTCAAATTGGTGCGCAGCGCGTTGGTGAGACGCGTCAGCCGGAACGTCAAAAAATCCTCGAAATTGAGATTCGATCCATTGGTGGCGATGTTCAGCCACGGACAGGAGGACTTGGTACGACGCGAGGATTTGGCTTTGGCTGTGCGTTTCACGATGAACTCTGTTGTTTACTTCGGTTTAGAGGGCGACATTCTGCCAGATCGCTTCTTGCTAGTGACTAGTGACTAGTGACTAGCGGATGGGTCAGACAAGAAGAACTGTGACTGCGACCGGCGGAGAGTCAGACAAGTACGTGCGCATTGGTTCCCGATCACCGTTGACGGTTGAGAGTTGGCGGCAAAACCCCGCGTCCCGTTGTCGGTTGCCAGCCAGAACGACGGTGAGTTCCGGCCTTCTGCCTTTACGAACCCCGGCCCACGGCCCCCGGACC
>JAEWBG010000073.1 GCA_023391335.1 Pseudomonadota bacterium | reverse complement strand
CTCCCACCTGCACCACAGTTCCTGATGCTCTTGCGCACTGAGCTTGCGCCATCTCTGTCTTGCCACCGCTTCACCCTCCTTATCCAATCACTTAGGATGAGTGTTGCGTTGACCATGTGAAACCGCCCCAGACTTTGGTTTCATGCACACAGGACGTTTTCGTTTTACTCAAACTGGTGGGCCTGGCAGGACTCGAACCTGCAACCAAGGGATTCACTTTGTCCAAGCGTTTCCGCCCGGAGTGGACTATCTCTTCACCTGCGACCATCAAGTCGGTGAGGTGCGGGACGCTCTAGCCTGTCATTAAGGACGCTCAAGTCCTCAGGTAGTCTCTGCACCTTCTGGCGATGTATCGCCAGCTTGGCTCAGGATCGGCATCGACTCCGCAGTCGGAAGCTTTCCCTGAATTCATCCCGTCCACTTCGCGACTTTCATCGCGAAGGCACCGTTTCGATGAGTCCCCTGCACTAACCATTGTGCTACAGGCCCACAAAACCACTTCGATTCAACTTTAGATTGCCGTCAGCAAGACGGTCTCAACCGGCCGCCTGTCAGCGGGCGCGGATTCTAACAAAAACTTCCCGCCGCAGTTCGCGGGATAGCTGCAATCCTCCCGGCTCCACTCGACTTGAGTCGTAGGCCACCGCACCCTCTCTTCGATGCAGAGATGTCCCGCTTTGCATCAGACGCGCCGACTTTGGTATCGCATTCGGTCGTTTCAACGGGAAAAATTCTCACCAATTTTTTGCCGGGCCAGCATCGGTCGAGAAAGACAAGAGGGATTCGTCTGGGTGCCTCGCCGCAGCGCGCGATTTGGGTTGACATTCCAACGTTCATTGCTCAATGCAATCTGGTCTGACCTTATCCACAGAACCGGTGGATAACTTCTGGAAAACCGCATCTTGACTTCGCGCGCATGCGGAGGATTATTGCGTGACCGTTGAATTGATCGTTCTGTGATCAATTCGTCATCAAGCTGCAACTCGAACGCAATGTTTGCGCGCGACCGCGACGAAACACGAAATCGTGGCGCGTCAAGGGGAGAATCGATGGCAACTTCGATGAAGTTCTCGCCGCACGCGGATGAGACACGTCAAGAACAATCAATTGCTGAATGGCTGGCGCAAGAAACGGAAACTTCGATCGATCTGGTACGGCAGATCTACGAAGAGGAGCGCTCCTCGCTCGCTAGCGAAGCGAAAATCACTCAGTACATCGATGTGTTGACGAGCCGGCGCGTCAAGTTGCGCTTGCGAAAACACTGATCGTGAGACTGAGTCTGGCGCTTTGGCGGGCGTTGGTGTGCATCGCATGCGCGTCATGCGTTCATGCGGCGGATTCGCCGACGCCAACTCGCAAACCCGATGTGTGGTACGTCGCGACGAGTCCGCAGATCGTCGATCGAATGGTGGACATCGCGCGCGTGCGGCCGGGCGATGTGGTTTACGACCTCGGCTGCGGCGATGGCCGGATGGTGATCGCCGCCGCCAAGAAGTTCGGTACTCGCGGCGTTGGGATCGACATCGACCCAGCATTAATCCGCGTCGCACGTGCCAATGCCAAGGCGGAAGGCGTCGATGATCTCGTCACGTTCAAGGTCCAGGATTTGTTCGAGAGCGACCTGCGCGAAGCCACGGTCGTGATGATGTATCTGCTGCCTGAAGTAAACCGTCGTCTGATCCCTAAGCTCTTCGCCGAACTGCGGCCGGGTGCTCGCGTGGTCTCCCACAATTGGGACATGGGCCCGTCTTGGCCGCCCGATCGTGCAGTGCACCTCGGCGTCGACTCCGTTTACCTGTGGGTGATGCCTGCCGCGAATGACGCTGCGGCTGCACAAGATTAAGCCTGGATAACAGTGTCGCTCGTCAGGGAACTCCCTTCGCACGTTGGGCATTGGGGCGAGTCAGGAACCGATAGCCTGCGGCCGAGGGTGCAGAGGCTTGTTCGCGTGTCGTCAAGGCGCTTACATTGTTGTCGCCGAGTTAAGCGACTCGCGCATCTCGCGGTTCCATCCTCGCAGGGCCACTGGCCATCGGAAGATCTGGATGCTCCAAGAAGAACTGGGTTCCTTAGCCCTCGTACGCTCGCAAGATTTCGAATCGATCTCAGCGGTCCAGCCCTTTAGGCGCGGTCAGCACCCGCGCGTGCTGCTATTGACCTCTGGGCTCGGGCTCGGCCACGTGCGCGCTGCCCAAGCCATCAAAGAGGCACTCAAGAACGAGGCCGAAGTCACGACGCTTGACATGTGGTCGCTGATGAATCGCGGGGTTGCGGCGGTCGCGCACGCCACTTACTTGCGCGTCGTGCAGGACCACACCGATCTGTACGAGCGCCTCTATCAACTCAACGATCGAACCTGGCGGCAGATTCTCGAGAGCGAGCAGGGTCCGCCACCGCAAGTGCTCGAGGTGCTCGAGCTCATTTCCGATATCGCAATGACAGAGGCGCAGATTGCGCCGCGCGGTGGTCGGTACGCGACGGATCGCTTGCTGATGCTCATGCTCGGCGTGGCGCTTCCCTATGAACCTGAGAATCTGGCTGGCAACGGCGTGCGTGCGCGTCTGGCACTGATGAAGTGGGCATGGGTGCGATTGATTCGTCGCTTGGAATTGGCGATCCGGCGTTTCCGCCCCGATGTCATCGTGAGCACGCAGATGATTCCCGCCGCCATGACGTCTCACCTGAAGGCCAAGCGCAAAGTTCGCTCGCCGATGGTGGGCGTGATCACCGACTTCGGCGTCCACGACTTTTGGCGCCAGTCCGGTATCGACACCTATTCGTTGGCGCATGAGTCGTTGCTCGAATCGAAGCTGCTGCCTGATCGCAAGGTGGCTACCGGTGTGCCGCTGATGCCGAATTTCCGGTATCCGGTGTCGCAGGCTGAAGCGCGCCGTCAGCTCGAGCTTCCAACCGAACAGCCGATGGTCCTGGTACTTGGCGGCGGCCTAGGCCTGAGCGTCGATCACGCTGCGGCCGAACTGGTACGCGAACAAGCGAATGCGCACGTCGTGGTGCTGCCCGGCCGCAATGAAGCAGCGCGCGATGCATTGCAGGCATTGGCTGCTCAGCACCCCGGCCGACTAACGGTGAGCGAATGGACTGATCGCATGGATTTGTATTTGCGTGCGTCCGATGTCGTGGTCGGCAAGCCCGGCGGAATTTCCGTTGCGGAATGCCTCGCCTGCGGCCGGCCGTTGTTGGCCTCGCGCTCTTTGGGCGGGCAGGAGGGCCACAACGTGAATTTCTTGGCGCGGCACGATGTGGGCGGATTGATAGCGGACGGCAAATTGCTCAATCACGTGATGGAGTTGCTGCGCGACCGTGATCGGCTGCAGTCGATGCAGCGCCGCGCTTGGCTGTTGGGTCGTCGCGATGGCGCGCGCCAAGTTGCGGATCTCACACTGGACTTCGTCGCTCGCCGCCGCGTGGCCGCTGCTCGATAAACTCCGATTCATGAAGTTGATCCATCGCGCTACTCGCCGGGTGATGAGCTGGATCGATGCGTGGTACTTCCGCAAGCACCAGTTGCGGACGCTTGGCCCTGTTCTCTACATCGGCATGGCTCGATACCGCGGACCGAAGCTGGAGTTTGAAGACGGCACGATTTTGAAGGAGAACGATCCGATCGGCCGGCTGCACTTCAATAACTCCAGCATCGCGGCGTTGGGCGAAGGGTCGATGCATCGAGTGGGCTTCCGGTTCGCCAAGCTCATGCGCGAGTCGCTACGGGCGCTGGCGCAGTTGGCTCAGGATGATCCTGTATACAAAGAGATCCGCGTGTTTCAGGGCGTCACTTGGATTCCGTCGCACGGCGAAGTCGTCGGGTTCGTCAGCACACCGATGCCGAAGACGTGGAAGACGCGCCTGCTCGCGAGTCATTTCCGATTACTGATGTGGATCTTTGCTCCGGCCGCGCGCATTCGCGATCGCAAAGCCGAGCCTCGCTTGTATTGGTTGACGCGTGAA
This sequence comes from Pseudomonadota bacterium, assembly GCA_023391335.1. GTDB lineage: Bacteria > Pseudomonadota > Gammaproteobacteria > Steroidobacterales > Steroidobacteraceae > Steroidobacter. The sequence goes on along the minus strand of JAEWBG010000073.1, from coordinate 14,079 downwards.
GCGCTGTCGCGCAATCTCGGCAAACTCAAGTACGAAGCGTGATCGATGCGCAGTCACGACACGCGGCGGCTCGCAACTGAGGACGTCGATATGCGCTCGTTCGGCACGGATCCACAGCCGGTCTATCTCACCTTCGATGACGGTCCCGATCCCGAGTGGACCCCGCGCATTCTCGATGTGCTTTCACATGCCAGCATGAAAGCAACTTTCTTTGCGATCGGTGTACAGGCAAAGCGCGCGCCCGATTTGCTACGGCGCATTCATCGTGAAGGCCATGCCATCGGCAATCATTCCTTCAGCCACAAACATCCGTGGTGGATGAATGAGCGTGGCGCCCGCGCGGAAGTGCGCGATGGCGCGAAGGCATTGTGCGATCTACTTGGCCACAGGCCGATTTTGTTTCGGCCACCGCACGGCCGCACCCGCGCCTGCATGGTCGATGAGGCAAAGCAGCATGGTCAGCGCATGGTCCTGTGGGATTTGAGCGCCGTCGATTGGGGGCCTTTCGGCAAATCGGCTCGCATCGAACGCCGGCTATCGCGCATCCAAGCGGGCCATGTCGTGCTGATGCATGACGGCCGCAATCAACACAATCGACCCGACCAACTTTGCGCGGTCTTGCCCGAAGTGTTGAAGGGGCTGCGAGGGAAGGGGTTGGAGTCGAGGGTGCTTTCTTGAAGAGGCAAGCCGACTTCATCGGCAAGGTAGCCTTCGGCAGGCAAGCCCTACGGGCAGGGGAGCCTAACGGCAGGCCAGACAAGAGAAAGAGGTGAGCCGATTTCATCGGCAAGGTAGCCTGCCGAAGGCTACCTTGTACGCGCAGCGGACTTGCTCTTCAGTGCGTTCTCATCCGACCACCTTCTCCTCCCGCAACCGCTGAACTTCCGCAGCATCGAGTTGCAACAATCCTGTCAACACTTCATCCGTGTGTTCTCCAATCTTGGGCCCGGCCCATTGCGTCGCTCCGGGAGTTTCCGAGAGCTTCGGAGTGATGGCAGGAATCTTGAGCGGCTGTCCGTCTGCGTTCACTTCTTCGAATAGACCTCGTGCTTGGAAGTGGGGATCGCTCGCCATGTCAGCCACGCTGTAGATGGGACCGCCGGGCACGGAGATCTCGTCCAAGGTTTTGATCACCGCGTGTGAGTCGTGGGCACGCGTCCAAGCAGAGATCACGGCATCGATTTCTTGCTCATGAAGGACGCGCCCGGCGTTGTTCGCGAGCCGTGGGTCGTCGGCCATGTCGGGATGACCGATCGCACGCATCAAACGCTGAAACAGCGAGTCGCCGTTCGCGCCGATCACGACATACTTCCCGTCGGCGCATACATAAGTGTTCGAGGGCACGATGCCGGTGATCGTCGATCCGGAAGGACCGCGGACAACCCCAGCGCCGTCGAATTCGGGAACCACGCCTTCGAGGACATTGAATACAGATTCGTAGATCGCCACATCGACGACTTGGCCGTCGGCACGTTTGCGACCCTGAGCGACCAACGCAAGCAATATGCCGATGACTGCATGCAGCCCGGCGAGCGTATCTCCGAGCGACAAATTGGGTCGCACGGGAGGGCCACCGGGGAATCCGTTGATGTACCGCAATCCGCCAACGGCTTCGCATACTGAAGCAAAGCCGGGCCGCGACGCATAAGGCCCGGTTTGCCCGTATCCCGACACGCGCGAGTAGATCAGATTGGGCCGAATGGCCTTCAGATCCTTAGGTCCCAAACCCCATTTCTCCATCGTTCCCGGTTTGAAGTTCTCAATTAGGACATCGCTCGTGCCCGCCAGTTGCTTGATCAACGAACGGCCTTTGGCTTTCTGCAGATCGATCGCGACCGATTTCTTGTTGCGAGCCAGGCTGTACCACCACAGGGACGTTCCGTCTCGCAACACACGCCAATTGCGCAGAGGATCGCCCCCTAGCGGTTCGATTTTGATGACCTCGGCGCCGAAATAGCCGAGTACACAAGCCGCAAACGGCCCGGCGAGCAGTTGTCCAACTTCGAGCACGCGGATGCCGGCGAGGGGTCCGGGAGGGGATGGGGAATGGTGGTGCATAGGCGGGTTTTTAAGGTTCGCGGTTGACTGTTGGCAGTTGACGGTCGGAGCTTGGCGTCTAGCCGTCAACGGTCAACTCTCGACCGTAGCAAGTAGTTGACTGTTTGCGGTTGGCAGTCAGAAGCCCGGGTTCGGCTGCCAACTGTCAACCGTCAACTCTCAACCGGTTCACGCGCAGCTTTCACTCCATCACCTCATCACCGTCCTATCAGTAGTTAACGTAACCCTCACAACGAGATCCAGCGCACAATCTGCGCACAGCGGGGCAGACCGAGAAGTTCAAGAGTGGCACATTGCGCGCTTACCTTTTGAGGCGAGTCGAAGATGGGCACGCCCAGTTCCTACGAGAATAATTCAGGGGAATCCGGTGCACGGCAAGATGCTGTGGCCACCCGGGAAACGCGCGCCCAGCGCCGGCCCAGCATGGCGATGCGAGTAGCGATCGGCTTCATCGCAGTCGCGCTCACCGTCCTCGCAGGCCATCTTGTCACGCAGCAAAGCGCGCGCACGGCTCGCGAGCGCATGCGCCAGCTCGTGAGCAATCATGAGCCGATCGTGCGCACCACCGAAGCGCTCGCAGCCGCGATCTCACAATATCAACGCAGTGTGTTCGATCAGGTCGAAACCCGACCGAATTCGAACACGGCAGATGAGGCTGCGGATTCGATGACCGAGGCCGCGCAGGCGGTGCTCACCGTTCGCAATGATCTGGATGTGCATTTCCCGGCGAATTTCGACGCGCAAATTGCAGGTTTCCGTAAACAGGGCGAGACGCTCCTCAATACGAGCGCCGCGCGCCAGCGTCTATCGCAGACTTACTGGGCCCGATTCGACGATCTCGATCAGCTCATCAGTGCGCCGCAGGAAAATGCCGTGCGATTTGCGGGCGCGGTATTTGCGAGCGAGTCGTTGATGGATTTGAGCCGCTCACTGAGCGTGATTCGCGAAAAAGTGAGCGCCGCCGTGACCGTCGTTTCGCCGCGATCGGCGCAGATCATCATCGCAAGCGAAAATGCATTTCGAGCTCAGCTGGACAGTCGCTCCGCGGAGCTCACCAAGATTTATGGCGACGCCTGGCTGTCCGATGTGCGCGGTCGATTCGCCAAACTGGTGACTGCACGTCGCAATCTCTTCGGTGCCATCGAGGATTTGAACGATCAGGCCACCCGCTTTCGCGCCAGCGCAGCATCGGTTTCGAGCTTAGTGCTGACCGAACTCGTCGAGCCCGCGCGTCGTGCGCTGGCACGGGCCGATCAGCTCGCAGTGCAAGCGGCCGACAAAGCGGATCGGCAGTTGGTGTGGGCAAGCGCATCGGTATTTCTGCTGTTGTTGGCGATCGCGATGGTCACGGTGACGAGCGTCACTGCGCCGGTGCGCCGCCTGATCGAAGCCACCATGCAGGTCGCGAGCGGCACGATCCGCACGCGCGTTCCTCGCGGCGGCGTTCGCGAACTCGACACGCTGGCGGGCGCATTCAATGCCATGACGGAGCAATTAGAGCGCGCCGAAAAAGCGGTGCGTGCCAATCAGCAAGAACTAGAGATGAAGGTAGACGAGCGCACTCGCGAGCTCAGTCATCTGGCTCATCACGATCCGCTCACGCAGCTGCCGAATCGTCGCCAATTGTTCGCGCATTTGGAAGGTGCGCTGGCACGCGCGAAGGAAGATCGCTCACGTGTGGCCGTGATGTTCATCGATCTAGATAACTTCAAGACCATCAACGACGGGCTCGGTCATGCGTTCGGCGATAGCGTGTTGCAGGCAGTTGGAGAGCGCCTGCGGCTGAGCCCGCGTCTTGCGCAGGCGTTTGGCGCCCGCTTGGGCGGCGACGAATTCACGCTGGTTTGCGAAGGACTCAAGGCGCTCGAAGAAGCCGAACACTTGGCGGGCGCTGTGTTGGAAGAATTCCAGAAGTCGCTGCTCGTGCACGGTCGTGAGTTGCGCATCAGCGTGAGTATCGGCGCGAGCGTGTTCCCCGATCACGCGACGAACTCGCATGCGCTTCTGCGTGCCGCGGATGCCGCTTTGTTCCGTGCCAAGGAGCGCGGTAGAAGTTGTGCAAGCCTATTCGAGCCCGAGTTGGTGGCTGCGGCCGCATCGCGGTTCCGCACCGAGCAGGCGCTGCGTCGCGCGATGGAGAATCGTGAGTTCGAGCTGTTGTATCAGCCGCAAGTGTGTTTCGAGTCGTACCAAACGCACAGCGTCGAAGCGCTACTGCGTTGGCGCCAGCCGGATGGAACCGTATTGGCACCCATCGACTTTTTGGAAGTCGCCGAGCAGTCGGGCCTGATCACGGAGATCAACGACTGGGTGCTGCGCACCGTCATCGAAACAGCGGCTGCATGGCATGCGGGGCCTTGGCCGGCGACGAAAGTCGCCATCAACGTCTCATCGCAACAATTCCTCGGCGGCAAGTTCGTCGATAGCGTCGCACGTCTGCTGCAGCTCAATCAGCTGCCCGCGAACTGCTTGGAGATCGAGCTCACCGAAAACGTGCTGCAAACTGGAGGCGCCACAGTGGCCGCCCTGCGCAAACTGCACGAGCTGGGTGTGAGCATTGCGCTGGACGATTTTGGCATCGGCTACTCATCGCTCACGTCGTTGGAGCGTCTGCCGCTCACACGTGTGAAGATCGACCGCAGCCTGATCGCCTCCGTGGACACGAGCCGTCGCTCCGCCGCAATCGTGCGATCCATCATCGGGCTGTGTCATAGCTTGGGCCTGCAAGTCACGGCAGAGGGAGTCGAGCGGCCCGCTCAGCTCGGCGCGGTGCTGAACGATCGCGGCGTGCAAGTTCAAGGCTTTTTGATATCGCGTCCGCTCAGCGCGTCGTCAGTCACCCCGTTCTTGTTGGAAACACAATCACACTTGCAACAGCTGGTCTTGAGCGCGCCCACACCGCAACAAGAAATCGAATCCAGCGGCCGATTGCGAGTGCTGAGGCTGGCGGGCCGAAGTGCACGCAATCGCAGTGCCGGCGAAGAGATCTGAGGAACCCCCGGCCTAGGAGCGGAGTTCTCCTACAGCAATGAAGCGCGATGCGCATTCGTTGCCAGCGCGTCCAAGCTCAAAATCATTCGAGTCGCGCGAGCTGCAATGTCGGTGAAACGTTTGTAGCGCAGGTCCTCGTGCAGAAGAATCCGATCCTTAGTAAGACCACCGGTGCCTGGGCACCGCTCTTGGTGCTCGTCCTCACTGTCGGCATCCTGTGGGCCGGACAAACGGTACTGATGCCACTGGCGCTCGGCGTCATTTTGGCATTCCTACTCTCGCCGCTCGTGCGGCTCTTCGATCGCATGCGTCTGCCTCGCGTGGCCAGCGTTGTTCTGACGCTGCTGCTGACGTTGGGTACGGTTGGTGGCGCTGGCTATGTCGCATTCGAACAGTTTGCAGATCTGTCATCGCAGGTTACGCGCTACACCTCATCGATGCGTCACAAGGTCGCGCAGTTGCGGGCAGGCAGTAACGGCGGGCTCAAACAGTTCACGCGCACCGTCGATCGGGTCACTGAGCAGCTCGATGAGAATCTCTCGGAATATCGTCGAGCGCAGCCGGTCCGTGTCATGCCGCCGCGACTCACGCCGGTGGATCGATTGAAGCAAGGTGCCGCGACGGTATTCGAGCCGCTCGCGAGTGCGGTGATCGTCCTGGCACTCGTAGCATTCATGCTGAGCCAACGCGAGGATTTGCGCGACCGATTGATACGTCTGATGGGTCCCGAGAGCGTGACCATGACGACGCGGCTGTTGAACGAGGCGGCACATCGCGTGAGTCAGTACTTGGTCGCGCAGCTGTTAGTGAATCTGGTGTTCGGTACGTTCATCGCGGCGGGGTTGTACTGGATCGGCGTGCCGTACGCAGCGTTGTGGGCTGGTCTCACCGTCGTTCTGCGGTTCGTTCCGTTTGTGGGCACGACGTTGGCGGCACTGTTGCCTGCGGCGCTCGCATTCGCGACGTTTCCGGGCTGGGCCGAAGCGCTGCAAACGTTGGCGCTGTTCGCAGGCCTCGATCTCGTCACGGCCTATTTCGCCGAACCTATCGTCTTCGGCCAACGCACCGGCGTCTCATCGTTTGCGTTGTTGATCTCTGCGCTGTTTTGGATTTGGGTGTGGGGCCCTGTGGGACTGCTGCTCTCGACGCCTTTGACCGTATGCATCGCGGTGCTGGGCCGCCATGTTCGATCGCTGCGGTTCCTCGCAGTGATCTTTGCCGACGAGCCCGCATTGGCGCCGCACGTGCGCTTCTATCAACGTCTGTTGGCGCGCGATGAAGACGAGGCTGCCACTGTCGTGGAACGCAGCCGCGAAGAACTCGGCCCTATCGGTATCGTCGATCACATCTTGGTGCCGGCACTCGCTCTGGTCCTGCAGCATCGCAGTGAGAACGAGGTGTCGGACGAAGATGCGCACTTCATGTTGGATGTGATCGCCGAAACCAGCCAATCCTTAGCGATGCCGAATGACGGAACGCCGCGCGACTTACCCGCCGTGATCGGACTCGCAGCTCGCAATAGCGCCGATCAGCTCGTACTCGAGATGATGCAAGTCGTGATCGGTGCCAACACCATGCAAGTGATTCCCGGCGATCTCACTGCGGAACAAGCACTGCGGCAGACGTTGGAATGCAAACCTGCTGTCGTGTGCATTGCTGCGATCTCGCCGACGCGCGGATCGGAGATCCGCAACTTCTGCCGTCGCATTCGCGCCGCTCGGCGGGATGCGAAGATTCTGGTGCTACGAGCGCATGTCGATGAAGCCGATCTACCTCGTACGATCCAACGCCTAAAGGATGCGGGTGCAAGCGCCGTGGTGACGACGACGAAAGATGCGGTCGCGTGGTTGGATGAACTGCAACCCGAAACGTTGCGTGCGCCGGAAGATTCCGATCTCGGTGCACCGGAAGGCTCGAGTAATAGTTCGCTAGCGGCGTTGCGGTGAAAAAAAGAAAAGCGAGATTGAAGAGCCGGATGAAACACAATGACGAGTGAGGTAGTGAGCGCGAGCATTGCTCGCGTGAGGAGCTTTGCGTGAGGAGAGAAGGCCCAAGGCCTCGTGCTCCGCGGCTACAGCGTTATGGGGCGAAACAGCTGCCGGCATCAAGATAAACTGCGCTATTCACGCGCGAAGCGCGCTCACGTTCTCACGTCATCACTGCACGCTCGCGTCACCTCTGCCCGAGCAGCGACGTATCCACCAACGGTGTGACCTTCGCGAGTTTCGGATCGACTGATTGCGGCTGGCCGGTTCGTAGCCATCCGAACACGACGCTGTGCCACAAGATGCGTTGCACATAGTTGCGTGTTTCGTTGTACGGGATGTTCTCGATCCACACGTCGGCTTCCATCGTTCGCTCCGGTAGCCATCGAGCAGCCGCGTTGGGGCCGGCGTTGTAGCCTGCTAAAGCAATCACGATTTGACCGCCGAATCGATCGACCATGGTCTTGAGCTGCGCTGCACCGAGCGTGACGTTGACGTCCGGATCGAACAGATCGTCCGCGTCGGGCCGCGGCTGATCGTATGCGCGTGCCGTGCGACGGGCTGTTTCGAGAATGAGCTGCAGTAGCCCGCGTGCGCCGGCGGGAGAGACGGCATCCTCTCGATACAGACTCTCTTGGCGCAGCACCGAGTAAATCAAATCTGGCGGGAGCTCTGTGAGCTGTGAGGCGTCCTTCACAGCATCGTCGAAAGGGCGCGGATAGAGCAGGGCGTAATCGTTGAAGATGCGTTGTTGAGCTGCGACGACAATCGCCTGCTCATACCAACCCCAGCTTGCGGCCAAGTTGATCGACTGCTGCTTCGCTCCATCATCTAATTCGCGATAGCCGAAGGACCATTCGCTTCCTGCTTCGTTGCGCATGCCGCACCAAAACAGCTCTCGAGCGCGGACGAACTCGGGCAAGGCATTCAGCGCGGCCACTTGCACGTCGTCCTTCACGAGTTTTTCTGGATGCGGCGATACAGGGCGATCCAAGCGCGCTGCGGACATGATCGAGTAGAAGTTGTCGTCAGGAAGAAGCGACTCGTATAGCTGTTGAGCCAGCGCTGCATCGCCTTTGCGTTCCGCCGCTCGGGCCGCCCAGTAGCGCCAGCGAGCGAGCTTGCGCGACTCGTCGCTCATGGAGGTGATGGCATCTGTGACGGTCTTCCATTGGTCGTTCCAAATCGCCGCTCTCGCCAGCCATTCCTTCGCGTAGTCGTCTAGATCCTCGGCGCGCACGCGTTTGAAGTAATCGAGCGATTCTGGGCGGCGGTCCCAGGCGAGTGCTAGCGCGAGACTCAATGCGTAGGGACTGGCCTCCGCGGCAGAAAAGTTCTGGCTGCGAATGAATGCTGAGTACTTCTTGATGCCAGCGTCGCGGTCGCTGCGAACGAACTTCGTCCAGCCCGCCAATAGTGCCTCCGGCTCCACGTGCACGGTGCGATTGCGGATGAGATGTTCGATCTCGCGTTGCGGACTCTGGAGCAATGCCGCCCAACGCAGCAGCGGCGCGGCTTGCGCGCCCGGAAGCATCGCGGCGATCTGTTGGGCGAAGCTGGCGTTGCCTTCCTTGAGCGCAAGTCGCGCACGTGCCTCGATGGCCGCGGGCGTCAATTGGTTCTGCTCACGCAACCAATCGAACGCGTGTTCGCATTCCGGCAAGCTCGCCGGCGTGAGCCACTGCTGTTGGATCGGTGCGATGAGTCCGTCTGTTTGGCCCAGCGCAATACGCGCCGTGAACGAATGGCAGCGCAGCGCGTCATCTGCCAAATCGTCTCGATACTGCAGCAAGTACGTTTCCCACAAGCCGCGGTCAGCAAGATTCGCCAGCCAATCGCGGCGCAGCGCTCGGCCTACGGGTTCGCGATCGTAGTACGCGAGGAAGGTCTCGGCACGCTGGTCGGCGCTGCTCAGTTGTTTACTCGCGGAGCTGAGCGCGCGGCGAATCCGTACGGCTTGCAAATACGGATACAGCGGGTACGTACGCAGGCCTTCGTCGTCTGGAGTTTGCGGTTCGCGTCCAATGGACTGCGCTTGCTCGTACGCCCGTTTGAACACCTCGCGCGCATGACGCAGAGGATCTTCGGGCGCATCGCTCGGATAAGCGCACGAAGGAATGGCCGTCGCAATCGCGATCGCAAGTAAAACAATTCGAACTCGTGAAGACATGGTGCGAGGGTAGCGGCAACAGCTTCGATCTGCCATTGTGGTCGAATGAGGACAGCGGCCGAACACGTGAGCGTTCATCGCGAATTGAATGAGGTGCTGGCGCGCGATTGCGCACGCATGCAGAGTGCTGTGCGCGAAAAAGATTCATCTTTGTCGCTCATGGGTGTGGAGTCGCCCCTCGGACCGCTGCTTCTCGGCGCGCAAAACGGTGCCATCGCCGTGCTCGAGTTTTGCGATGAGCCTGAAATAGGTCGACGCCTTGCAGATCTAGAAGTTCGATTCAACTGCGCGCTGCATGTCGGGTCCGAACCCGTGCTCGAGAAACTGATCGGACAGCTAGACGCCTACTTTGCCCGCGAGCTGCAGACGTTCGACGTTCCGCTCATCTATCGAGGCAGTGCGTTCCAAGAGAAGGTCTGGGGCGAGTTGCTGCGGATTCCGTATGGTCAGACGCGTTCCTACGGTGCCGTGGCGCAACGAGTCGGAGACGCGGGCGCCATGCGCGCGGTCGGTGCGGCCAATCACCTCAATCCCATCGCGATCGTGATCCCGTGTCATCGCGTCGTGAACGCGCACGGAGACTTGGGCGGGTACGGCGGGGGTGCATGGCGTAAGCGTTGGCTGCTGGATTTGGAGATGGGCCAGACGCAATTGCCCCTATGAAATTGAACGTCTGAAAATGAACGTCCGCTAAATGAAGCCGACTTTAGGACGTGCGTACCTAAAACCGCTTGAATTCGGCCCGTGCCGCACTTACAAAGCCAGTCGTCGCTTTGGAACTCCCCATCGCGTCGTTCGTCGTAGAGATTGAATGCAGGCGCCGCAATGCGCTGAAGAGGTCAACCATGTTGCGTCGGTCGTTGAGCTTCGTTCCCGTTTTGTGTTTGCTGCTGATAGCGGGCTGCGCGACCACGAGCGCGCCCAAAACACGAGTCGATTACGACAAGTCGGCGGATCTCTCCGTTTATCGAACCTATGGCTTTCCGAAGGAAACAGGCACTGACCGCGGCGGCTATTCGACGCTCGTCACCAGTTACTTCAAGAGTGCCGTGTCAATGGCCATGGAAGCTCGCGGCTACAAGTACAGCGAAGATCATCCCGATTTGCTCGTTAACTTCTATATGAACACGCGCGATCGAACCGAGAGTCGTCCAGGTCCGGGCTATGGCTACTACGACTATCGATATGGGCTCTACACGGGATGGCCGATGTACGATGACGATCGCATCGTCACCTACAAATACGGCACCATCAATCTCGATATCGTCGATGCCGAGAAGAAACAGCTCGTTTGGGAAGGCGTGAGCGAAGGCCGCGTGACCGAGGAAGCGCTCGCCAATCAGAAGGCGACGATCAATGCCGTCGTCACCGAACTCATGCGTCAGTATCCGGGTCGGCCGAATATGTAAGCGCTCGCGGGGCGGGCGCAAGTGAGGGAGTGAAAGCTGCGCGTGAAGGCAGTGAGATGAGTAGCTCATCAGGAAATTGAGCCAGCACCCCGCCGTTCAATCCGATCCCGACGCGGCATCCCCAATCTCGCGCAGCGGCCGAGAACTACGCGAGCCTTCTGGTGAAACCGCAGCTAGTTGCGCTTCCCTGCGTCTCTCACGTGCAACTCTCACGCGAGCACGGCTCGCGCTCACTCCCTCACCTACCTTCCCATCGACCCCGTCAACAACAGCAATTCGATTTGCGCGGGCGTGAGGTCCAGTTCGACTTCGTCCGCAGTGGGAGGCAGTAGCCGATCGTCATTGATTGCGTCCCTGCAGGTTCTTAGAAGGGGATCGAGCGTCCACAGGTCTTCGACTTCTACGATGTCGGCCCGCGGGTACGGGCCCACCAGTTCCTGGGCGGTCAGCTCGATCGAGAACTCCGGCTGCGACGTGTTCATGCGGGTTCCTTGCTGTGAGTGCGAAAGTCATTCTGGGTGGCCGGCGTGCAACCGTCAGTCATCTTCGACAGGAAAGCGCATCCAGGCTGGCCCGCACTCGCGGTGATGCAAACTCGTCGCGCAGAATAGGTGCTTCCCCCACCATGCTTCGGCAGAATGGATTGCCGGAACCAGTTTCGGCTCCGGATTGTTGAAGCACACCAAGGCCATACGACAACAAGGATGCCGATCCCCGAGCCTCACGCGATTGCCGTCATGGTTTTGACGGTCGGTGCGCTGTACCTATTCTCGCGCGAGACCCTCCCCGTCGAGACCTCGAGCCTGTTGGTGCTCGCGGTGCTGGCGATAGGGTTCACCGTCTTTCCCTACCACCCGCACGGCAAAGACTTCGAGCCCATCGGATTCTTCGCGGGGTTCGGCAACGAAGCGCTCATTGCGATCTGTGCGTTGATGATGGCGAGTCAGGGGTTGGTGTCCACCGGAGCCCTCACGCCGCTTGCGCGATTGATCGGTCGGTTGTGGAACTTCAATGCGTGGCTGGCCCAAGGATCAGTGCTGCTGGTCACCGCGATCATCAGTGCGTTCATGAACAACACGCCGCAGGTCGTGTTAATGATCCCGTTGTTGACCGGTGTGGCACTTCGATCAGGCATTTCGCCGGCGAAGCTCTTGATGCCGATGACCTTTGCAGCGCAGATGGGCGGCATGGGAACGCCGATTGGGACATCCCTGAACCTCCTTGTGATCGGCAGCGCGGCGGCGCTGGGATTGCCGCGCTTCCACATGTTCGATTTCTTCATGCCTGCCGCGCTCGCCGCGATCCCGGGCTTGTTGTACTTGTGGCTGATCGCGCCACGTTTGTTGCCGGATCGTCCACCTGTCTTCGGCGAGAGTTCACCGCGCGTATTCGAGGCTCGGCTGCGGCTTCTGGACACGAGCGCTGCAACAGGACTTACGCTGGCCGAGGCTCGCAAGCTCGCTCAAGGCGAATTGAATGCCCATGCGGTGTTGCGGCCGCCGGGGCTTTCCATTTCGCCCTTGCCTGATCTCGAACTGCGATCAGGAGATCAACTCGTCTTGCGCGATACACCGGAGCGTCTGATGCAATACGCATCCGCATTAGGTGCAACGCTCTATTCAGGCGAGCGCGCAGTGGATGCCGATCATCCGTTTACCGCGCCCGACCAACAAACCGCCGAACTCGTGTTGACACCCACCTCGCCGCTGCGCGATCGCACGCTGGCAAAAGTGAATTTCGATTGGCACTACCAGCTCATTCCCTTGGCGCTGCATCGACCCGGCGAATCCGAAGTGCTCGGTCGCTCAGGCTTACGCGACGTGCAGCTTCACGTCGGCGATGTGCTGCTGGTGCAGGGGCCTGAAGAGCAGATCCGCGGTCTGAAACAACGTTCGGAACTGATGGTGCTCGATGCGACGACCAACGTTCCGCTGACCGCAAAGGCGCCGATCGCGATGATGATCATGATTGGCATCGTGCTAGTCGCGTCGTTCCGCCTCATGCCCGTCGCCATTGCGGCTGTCACCGGCGTGCTGCTGATGGTCGTTACGGGTTGCCTCAAATGGCGGGATGCCACTCGTGCGCTCGATACGTCGATGATCTTGCTCACGGTTGCAAGTCTCGCGATCAGTCTGGCGCTCGTCACGACCGGCGGTGCGCAGTTCATCGCCAAATTGCTTGTACTTGCGAGCGGTAGCCTGCCTCCCGTTGCGCTGATGAGTGCGACCATGCTGCTGATGGCGGTATTGGGTAACTTGATTTCGAATAGCGCCGCCGCGGTCATCGGCACACCCATTGCGGTTGAGCTTGCTCGACAACTCGGGGTCGCGCCTGAGCCGTTCGTGCTTGCGGTGCTGTTCGGCGTGAATATGGGATTTGCAACGCCGATGGCGGACAACTGCAATCTGTTGGTGTACAGCGCGGGTGGTTACGCATTCCGCGACTTCGTTCGCGCCGGCGTGCCGCTGACCATTATCATGTGGCTCACCTTGAGTTGGTTACTGCCACAATTCTTTCCGCTGCATTGATGCCGATCCGCGAATCGATCTCGATCGCAGAAGCACGTCGCATCGCGCTTACTGCACAGCAGTTCGTGCCCTCACGCAAGAAACTCACGCGTGATGAATTTGCTGCGCTGGTGCGAAGCCTCGGTGCAGTACAAATGGATTCCGTGAACGTGCTCGTGCGCTCTCACTACTTACCGGCATATTCTCGGCGTGGCTCTTACCCGCGCGCCTGGCTCGAAGAGCTGGCCTACGATCGCTCGGCGGCAAAGCTATTCGAATATTGGGGGCACGAAGCCTCGCTGCTGCCGATCGAGCATCAACCTCTATTTCGCTGGCGAATGGAAAACGCGCGAAGCGGAGTGGGAATCTGGAATCGACTGCGCCGCTATGCACTCGAGCACAAGGACTTGGTCGCAAACGCCTTGGCGCAGATCCGGGATAAAGGGCCGCTGAGCGCGAGCGAATTGGAAGGGTCGCAGCGCGGGAAAGGGTCATGGTGGGGTTGGAGTCAAGCCAAGGAAATCATGGAGTGGCTGTTCTGGACCGGTGAAGTCAGCACTTCGGAACGCCGCAATTTTGAACGCCGCTATGACCTGACTGAGCGGATCATTCCCTGCGAGATCTATCGTCAGTCCACCCCTTCAAAGGCAGAGGCACAAAGAGCGTTGATGGAGATTGCCGCACGCGCTCTGGGCGTGGGCACATTGCGAGATCTGCGCGATTACTTCCGTCTACCAACCGCCGATGCGAATGAGCGACTGCGCGAATTGGTGGAAGAGGGCGCGTTGACGCCAATTCGCGTGGACGGATGGAAGCAGCAGGCCTACCTCCATCGCGACGTGCGCATCCCGAAGCAAACCGAACAGCGCGCTTTGTTATCGCCTTTCGATTCCCTCATTTGGGAAAGAGATCGAACCGAGCGTCTCTTCAACTTCAGTTATCGGCTCGAGATCTACACG
>JAEWBG010000048.1 GCA_023391335.1 Pseudomonadota bacterium | reverse complement strand
TTATCCAATCAACTCCAACGGCTCTCTCGGATCTACTCCCAGTTGGGATGCCGCGACACAGATTGCAGATTTTGGGAGCCGTAAGATCATCGCTGTAAATACGAACGGAACTGCGGTGCCCTTCAGATTTACGGGCAGCTCCACGACCGGGATCGACGCTACACGAAAGCACCAACTCGACAACGCGACATCCTCGCCGTGGAATGCGACATTGGAGCAGCGACGCTTGAATTATCTCAGGGGCGATGCGACATACGAGGCTGTCAATGGCGGTACGTTCCGTACTCGCAAGACCAAGCTCGGCGACATTATTAATTCGTCACCTGCCTTCGTGGGTCGGCCTTCGTTCACGTATAGCGATTCGATCGAGCCTACCGCTCCTTACTCCACGTTTAAGACGACAAACGCTTCACGCACGCAAGTCGTCTACGTCGGAGCGAACGATGGAATGTTGCACGCGTTCGACGCGAACAGCGGAAGTGAACTGTTTGGTTTCATTCCCAGCCCTGTCTTCCCCTATCTAAAGCTCTTGAGCAATCGAGGCTACACGCACAAGTTCTACGTGGACGGGTCGCCAAGCGTGGGAGATGCATATTTCGATAGCAGCTGGAAAACCGTGCTTGCGGGGGGATTGAATTCAGGCGGTCAGGGAATCTATGCGCTCAACATTACTGATCCGAGCAAGTTCAGTGAGGGCAACGCGCAGTACAGCTCGTCAGCTCAAGATGGCTTGCTGATGTGGGAGTTCACAGACGCCAATGACCCCGACTTAGGCTACACATACAGTCAGCCGGTCATCGCCAAGACCAAAGCAGGATGGGTGGTGATCTTTGGAAACGGCTACAACAACACCATCAGTGACGGTCGCGCCAGCACCACCGGCGAAGCAGTGCTCTACGTCGTAGACGTTAAGGGCACGTGGTCGAAGAAAATCACCACAAAGGTCGGTACCAGCGCAACCTATTCTGGAGGCAAACCCAACGGATTGGCGTCCATCACGGCGTCCGATCTCGACGGTGATGGTGTGGTCGAGAACGTGTACGCGGGCGATCTTTTTGGAAATCTATGGAAATTCAATCTTGATAACGCATCGACTGCCAACTGGAAGGTCGCTTATACGGACGCAGGCAGCGACCCAGCCCCACTATTCGTCGCTAAAGATGGATCTGGGAATCGCCAACCGATCACGTCCCAAGTTCGAATCGCGCGGGGGCCGGGAAGCACCGGTGCAATTGTTCTATTTGGCACGGGGAAATTTCTCGAAACCTCCGACAAGAGCGACCAATCGAAGCAATCGCTCTATGGTATCTACGACAACAATACCAATACGAATAGCGATGTAGTGGGAGCGCGCGCGAGCGATTTGCAGCAGCAAACAGTCACGGATGAATTCACGCAGACTTTTGGCAGCAATTCTGTTGAGGTCCGCCTCACCTCTGACAACACGGTTCCGAGCAACAAACGAGGTTGGTACCTGGATCTCGTCAAGGCGAGTGGCACAGCGGAAGGTGAACGGATGATTTCAAATCCCAGAATCCGTAATGGTCGGATCACGTTTATCACCATCGTGCCTGGTTCAGATCCATGTACTCCTGGGGGCAAGACACGATTGACCCAACTTGATGCTGCCAGCGGCAGCAGACTGCCTAGCGCACCCTTTGACCTCAACGGCGACGGTGTTATCGATGCGTCTGACCAGGCAACCGTGACACTTCCCAACAACAATACGCAGCAAATTCCGCCTGCTTCCGTTACCGTGCAAGTGGACTACGGCACCACCCCAGGCGTCATCGCGGGCAACAATGCCGATTACTACTACGTCTCGGGTGATGACAGAGACCGGACAGGTCCAAATCCGCTTGGCGGCGACGACATCTTCGGTATTCAAGGAAGCCCTGGCGACAACGCGCGCGGGCGTCAATCTTGGCGACAAATCCGATAGAGACCGGGGTGCAACATGCGCGCGAATAGACATGTATCGGGGATGACCTTGATGGAGCTAATGATGGTCGTCGCAGTGATCAGCATTTTGGCTGCGATCGCTTATCCGAGCTATCAAGATCAGGTGCTGAAGTCGCATCGAACGGAAGGCAAGACTGCGCTCATGCAGACGGCACAACAGCTGGAGCGCTGTTTCACTGCATCGAATAGTTTCAGCGGCTGTATGACTTTCCCCTTCACAACAGAACATGGGCGATATCAGGTAACAGTTAGCCCCGCTCCGCCCCTGACCAATTACACGCTCAGCGCGATCCCCCAAGGTGCACAGACCAAGGACACTCGATGCGGAACGCTGACGTATACGGACGCAAACGTTAAGGGGCGAACCGGATCGGCTCCCATGAGCGAATGTTGGTAGTGTCGCTTCCGCACGACGCTTGTGAGCTCAGCCTTTCGCGCACTAGCCCAATCTTGTATCCTTCGCGCCCACGCATTGCCTGAAACCTTTTACAAGCAACTCAGGGTTTTGGGCATGATCCACGGGAACCAGCCATAACTCTCGTGTATTAGTAGGCGTGAAAATTTGTCGCTCTGGTCCTTTTTTGTCTGACCCAGTATTGAAGGGGAAAAAAGTCATGAATAAGACGATCTCTACCTCTCTGAAGGCGGGCGTTGCTGCTCTCGCTCTGATTGCTGCTGGCGGCTGCGTTTCGCAGAAGTCGGTAGACGAAATCAAGGCGACGGCGGACAAGGCCGTGCAAGACGCTGCTGCCGCCAAGGCTGCTGCTGACTCTGCGGCTTCTGCTGCACAGTCCGCTCGTTCAGCCGCTGACAGCGCCCAGAGCGCCGCGAATCAGGCGCTGCAGGCCGCTCAAGCCAGCCAGGCTTGCTGCGACGCGACGAACGAGAAGATCGATCGCGTGTTTAAGAAGTCCGTATCGAAGTAATTCGATTCACTTCGATGAAACAAAAACGCCGCGGTGCAGACCGCGGCGTTTTTTTTGGCCTGTGGAATTGGCGCGCTTCCCGGAGATCTATCCCAGTCGGCGAGAGGCGAGCGCCCGAAGAGAAAACTGATTGGGATTCGAAGGCGAGCCCCACAGCATCAGTCATGGACTAACTCGGTGGATTAAGTCGACCTCCGCCGCAGGGCTCGCGCGCGAAGTCTAACAGTACGCAGGTAAGCGCGCGCCGAGTTATCGACTAGGGAGAGATCGCACCCACCGCTTCATTTGCGTTTGCCGAGGTGATGGGCGGGAGTGGCTGGATAACTGGCTGCAACATCACTGATTCCGGCACGCCGGAGGCTCGCGAAAACTCGCGCTCTGCTTTTGCCCAGTCGATCGCCACGGTCTTGTCTTGTGTTGCCGAGACCAGCAACCGAGTGATGTTGGTAAGACTATGCTCCTCTGGGGAATCCGTCCCAGCCAACGGAGCATGAATTTCGATCAGCAGATCATCGCCCTTCCATCCCATCTTGTACGGCTGATCGATCATCCGCACGGGCGTATTCACTGCGACCAACTTGAAGAACTCTTCGATATCTTCTGGATACATGCGAATGCATCCGTGAGTCACTTCCATACCGACGCCGGCGGGTCGATTGGTGCCGTGAATCAAATACGCGCCACCTGGAATTGCTAGACGCATCGCGTATTCGCCGAGAGGATTGTCCGGGCCGGGCGGAACAGCCTTTGGCAGCGGTCGCCCGTCGAGTTCGTGTTCTTTTCGCACCGACTCGGGCGGATACCAAATCGGCTTCACTCTTTTGTTGGCGATGCGTGTGAGACCCAGCGGTGTCTTCCAATCCATCTTGCCGATGCTGACTGGATAGGTTTTGACGATTGCCGGCTCACCCGCTTTGGGCTTCGGGAAGTAATACAGGCGGTGCTCGGCAAGGCTCACGACGATGCCTTCGCGAGGAGCGTCGGGCAGGATATACCGTGACGGAATGAGCACGCGCGTCCCCTCGCCCGGTAACCAAGGATCCACCCCTGGATTTGCCGCGACGATTTCTTCATACCCGACACTGAAACGCCGACCGATATCCAACAACGTGTCTTCGTGCTGGGCGATCGTGTACTGGAGTTCGCCCACCACGGTGTCAGGCGGAGACGGCAGGACATAAGTTGCCGCTTGAACGGAAACGGCGGCGAAGGCCAGCGCACAGCCAGCTAGACAAGCAGAAATGAGGCGACGTGCAAACATGCGTAGTTCAACAACGAAGTGGCGTGACAAGCATACTCAGCCGCGCGCGGGCTGATAAGGCGCTACGCGACCAACTGTTCGCGAAGCAAATTTGCGATTTGGGTCGGAACGCCTTTACGTGCTTCGACAGCGGCAACCCGCACTGCGTTCGCAAAGGAGATCATATCGGCGCTGCCGTGACTCTTAATTACGATGCCAGCGAGCCCAACCATGCCGGCCCCGTTGTAACTGCGCGGATCGAATTGCTTGCGAATCGAACGAAACACCGGCAACGAGGCCACTGCTGCGAAATACCGCAGCGGATTACGCGTGAATTCGGTTTTGGCGGTCGTGACCAACATGTTCACAACCCCCTCCATGCTTTTCAATGCGACATTGCCCGTAAATCCGTCCGTCACCACAACGTCAACATCGCCGGAAAAGATGTCGTTGCCCTCAACGAACCCGATGTAGTTGAGCTTGCTCCGAGACAGTAGCGCTGCGGCTTCCTGCACCACGGTATCGCCTTTGGTTTCTTCCTCACCGATATTCAAGATCCCGACGCGAGGGCGAGCGATCCCGTTTGTGTCGGCCGCAACCACGGTACCCATCACTGCAAACTGAAATAGATGATCGGCGGTGCATTGTGAGTTCGCACCCAAATCCAGCATATGTGTATGTCCATGCCGTGCGGGGATGCGAGAGATGATTGCAGGGCGGTCAATGCCTTCGATCGTTTTCAGAACGAATCGGGCGGTGGCCATCAGCGCGCCCGTATTGCCGGCGCTGACGCAGGCATCCGCGGTGCCAGCCTTCACCAGATCGATAGCGACGCGCATCGAAGAATCCTTCTTCTTGCGCAGAGCATCCTGCGGCTTCTCGTCCATACCGACTAATTGACTTGCTTCCTGCAGCGTTAGTCGATCGTCGAGCTTGGCTTTTGCCGCGGCGAGTTGGGCTTGAATCGGCTCGCGCTGACCGACCAAGATCACGCGCAAATCCAATTGCGCTTGCAGAACTTGTAGCGCAGCCGGGACCGTGACGGACGGCCCGTGATCGCCGCCCATCGCATCGACGGCAATCGTGATAGGTCGGGAGTTGCTCAAGCAATTTAGGCGGCGCTCTGGATGCCGCCTCGAGCGTTATTCGGCGTCGTTCTTGTCGCGGGTTTCGATGACTTTCTTGCCGCGATAGAAGCCATCGGGAGTAATGCGATGACGCGAATGCGTTTCGCCGGAAGTCGGATCGACGGACAGAGCGGGACGGCTCAGCCCATCATGTGAACGATGCATTCCACGCTTCGAAGGCGTTTTGCGGCTTTTTTGAACGGGCATGGCTCGAACTCTCCAATAGAAAATCAGTCTTTGCGCAGCAAGTCGCGCAGGTTTTTAAATGGCTGCTGCCGAATTTCTTCTTCATCGTTCGGCGCGGCCGCGGTTGGATCGGACGTTCGATCGCCGCAATTCTCATCCTCATGCAGTGCTACGAGCGGCAACGACAGGAGCACCTGCTCTTCCGTCAACCAACGGACATCCAGATGCCCGGCATCTGCAACGATCGGCTCGTAGCCGCCGGGTTCGTCGCTGCGCTCTCGATCCACGATGACGACGTTGAACTCATCGCGAATGCCGATCGGCGCGAAGTCTAGACAACGTTGACACTCGAGCATCACCGTGCCGTGCAGCGATCCGTGTATCGCGGGCAGCGTGTCGTACTCCGAGAAACTCAAACGCACGTCCACAACCGAGTCCGATCCAGCGCCTGCTTGCGTCAGCCTCGGCAGATCGGCTGCGGTAAAGTGATATTCGATTAAATTCCGCGCCCGCGCCTGCACCTTCGCGTCCACGGTGAAGTCTGAAGCGGCCGGGGCTCGTGGCATGGGGCGCGTATACTAGCGGCGACCCCCCAGCCTGTCAAAACAAAAAGAGGGCTTAAATGCTTGTTTTTATAAGGGATCGTCTGATTCGAGAGTGCGCCCCATGAGTGCGGTCAGCATGACAGGGCTGCGTCTGGTTCTAGGCTCAACGTCCTTGTACCGAAAACAGCTGCTGGAACGGCTCGGAATTGCGTTCACAGTCGCAGCCTCCAATGTCGACGAAGAGCCTCTCCCCGGCGAGACGCCCCTTGATTTGGTTAACCGGCTGGCACGAGCAAAGGCTGACGCCGTAGCCGCGCGACAAACCAAGGCGCTTGTAATCGGCTCGGATCAACTGGCGGTCTGCGGCCGGGAAGTGCTCGGCAAGCCCGGTTCTGGCGAACGAGCGATTGCTCAGCTCAAGGCACTCAGCGGACAGCGCGTGCAGTTCCACACTGCCGTCCACGTGGTCGATTCATCAAGCGGAGCCAACGAAGGTCACTGCGACATTACCACCGTTTACTTTCGCGAACTGACAGACAATGAAATTCGTCGTTATGTCGCGCGCGACAAGCCGTACGACTGTGCCGGCGGATTCAAAGTGGAAGCGTTGGGCATCAGTCTGTTCACGCGAGTCGAATCAAGCGACCCCACGGCTTTGGTCGGACTTCCGCTGATCTGGCTTGCCGGAGCGTTGCGACGTCACGGATTCCAGGTTCCCTAAGGCCCCGATCACTTCTGCCGCTTAAGAGCCTCGAGCACATCCTGCAATTCAGCCGGAAGCGGCGCCTCGATTTCGAATGGGTCAGGTGTGCCGCGTCGCTGGAACCGTAAACGTAACGCGTGCAGGAACATACGATTCAGGCCCAGCGCCTTGAGCGCCGCCTCCCGTTCCCGATCGCCGTATTTGTCGTCTCCCGCGATCGGATAGCCGGCATGGGCCGCGTGAACTCGGATTTGATGAGTACGCCCAGTGCCAATCGATACCTCCACCAAAGTCGCGAGCTTCCCGAAATGCTTGATCGGCGTGAATGTGCTGATCGCCTGTTGCCCGTCGGCGTGGACCTTTACGACCCGCTCGCCGCCCTGCTTCAGATTCGTTTTCAAGGGCAGGTCCAAGGTCTTGTTTCCGAGCGGCCATCGTCCGCATAGCAACGCGAGATAGGTCTTTTCCATCTCACGTTCACGCAGCAGCGCATGAAGTTCGCGCAACGCTGCGCGACGCTTCGCAACGATCAAGCAACCGCTCGTTTCGCGGTCGAGTCGGTGCGCCAACCCCAGTTCGGCGAGCTCAGGCCGCATTGCTCGCAATGCCTCAATCACGCCGAAGCTCAACCCGCTCCCGCCGTGCACTGCGATACCTGCAGGCTTGTTAACGACCAGCAGATCTCGGTCCTCATACAGAATAGCCTTGTCGATGTAGTCGCGGAGCGAGCGCGAAGGAGCCGCAGCTTCAGCTTTTGGTTCCAGGCGAACCGGTGGGATCCGAACCTGATCTCCATCCGACAGCTTGAAATCGGGTCCAATACGCTTGCCGTTCACGCGAACTTGGCCGGTTCTTAGGATGCGATACACCCGGCTTCTGGGCAGATTCTTCAGGTGCCGTAGCAAGAAATTATCGATGCGCTGCCCTGCATCGCCTTCACCGGCGACGACATGCCGGACGCCGATATGCTCAGGTTCGCGCGGCGCGGAGGATTTTGGCTGGACGGACGACATTCGTCGGGCAGCGGCGGGTGTCTTTCGCATGAACAGCTAAATCAAACAAAACCGTTGTAAGCCATTGATTGGACTACCCTGCCCTGTTATATTCCGGCCGTTTTTCCGCTGTGGCGCGCAGCGTTCGACTCTCGAAGAGCCTTGCGAGCCCAGCACACACGTGGCGTTCCCGAAGTGATCTGCAATCGATCAATGCAGGGGCGCTGCATCTTAGTTGGTTCCGCCAGAGCCTGTCGCACTCAAGTCAATGTCGACGATGCGATGCGAGCCGTTGGAGTAACGTCACTCCGGTCGCGCACGGCCATCGCCCAGCGATGCCATCGTCCCCCGACTTAAGCAGACATCGTTTCGGTGAACCATCGCTCGGCCGCGCGAACGGCGATGCCTGACCTGCAACTCGGGATCTGGGTCGACGAAAGCGTAGCGAGCGGGCCAACAAGTGAATGGACAAGAAATCGCGCCGGGTCACAAGCCGCGCAATTAAATCGGATGAACTCCTTCCCCGATCCAACCTTCCGTCCACCGCTAACGCCCGCCGTGCGTGATCTCGCGGCCCTTCACGAATACTTAGAAGGGTCTCATGAAGCGAATGCTCGTCAATGCAACTCAGGAAGAAGAGTTGCGAGTCGCACTGGTTGATGGACAAAGAATCTACGATCTAGACGTCGAAATTCCCTCACGCGAACAAAAGAAAGCCAACGTTTACAAAGGTCGAATCACGCGCGTCGAGCCCAGTCTCGAGGCCTGCTTCGTCGATTACGGTGCGGAACGCCACGGCTTTCTGCCGCTGAAGGAAATCTCGAAGGAATATTTCAAAGCACCGCCGCAGTCCGGCGGACGCATGAACATCCGCGAATTGGTGGATGAAGGACAGGAAGTCATCGTTCAAGTCGAAAAAGAAGAGCGCGGCAACAAAGGCGCTGCCCTCACAACTTTCATCAGCCTCGCAGGTCGATTCTTGGTCTTGATGCCGAACAACGCACGCGCAGGCGGCGTGTCTCGGCGCATCGAAGGTGAAGACCGCGAACAGTTGCGCGAAGCGCTGGACCAGGTTCAGATCCCCGAAGGGATGGGCGCCATCGTTCGCACCGCAGGTGTGGGGCGTTCCGCAGAAGAACTCCAGTGGGACTTGAGCAATCTGCGCGAGGTATGGAATGCCATTGCCGAAGCCGCTCAAAGCCGCTCTGCGCCGTTCCTGATCTACCAAGAGTCCAAAGCCATCATTCGTGCACTGCGCGACTACTTGGCCGACGACATTGGCGAAATCCTGGTCGACAGCCAAGAAGTCTTCAACGAAGCCCAGCAATACATGCAGCGCTTCATGCCCGCAGGCTTGCGTAAGCTGAAGCTGTACGAAGACGAAGTACCGCTGTTCACGCGCTTCCAAATCGAAAACCAAATCGAGTCGGCGCATTCGCACAAGGTCAATCTTCCATCGGGCGGCTCGATCGTTATCGATCCGACGGAAGCACTCGTTTCAATCGATATCAACTCGGCGCGCGCCACGCGCGGCAGCGACATCGAAACGACGGCGCTGAACACCAACCTCGAAGCGGCAGACGAAATCGCACGCCAATTGCGGCTGCGCGATCTCGGCGGTTTGATCGTGATCGACTTCATTGATATGGAATCGCAGAAGAATCAGCGGGCTGTTGAAGACCGCTTACGCGATGCCGTGAAGCAGGATCGCGCGCGCATCCAGATTGGACGGATCTCGCGCTTCGGACTCCTCGAGCTGTCGCGCCAACGACTGCGTCCGTCAATTGGCGAGTCGGCACACATCAATTGCCCGCGTTGCAATGGAATGGGCAGCATCCGTAGCGTGGAGTCGCTCGCGCTCGCATTGTTGCGTCTGATCGGCGAGGAGGCTCGCAAGGATCGCACCGTTAAAGTGATCGCGCAGTTGCCGGTGGAAGTGGCGACCTATCTCATGAACGAGAAACGCGAGGCGCTGCACGGAATCGAGAGCAAGACGAAAGTTCAGGTCGTGCTCGTACCGAACCGCTACATGGAAACGCCGGCATATGAAATTCGCCGCATTCGCGACGATGAAGCGGGCCTGCCTGAGAACAGCGGGGTCAGTCATCAAATCCCGGTTGTGCCCACACCCAGCGTCGATGAAGCAGCGAAACGAGAGCAGCGTCAGCCCGTGGCGGCTGCCGTCGTCACTTCCACGATTCCAAGTCTGCCGCCGCCACCCTCGGTGGCTGCGGAAGTCGCGGCCGCCGCGAAACCCGCTGAGCAGATCGGGATCTTCGTCCGTTTGTGGCGCTTCTTCTTTGGCGGGGCCGGACAGGCAGCTGCCCCGGAAAAGCCGAGCGCGCGCCCGCGGCCCGAGATGCGTCGCGATCGCCCGGAGTCGCGCCACCCGCGCGAGCGCGATCGTCACGGTCGTGGTGGACGCGATCGAGACCGAGGTCGCCACGAAGCAAAGGACCGCCCCACACAAGAGCCGCGCAAAGAGCATCGACAGGAACGCAAGCCCGCACGCGATCACTCACACGATCACGCACGCGCCGAACACAAGACGCAGCCGCATGCTCAACCAGCGCCACGCGCACAAGCTGCGCCCCCACAAGTCACGCCAACTGCACCCCCGGCGTCCAGTGAGCGTGTTGAAGGCTCTGGGGCACCGGAGCAAGGACGAGGCGATCGCGAGCGCTCGGGACGCGGACGACGCGGCCGTCGGCGCCGCGGCGGTCGGGGTCGTGGAGGCTCAGAGGACGGACATGCACGCCAACAAGGGCACGGGAACGACCAGGCTGCTACTGCCGGCGAAGGTGAACATCGCTCAGAGATGCGGGCCGAAGGTAGATCTGAGACATCTGGCCCCGCGAACGAAGCACGTCGCGAAGCGCAGCACAGTCTGGATCTAGGCGCACCTCGCCACGAGGAGCCCAGAGCCGATCACGGCCACGAGCCGTCGCAACGTGCCGAGAGCGCAGCGAGGGAGAATGCCGGAAGTCACGAGGGAGACCACGCGAAGTCCTTTACGGTGTGGAGTTCGTCTCCTAGCCCGACCAGCACGTCTTGGGGACCGAGCGGTCCCGTGCGCCGAGACGAATGAGCAATGAGCGTGACGTGGGCTCTAATGAGCTCACGTCACGCCTGGCTTGAACGGCGTACGTATTCGAGCAGCCCCTGCGCTGCCTCTTCAAGTAGATCTAAAACGTTTTCGAATCCCTCGGGGCCGCCGTAATAAGGATCCGGAACGCTGCGCGACAGCGCCGACGGCGCGAACTCCATCATCAGGCGGATCCGTTGGTGATGCTCACCACGCGCCCTGCGCCTCAGCTCGAGCAGATTTTCTTCATCCATCGCCAGGATGAGGTCGAAGCGTTCGAAATCGGCTTCGCTAACATGACGCGCTCTCAGACCGGACAGATCGATTCCCCGACGGGCAGCAGCGGCAACAGCACGACGGTCGGGCGCGCTGCCCACGTGGTATTCGTGAGTGCCCGCCGAATCGATCTCGATCTTCAGATCAGGCGCATGCACTTGCATCACGCGACGGAACACGCCTTCTGCAGTCGGTGAGCGGCAAATGTTGCCCATGCAGACAAAAAGGATTCGCATCGCAGTGCCCCGATCGCTCAGCTATTCACTAAATGCTCAAAGTGACGCCGCGATTTGCGACATCCGCGCGCACGCGCTCTAGGTCCTCTTCGGTGTCGACGCCTGCGCCCGGCACTTCTTTCGCAACGGCAACCATCAGCGACATGCCTGCCTGTAGTGCGCGCAACTGCTCTAACTTCTCCGTCAGCTCCAATTCTCCGGGCGGAAGCGCAGTGATTCGCCGCAGCGCTGAAACACGGTAGGCATAAATGCCGAGGTGCCGATACGCACCTTGTATGCTGGTCTGACTCATCAAGCCTTGCTGCGCCCCATCCCGATGCCAAGGAATCGGTGCGCGGCTGAAGTACAGCGCCGAGCAATCTGATCGCATCACCACCTTGACCACATTGGGATCGAGGAGTTCCTGTGCGCTGCGAATGGGAGTGCACAGCGTTGCGACATGAGCGTCAGGACTCGCGTACAGCAGCTCGGCAACCTGACGCACCAACTGCGGCGGCAGCAGCGGTTCGTCTCCCTGAACATTGACCACAATGGTCGATGCGGGCCAATTGCGCTGCTGTGCCACTTCGTAAATGCGGTCTGTGCCTGAAAGGTGATCGGCTCGCGTCACGACGGCCATGGAAGTCGCATTCTTCGGATGGACAGCCGCACCTGCGACGCGTTGATCGTCCGTTGCGACCAATACTTCGCTCGCGCCGCTTCGCAGCGCAGCAGCAATCACCCACTGAATCATCGGATGACCACCGATGTGCAGCAGCGGTTTAGCTGGCAGCCGCGTTGATCCATATCGCGCCGGAATGACGACTTTGAATTCGAGTGTCACGGCTCGCATTCACTCTTTTAGCAGCGGGTCCGTGGGCTCCAACTGCCGCGCTTCTTCTTCGAGCATCACGGGAATGCCATCGCGAATCGGGTACGCAAGTCGATCGCCTCGACACACCAACAGCTGTTGCGCTCTCACGTAATGCAGCGGGCCCTTGCACAGCGGACAGGCCAAAATGTCCAGCAATTTAGAATCCATCGCACGACTCGCTTAAGTACTTCGAGGATTGGAACGATGTGACACGATGATCCGATCGATCTCATCGATCAAGTGATCCGAAACCTGCGCGTCCATGGCGATATCCATGTGTACCTCCCACATGCGCTCATCAGCAAACGCGCGACATTTTACGGCATCCTTCAGCGTCATCAGCAGCGGAGCATCATCGCTAAAATCCAAATCAGAGCGCGCCAGAACTGCATGATCTGGAAAAGAATGCTCGACGACCTGCACGCCGGCCGCTCGCAACATGGCAAAGAACGCGCTTGGATTACCGATTCCCGCAACTGCATGAACCCGTTGGCCAGCGAAGTCAGAAAGAACTCGCGACGCGGATCCCACCAACGATCGAGCCTCGCCCAAATGGGCGCGAGCATGAATTGAGCGACTGCGAGCCGAAATGATGTCGGTTTTGACTGCGCCCGCGTCGCGATGCATAAAGACGCAGACATCGACCGTGCTTAGTCGTTTCTCCGGCTCGCGCAGCGGTCCTGCTGGCAACATGCGCGCATTGCCGAGTCCGCGAGTTGCATCCAATACGGCAAGTTCGAAATCGCGTCCGAGCCGCAGATGCTGCAATCCATCGTCCGATATCACGATCTCGGCGCCCAATGCGATCGCCTTCTCGGCGGCACGAACTCGATCAGGATCCACGACGACAATCGCCTGCGTCGCTTGCGCAATCACGCACGCTTCGTCACCGGCGCTTTGCCATGGGGTATTCGCGTCGACAACCAAAGGCAACGACGCGGGCTTCGCTCCGTATCCGCGGAGCACGATCCCAACCCTGCGCCCCCTCGCCGCGAGTCTGTTCGCGAGCCAAATCGTGACTGGAGTTTTCCCAGTGCCGCCGACCGTAATGTTGCCAACGACGATGACCGGCCGCACTAGACGGCGTTGTCGTGCAAGACCAGAGGAATACGCAAAGCGCCGAACGTGGACGACGCATGCAAAGATCCAGGCCAACGGCAGCAGTAAGCTGGAAACCCACGAAGGTTTGCTGCGATACCAAACCGTTTGGAAGAACGCGTCGGCGGACATGATCGATGCGCTGACTGCCGTAGGTTAGCGCCGAAGAATCAGCTCAGGCGTTGAACTGCATGCGATGCAGGGAAGCGTACTGTCCGTCGAGCTGCATCAATTCATCGTGCGCACCCGATTCGATGACTTGACCCGCCTCGAGCACGACGATTCGATTTGCGCGCTCGACGGTGGAGAGCCGATGCGCGATCACCAGTGTCGTGCGGTTGTGCATGAGCTCCTGCAGGGCATCTTGGATAACGCGCTCGGCTTCGGAGTCGAGGGCAGATGTCGCTTCATCGAGAATCAGAATGGGTGCGTTCTTCAGCAGCGCGCGTGCGATGGATATGCGCTGGCGCTGCCCACCTGAGAGCAGCACGCCTCGATCGCCGACCATCGTGTCCAATCCTGCCGGCAAGTCTCGCGCGAATTCCAAGACGTGAGCTGCGCGGGCTGCTTCCTCCACCGCAGCCGCAGATACATCGCGGCCAAAACTGATGTTCGCGCGAATCGTGTCGTTGAAAAGCACAACCTCTTGGCTCACCAGCGCAATCTGCTCGCGCAAATCCGCGAGGTCGTACTCGCGCACATCATGGCCATCGACTCGCACCGATCCGCCGCTCACGTCGTAAAAGCGAGGCAGCAAATTCACCAACGTTGACTTGCCGCTTCCGGATCGCCCCACGATCGCAACCGTCTCTCCCGAGCGTGCACGCAAACTGACATGCTGCAGAGCCACTCCCTTACCGGCCGGGTATGCGAACGACACATCTTGGAACTCAATGTCGCCACGCACGCGACCGGAAATCTTGAGCCCAGCTGCAGTTTCGACGGGCTCATCGAGCAGCTCGAAAATGCTCTGCCCCGCTGCGATTCCCTGCTGCATCGGACCTGCGACGCCTACCAAGCTACGCAATGGTTGCGCGATGTTCACGAGCGCTACGAGGAACGCGAGCAGATCGCCCATCGTGGTGCGACCGCGAACCGCGTCCGAAATCGCCATTGCCAGCACGAATGCCGAACCGATTGCCGTCACCATCTGCACGACTGGATTCGACAACCCTTTCGTCAGCACCAATCGCATATGCGAGCGGCGGTTGTGTTCGTTGACCTGCTCGAATTGAGCAGATTGATACGCCTGAGCGTTGTAGACCTTAATCACGCGCGGCGCTTCGAGCGTCTCTTTGGTGACGCGGGTGATGTCGCCCATCGAATCTTGGATGCGACGCCCGTAACGTCGGAACTTGCGATTGATGAGGGAGACCAGCCAAGCAAGCAGCGGGCCCATCGTAAGGGCGATCAACGTGAGCCTGGTGTTCAGATAGAACAGCACGATGATCGAGCCAACGATTGTGAGCGTCTCGCGGATCATCACCGTGATGGAATCGGTCACGGCCTGGCCGATTTGCTCGGTGTTGTAGGTCAAACGTGAGAGCAATACGCCGCTGGAATTGCGATCGAAATAGGCAATCGGAAGATTGATCAGGCGATCGAAGATTTGGCCACGCATCTGCTTGATGATCTTGCGGCCGACGTATCCCATGCAGTACGTCTGCGTGAAATCTCCTAATCCGCGCAGCAAGAACAATCCGATAAGCGCGACCGGCAACCAAACGATGGTGTGCGGATCGCGCTGTTCGAACGTCCCATCACCGAATTGTTTCGCGAAACCGCTGAACCCGACCATGCTGGCGGAAAAGACAGACGCGCCCAGCAAGCCCAGCAGGAAGACACCGCGATGCGGCTTCAAATAACGCAGCAGACGGAAATACGTCTCGCGCGCGTTGGGCGGCATGGCAAGTTTGGACGATCGGTCAGACATCGCTCGATCTAGTGCGCTGCTGCAGCGTCGTGCTGCTCATTGACGGTCGCGATGCTGATCGCGCGGAAGCCCAATCGACCTAGCACATCCATGGCCGTGACCACCGATTGATGGGTCGTTCGCGCATCGGCGCGAATGGTCACTGGAAGATCGCGACGCTCACCGGCGATTTTGGTAATGGCTGCAGAAAGCGTCGCTGGACTGGTATTGATGAGCGTCTGACCATTCACGCGATATTCGCCCGTCGCGGTTACACCAATCTCGATTGGATCCTTCTTCTGGTCCGGGGCCGGAGCCGTACTCGCCTGCGGCAGTTGCAGCCGGATTCGTGCTTCATCGACAAACGTGGTCGAGACCATGAAGAAAATCAGCAACAGCAAGACCACATCGATGAGCGATGTGAGATTGAGCTCGGGCTCTTCTTGCGGACGCGGCCGTAGGTTCATGACTTCGGCCCGGCTCCTATGCCCTGCCCTTCGACTGCTTGCACGAGCTTGATGGCTTCCTTCTCCATTTGAATCACGAGTCGATCGACTCGGCCGCGCAGAAACTTGTAGCCGATGAGCGCCGGGATCGCGACCGTCAAACCGGCTGCGGTGGACACGAGCGCCTCAGCGATGCCGCCGGCAAGCGCCGCTGGATTGCCGATTCCTTCGGTGGTGATGGAATTGAAGGTCCTGATCATGCCGAACACGGTGCCGAGCAATCCCATCAAGGGCGATAGCGAGGCGATCGTTCCGAGCGCACCGATGAAACGATCCAGATCGTGGACGACGTGCCGACCTGCATCCTCGATCGCCTCTTTCATGATGGCCCGATCGCGATGCCGATTCGCCAGACCCGCCGCCAAGATTCGCCCCAAGGGAGAATTTTGTTGAAGCGCTGCGATGTGCTTGTCCTGTAGCTGTTGTTGCTCGACCCAACGCCAGACCTTTTCGGTCAAATCCGCAGGCAAGACGCGCTTGGGCTGAAGCGTCCAGAGCCGCTCGAGAAAGATGGCTGCAGCGATGATCGACGCGAGGATGATGGGTCCCATCATCACGCCGCCGGACTTCACGATTTCGAACATGGTGCCGTCGAGCTCACAGGCGCTGTTTGAATTGGCGCGGAATACTAACAGCTTTCGGCGGCCCAAGCGGACGGAGCCCTGGCCGAATCGCAGGAGCTAGGAGATTCGCAGCCAGTATCGTCGATGGCTCTTGCGGTACTCGTCGATCTGCAGTTCTTTTCGGGGATCGACTGACAGGGTGATTGCGCCCGCCTTTGCAGTATCGAATGTCATCGCACCCGCGGCACTCCAGCGTGCTACGACGCTGGGTTTCGGAAAGCCCCAACGATTCAGATAGCCAGTGGAAAAAATCACGAACTGCGGAGCCAACGCGTTGACGAATTCGGCTGTGCTGGAGGTCGCACTGCCGTGGTGGGGCGCGACCACTGCACTCACGTTTACGAGGCCATACTCCACGATAGAGGCTTCGGCTTGGTCCTGAATATCGCCGGTCAGCAATACGCGGTGCGCGCCGGTAGAGACGAGCAGCACGCACGAACTTTCGTTTTCCGCCGCTAACGCGTCCTCGCCTGGATGGATGAATTCGAACTGCACTCCATCCCAGGTCCAATGCTGACCGCGACGGCATCGTTGCACTGGGTTTGCGCCACGCACTGAAGGGCCCAAGCGTGATTCACCGACGGGCATTTGACGCAACAGCGAATCCATGCCGCCGCGATGATCCATATCGTCGTGACTCACCACGAGCATGTCGAGCTTGCGAACGCCCATCGCATACAGATACGGAAGGACGGCGAGCTGCGCAGCATCTCTGCCACTGCGAAATGCCGGACCCGTGTCGAACACAAGAACATGACTGCGAGTGCGCACGACGCTCGCAAGCCCTTGGCCGACGTCGAGCACAGTGAGTTCGAATGCACGCGCATCGATCGACGGTCCGGCGCTGAAAGTCGCGGGCACGCACAACAAGAGTCCCGCACAGCGCATAGGTGCAATACCCGGCGAGATCAGCAGCAGTGTTCCCGCAACCAAGGCGAGTAACTGCCAACCGCTTGGAGAGGCAAAGTGCCATTGTGCCAGCGGCAATTCAGAGACCCACACAAGCCCGGGCCAACACAACTCGAGCAGCCAAGATGCGAGCTGCAGGAAGGGAAAACCTAGTGCTTGATGAATGCTTGCGCACAACGCGCCGACGAGTGAAAGCGGCACAACTAAAAACGTAAACAGTGGAACAGCCACCGCGTTGGCTAACGGCGAGACCAACGACAGCGCACCGAACGAAAGGACAATAAACGGCACCAGGCCAAGGGTTACAACCCATTGAACGCGGCTGAATGCTCGAATTGTCCCTTCGCGCCGTAGTCGACCGCCCGCGCACGCACCAATGACCGCAACGGCGCCGAACGAAAGCCATGCACCGGGCGTGAGCGGCGCAAATGGGTCGACGATCAACACGCCTAACAACGCGATGCTGAGACCATTCGCGAGCGACAGCTCGCGCCGCAAACATCGCGCGCCAAAGTAGATGCACAACATGATCAGCGTGCGCTGGGTCGGCACGGATAACCCCGCAAGCAGCGAGTAAGCGATCGCACCGACAAGCCCTCCCGCCACTTCGACGTGGATGGCAGTAAGCCCGCGTGCTTGTGCGCGAGGCAGGCGTGCAGCAAGTCTTCCCAGTGCCGCTAGCAATCCCGCAATCATGGTGATGTGCAGTCCGGAAATAGCCATCAAATGCGTCGTGCCCGTCGTTGCGAACACTTGCCACTGCTGCGAGGAGATCTGGCGCGTATCGCCGACTGCGAGCCCCTGTAGCACTCCCAACATCGGTGAATTCGGCAACGCCAGCGCCATCGATTCGGCGATCCGATAGCGAATTGTTTCGACACCATACCGACGGGCGGCATCGTCCAACTTCAGGTTTCGTTGGTCCTCCCGAACATAGCCGGTCGCGCCGATGCCTTGGCTGAATAGCATCGCCTCGTAATCGAACCCACCTGGATTTTGAAAACCGTTGCGACGCTTCAGCCGCACGTGGAACCGCCAATGCGCTCCAGGGCGAAGCTGAAGATTCGTTCGATACCACGCCAACCTGATTCGAGAAGGGATTCCAGGTGCAGGATGCGCAACGTCGAACACGAACTGCGAGTCTGCTTCGCTGTTATCGGGAAGCGATGCGATCCAGCCTTCAACCCACACATCATGTCCTTCGATCGCGGGATCGAGGCTGTCAGATTGCACCTGCGCCGCGCGCAGCCAAGCCCATAAGACGCCAAAGACAAGGGCAACGATGCAGCGCCTGACACGCGATGGCGTGAGCCCGATCGCGGCCAAGACGCTGAACGCTACGAAAACCCAGGCTCTGGAGGGCAGCTGCGGAAGCAATTGAACGAAGCAATCTCCGCACAGAAACGCAAGTCCAATGCGCCACATTTAATCTGTCCTTGTACTTGCCGTGTATCGGCCTCAATGCACCGCGCAAACTTTTGCGAGCTGCGATAATGTGCTCTTTTCCCGTCGCGCCCACACTTGCGCGCTAGTGCATGCCCCGACGATTTTTCAAACCCATTAGCCGCCAGCGTCATCGGTGGAAAGAACGCTGGTTCATGCGACCGTTCCGAGTTCTTCTCGAGCATCCGGTGTATTGGTCGCTGAACCGCCGCAACGTGACCCGCGCGTTTGCCTTGGGCCTGTTTGTCGCATTTATTCCGCTGCCCATTCACCTTATCGCCGCAGTTTGCTTGGCCTTGGTGTTCCGGCTGAATGTCCCTTCTGCAATGCTCGGCACGTTCGTATCGAATCCCATTACTGCCGTGCCCATGTATTTGTTTTCGTACTGGGTCGGATGCCAACTCCTCGGGACGCGCCAACGCAACGTCGCGTTCGAAATGAGTTGGGATTGGATTTCCGCTCACCTACTGCCAATTTGGAAACCCTTCCTGCTCGGCTGCTTTGTCGTCGGTTCGATGACAGCCATCATTGGGTACGCGATCTTGGCGGGCCTCTGGCACCTAACGCTGGTACTTAAGTATCACGAACGCAAGAATGCGAGCGCTGCGCGAATGTCGGCGAAGGAAGAGAAATGAACCAACAAAAACGACG
This sequence comes from Pseudomonadota bacterium, assembly GCA_023391335.1. Taxonomy (GTDB): domain Bacteria; phylum Pseudomonadota; class Gammaproteobacteria; order Steroidobacterales; family Steroidobacteraceae; genus Steroidobacter. The sequence continues at coordinate 15,230 of JAEWBG010000048.1, read as the reverse complement.
GCCCATCGGCGCGTACGCCTCATGGGCAAGTGGGCCGTTGGCAGGATGGACGCTTCACGTCAGGAAGGACTGGCGTCAGGTCAGAATTAGATCATGCCGCTACGCCTCCCCGCTCGGTCCTGCCGCAAGGCCCTCCTGATTGCGCAGCAATCCTTCCTGACGTCAGTCCTTCTTGATCGCGACGCGATCCGTCGTTACTCCTTGGTTAGACCACCGTCTTTGAGCACCAACGTCCTTTGCATCTTCGACGCAAGCTCCGGTGCATGAGTCACGATCACGAGCGCAGTGCCGAGTTCGCGATTGAGTTCGAGCATGAGATCGAACACCTGACGGGCATTTGCGCCATCCAGATTGCCGGTGGGCTCATCGGCTAGTACGACGTTGGGCTGAGTGACCAGCGCTCGCGCCACCGCAGCGCGTTGGCGTTCTCCGCCCGAGAGCTGTCCGGGACGATGTTCAAGACGCGCACCCAATCCGACACGCTCAAGTAAAGCTCTCGCTCGCGAACGAGCTTCTTCCACGGACGTGCGGCGAATCAGCAATGGCATCGCGACATTTTCTAGCGCACTGAATTCCGGCAGCAGATGATGGAACTGATAGACGAAGCCCAGTGCTCGATTGCGCAACTCCCCGCGGGCCGCATCCGATAGCGAGCTAATTTGCTGACCGGTAATCGTCACGGAACCTGCGGACGGCAAATCCAGACCGCCCAGCAACTGCAACAGCGTCGTCTTACCCGAGCCTGAGGCACCGACGATAGCGAGACGTTCCCCGGCACGCACGCTCAGGTTTACATCGCGCAGGACGTCGATGCGCGTGTCGCCTTGGAAGAAGTGTTTGGCGAGCGCTTCACATCCCAGGACTTCTTCGCTCGCAAAAGCCGGCACACTTTCGACAACTTGGTTCATGCAATTACTCGTGATGCAAAGAGTGCGCAGGCTGAGTGCGCGCCGCGCGCCAAGATGGATAAAGAGTAGACAAGCAGCACAGTCCAAACGCTGTGAGCGAAATCTTCAGCACATCGCTCCACTCGACTGCCGCGGGCAAATCGCTCATGAAGTACACCTTCGCATCCAGGAAGTGCGTACCCAATACCGCCTCGAGTCCGTGTACGAGAGTTTCTAGATTGGTGGAAATCAACACGCCCAGAGCCACCCCAGCGAGCGTTCCGATCGCACCGATGGCGGTTCCTTGTGTAACGAAGATGGCAAGGATGCTCCTCGGTGTGGCGCCGATCGTTCGCAAGATCGCGATGTCCGCCTGCTTTTCTTTCACCACCATCACCAACGTCGAAATGATGTTGAATGCCGCGACCGCAACCACGAGCAGCAGAATCACAAACATCACCGACTTCGTGAGTTGGATGGAACGAAAGAAATTCGCGTGCTTGCGCGTCCAATCATCCACGTAATAGACCGCGTTACCGCTGAGCGAGGCCGCGATACGGTGAACGACACGCGGCGCTGCGAACATATCCTCGAGACGTAATCTCACACCGCTGACGGTCTCACCCATGCGGAAGAGCCGCGCGGCATCTTCCATATGCATGTATGCGAGATTGCGATCGAATTCGTACATGCCTGCTGAGAATGTACCTACCACCGTGAACGCACGCATACGTGGCACCACACCCGCCGGCGTCGTGTTGCGTAGCGAGGTCACTACGATCACGCGATCGCCGAGCTTCACACCTAGCGCCTTCGCGAGCTCCGCGCCCAACACGATGCCGTACTTACCGGAGACCAGACGATCGAAGCTGCCGCTCGTCATCTTCTCGGCAACGTTGGAAACACTCTTCTCTGTTTCAGGAAGAATGCCGCTGATCCCTGCGCCGCTGGTCTTATCGCCTGCAATCAGCAGCGCTTGGTCCTCGATGAAGGGCGCCGCAGCGACAACTTCCGGATCTTGCTTCGCGTGCGCGACAACTGCGTGCCAGTCGTGCACACCGGCCTGCGGCGCCGTGATCGTCGCGTGTGCCGTCAAACTCAAGATGCGGTCGCGAAGTTCACGCTCGAAGCCGTTCATCACCGACAACACGACGATCAGCACCGCCACGCCAATCGCCACACCGACCATCGAAATGATCGAGATGAAGCTGACGAATCGATTGCCTCGTGCCGATCGCAGATAGCGCCGGCCAATCATCCACTCGTAACGACTCATGGCTATTCGTACCTGAGTGCGTCAGCCGGCTGCGTTGCGGCACCACGCAGTGCTGGATAAATCGTGGCCAAGACCGTCAGCACCAGCGCGGTCACCGAGATGGTGATCACCTGTGGCCATTGCACCTCCGAGGGGACCTGCGTAATCACATAAACGGTCGGATCGAAGATCTGCATGCCGAAGATGCGCTCGAGGAACGGCACGATAGTCTCGACGTTGAATGCGATTGACAGCCCTAACGCGAGCCCCACGAGCGCGCCGATCCAACCGATCAGCACACCTTGAGTGATGAAGACTGCGATGACTGCGCGAGGCGTGATACCAATCGTGCGTAGGATCGCAATGTCGGTGCGCTTCTCGTTCACCACCATGACCAGCGCGCAGACGATATTGAAGGCCGCGACAGCGACCACTAGCATCAGAATCAACATCATCATCGTTTTCTCGATGCGAACCGCTCGAAAGTAGCTCGCGTTTTCTTTTGCCCAATCGCTGGTGGTGAAGTTGCCTCCGAGTTTCTGCGCAATCTCCTGGATCCGAGTCGGTGCCGCGAAGATGTCTTTGAACTTCACTCGCAGGCCCGCGGGTGCGTGAGCTGAACCGAGCGACTCTGCATCTTGAATATCAATGAGCGCCAACCCGTTGTCGTGTTCTTGCACACCCACTTCGAACACGCCCTTGGCGATGAAGGTTTGCACGCGCGGCTGGAGTTGCAAGCCAGCTCCCGTCTCCGCGGCTGCTGTCGGCACGAGGACTGTGATCTCATCGCCTTCGCGCGCATCTAGTGCCCACGCGAGACCGGCACCGAGCACGATGCCCTGCTCTCCTGCTTTCAAGTCGGCAAGCTGCCCATGAGTCATGTGAGCGTCGAACTCAGAAACTTGAGGCTCGATTTGCGGATCGACGCCGCGAATCACCGCAGGATGCAGATCCTGGCCGCGTCCGATGAGACCTTGAAGATCGAAATACGGGGCAACACCCAGCACATCGGGTTCATGACGAATACGATCCGCTAGCGTACGCCAATCGCCCATCTGCGCTTCGGTCCCAGAGATCGTTGCGTGCGATGCCAGGCTCAACAGGCGCGTGCGCAGTTCGCGCTCGAACCCATTCATCACCGAGATGATCGTGATGAGCGCCGCCACCCCGAGGCAGATGCCCGCCATGGAGATCCAACTGATGAAGGAAACGAAGAAGCCCTGTTTGCGACTGCGCAGATAACGAAGGCCGATGTAGAGAGGCAGGGGGTGGAACATGAAGAGAGTGACTAATGACTAGCGGATAGTGAATGGTCAGAGCCGGAACGACTTAGGCATCGCTCGAAAGTCATTCAACGAGAACAGGAACATCGCTCAACATCTCCCACCCGACTTTTCTTCTATCCGCCATCCGCAATCCGCCATCCGCTCTCCTAAAGGCTACGCGTCGCGCCTTGTAATGTGAACTGCAGCACAATTGTTCAGGCCCGCGGCGCCGCGCCGCTTGGCCCTTATGTAATCCCTACTATACAGTCGCCCGTGCCTGGTAATTCTGTGCTCACGGAGACCGATCATGCGCGCTCATCGCTGGACTCTCGCTGCCCTGCTCGCTTTGACCATGACTTCGGCAATGGCCGACGACCTGCAAATGCCAAGCTCGGATTCCGCCGCGGTTGAGCGTCCTGCTCGCGGACTCACAATGGATAAGGTGGAAGCGAAGTTCGGTGCTCCTACCCGCCGCGTTCCGGCCGTCGGCGAGCCGCCGATCACACGCTGGGAGTACCCCGGCTTCGTCGTGTACTTTGAGCGCGATCGCGTGATTCACGCCGTGGCGACCGGTTAAGACGAACAAAGATTAAGAATTTCACACGGAGATCACGGAGGAGCACAAGACGCGGAAGTCGTGCGCCTTATCGGCCCACTATCCGCCAGTTGAGCCATTGATCATCGGGCAAGTCGATTTGAATCCTGCTCATCCTTGCGCTCTTTGTGTTGCGTCCGGCTCATTTCCCGTTGGTTCTCCTGTGGCAACGAGCTAAGCCCGGTGATGGGGTAATAAAGTGATGGGGCGAACAGTGCCGACCAGCCGCACACTTCACCCCATCACCGCATCACGATCCGTAGCCCTCAGCCGACTTTCGGCGATTGACCCACACCTGATACCCTGCGCGCCCTTCGGGGACGCCTAAGCGCGTCGTTCCGAGTTTTTTCTATTGCGCTTCGGCTCGGCCAGGCGCGCAGGTCGTCTTCGATGTCCGATTCAGATCGTCCCTTACTTCCCAGTAAAGCCCAGCCGCTCGTTAAGTGGGGCCAGCTCTATGGCTCCGCGGATTCGCTCTGGTTAGCCGAGGCCGCGCGCAAAGCATCCGGCCCCATTCTCGCGATCACGCCCGACGCACGCCGTGCTTCGCAGCTTGAAGACGAGCTGAAATTCTTCTGCGTTGCCGGCACCGTCATCGAGACATTTCCCAACTGGGAAACGCTGCCGTACGACTTGTTCTCGCCCCATCCCGACATCGTCTCGCAGCGTCTGCGCATGCTGGCCACGATGCCGCGACTTGCCAAAGGCGTGGTGATCGTCGACTTGGAGACGCTCTTGCAGCGACTTCCTCCGCAACCCTATGTCGACGGTTACGCATTCGATCTGAGTAAAGGTGAGCGCATCGATTTGGCGTCCTTCAGGGAGCGGCTTGCCGGCGCAGGGTATGTCGCCAGTTCGCAAGTGATGGCGCCGGGTGAATTCGCGGTCCGTGGCTCGCTGATCGACTTGTTTCCAATGGGCAGCGATTCGCCTTACCGCATCGATCTGTTCGACGACGAAATCGACACCATCCGCATCTTCGATCCCGAAACGCAGCGTTCCGGCGAGCAAGTCCAAGCGTTGCGACTCTTACCTGCGCGCGAATTCCCGCTCACGGCAGAAGGAATTCAGAACTTCAAACGGCGCTTCCGCGTGCGATTCACTGGCGACCTCACACGCATGAGCATGTACCGCGATATCGCGGAGGGCGCACCACCTCCAGGTATCGAGTACTACTTGCCTTTGTTCTTCGATGCGACCTCCACGCTACTCGACTACATGCCGGGCAACACGATCGTCGCAGGTGAGGTGGGCTTGCTGGATGCCGCGAGCAATGTGTTTCGCGATATCGAAGCACGTTACGAACAACGCAGTCACGACGCGGAGCGGCCGATCCTAAAGCCCACGGAAGTCTTCATGTCCGCGCATGAATTCGCGACTCGGCTCGAAGCATTCCGTCGGCTCGAGATTTCGCGTGTCGAGTTGGATCGGCTCACCGAAAAGTCGCCGCTGCAAAATTTTACGACGAAACGCCCACCCACCATGCGCATCGATCCTCGCGGCGAATCGCCGGCTCGCGAGCTCGCTGCGTTCCTGCGCGACTTCTCGGGGCGCACGCTGATTGCTGCCGAGTCCGCGGGACGACGCGAAATGCTGTTGGACCTGCTTCGCAAGCAGCACCTTGAACCGGCTCAAGTCGAGCATTGGTCGAGCTTTGCCCAGTCCACGGCCAAATTGGCGATCACCGTGTCGCCGATCTCGACTGGATTGGTGCTCGATGATCCTTCATTGGCTTTGATTGCTGAAGATCAACTCTTCGGCGAGCGCGCTCGTCAGGAACGGCGGCGCAGGCGCCCGGAACGCGATCCCGAAAAAATCATTCGCGATCTCGCTGATCTCGTTCCCGGCGCGCCCGTCGTGCACGAAGACTATGGCGTCGGGCGATTCGTCAGCCTGGTGACGCTCGATGTCGGCGGCATGCAAAGCGAATTCTTGCTGCTCGAATATGCCGACGGCGACAAGCTCTATGTTCCCGTTCAAGCACTCGACTTGGTGAGTCGCTTTACCGGCGCACCCGCGGAAAGCGCACCGCTTCACAAGCTTGGCACCGATGCATGGGCCAAGGCAAAGCGCCGCGCGGCGCAGAAGATTCGCGACACCGCTGCTGAGCTGTTGGATTTGTACTCGAGACGCGCCGCGCGACAAGGCGAGGAACTCAAGGCGAGCGAAGGCGATCTGCTCGCGTTCGAGGCACAGTTCCCGTTCGAGGAGACGCCCGATCAGGCTGAAGCGATTCGCCAAGTCGTTGCCGATATGGGCAGCGGCAAGCCAATGGATCGCGTCGTATGTGGCGATGTGGGCTTTGGCAAGACTGAAGTTGCATTACGCGCAGCATTCGTCGCCGTTCAAGCGGGTAAGCAAGTTGCGGTATTGGTCCCGACCACTCTATTGGCTCAGCAGCACTACCAGAGCTTCGCGGATCGTTTTGCGGATTGGCCGGTGCGCGTCGAATCGCTATCGCGATTCCGCACCACGAAAGAAATGAATCAGGTCATTGAAGGATTGGAAAACGGCCGCGTCGACATCGTGGTTGGTACTCATCGCCTGCTGCAGAGTGCGGTGAAATTCAATCGGCTCGGGCTCTTGATCATCGATGAAGAGCATCGGTTCGGCGTGAAGGACAAGGAAAAGCTGAAGCAATTGCGAGCTGAAGTAGACGTCCTAACGCTGACGGCGACGCCCATCCCGCGTACGCTGAATATGGCGATGGGAGGACTGCGAGAGTTGTCGCTGATCACGACACCGCCGGCTTCTCGCTTGGCGATCAAGACGTTCGTTTCGCCTTGGGATTCGAACACGATTCGCGAGGCGTGCTTGCGTGAGATTCGCCGTGGCGGACAGATCTACTACGTGCACAACAGCGTCGAGACCATCGAGAAGACGGCGCGAACACTTGCCGAATTGGTGCCTGAGGCACGCATCGCAGTCGGTCACGGCCAAATGCGCGAGCGCGAACTCGAGCAGATCATGCTCGACTTCTATCACCAGCGCTGCAACGTACTCGTTTGTACCACCATCGTTGAAAGCGGCATCGACGTGCCTTCGGCGAACACCATCATCATCGATCGCGCCGACAAGCTCGGCCTCGCGCAGCTGCACCAGTTGCGAGGCCGCGTCGGCCGTTCGCACCACCAAGCGTATGCCTATCTGCTCACGCCGCCGCGGAACGTGATGACCGCCGATGCGATCAAACGCCTGGAGGCAATCGAATCCCTCGAGGACTTGGGCGCAGGCTTCACGCTAGCCACGCACGACTTGGAAATCCGCGGCGCCGGCGAATTGCTTGGTGAGGAACAAAGCGGGCAGATCCAAGAAATCGGCTATGCGTTGTACATGGAAATGCTCGAACGCGCCGTCAACGCGCTCAAGTCCGGCAAAGTGCCGCAGCTCGATCAGCCGTTGCACCAAGGTCCAGAAGTGGATCTGCATGTGCCGTCACTGCTCCCAGATGATTATCTGCCTGACGTGCACTTGCGCTTGGTCCAGTACAAACGCATTGCCGCTGCTGCGAGCGCGGATGACCTGCGTGACCTTCAAGTGGAAATGATTGATCGCTTCGGCTTGCTGCCGCCGCCTGCGAAGAATCTGTTCCGTATCGCCGAGATCAAACAGGCGGCGCGAACGCTAGGCTTGCGCAAAGTCGATGTGGGTCCAGGCGGCGGTTCAGTGACGTTCGATAGCGAAACCCGCGTCGAGCCCGCCACGTTGATTCGCTACGTGCAGCAGAACTCGCGCACGCATCGTCTCGACGGGGGAACGAAGCTCCGTTTCACACTCTCGCTAGAGTCCGACGAGGCGCGCTTCAAAGCAGTTGAGCAGTTGCTTGAAGCGTTGGCGAAGAAGCCGGAGCCGCACACGCCGCTGAAGGCGCGGAAATAAGGGCAGCCGACCGTCGTACACGACTCCTCGGCAAGCGAGCCTTCGGCAGGCAAGACGCGTGCGCGTCAGGCAGGCCTAAACGGCAAGCCAGATCGCTTAGAACCCAATGCCAAACCCTGGCTTCGGAACTCCGTGTTCTCCGTGTTCTCCGTGCGAAACCTTCTTGCCTCTTAGTCGGACCGGCTTTCCGCTAAACTGACGCCCCTTCGCGAGGACAGGTCATGTACCGATCGACTTTGAAAGTTCTGCTGCTCGCAGCATGCACGCTGATGCTCGTGCCTGCAGGTGCGCAGCAGCCCGAGTTGCAGTCCTACGACGTCGAACTCGTCATCTTCAAGAACCTGAACTCCAACGAAACGCCCGAACAGTGGGGACTGGAAGCTGCGGATGCCGATCGTCGCATGAGCATCCCGGATGATGACGCGCCCGCGGGCACGGAAGGGACTCAAACTACTGCTGCACCCGCGAACGACTTTCCAGCATTGCCCGCCGCGAAGTTCAAGCTTGGCGGAATCGAGGACACGCTGCGCCGCGCGCGCGGTTATCAAGTCATCGCACATGTCGGCTGGACTCAGCCGGGCTTTCCTCGCGACTCAGCGCGCTTCCTCAACATCAACTCGTTCGTCCCGCCCACGACCGGACTGACGGGCCAAGTTGCCTTGTCGCGCGGGCGTTATCTGCATCTCACGTTGGATTTGGTGTACTCGCCGCCTAGCGCCACCGGCGAACCTTCAGAACGCTACGTTCTGCAGCAATCTCGCCGCATGCGCAGCAACGAGCGCCACTACATCGATCATCCGAAGTTTGGGGTGGTGGCGGTGATCACGCCGTCGACGTAGCCCAGAAAAGGAATTTCACACGGAGCACACGGAGTTCAAGCAGGAAGATGCGAAGGTGCATCCGCTCGGCAATGTCCTTCCTGCCGGTAGGCCTACCTGACGCGAGCGCGTCCTTCCTGACGAAGTCCTTAATGATTGCGAAGCAATCCGCCCTTAATCCAGCTCCCTGCTCACAACCCTATTCCTTCCCAGCTCCTTCGCATCCTTGAGCGCCTTGAGTGCACCTTCGTAGGCGCGAGCGGGCGGGAAATCGTGAGCCGGAACCAGTGACACGACGCCCGCACTGGCGGTGACGTATCGCGAGACAATGGAGCGCGGGTGATGGATCGCGAGATCGCGAATCCGGCCCAGCACTGCTTCGGCAAGCTTTGAGGCCTGGACCAGATCGAGCCCCGTCGTGAGTGCGGCAACCTGATCCTCATCGAAGCGTCCGCACAGATCGCTCGCGCGCCGAAAGCATGCGCCGACCACACGTGCGATACGTTTGAAAGACTGATCCGCGCCCGCCTTGCCGAAGACTTCTTTGTATTGGGAGTAGCAGTCGAGGTCGAACACCAAGAAACTCAGGCGCCTCGATTCTCTCTGCGCCAATCCCCAATCGCGCTTCACCAGGTCTTCGAAGTATGGGCGCCTAAGTAACCCGGTGAGTTTGTCGTCACGCAAATACGCCAACATCGTTTGCGTGGACATGGTCGGATCTTTTTGTTCGCCGTTGCGAGCATCCGTGCGCACTCTTTCGCCAGCCTCACGGTGGAAGCTCGCGAAATGCGTAACCTGCCCGCCCCCATCGCGCAGCGGGGCGAGGGTGATGTCGTTCCAGAACATGGTCCCGTCACGCCGGTAATTGCGAACTGTGGTGCGGCAACCGACGCCTTCTTGCAGCGCTGTGCGCATTTTCGCGAGGCCTTCTTGATCTGAATCGTCGGCATGCAGAAATCGCAAGTTGCGGCCCAAGATCGACGACGCTTCATAGCCGGTGAGTTGCTCGAGCGCCGGATTGACGTATACGACCTGCCAGTCGCCGGACTGCGCCTCGCAAAGGGCGACGGGCTCCGGGCTGGCCTCGACCAGCGCCTGCAGCACCTTGGGTTCCACACTCATCTCATGCATCCAGACTTAAATTGGGGCGCTCCATCGAGCCTTTAATAGCCGCTTCACAGGTGCGCCATTCGAGCGATGCCTGCAGGGCTTCCCGGCTAAAACCCGGCTTGCCGTGCAACCGTGCCATGCGCACTTGACTTAAAGGATCGCCACTCCCGCGGAAAGAATCGATGACTTGGAGCACACCTTGGCGATTGTTGCAAAGAGAAAGTACGTCGCAGCCCGCCTCCAAGGCCGCTTTTGCTCGGTCAACCATGTCTCCGACGATGGCTGCCCCAGCCATCGACAAATCGTCAGTGAATACCGCCCCATCAAAACCCAACCGGCCCCGCAGCTCATCAACCACCCAACGGCGCGAAAACCCGGCTGGGCGCGAGTCCACTTCAGAAAACACGACGTGGGCGGCCATTACGGAAGCCAATCCGTTATCGATCAGCCTGCGGTAGGGGTAAATGTCATCGTCCATATCAGACAATGGACGACGATCGACGGGCATGGCCACGTGAGAATCCGGCACGACGGCCCCATGCCCCGGGAAATGCTTGGCGGTCGCCACCATCCCGGCCTCGCGCATGCCCCCCATGAACGCGATGGCGAGATCCGCAACGACGCGGCAATCGCGATGGAAAGCCCGATCTCCGATCACCGAACTCACGCCGTAATCGAGATCCACACAGGGCGCGAAACTCATATCGATCCCAACACTGCGCAGCTCTGCCGCCATGAGCCAGCCGCATTGACGCGCCAATTGCCGCCCGGCGACCGGATCCAAATCGTATTCGCGGCCGATCGTGCGCATGGGCGGTAGGACCGTAAACCCTTTGCGGAAGCGCTGCACGCGCCCGCCTTCGTGGTCCACGGTGACCAATAGCGCGGGTGTACGAAGTGAACGGATCTCACGGACCAACCGTTCGATCTGCTCGACTGACTCGAAGTTACGTGTGAACAGAATCACGGCACCCACGAGTGGATGCGCCAAGAGCTCGCGGTCCTCTTGAGTGAGCTCCTTGCCCTGGATGTCGATCATTAGAGGACCGAGTGTCATACGTAGTAACTAGTGACTAGCGGATAGTGAATAGCAACGGAAAGAAAAATCGAGTCCTCGCTTCGCGACGCCCTCGTTCATTTGCCTGGTCTAGGCATCTCGCGTGAACAATGCCACTGATTCGACGTGTGCGGTATGCGGAAACATGTCCATCACGCCCGTCGCTTCAAGTTTGAACCCATGGTCATGGACCAAGATTCCCGCATCGCGCGCGAAGCTAGCAGGGTGACACGAGACGTACACAACCGTGTGTGCACTCGACTTTGCAATGACAGGCAATACTTCCCGAGCGCCCGCCCGCGGAGGATCCAACAGAACACGATCGTATTTGCGAAGCGCCCACGGTGCAGACAGGAACTCCTCACCCATCAGGTTCGCCGTATGAAACTCCGCATTCACTATCTCGTTCCGGCGAGCGTTCTCGCGCGCACGCGCGACCAACGCCTCATCGCCTTCGATGCCTGTGACGTGAGCGCTCGAGCGAGCGAGCGGCAAAGAGAAATTGCCCAATCCGCAGAACAGATCGAGCACCCGGTCCGTCGCCTGCGGCTGCAATAAGTCGATGGCGCGCGCAATCATTAACTCGTTCAAACGCGCATTCACCTGCACGAAGTCCGACGGCAAGAAATTGAGCGTCACGTCGTATTCCGGCAGACGATATTCCAGCGACTTGGGCGAAGGGCTCAATGGCGCAATCGTTTCGTAACCGCCAGGCTGCAAGTAAAGATCGACGCAGTGCTCTCGAGCGAAGTCCAAGAGCAGCTGACGATCAGCATCCGTGAGTGGCGCAAGGATTCGCACCACCAAAGCGACTGCGTTGTCAGCAACGGCAACTTCGATCTGCGGGACACGATCGCGTATCGACAATTGAGTGACCAGCAACGACAAAGGTTCGACTAGCCGGTCCACGGGCGCAGCGAGCACTTCGCATCGCTTCACGTCCGTGATGTACGTGGTGCTGCGTTCGCGAAAGCCCACCACAGTGCGCTGCTTTTTCGGCACGTGTCTAGCGGCCAAGCGCGCTTTGCGCCGGTAATTCCAAACCTCAGCAGTCAAGGGCGGAAGCACCCGCAGCGGCTCGACTTTCCCGATCCGGCTCAGTGCCTCGAGCAGCTGACTTTGCTTGAACGCAATTTGTCCTTCGGGCGCGAAGTGCTGTAAGGCACATCCGCCGCAAACACCGAAATGAGCGCAGCGAGGTTCGGTGCGGCCCGCGGCGGGCTCGATCACACGAACGAGTTGTGCTTCATCGAACGTTCGCGTGCGATTGACGATGCGCAATTCGACTTGTTCACCCGGCAAGGCGTCATCGATGAAAACCGCTTTGCCGTCGATGTGCGCAATACCACGGCCTTCATGCGAGAGATCAGTCACCTGCGCTACCGCGAGGACGGGCGCGAAACGCGCTTTGCGTCGCGCACTCACGTCGCCGACTCCTTCCAGGCCGCGACGAACTCGTCGAAATGCGGCTTCGATTGTGCAATCAAGGACTGCCGCACCCGGGCAATCTCATCCAAGTACTCATCTCGGGTTAGCCGGCCGCGCATCAACTCGAAGCGCAAATAAATTAGAAAGGTGTTGAGCACATCGGTCTCGCAGTAATTGCGGATCTGTTCGACTTGTCCTTCCAGATAGGCTTCCCACACCTTATCGCCGCTCATACCCAACTTCCCGGGAAATCCCAGCAGCAGCGCCGCGGACTGCAGGCTGACGCGCGCTCTTGCTTGGAAACTCGACAACACGTCCATGAGATCTAAGTGCCGAGTGTGGTAGCGGTTTAAGTAGTTGTTCCAGCGGAACGCCTGATCCTCATCGCCCGTCTCCCAGTAACGAGGCGCCGCGATGCCGTGGCGCATCGCTCGATAGTGCAGCACCGGTAGATCGAACCCGCCGCCGTTCCACGAGACGAGATCCGGCGTGTATTTTTCGATGCCGTCGAAAAAGCGCTGGATGATTTCGGCTTCCGAAGCATTGGACTCACCGAGCGACCACACTTTGAATTGCTCGCGTGTCCGCAGCGCAACTGAAATCGCAATCACGCGATGCTGTTCGTATGACAGAAATTCGCCGCCCGTTTCCTCGCGGCGCTTCGCCTGCATCACGTAACCGACTTGCTTGTCGGTGAGATCGCCGAGCCCATAGATTTTGCGTCCCAATTCCACATCTGGAATGGTCTCGATGTCGAACACGAACACCGCCATTACGCTTTCCTCATCAAAACAGCCACCGCGACGATGAGCCCCGCTTCATCGGTCAAAGTGATATGACCATCGCCGATGCCGAGCTTCTCGCACATGGCACGCCCCCGAGGCGACCAGACTATTTCGGGCTTGCCCCATGCATTCGAAACGACACCGGAATCGCGAATCCACATGCCATGCGCGAAACCCGTTCCCATGGCTTTCACGATTGCCTCCTTGGCGGCAAATCGCATCGCTAGAAAACGCACAGGTCGCCGGTAGCGACGAAATGCTTGCTCTTCTTCAGGCAGCAGCAAACGGGAAACGAAATGGTCGCCATACTTCTCGTAGATGCGCTGCACGCGATCTTGTTTAACGACATCGGTGCCGATGCCGAAAATCACGGACGCTCCCCACAGCCGACGAGTATTAGAACGGAAATCATGCGATCGAGCGGGCTTCGAGCATGAGGCGCTTCATATCGGCAACGGCCACATGCATTCCATTCATTACCGCACGCGCAACGATTGCATGGCCGATATTGAGCTCCACAATCTGCGGAATCGCGGCGATCGGTACCACGTTGTGATAGTTGAGACCGTGACCGGCATGCACGGTGAGCCCAAGCGAAGCGCCGTACTGAGCAGCATCGCGCACGCGCTCCAACTCGCGCACCTGGGCCGAGCCGCTCGCATCAGCATAAGCGCCGGTGTGTAGCTCGACGACGGGCGCTCCCACCCGCAAGGCTGCATCGAGTTGGGCGCGATCCGGATCGATGAACAATGACACTCGAATTCCGGCATCACGCAGCCGCCCGCACCAGTCTTTCAGCTCGGGCTCCCGGACCGCGACGTTCAAGCCGCCTTCTGTCGTGACCTCAGCGCGGCGCTCCGGTACGAGGCAGGCGTCTGATGGCCGTACGTCCAACGCGATACGAACCATTTCTTCGCTCGCCGCCATTTCCAAGTTCAAGCGCGTCTGCAGCGCTTCCTTGCAAGCTCGCACGTCGCGATCCTGAATGTGGCGACGATCTTCGCGGAGGTGGACCGTGATGCTGTCGGCACCTGCCTGCTCGGCCAGCATGGCTGCAAACAGCGGGTCGGGATATTTCGTGCCGCGTGCCTGACGAAGCGTCGCCACGTGGTCAACGTTGACGCCTAGATAGATGGTGGGATGTAGAGCAGACATACGTGTGCCGTGCGGCAAACCAAAGAGGCCGCGATGTTATCAGGGAACGTCCGGGGTACCGCGCCGGCGAGTCCGCTCCGATCGAATTCTCAGGGCTCCCGACGTCGCAGCGCCAGCATCACTTCGCGACTCTTCAGTTCTCGTCCGTCGAGCACACGATCCAGCGCATGGCGCAGCAGTCTTCGGGCTTCAGAACAGGTTCGAGCATCATTCAAGTCTTCGCGCGCGAGCGCGAGTAGGGTCTGTCCGGAAAACACCATCGTGCCCTCCGCAATGTCGCCCGCCCTCACCGGCCCGCTTTCGAACCAGTGGTAAGTCGCATTCAGCTCGACCGGCGCGCCACTGCGGACATCGCGATCCAGAGCAAGTCCGTATCCGAGCGCCTCCAGCAAACGTTTCTCGAATACGCGCAACACGGGAAGCGGGTCAGGTCTAGATCTCAGCCCATCCAAAGCCCAGGAATACAGATCGAACACGTCGGCGTGCGCATCATGACGCGCAAACAACTTCAGCAAGAGTTCGTTGAGATAAAACGCACTGACCAGCCGATCGGGCGGCAACGGATCCATGGGCCCATCGAACTCGGCACCCGTAAGCTGGCCCGCCTCGCCCTTGCCGCTCCAAGAGATCAAGAGCCGACTGAATGGCTGCAACACAGAATTCAGCGTGTTTCCGGATTTGTTGGTCGCGCGAGAACCGCGTGCGAAAACGGTGACCCGACCGAAATCGCGCGTGAACAATTCGAGGATCCGACTCGTGTCTCGATAGGGTCGCTGATGAAGAACGAAGGCGGGTTGCAGCTGCGTACGCATACCGAAGCAAGTGTAGGGTGCCAGATGTGGGGCGGAACGTGTGGTGCGATCGGAGGCTTGAAGTCAGGCCCACGCTTCCATGGTTAGGCGGTTAGCGGTTAGCGAATCGCGGATCGCGGATCGCGGATCGCGGATCGCGGATCGCCAGGATGATCTTCTTTCCCGTTTCCCGTTTCCCGTTTCC
>JAEWBG010000015.1 GCA_023391335.1 Pseudomonadota bacterium | reverse complement strand
GTGTCGAACGACGCGGCGGAACGGCTGCGCTCGCAGTGCCCGACGAAGGTGCCACCGACGGTCGCGGCGCGTCTCGACGCCATGGATCAGCGACTGCACGAGACGATAACCGCGGTCAACGATGTGCGGCCGGCCCTCCTCGATTTCTACGAGTCTCTGTCCGACGAGCAGAAGGCGCGGTTCAACACGTTGCCGCCGGAGCCGCAGGCGAAGTCGCGCTGACACGTCCCGACCAGCTTCTTGCTGGCGGCCGCCTTCGGGCGGCCGCTTTCGTTTATAGTCGCGGCTCCCATGACCGCGACGATTCTCCCCAATGTCTTCCTCATCGGACCGATGGGCTCGGGCAAGAGTGCTGTCGGGCGCCAGCTGGCAAAGCAGCTGCATCTGGACTTCTACGACAGCGATACCGAGATCGAGCTGCGCACCGGCGTAAACATCCCGTACATCTTCGAGCGCGAAGGGGAAGCAGGATTCCGCGAACGCGAGCGTGAGGTCATCGAGTCTCTCACTCAGCTACAGCACGTGGTAATTGCGACCGGCGGCGGCGCCATCCTGCTTCCGCAAAACCGGGACGCATTGAGCGCGCGAGGCGTTGTGGTCTATCTACGCGCGAGTATTCAGCAGCAGCTAGAACGTACGCGCCACGGCAAACATCGTCCATTGCTTTACACCGAAGATCCTGAAGCGCGGCTGCGCGAGCTGATGGCCGTGCGCGCGCCACTGTATGAATCGCTCGCCGCAATCATCGTCGATACCGATGGGCGTCAGGTGCGCGTGGTGGCAGATGAGATCGTTCACCGACTCAGTGAGCTGCGCGCAACTCCACCTCAATCTGTCGAATCGAATGTCCACTAACGCAATCGTCCGAACTCCCGAGCGCATCGATATCGCGCTTGGAGAACGCAGCTACCCAATTTTCATCGGGCCGAATCTTCTGTCCGATCGCGGCACCTGGGATGCGCACCTGCCATCCCGCCAGGTGTTAATCGTCACGAACACGACGGTTGCGCCTCTCTATCTCGAGACGATCGAAAAGGCCCTAGCGCCCCGCCGAGTGACGAAGGCAATTCTGCCGGACGGCGAGCAGTACAAGACGCTGCAGACTTTCTCAGAGATCATCGATTCACTCGTGGAACACCGCATGAATCGCGACGCCGCAATCGTCGCGTTGGGCGGCGGCGTCATTGGCGACATGGCTGGATTTGCCGCTGCCTGCTATCAGCGCGGCATCGACTACGTTCAAGTGCCGACGACACTCTTGGCGCAAGTCGATTCGTCGGTTGGCGGCAAGACTGCAATCAACCATCCGCAAGCGAAGAACATGGTCGGCGCGTTCTATCAGCCGAAACTCGTGCTCGCCGATACATCAACGTTACGAACGCTCCCTGACCGCGAGTACCGCGCCGGGTTGGCCGAAGTTGTGAAGTACGGATTCATCTACGATCTCCGATTCCTAGAGTGGCTCGAACAGAATGTGGATGCGCTAAATGCCCGCGCCGAAAGTGCGTTGATTCATGCGATTCGCCGCTCGTGTGAAATCAAGGCTGAAGTCGTATCGATCGATGAACGCGAGCAGGGGCTGCGGGCGATTCTCAACCTGGGACACACATTCGGACACGCAATCGAAACGGCGCAGGGCTACGGCAATTGGCTACACGGCGAAGCGGTCGCTGCCGGAATGGTGATGGCCCTGGACCTATCGACCCGATTAGATTGGATCACCGCGGCTGATCGGGACCGAGGTATTCAATTGATTGCACGCCTAAATCTCCCTGTAAATCCGCCAAAGATTGGCGCGGCGCGTGCGATGTCGTTGATGGGAATGGACAAGAAGGTGGTGGGCGGCCAAGTGCGGCTTATATTGCTACGCAGGCTCGGGCAGGCTGAGGTCGTGAGCGACTATTCTCACCAAGCGCTCGAAGCAACGCTCAAGTCCTACTTCGATTGATGCAGCTGATCGGCAACAGGGTCTTCACGCGTGAGTAAGTCGAGATCGGAAACGCTGGCGCCCTATGCGGCTCACGACGAGCGCAGCCGCGGACGACGCTATCCAGAGCCACCACCACGGATGCGTTCCGAATTCCAGCGTGATCGAGATCGAATCATTCACTCCACCGCGTTTCGGCGCCTGGTTTACAAGACCCAGGTTTTCGTCAATCACGAAGGCGATCTCTATCGCACGCGGCTCACCCACTCGATCGAAGTGGCGCAGATCGCACGCACGATCGCGCGGGCACTGCATCTGAACGAGACGCTCGCTGAGGCGATTTGTTTGGCCCATGATCTGGGTCACACGCCATTCGGGCACGCGGGACAAGATGCATTGAACGAATGCATGAAGCCGTTCGGTGGCTTCGAGCACAATCTGCAGTCCTTGCGTGTTGTCGACGAACTCGAAGAGCGCTATGCGGCGTTTCCGGGGTTGAATCTAACGTTTGAGAGTCGCGAAGGAATTCTCAAGCATTGTTCCCTGAACAATGCACGCAAGCTTGGCGATGTCGGCGAGCGATTCGTCAAGAGAGAGCAACCCAGCCTCGAAGCGCAGATCGCCAACTTGGCTGACGAAATCGCATATAACAATCACGACATGGATGATGGATTGCGGGCGGGCCTCATCACGCTCGATGAGCTCCAGGCAGTACCGCTATTCGGCCGCTCGTTCGAGACTGTTACGAACACTTATCCGAACGTCGCTGGTCGTCGTCTCGTCCACGAGATTATCCGTCGCATGATCAATCGAGTGGTCACCGATCTTGTGGACACCACCACACAATCTCTTAACGACGCAGCACCGGCAAGCGTGGACGAAGTGCGCATGCGAAGCCAAGCATTGGTGGAGTTTAGCGATCCGGTCGCACGCGAACACCAAGAGCTGAAACTGTTTCTACGCGATCATGTGTACCGCCACTATCGCGTTTTACGCATGACGAACAAGGCACATAACGTCGTCACGAGCCTGTTCAACGTGTTCATGGAACGTCCAGAGTTGCTGCCGAAGGAGCATTTTGAGGCGGCACGCGATCATCAGACTCAGGAACCCGATCACGCTCGTGCCCGCGCTGTCGCTGACTACATCGCCGGCATGACCGATCGTTACGCGATAATCGAGTACGAGCGCTTGTTCGATCCGGCACAGCGCAGCTAGCAATGACCACTCCACTCAAGAACGATTTATTGCTTCGAGCGCTGTTGAGGAGGCCGGTGCCGAGAACGCCGGTGTGGATGATGCGTCAGGCTGGGCGCTATCTGCCGGAATATCGGGCCACGCGTGAGCGAGCCGGAAGTTTCTTGAAGCTGTGTATGACGCCGGAGTTGGCCTGCGAAGTGACGCTGCAGCCGCTCGAGCGGTATCCGCTTGATGCCGCCATCTTGTTCTCGGACATCCTCACTATCCCGCACGCATTAGGCCTTGGATTGCAGTTCGAAACGGGCGAAGGGCCTCGCATCGAGCGGCCTGTCCGTACGCGTGCTGATGTCGAGAAACTCGGCGTGCCGGATCCGAGCGTGGAGCTTCGCTATGTATTAGACGCGGTGAGCTTGATTCGACGCGAGCTCGCCGGGCGAGTACCGCTAATCGGCTTTGCCGGAAGCCCCTGGACGGTCGGCACTTATGTGGTTGAAGGCGGCAGCTCTCGAGAGTTCTCGCGCATCAAAGCATTGATGTACAACGATCCGGCAACGCTACACGCGCTGCTTGATCTGTTGGCGCGCTCCACGCTGACGTACCTCAATGCACAGGTTCGCGCGGGCGCTCAAGCAGTCATGATATTCGATACCTGGGGTGGCGTGCTCACGCCGGCTCAATATGCGGAGTTCTCGTTGCGTTATATGCAGCAAATCGTGGCCGAATTGATTCGCGAACACGAAGGTCGTCGGGTGCCGGTGATTCTCTTTACCAAGGGCGGCGGCGCTTGGCTGGCCAAAATGGCCGGTACGGGTTGCGATGCATTAGGCGTTGACTGGACAACTGACCTGGCAACGGCCCGTGCCGCAGTGCATGACAGCGTGGCGCTACAGGGCAATCTAGATCCGAACTGCCTCTATGCATCTCCGGCTGTCATTCGGTCCGAAGTAGCGAAGGTGCTCGCAAGCTATGGTCGCGGCCACGGACATGTGTTCAACCTCGGCCACGGCATTCACCCGAGCATACCGCCCGAGCATTCAGGGGCGATGATTGCAGCCGTCCACGAGTTGAGTCCGCCGTATCACCTTTAGGCGTTCGCGCTCTGCTGTTCTGCTTTCTTCAGCTCATCGCGCAGAGCGCGCCGCAGGATCTTGCCCACGTTGGTCTTGGGCAGTTCGGTTCTGAAGTAAACATGCCTCGGGATCTTGTAGCCCGTCAGCTCAGTGCGGCAATGATCAATCAGTTGTTGCTCCGTGAGGGACGGATCTTTGCGCACGACGAATAGCGCGACTACTTCGCCCGATTTCTCGTCCGGCTGAGCGACTGCTGCGACTTCCAGCACCCCCGGATGAGTCGCAACGACGCTCTCGACTTCGTTGGGATATACATTGAAGCCGGACACGAGAATCATGTCCTTCTTACGATCCTCGATGTAAACGAACCCTTCTGCATCGATGCGGCCAATGTCTCCAGTGCGTAGCCAATCCCCGAACATCACGCCCGCGGTCTCATCGGGACGATTCCAATAGCCGCGCATGACTTGCGGGCCGCGGACGCAGATCTCGCCCACCTCGCCGATACCAAGCTCTTTGCCTGCATCGTCGCGAATGCTGATGTCGGTTGAAGGGATCGGTAGACCGATCGATCCGTTGTAATCGTGCGGCGAGAGCGGATTGATGCACGCAGCAGGCGAGGTTTCCGTCAGTCCCCACGCTTGTGTGAGCACATTGCCTGTGACCCGTTTCCAGTGTTCCGCGACTGACCTTTGCACGGCCATGCCGCCGCCGAGCGTGATTCGCAGCGAGCTGAAGTCGACACTGTCGAATCCGGGCGTGTGGAGCAGAGCGTTGAACAGCGTGTTCACGCCACTCATATAAGTGAAGCGATACTTTTTCAGTTCTGCCACGAACGCCGGGAAATCGCGCGGGTTGACGATCAGCACGTTGTGGCCGCCGCATCGCATCCACACGGCCCAGTTCGCCGTGAGTGCAAAGATGTGATACAGCGGCAACGCCGTGATGATCAAATCGCTCCCAGGCGCCGCTCGCGTGCCGATCCACGCGCCGGCCTGAAGCACATTCGCGACCATATTTCGATGCGTTAGCATCGCGCCCTTCGCTACGCCCGTGGTGCCGCCCGTGTATTGCAGGAACGCGATGTCATCGTGCGACAACGAAACGGGCTCAAACGATTCATAGGCGCCGCTGTCCAGGACATCTTTGAAGCGGACCGGGTTGGGAAGATTCCAGGGCTTCACCTGCTTGCGAACGTACTTGACGACCAAGTTGGCCAGAATCGATTTTGGCCAGTGCAATAGGTCGCCCACGCCGGTCACGATGATGTGCTCGACGTCTGTACGCTCCACCACCTCCGTTAAGGTGTGCGCAAAGTTCTCCAGAATCACGATGACCTTCGCGCCGCTGTCTTTGAGCTGATGTTCGAGTTCGCGAGGCGTGTACAGCGGGTTGGTGTTTACGATCGTCATTCCGGCGAGCAAAGCGCCGTAGATCGCAATCGGGTACTGCAGCACGTTCGGCATCATCAGCGCGATGCGGTCGCCGCGCTGCGCCTTTGCCGTCCCACGTAGCCACGCGGCAAATTGCCTCGCCAGCTTGTCGTATTGAGCGTACGTAATCGTGGTGCCCATGCTGGTGAACGCCGGCATATCGGCGAAGCGCTCGCAGCAATCGCGCACGAGTGCCTGCAAAGACGAATACTCATCCGGGTTGATCTCCGCTGGAACACCCGGTGGATAGTTCTTGAGCCAGATCTTGTTCATAACTTCTAGTTGCTACCTCGGATCCGCGAATCGCAGCCTAACGTCTCTTGGGCAAGAGCGTAAGCAGCACAGGCCAAACGTTTGCCAACAATCTCGATTGAGCTTCTGCGGTGGGGTGGATGCCATCCGCCTGCATCAGTTGCGGCGTCAATGCTACATCCTTGAGAAAAAAGTCCACTAAGGGGAGTTGGTATTGGTTGGCCAAGTCCATATACACCCGATGGAACTGATTGGCATATTCAGGGCCATAGTTCGGTGGAATATTCATCCCCAACAACAACACCTTTGCCTGGGCATCGCGGGCCGCTTGGATCATCGCCTGCAGATTGGCTTTCATCTGCGCGATCGGTAATCCTCGCAAGCCGTCGTTGCCGCCGAGTTCGATGATGACGATCTGCGGCCGATGTAATTGGAGGGAGCGTGGGAACCGAGTTCTGGCGCCGCCGGTTGTCTCACCGCTCACGCTGGCGTTGACGACGTGATACTCATAACCTTCTTTCGCGAGCCGCTGCTGAAGCAGCGCGACCCAGCCCGACTCGACTTTCAACCCATAGCCGGCGCTCAAACTATCGCCCATCACCAAGATGGCGGGCGCATCGCGAGTTTGAGGCTGCGCCGCGAAACACATCGCCATGGCGACAATCGCTAACAATACTTTGCAGCTGCGTGCCGAAAATTTATCAATGAACATCGTCGATCCAGTGCTTGCCGCCGAGCGAGTGACCAAGGAGGTTATCAGCCCCGAAGGAACGCTGACCATTTTGGCCGATGTAGATTTGCGCATCGCGCCGGCGGACACCGTCGCCATCATTGGCGCCTCGGGTGCCGGCAAGTCTACGTTGCTGGCACTCTTGGCCGGGTTGGACACACCGACTTCCGGGAGGATCTGGCTAAACGGCGTGGACCTCACGACGCTGAATGAGGATGGCCGTGCAGCCGTCCGAGCACAGCATGTCGGATTCGTATTTCAGAGCTTTCATTTGTTGCCGTCGCTTACGGCCATCGAGAACGTAATGTTGCCTCTCGAACTCGCCGGTCGCAGCGATGCGAGAGCACTCGCTGAAGAGGCTCTGGCCCAGGTCAAGCTGACAGAGCGAAAGCATCACTATCCGCGTCAACTCTCCGGCGGCGAGCAGCAGCGCGTCGCCATCGCTCGCGCATTTGTCAGTCGACCCGCTGTGCTATTTGCCGACGAGCCGACAGGGAATCTGGACGCCGCGACGGGAGAGCGCATCATCCAGCTGCTGTTCGAACTGAATGCGGCCACTCGCACCACACTCGTCATCGTCACGCATGACGATGCAATCGCAGAACGATGCAACCGCATTGTGCGGCTGGATGCGGGACGGATCGTCCTATGAAGGCGCTGCGATTGGCTTTCATCGCGTTCGTTCGCGATGCCAAGGCAGGTGAACTGCGCGTTCTCGGCTTAGCGTTGGTCGTCTCAGTAACCGCGCTCACGGCAGTGGGCTTCTTCACGAATCGCGTCAGCCGCGCTGTCGATCAGCAAGCCGCAGAAGTGTTGGCAGCGGACCTGCGTTTGCAGAGTTCGCAACCATTGGCCGAAGCCTATCTCGCCGATGCACGGCGACAGGGTCTCGCCACTGCGCAAATCGCCAGCTTTCCCAGCGTGCTGTTGAACCACGATGTGACTGCGCTGTGCGCCATTCGCGCCGTATCGCCGACCTATCCGTTGCGCGGTCGAGTGAAGATCGCCGATGCACCTTTCGGCACCGCTTACGAAACCCACGGTACGCCGGCGCCGGGCGAAGCTTGGCCCGAAGCTCGCGTGCTCGCGATGTTGCAGCTCAATGTGGGCGACTTGATCAAAGTCGGCGACGTGCAGCTGCGCATCACTCACGTCTTGCAGTACCGCCCTGATCAAGGTTCGCAATTCGTGGATCTCGCGCCGACCGTGCTGATCGCGATGCAAGATTTGGCGAAGACCAACTTGATCCAGCCCGGCAGCCGCATCACGTACGGAATGCTGTTCGCGGGGCCGCCGACCGCGGTTGCCGGCTTCAAATCGCAACTCACTGCACACAAGAAACTGGGCGAGCGGCTCTCCGATATCGCCGATGCAAGTCCGCAGATTCGCAGTGCGATCGATCGTGCGGGACGGTTCCTGAATCTCGCTGCACTGGTCACGACGTTTCTCGCCAGCATTGCAGTCGCCATTTCTGCACGACGCTACGTCGCGAGGCACCTCGATTCGGTCGCACTGATGAAGAGCTTGGGTGCCACGCAGCGTTTTGTCCTGTCAGTGACGTTGCTGCAGCTTTTACTGGTCGCAATCGCGGCTGGAATCCTGGGATCGATCCTGGGCTATGTCGCCGAAGAAGCAATTGCGTTCTTCGTACGCAGTCTGCTGCGTGGCGAGTTGCCTGCGCCTTCGCTCAGCATCGCGTGGGTCGGAGTCGTGACCTCCGTCCTAATGCTCGCGGGATTTGCCTTACCACCGTTGCTGCAACTCAGGCGCGTACCCCCGGCGCGGGTATTGCGTAGAAATCTCGAGCCACCGCCGCTGCGCTATCTGAGCGTCTATGGCACCGCGCTTGCCGCCCTGATCGTGCTGCTCGGCTGGCTGCTGCGCGATGCCAAGTTGTTGACGTACGTGCTCGTCGCGGCGATCGCGACGTTCGCCGTGCTGACAGGGGCCGGATGGCTGCTAGTGCGTTTGCTATCGCAGTTGCGCGGGCGCGTTGGTGTCGCGTGGCGCTACGGGATCGCGAATATCGCGCGCCGCGGCCGCGACAGCATCGCTCAAGTGGTGGCGTTCGGATTGGGGTTGATGGTGTTGCTTTTGCTCATCATCGTGCGCAATGACCTGATGACACAGTGGCGCGCGAGCTTGCCGAAGGACGCGCCGAACTACTTCTTGATCAACATCCGTCCCGATCAAAGCGACTCGTTGCGCAGCTTCTTTTCCGAGCGTGGGGTCACGCCACCGCACTTGGTACCGATGATTCGTGCTCACCTCGTGAGCATCAACGATCAGCCCGTCGGCACCCTCAAGTTTCCTTCGGATCGAGGCCGCGAGTTCGTCGAGCGCGAGGCGAATCTGACTTGGGCTGAAGAACTGCAAGCAGATAACAAGATTATTGCAGGGCATTGGTGGCGACCCAACGACAACGGCGGAGCGCGCGTGTCGGTTGAGAACGAACTTGCGCAAGCGCTGGGGCTCAAAGTGGGCGATCGTCTAACGTACGATGTCGCTGGGGAATCGATCACCGCGACGGTGGCGAGCTTGCGTCAAGTGCAGTGGGATTCGTTCCAACCGAACTTCTTCATGGTGTTCTCGCCCGGCGTGCTCGATGCGACTGCCGGAACGTATGTAACGAGCATTCACTTGCTACCCGAGCAGAAGCCGATGCTGCTCGATTTCATGCGTCAATTTCCCGAGATCACTGCAATCGATCTCGATGCGATCTTGTCGCAGGTGCGCAGTGTGATGGATCGTGCATCGACTGCGGTTCGCTACGTATTTGCGTTCACGTTGCTCGCCGGACTTACGGTTTTGCTCGCGGCCATTCAGGCGACGCGCGATGAACGCCGCCACGAAAGCGCCATGTTGCGCACGCTCGGTGCACGGCGTTCGGTCGTTCTGCAAGGTGTGGCAGCGGAGTTCACGATGTTGGGAGTGCTATCGGGCGTCCTCGCGGCCGCGGGCGCCTCGCTGGGCGGCTATCTATTGGCTACGCGAGTACTCGACTTGAAGTATCACTTCGATCCGCTGCTGTGGATCGTGGGTCTGCTCGCCGGGGCCTTGCTCGTGGGGGTGAGCGGTACGCTGGCAACCCGCTCGGTCGTGGATCAGTCGCCGCTCGAAACCTTGCGGCGAACGTGAGCGCTATTTCAAACCCAGCATGATCCAGCCGACATCGTCGGTTTGGCCGCGCCAAGTGTAGCCCTCGATGTGAACCAGATAATCCCCGGGGCCGAGCGCCGAGGAATTCAAGCTCAGCCGCAACTCCCGATTGGAATCGCGAGCGATACGGCGAATTTGCATCACGCGCCCGTTCTCCACGTTATCGATCGTGAGCATGAATTGTTGGTACTTGCCCTCGGACACGTCGATGAACAAGTCCAGCAACTGCGGCGGATTCAACCAGCCAAGCGCCAGGGTCGGCTGCGAAGGTTTCGCCCTGACCGGCTCGACGCGATAGGTTTGGACGCTCGCTGGCGCCTGCATTTGCAGGCTCGTTTGGGTTTGGCGCGCGGCTCGAAGCTGCTTCGTCAGTTCGCTGGCGCGCATTGCATACATGACGACGCCGCCAAGCGAAACGATCAGCAGCAGAGCAAGCAGCATCACTAGTTTGCGATTCGGGCTTGCCGCATAGCTCAGCTGCTGTGCCTCGCGTTCATCTTCGGGCTCGAAGCCATCATCGACAGCATCCTGGATTGCGCGCGTCGCACTGGAGGGGATCGCCTTGAACATCCCTGTTTCGCTATCGAGATCGGGTTGGCGCGAGAGACGGGCCTTGAGCCGGACCGGAATCGGTAGCGTCTTCAAGAACTCGGGGTGTTCGACACAGTACTTTTCGAACTCGCGTGCTTCTCGCACCGTGAGATCGCCGGAGAGATAGCGATCGACGATGTGTTCTTGTTCGATGTACTTGCGATCCATCGGGGCTCCGTTAGCCGGGAAGTTGGCCGCGAATCGAGATGCTTGTGATCGGTTACTGTGCTGGCGCGAGCGGTGACTCAAGTTGGCAGTGCGCGCACTTCGGCCAGTAGCGTTTGCCGATCCGGTCGATCAGTTCGCGATTGGATTGGCGCAGTTCCTCCTGCAGCGCCTGGCTTTGTGCATCGTTGCCGAATCCCACTCCTACGACCCGCACTCGCGTCATGTTCTCTCCGGCATTCTCGAAATACGTGACGGTCCAGGTTCCTTGCAAGGCATCGCGATGCGGCAAGCTCGCGGGTGCTTGTGCAGTTCGAAGGGCGAGCATGTGCTCGGGATCGTAAGCAAGGATCTCCTTGTCCATTGTTTCGGCATCCCCCAGCGCGCCGGGGCCGGAATGCGTACGGATATGGCCGCCGATTTTCAGATCGATGTCGACCTGATTTACACCGGCACCTTTGTACCCTTCCTCGGTGGTGAATATCCGCCACACTTCGCTCAGCGGGGCGTTGATGAAGCCGTCCGCCAGTTCCGAATCGGCCTTATCCGCACCGCTTGAGAGCGCCAGAAATCCAGTTGTTAGCAAAGCATAGATTTTTAGGTTCATGCGCGGATCGGGCCCGAAAAGTGTGTTGCGGTACTCATAATTGTTGCAGACCTCTAGCCGATACTGCGATCTTTCCTAGCTGCTTCTTCTTCGATCCCGCCATTCACGACTTGGGGCTAAGGACCCATCGGCCATGATTCTGACTCTCGAAGTCACCGGAGAGCAGGCGCAAAGCCTCGGTGTAACCAGCAAAGTATTCAAGGCCATCGGGGGCACGATCGGCCGGCTACCGGACAACGATTGGGTCTTCGCGGATCCTTATGTCTCAGGTCGGCATGCACTGATTCGTTACGTTAACGGCAAGTACTTTATCGAAGACACCAGCACCAACGGCGTCTTCATCAATTCGCCCGAGAATCGTGTCGGCCGCTCGCAAGCGCAGCAACTCAACGACGGCGACTTGCTCTTTATCGATGCCTACAAAATCAGGGTATCGATCAAGAGCGATCCAGAGAAAAAAGCCGCATTCGATCCGTTTGCGTCATTCGATCCGAAGGCCACGAATCTGTTGCGCAAGCCGCAACCGGAAGAGCCGGAGGAAGAAGACCTCACGGCCAACCTGGTGCCCGCCGACGGCGAGGATGAGGAAGAACCACCAGAGGACGCCGATAGCAGTTCGACCGAATGGTACGGAATGGGCGATTCGCAAAACGATCGCGCCAAAGCTTCGAGCCCTGTCACGTCGATCTTGCCGCCGCCGGCGCGGGCGCTGCGGTCTGTCCCTGCGCCCGAACGCATCGTTGCACGTGCCGTACACAGCGCGCCTGCAACACGGCCCGCTGCCTCAGCGATTCCAATCGCGCGGGCTCGAACCGATGCCGAAGCTGAAACCGCAACTCAGTTGCAAGCACTGCTCGATGCAGCGGGGATTGCAGGACTCGAGCCCACGCCCGAAGCTGCGCTTGTGCTCGGCGAGGTGTTGCGCACCGCAGTCGGTGGCGTGATGGAGGTACTGCGCGCGCGGGAACGAATGAAAGATGAGTTGCGGCTGCGTGGCACGACGTTCAAGGCAGCTCACAACAATCCCCTCAAATTCTCTGCGAACACCGACGACGCATTTCACAATTTGCTCGTCAAACGCAATGCCGCTTACTTGGAACCGGCCGACGCTTTTGAAGATGCGTTCGATGATCTGCGCGATCACCAAAACGCCATCATGTCCGCGATGCGCCTGGCATTCGAAGCCATGCTCGCGCAATTCGATCCGGAACGGCTGCAGGAAGATTTCGATCGTCAGATCCGCAAGGGATCTATTCTGGGAGTGCCTGCAAAGCTGCGTTACTGGGATCTCTACCGAGATAAGTACGCTGCCCTGACGCGCGATGCGGATGCGAGCTTCCGGACCCTGTTTTGCGACGAATTCGCGAAGGCTTACGAAGAACAGCTCGCGCGCGCGAAGGCCTCGCGTAGTAAACAGTAAACGCAGCTTGCGGTGCAGGATGGATGGGTCGCTCGGGCCTGCCATCCGCAAATGCGTTAGGGGAAGGCAGCTTGTTCGAAGACACGCTGGTAGAAGAAGACGTGTACCCCGTATTCGTCTCGGCTGGAGCGACGCACGCCGGTTACGTCCGTCCCACCAATCAGGACGCCTTCGTCGAAAGCGTCGCGAGTGGACTGTGGGCGGTGGCCGATGGCATGGGCGGCTACCGCGATGGCGATGTTGCGAGTCGGATGGTGTGCGATGCGTTGTCCGCTTTGTCCATGAACGGATCGCTTGAAGATGGCATCGACGCGGTGCGCCAAGCGATGAGTGACGTAAATCAGCGCTTGCACGACGCAGCGGTGCGACCCATCAATCCCATCGTCAGCGGCAGTACGGTCGCTATCTTTCTCGCCAAACGAACGCATTGCGCCATGGCCTGGGCGGGCGACAGCCGGATCTATCGACTGAGGCAGGGGCAACTCGCACAACTGACGAGCGATCACACGTGGGTGCAAGAATTGAATCTGCAGTCCGTCGACGAAGAAGCACAGCACGCGATTACACGTGCCGTTGGCGGCGAAGACACTCTGCTATTGGACGTGAGGCGGGATCGAGTGCATCCGGGGGATCGGTACTTGTTGTGCTCGGATGGACTCACGCGGGAGATTTCCGATCAGCGAATTGCGCAGTTGCTGGCGCTTGGCACTGTCCGCGAAAGCGCTGAGGTACTGATTACCGCGACGCTCGCTGCCGGTGCTCGAGACAACGTGACTGTCATCGTCGTCGAAGTTCAGTAGCTCATGGCGACGATTGAAGATTTCACTGCATTGCTTGCGCAAGGCTCGTTGAGTGCTCTGTGCGGGCGTCTCGCCGAATTTGCTAATGCGCCAGCAGCACAAAAACTGCAGCTCGCGACGCTTATCGAACAGCTACGCAGCGAGGGCAAACTCACTGCGAATGACGCCATCTCCTGCTTGCGTGCATTGCAGAGCGGCGATGAAACCCTGGTACTGACTCGCCGTGCGGATGCGCATCCAGATGCGGATGCAACCGCCGCTCTATCCAGCAGTGCGACAGCAACGTTGATTCGTTCGCAGCCGCTGGCTCAAGTCGATGCGGATGCGGAGATTGCGAAGCCTTCCAATGCCGACGTCGTGAATCGGAACGATTCAGTGCCCGATGCGACGCGACGCGATCCCGATCGTTCCGCGAACAGGACGATCTCGCATTCAGTCACGAACCCTTCAGCGTTTCCGGCGACACTTCCCTCTCGCGACAAAACGGAAGTGCTGTCCGATCGCTTGGTGCGATCGCTGGAGGAAGTGGATCAGCCTCACAGCGGACCGATCGAGCCTGGCACTGTCATCAAGAAGCGCTTCATTCTCGAGAAGATGCTCGGCAAGGGCGGCATGGGCGTGGTCTTCGGTGCGATCGATCGACGCAAACAAGAAGCGCGCGATCCGAATCCGTATGTTGCCTTGAAGCTGCTCAATGCGGATTTCGCGCGGCACCCCCAATCGTTCGTTGCCTTGCAACGCGAAGCCCGCAAGGCCCAATCATTGGCGCATCCGAATGTCGCAACCGTATTCGATTTTGATCGCGATGGCGATGCTGTCTACCTCACGATGGAATTGCTCGAGGGCCGATCGCTCGATTCCATCACGCGCGAGGCGCGCGGTGTCGGTATTGAGGCGGAACTCGCCTTACCCATTATTCGCGGCGTGGCGGAGGGTCTGGCGTACGCACATCGCAAGGGCATCGTTCACTCGGATCTCAAGCCCGGCAATATCTTTCTTAGCGATGACGGCACACCGAAGATTCTGGACTTCGGCATCGCGCGCGCCGTTCCCACGCCTGGCGAGCAAATGGTCGATGAGTTCGATGCAGGCAGCCTCGGCGCCTACACCGAAGCGTACGCGACTCAAGAGATGGTAGAGGGCGTCGATCCGCATCCCGCCGATGACATGTATGCGCTCGGCATCATCGCCTACGAATTGTTGACCGGGTGCCATCCTTACAATCGCAACAGCGCGTCTCAAGCGCGCGAACTCGGCATTCGATTTCCGCCGCTCAAAGGCATCAAGCGCAAGCAAACACAGGCCATTGAACGCTGTTTATCGCTCGAGCGAGCCAAGCGGCCCCAAGATGCCGCCGAATTTCTCAAGGCATTTCGTGGGCCGAGCACGTTGCAGCGGATTGCGATTGCCTGCGCGGCGCTGTTCGCCGTTGCAGCCGGAGTCCTGGCTTACCAGAACCATGTCGAGACTGGGCCCGCCATCCCGTTTTCGCAGCTGCCGTTGGAGAAGCAGCAGGAGTTCAAGCAGAAGATGTCCGACGGCGATGCGGCTTGGCAGTTTTACACTCGCGACCGCATCGGCGACGCACTGGACTCCGCCATCGATTTATATGCCGATGCGTATGCGGTTCATCCTCGTAATCGCGAAGCGGTGGCGGCGCTCAACAAAGCCGCAGATGCCGTACTCAAGGCCGCGAGCGATCCCGAGATGAGGCGCGATCTCGCTCGCAAGCTGCAAGAGCGCAGCGATTACTATCGAAAGTATGCACCGGTGGTGGAAGCGGCACGGGAGTAGCGCTCCTTCTCAGGCCTTGTACTTCGCTGCAATTTCACGCACGGCGCGCGCTGGATCGAACTCAAGCGCCTGCGAAATGGCGACAAACTCGATCACATCGATGCGGCGTTCGCCGCCTTCGTACTTCGCTACGAAGCTCTGCGGTTTGCCGAGCAAGTCGGCAAGTTGCTGTTGCGTGAGTCCGGCTTTTTCTCGCGCGGCGACGAGTAGCGCAATCAGACGCTGGTGATCGGCAGATCGCAATGACTTCAAGACTTCGGGCTCCGTGAGGACGCCCGTGTCTATAATCCTGCTTTAGGATTATCCCAGTTTGGGATAATCTCCCTGGCCCTCGCAGATGGTACAACAGCGTTCAGCGCTTGAGTTAGCCAGGCGCAGCGACGCTCGGTGAGTCACGGATGGTTAAACGGATTTCGACGCCGCACGAACAGCGCTATCGCGATGCCAAATCGGCCATCGTCGAAGCATTGGAGCGCCTGTTGGCGACACGAAGCGGACGCCAATTGCACCGCACACCGCTCGGGTTGGACGCCTTGCGAGATTTGCACGAGCGGCTCTTCGCTGGTCAAGAAAGCGACGTCGGCGCATTCGTACTGCACATCGCCCCGATCATCCGTCGGCTTGCAATGCAAGCCGCTGAGCGGCAAGCCATGATCGAGCCGGTGCAGCTCAAGCTCATGGATCTGGAGCAGTGGCTACGACGCCTCGATGAGTTGGATCCCGACTGCGTGCGCATCATCGAGCTACGCTATTTCGCGGGCCTCACCATTCGCGAGGTCGCAGAGACGCTCGGCACGCACGTGCCGGAGATACTCGGGCAATTGCGCTTCGCCAAAGCATGGCTGCAAGCGCGGGTTCGCTGGTCGACTCGACCCCTGCAGTAGTCGGGCGACGGCGTGCGGCGTTAAGGGCGAAAATCTGCTGTAATCGCGCCCTTCGCTTCGAGCGCCAGATCCATCGCCAGCCTAATAGAATGACTGCCAAGCCCAAGACTGCCATCACACCGACTCGCGAAGAGAACTACGCCGAGTGGTATCAGCAGGTGATTCGCGCCGCCGATCTCGCCGAGACCTCAGCAGTGCGCGGTTGCATGGTGATCAAGCCCTGGGGATATGCGCTGTGGGAGAGTATGCAGCGCGTGTTGGATCAGATGTTCAAGGACACGGGTCATCAGAACGCGTACTTCCCGCTATTCATCCCGTTGTCCTTTCTGCAGAAAGAAGCCGCTCACGTCGAAGGGTTCGCGAAGGAGTGCGCGGTTGTCACCCATCACCGATTGGAACTGAATGCGGAAGGCAAGTTGGTTCCGACGGGCGAACTGGAAGAGCCGTTAATTGTCCGGCCCACGTCGGAGACCATCATCGGCGATGCCTTTGCGCGCTGGGTGCAGAGTTATCGCGATCTGCCCTTGCTCATCAATCAGTGGGCGAACGTGGTGCGATGGGAAATGCGCACCCGGATGTTTCTGCGCACGGCAGAGTTTCTATGGCAGGAAGGCCACACCGCACACGCGACTCGAGAGGAAGCCGTCGAAGAAACGATGCGCATGCTCGATGTCTACGCGGCGTTTGCTCAAGATTGGATGGCTGTTCCGGTCATCAAAGGCGAGAAGACGGCGGGCGAACGCTTCCCCGGTGCCGAGCAAACCTTCTGTATCGAAGCGATGATGCAGGATCGCAAAGCCCTGCAAGCCGGGACGAGCCACTTCCTGGGCCAAAACTTCTCTCGCGCCAGCGAAATCCAGTTCTTGGATCAGAACGGTGCCCATCAATATGCGTGGACGACGAGCTGGGGCGTCTCGACACGCTTGATCGGCGGATTGTTGATGACGCATTCGGATGACGACGGTTTCGTGCTGCCGCCGAAGCTTGCGCCGACCCAGATCGTGATCCTGCCCATCTACCGTTCCGAAGAAGATAAAGCGCGAGTGATCGAATACTGCAACGCGCTAGCTCGAGAACTGCGTGCGCAACGCTTCGCCGATCGTCCGCTCGGGGTTATTGTCGATGCGCGCGATGAACGCGGCGGCGACAAAGTCTGGCATTGGATCAAAAAAGGTGTGCCGCTGCGGTTGGAAATCGGCCCGCGCGATATGGAGAAGAACGCCGTGTTCGTAGGCCGGCGCGACCGAGCGCCCAAGGACAAGCAAAGCATCGCCAGGGATGAATTCGTCGCAACGGCGTCGGCGCTGCTGCAGTCGATTCAAGATTCGTTGTTCGAGCGGGCGCGAGCCTTTCGCGAGCAGCACACGTGCCGCATCGATTCGAAGGCGGAGTTCTACGATTTCTTTACTGCGCCCAAAGTCCCGGAAAACACGCCGACGCCCATTCACGGCGGTTTCGCGCTCACTCACTTTAGCGGCGAGGTGCAGCTGGAAGAGCAGATCAAGAATGAATTGGGCGTGACGGTGCGGTGCATTCCGCTCGAAGGCGGTGAGCCGGGCACGTGCCCCTTCACGGGCAAGCCGAGTAAGCAACGCGTCGTGTGGGCGAAAGCGTACTAGGGCGCTCGTTCTCTCCGTGATGGGTCCGGGCAACATGCGTCGATTCACTGGAACCTCGCCGCACCCAAGGGGCACTTTCTGTTAGAGCCGGGCAGAACGCGCGCGCTGCTGCAGATTCATTTCTGCGTCTTTCTGTGGGGCTTCACGGCGATTCTCGGCAAGTTGATCACGCTATCCGCGCTGCCGCTCGTGTGGTGGCGCATGGCTTGCGTGACGATTGCGCTGGGTCTGCTGCCGTCTTTTTGGCGCAGCCTCGTCAGCATGCCGCGTGCCCTCGTGGGAATTTACGCCGGCATCGGAATCGTCGTTGCGCTGCACTGGGTGACGTTTTACGCGGCGATCAAACTCGCGAACGCATCGGTGGCTGCGACGTGCATGGCGCTGGCGCCGGTGTTCATTGCGTTCGTCGAACCTTTCGTGTCCGGCCGACGATTCGACATGCGTGAGCTGGTTTTCGGGATCGCCGTGGTCCCCGGCGTGGCGCTAGTGGCGGGCGGCACGCCTTTGCACATGCGCGCCGGGATTGCCGTAGGTGCACTCTCTGCGTTGCTGGTCGCGTTTTTCGCGATCTTCAACAAGCGCTACATCGGTAGCAGCCGTGCTCTTACGGTGACCGGCATCGAAATGGCAGCGGGGGCGCTGTTTCTGTTGGCCATTTCTGCTCTGCTACCCGCCTCGTCTCTTTCGATTCGCATTCCTTCCGCGCACGACGCGGTGCTTCTGCTCATCCTTGCGATCGGCTGTACGCTGCTGCCCTATTCGCTCTCCCTCGTCGCACTGAAGAAGCTCAGTGCGTTCTCGACTGCGCTGGCCGTGAATCTCGAGCCCGTGTATGCGATCGGATTTGCGATCCTATTGCTCGGCGAGCAGCGAGAGTTGAGCGCGAGTTTTTATCTCGGCGTGGCAATCCTGCTTGCCACTGTCGTGCTACATCCGGTTCTCGTCCGACAGCGTTGATCACCCGCATCTCACGACTTACAGACAAGAGTCCGACGGAACACAAAGAGCACAAATAGCCACAGAGACCACAAAAAAAGAAAATACAGTTCCAAGGCGATCCCGTTGCCTGCAGCTTCTCTGGGTCGCGGCGGTCGACGCACAGAAACAAGCCAAGTGGCCGCCGAGAAGAAGGAAGAGGAACGTCAAGCCTTTTGAGCTATTCGTCGCGAGCCGGCGCGGGTTGCGGATGGCCGAGGCGAGCCTCGCGAATTGTGATGTACAGCGTCGCAGCGATCACGATGAGCGCGCCGATCATGGTCATCGAATTTGGAATCTCTCCGAAGATCGCGTATCCGAAGATGATCGCGAAAATGAGCCGCGAATAATCCATCGGCGCCATCACCGCGGCATCGCCTTCCGCCATCCCTTTGATGTAACAGCCCTGCGTGACGGTGCCGAGCACGCCCATCGCGCACAGCAATACGAAATCGCGCAACGAAGGCAGGTGCCAAACCAATAGCGCAGGCGGAATCGCCAACACGAATCCGAGGACCACGGACCAACTCATCAACGTCAGCGTGGTGTGATCGCGAGTCATGATCTTCATGCCAGTCACGGTGAACGCGAACAAAAATGCCGATGCAAGTGCGGCGGCTGCGGGCCACCCGAGATTCGGATGCGATGACGGCTGCAGCATGAACAGGGCCCCGCAGAATCCAATGATCGTCGCGGAGATGCGCCGCGGTCCGACATGTTCTTTCAATACGAACGCGGCGAGCGGCACCAGCCAAAGCGTGCGCGTGAACGACAGTGCATTCGCATCCGCCAACGGCAACTTTTGATAAGCGTAAATCGCCAAGATCATTCCAACCGTTCCCGCCACCGCCCGAAACAACAGAATTCCCAATCGAGTGGTGTGAAATGCCGCGCGCGGATTGCGCGCGATCACCGGCAGAAGGATCAAGAGACCGGCCAATTGGCGATAAAAAGTTTGCAGTGCTGCCGGATAGTCGCGGCCTAGAAATTTGATCAGCAGCGTCATCCCGGTAAACGTCACTGCGGAGGCAAGCATCCACAGCGCGCCGCGCGAGTTGCGATGCAAATTGGCGTAACGGGTTTGGAGCGTCACTGACAATCCAGTGACTCAGAAAGAGAGAATCGGCATTGCGTCAGTTCGCGTCGCGGGTGCTGGAACGGCGCAAACTGTATCAGGTCCGTTGGGAGCGTGAATGCTCCTAGAACCTATCTTAGGTTCTAGATTCGCAACGGCCCGAACAGTCCCAGCAAGCCGATGACGATCAGATAAATCGCGACGATGTAATTGAGCAGGCGAGGCACCAAAAGAATGAGGATGCCCGCGATCAACGACACCAGCGGCCCAATGCTCATGTGCAGACTCATGCGCGCTCCTGTTCAGTACAACTCGTACGTAGGGCTATTCGGGTTTGTTCCTCGGCAACCGTTGCTGCAGCCACTTTGAGATGACTGCGATCTCTTCCATGCACACTGAGTGCTCCATCGGATACGTGTGCCATTCGACAGCGAATCCTTGCTGGAGCAATAGGTCGCGAGAGGCCGAACCCATCGTCAGCGGTACCACGGCATCGCGAACGCCGTGACACATCAAGATCGGCACGTTGCGATTCGCAGCCGATACCTCGCCTGCGAGGCGATCGCGCAGCGGCAGGTAAGTGGAGAGTGCGATCACGCTCGCAAGCGGCTGCGGATAACGCAGAGCGGCGTACAACGCCAGCGCGCCGCCCTGGGAAAATCCGGCGATGACGATCCGCTCGCTGGGAATTCCCGCGGCTATTTCACCTGCGATGTACTGAGAGACGGTGCGCTCAGAATCGCGCAAGCCCGCTTCGTCTTCGCGACTGTTGGTACTCAGTCCATACAGGTCGTACCAGGCGCGCATGACGTAGCCGTTGTTGAGGGTAACCGGTCGATGTTTCGCGTGTGGGAATATGAATCGAATCGGCAGCGTGCGCGGCAGACGGAGTTCATCCACGACCGGAGCGAAGTCGAAGCCATCTGCACCCAGCCCATGTAGCCAGATGACACTCGCCGTCGGTGGCTCGGCAGGTGTGAGGATGACTTCATTGTCATTGGCTTGTGAGGCGTAGGTCATAGCAGGCACAGCAGTTGGATGAGCTGACAACTTACACGAGCCGCCGCAGATTCACAGCTCGCATCACCTACCGACAAACGAGCCTCGATGCGCGGGAACCTCCAAAGCATGCGCGTAGTTGCTTTCGATTCGGTTCAATGGGAGAGCGTCATGGCTTCTGAGCATGAAAAATTGGGCGAGCTGATCGAAGGTGCGGAAATTGCTCTGGTAACGACGGTGGAACCGGACGGCACTTTGCACACCCGGCCGCTTGCCACTCTCGAATACGCCGACGATGGCTATTTGTGGTTCTTCACGTCTCTCGATTCGGCGAAGGTGGACGAACTCGCGCAAGACATGCGCGTCAGTGTGGCTTACGCCAACAATGACGACCATGCGTACGTCGCTGTCGCCGGGACGGGAGAGGTGCTTCAGGACCGCGCCAAAGCGGAGGAGCTATGGACGCCGATGGCGAAGGCGTGGTTCCCGGACGGGCTGGATGATCCGAAGCTCGCGCTGCTGCGCGTGCAGGTCGAGCGCGCTGAGTACTGGACTTCGCCGGGCAAAGCGGCTTACGTATTCGGCGTTGCCAAAGCTGCGATGACCGGAAAGCCCACCAATGTGGGTGAGAATCGCAAGCTCACGATGTAGGTGCGGACACCTCATCCACACTGTTCGTCCCGAGTAGCTCTGCGACGGCCGCGCCAAGTTCAGTCATATCGAAAGGTTTGCGTAGCTGCTTCGCCGAGCCGAGTGCCGATTCCAGGGCGGTGCTGTCTGCATAGCCGGAGACGACCAGGGTTGGCAGATCCGGCTGGATCTCGAGTGCTGCACGAATCAACTCGGCGCCATTCATGCCGGGCATCGCGAAGTCGGCGATCATTGCGTCGAAATGATTAGCCTTGAGTAGTTCCAGTCCCGCTTCGCCACGCTCGGCATCGAACACTCGATAACCGAGATTGCGCAGCGATTCAGTCATGAAGCGGCGCACCAGCCGATCGTCATCCACGATCAAAATGGTCTTTTCAGATTCCGTCTTCGGCGCAGGGATGGTGGCAGGCGTCGGCGCGCTCGCCAGCGTTCTACGCGTTGGGATGGCTTCTTTGAGCGTGATCTTCACCGTTGTGCCTTGACCCACGTCGCTCTCGATCGCCATCGCACCGCCGGACTCGCGAACGACACCGTAGACCTGCGACAGGCCCAGTCCGGTGCCTTGTCCCACCGGCTTGGTCGTGAAGAATGGTTCGATGGCTCGCGCTTTCACCTTCTCTGTCATTCCTACGCCGGTATCCACAACGCAGATCTCAACGTAGCCGCCAGGCGGCAGATTGCGTGCGACGTTGCTGGCTGGTTTAGCGCAAATAGTGAGTGTGCCGCCGTTCGGCATCGCATCGCGAGCATTCACCGCCAGATTCAACAACGCGAGCTCAAGCTGATTCGGGTCGCTCACCACCCAGCGTGCTTTCGGATCGATCTCGATGCGTAATTGAATGTTGGGGCCGAGGGACTGCGTTAACAGCCCACCCATGCCTTTCAGCAGCGCTTCCAGGTCCACCTGGCCCACGTTCATGCGCTGACTGCGAGAAAACGCAAGCAGCTGTGAAGCGAGCTTTGCGCCCCGACGCGCAGCCTCGAGCGCGTTGTCCGCCAGGCGCTGCAAACGCTCGTTGCCCGCTGAGCGCGTGCGAATCAAATCCAAGTTCCCGATGATCGCCGTGAGCAGGTTGTTGAAATCGTGAGCGATGCCCCCGGTCAATTGCCCGATCGCTTCCATTTTCTGCGATTGTCGCAATGCTTCGTCGGCCGTGCGCCGCTCCGATAGCTCTCGCAAGACGAGTACCGCCAACACCCCCGCAAGCACCAAGCTGCCCAATCCCGCCAAGCCGATCACCACGAACGACCACGTGATCGGCGCATCGAATCGCGTAGAAGGAACTGCCACATGGCTCGACCATCCGGAGAGACCGGAAGTCTGAAAGGCGGTGTAGTTCTTCATCCCCTCATACGTCGTGCCCGGATAGATGCCGCCGGTGCGATCGCGAATGGCCTCGCGCACGTAGCGAGTCGCAGGAGTTCCGACTCGAGATTCGTAATCGAGGCTGCGCGCGAGGAAGTTACCCTCACGGTCTACCACGGCCCCGGTGGTGTCTCCGGAAACTCGAGCTCGCAGGATCTCCTGGAGCACGTCAGTTTTGATCGCGGCGCCGAGAACATACCGCGGGTGCGTGGCGACGCGGCGATACACCCATACCACGGGCGGCTTGCCGCGCACGACAGAGCCCACGACTAGCCGGTCGTAGTTGCTGCTGACCTCGATATCGTTTGCCCGCTCGGCGGCATAAGGCTCCGGTGCGTGAAAGGCACGCTGCAAATCGAACAACTCTTCTCGCGTTTGCGTGTCGTAGAGCGCCACGCTGAACCAATCGGGATTCGTCTCCAGCATCCTGCGCACCCGTTGATAAAGCCGATTCCAGTCAGGCTCATCGAAGTAGATGGACGTACCGAGGGTCTCCAACACGGCTGCGTTTCGTTGCAGCCGCGTGTCAACGGCATCCATGAGTCCTCGCGCCTGGGTCAGCGTGTCCGCTTCGGTGTGCGCGCGTTCATTGCGCAAGAAATAAGAGCTCGCCATGGCGACGAACACCACGGTCGGCAAAATCAGGGCCACGCCAAGGGCAACGAGTGAGCGACGAAACCTCATAAACGCGGGAATGATCGAGGGTTGAGGGGAGCCATCGGGTGGGCGGGCGGTAGAATCTTTCCGTACAGCCGAAGGCGCGGGCGATCCTAGCAGATTCGATCGCGGCCGCTGGCGCGGTCTCTACGACTTGGCCCTACAAAAAACTTGGATCGAACTCACGGACGCGCACGACCGATTGCGCTGAGATCACGCGACCCATGGAGAGAACTCCGATGCGATCGCGCCATTTACACGCTTTGTGCGCCTGGGCTGTTTACGTTGCGCTTGCGAGCGCTTACGCGGCTGTCTGGTTGCACACGATCGATCTAGTGCGGGTCGCAATCTGGAGCTTCGCAGGCGTAGCCGGCTACGTAGGATTGTCGCGACTGTTTGGATTCGATCCGTACCGCACGCGCATTGCCCAGAGTGCGGCGGCCCATGTGCATTACATCGATCGTTGGGAGCTCAAGCTGGGCCAAGCCACGCTGTCGCTGCTAGGCAGTTCAGTGGTTGCGGCACATTGGCTGGATGCAGATCACTTCGTCGCTGCCGTAGTCAGCGCCACGCTCGCCGCATGGACCTATTTCTTGGGGCGGCTATATGTCGGCGGCTATGACTTACCCGCCAAGGCTACTCGTTAGATTTGGAGCACGCGATCGAGCAGATGGAACTCGTACACGATCAGTGCGATGTAAACGGTCGCAACGGCATAGAGCATCGATTCTGTCGGCACCGCCCGAAATAGCCGCATCCGGCTGCAGGCGACCAGTACCAGGCAACCAATGCTTGTGAGGGTGAGTTTCACCGCTGCAAACCATCCGAGTCCCCTGGGAAGGATCATCGCCATCACGGGATTCGCTTCGATAGCTCCGTGCGTCATCAACACGAGCGTCATGACGGCGTCGAAAACACACAGCAGCAGAATCAGCACCGCGACCAGCAGAAGACGCGGGGGATGCCAATCGACGACGGGGTAATCTCGGTCGCTACTGCGGCGGCCCGCACGCCGACGCGGATTGAGCGAGCCATAGACATAAGATGACAACTTCATGCGTCGGCGGTCGGCCGCTTGTCGACGCTCAACGAAGAAGCCCTTGCTCCGCAATTCGCTCATGAATCCCATGTGCGCGAGTTTCGCCTGACTGGCATCGCGTGTGCGCACGAGTTAACAAGAATCGAGCGGGGGAAAAGGTTGCATGCACGTGCGGCGACAAAGTCGCCGCACGGCCACCGCCCAACATGATCTAACGGCCCAACGCGCGGTCCGTCATTGCCACACGTTCCCTGCCAGAACGTTCATCCAGCGCGATGATCGTTCCGTCGCTCGCGGCATGACACGTCGTGCTCGCAATCGCTTTGCCTGTCGTCGCACCGGTCGCGGTCAATGAGACCCGATACGAACGCGCGAACAGATCCGCAGGCGTTGCGGTAATGCTGCGCTTGTCGATGCTGACTGGATGCGCGGCCGGCACCTTTGCAGCAACGAACGCCTTCACGCATGCATCGACAGCTTCGCTGCTCCCCGCGTGACTTACGCTTGCGACGCTCAGTAGTGACGATGCGATGATCAATTTAGAAAGGTTTTTCATCTCTGTGCTCCGTTACGCCAGAACAAACTCTGACGATTCCACTGTAGGAAGCACTCAACCCCGCGACAAACGATGAAATATCTTGCTGACGTGAATTGCGCTCATGTCGGAAAACAAAGTGATGAGGTGATCGAGTGAAAGCGCTGCGCGCGTGAACGGTGAGTGGTCGGTTGTCCGTTGAGGGTTGACGGCAAGAAGAAGCAAACGCTTTGTCCGCATCATGTCCCCCAGTCGCAAGCGATCTGCTTGGTCACAGACGCGAGTGCTGCGCGGAAAAAAGAGGCGAAGAAGATCTCCACCGAGTACACGGAGATCACGGAGGCTAGGAGAAAGAAAAGGCAACTCACGACTGGCGTCGATTCCTTACCTCTGTGCTCTCTGTGAGCTCTGTGTTATGTGTCTTTTCATCTGGAGCGAAGCACTAAGCAGCAGCACTGAACTCACGAAGAATCCACCGCGTGAACGCACGCAAATCGGCACGCTGTGCATCTTCCTTGCGCATCACGAGCAGATAACTCTCTCCAGTCTGCAACTCGTCACCGAACAATTTGACGAGGCTGCCTTCTGCAAAGCGCTCGTTGCCCAATCGCGATGAAACCAAGGCGACACCGACGCCGTGCGCAGCCGCTTCCGCGGCCGCGTGCATCGTATCGAACCGGATGAGCTTTCTCGGCCGCAGTTGAACTTTCGACACTTCTGCCCAACGTTCCCATGCCTCGCGGCGCGCTTCGTGAACCAGCAACGTGTGATGGTTCAAGTCGGCCGGTGCACGAATCTTGGCTCCTACCAAGAATGCTGGCGCACACGCCGGTACGAAGGTTTGCGAGAACAATCGGTGACACTCGTGCGATGCATCCGGTTCTGCACCCACCACGATCGAAAGGTCGGCTTCCGCACTGTGCGTCTGCAGGGAGGAGGAAGTCGTGTTGATGCGAATATCAGTGTCGGGCTGATCCCTCAAGAATGATTGCAGCCGCGGCAGCAACATCTCGGTCGCGAAGAACGGCGGAATGTTCAATCGCACCAGGCCGCGTCCATATCTCGCTTGGAGTTGGTCAGTCACCGATTCCAGTTTCGCGAATACGCCTTCCAGGTGCTGCAAATACGCGCGCCCGGCATCGGTCAACGTCAAGGAATGCGGGCCGCGTAAGAACAACGTGATACCGAGCTGTTCCTCCAGCGTCTTGATCTGGTGGCTCACGGCCGATGGCGTGACGAACAATTCCTCGGCCGCACCCTTGAAGCTGAGCTTCGCGGCTGCGATCTGAAACGTGCGTAAAAACTTGAGTGACGGCAGGCGCGTCATCGCTCGCCCATGGTTGCGCGCCTTGATGCGGCGCACCGCTCGCTTGAAAGATCCACTGCCTAACCAAAGCAAGTCCTATGCCGATCTGCCGTCTACTCCTGCGCACCCGGCAAGTTGAGCTGTTACTGCGCCAAAAGCACGCGGCATGGCGCCCGCAACGCTCGGGCTCGGTGCAATCCGTCGCAGCAGGAGTGCAGGATCTCAGTGCAGTGTTGCGTGCGCGTGGAGTCTGGATGACCGCGCTATGAATTTGGCGGATACGTGAGTGGCACGGCCGCTTCCGACGCAAGCACGCGGAAGGTGAAGCTCTCTTGCAAGTACAGCAGCACGGAGGAACTCGTGTGATCGAGATAGCCGATCGAAAAATCCTCGCCCACAGTCAATTCGAAATCTCCGCCGCGCATACTGAAGACAACGGCACCGTTGGCGGCTGGAGCCCAAATAATCGGACCGTCGATCAACTCGCGCACGTGATTGATGATCGGATAGCCGCGCGTTGTGCTACGAGTCAGGCCGGTGTAACACCGAGGACCAAGCGCGATGCCGTAAGGTCCATCGACGCCGGCGCTTCGCAAGCGGTGCGTCGCTTCGGCGACCACATCGGGATAGGCCTCGTAGTCATTCGGAATCGTCAAGCTCTGCCGGGCCGAGGCGTCGAAGATGCCTTGAATGCCGCCCGCGTTGTACCCCTGGAACACCGCGCGATCCTCGGCAATCGCAGCGGCACGTGCTGCATTGCGCACGGAATCCAAATCCGCATCGCTCGCACCGCGGCCGATCGCATCGAGCTCCTCGCGTGCGACTTCGAACGGAATGCGAATCTCGATCAGCGGCTGCGACAAGCGAACCCGCGACACGACGCCTTCCTGCAGCGGTTCATTCAGCGTCTGCATGCGTCCGGTGGGTACGGTGGCAGCGGACCAGCCGAGCGGCCCGACGAAGTCCACGAAGCGTCGCGCGGCCAATAGCGTCTTCAATGTGCGCGTGGCTTCCTCATCGATCTGCTTCCAAGCGTCTTGTGAAATCGGCGCGTGATCGCGAAGTAAGTGATTCATCGCGAGCTTCTCCCTTGACGCAGGCTCCCGATCTTCAAGCACCCCGTTGCTGTGTTGCTTGCCTGGTCCGCTTCGCCGTGCTCCGCTTCATGTTCGACTTCGAGAATGGACTTGTTGGTAAACAGATACGTGCGCATGTGCTCATCCAGCTTCGCATCGTGCCGGCGCAACCATTCCAAGGTCATCATGGCGTGCTCCTTTTCCTCGTCCCGATTGTGGATGAGGATGTCGCGCAGCTCCGGATCGTGCGCCGCTTCCAGCCGTTGGTCGTACCAATCGACGGCCTCCAATTCCTCCATGATCGAGACAATCGCACGATGACGATCGATCGTTTGGGGAGTGAGCTGATCGGCACTTTCGTGCAATGTCGCACTGCCTGACGCCATGAACGCACCTTTCTTGTAGGTAAGTGTGCGCGACCGGACGCCGGCCCGCCGAAGCAGTACGCAACGCCGGCGGTTTCGGTTCCGTCGTGGGCTTAAAACTAGATGCTTGGATGCCCGGCGCAGAGGCGACTGGGCTACGGTTTATTTAGCTGCTGTGCGATCGAGCGAGTTTGAGCGGTGACGATATCGCCGGTGTGCAAGGTTGTTTTGCGCTCGATCAACAGTACGTGGCACTCGTCCGCAGCACTGGGGTTGTGCCGCACGCCTTTCGGCACGATGAACATTTGACCTTCCCGCAGATCGACGGTGGCGTGTTCCATCTCGATGCGCATCTGGCCCTTCAGCACATAGAACAATTCGTCCTCGTCCGCATGGCTATGCCAAGTGAACGTGCCTTTGAGCTTGGCGACTTTGATGTAGGCATCGTCAACTTCGCCAACCACGCGTGGCGACCAGAAATCGGCGAGCTGGGCCGCGATTTGCGCGGGCGTGATGGGGTCTGACATCGGTGCTCCAGAATCAGGCGTTGCGCGTCGATCAGCGGGTGTAGATCTCGGGAGTGTAGCGTTCCATATAGGTGTGCGGTTTCGCTGCCTGGGCAAAACCGAATTGCGCGTACAGACCGTGCGCATCTCCCGTATGTAAGGTGAAGCGGCGCAACCCTTGCAGTTGAGGATGGTTCACCACGCCGCGCATGAGTTCTTTGCTGAAACCGCGACCGCGGTAACCAGGGAGCACGAACACATCGACCAAGTTCGCAAACGTGGCGTAGTCGCTGATCACGCGCGCGAATGCGACTTGCGTGCGATCGAGGAAGCCGCCAAAGCACAGCGAGTGATGCAGGGATCGTTCCACGAGCGCGCGCGAAATGCCACGAGCCCACGTCGAGTGCTCGGATAAGAACTCGTGGATCAGTGCGACATCCAGCTCATCGCGATCGGTGCTGATACGCAAGTTCATCGGCCGCTCGACAATCTATTTTCGGCGCGCTCGTCAGGAGTGCTGTCGCAAGATGCGATTCGTCAACAAAGGATTCTTTCGCAGCAGGGGCTGGTTTTGGCGCGCCGCAGAAGGTTTGTTCAACTGGTTGCCCCCGCCGAACCCACTGACGGCAGGACACGCGCTGAGCTGATTGTTCGCGGCGCGCAAATCCAGTGCGGTTTTCAAAAGGCGCTCGGAGGTATCGCCGAGCTGATGAGTGAAGTCGTCCTCGACGCTGCAGCCGTCGATGCGAGCTCCGCCTGAGCCGGGCTCGTTGGCAGGAATGAAGCCATCCTCGTAGCCGCTAAAGCCCGCGTCGTTAGTGCCTTTGAATTGGATCGTGAAGTAAGTCGTGCCGCAATTCGGAATCGCGTAGAACCCGTAAGGCTTGCCGCACGTAGTCGCACCGATCAAGTAGACGTCCACTCCCACCCCGCGCAAGCCGTTGATGATCGCCTCGCTTGCGGAGCAGGTATCCGGTCCCGACAGAACGTATACGCGTGGCAGGTTCAACGTGGGGAGTGCAGTGCCATTCGTGCCGCCGAACCCTTGGCTGGTCGAGTGGAACGGCGTTGGCGTGATCGCATTGCCTGTGATCGGATCGGTGCTCGGGTGTTTGTCGTTGAAGTGGATCAGCTCGAAAGTGCGCCCACCTGTTTGCGTCGGTCCAGCAATCATGTAGGCCAACTCGCTAGCGATGTCGAGGTAGCCGCCGCCGTTGTAACGGATATCCAGAACCAAATCCTGCACGTTGGCTTGTTTGAGCTGATTCACCGCAGCGATGAGCGCATCCTCGGCAGGTTCGATGTGATCGTTGAAAGTGAAGTAGCCGACCGGGACGCCGCCTTGATCCAACACCTCGACATTCTGGACCGGATGCGAGGTCACGACAGTCGGCGTCATCGTTACCATTCTTGTCGACTGATCCAACCCT
This sequence comes from Pseudomonadota bacterium, assembly GCA_023391335.1. Classification (GTDB taxonomy): domain Bacteria; phylum Pseudomonadota; class Gammaproteobacteria; order Steroidobacterales; family Steroidobacteraceae; genus Steroidobacter. The sequence goes on along the minus strand of JAEWBG010000015.1, from coordinate 23,915 downwards.
TCAATCTTGAACGTGTGCGAAGCGCTGCCGTCTTCCGGGAACAGTCCTGCATTCAAGATCGCGATTTCGGTATCGGTATTGCCGTTCGTCGCGCTCACGCCATCGACTTCAAGAATCTTCTCGCCCCGCTGAAGGTTTGCGCCCGTAGCGGGACTGCTCGGCTCGGTGTATGCCACCACGACGGTTCGCGGCAGCTCCTTGCCGTTTGTCAACGTGATGGCGACTTCCATTCCGTAACCTACCGGTTGGCCGCTGACCAGCGCGTCATACGCGTCAGTGGGGTAGGTGAAGTGGAACTTGTCTTTCTTTTGACCGGTCGCCGTGAGAGAGGGCGTCTTCAACTCATCGAAGTAGTCGAGAACGGAGGTGTTTGTGCCGGGATTGAGGTCGGGAACTTCTGAGTACCAGAGATACAGATCGTTCGTGAGCGATCTCAGGAAGTTCTTTTCATCGGTCGTAGTGCCCTTCTTTTCGTTGCCCGTCGGTGCGGCGCAGGTATCGATATACGTGGACCAAGGCTTGAATACCCCCGCCTTATAGTCGCCGCTGCCCGTCGAACTCGATCCGAGGTTGTTGCCTAGTCCACCTGTCCCGCCTCCCCCTCCGCCGCCTCCGCAGCCGTACAGTGAAGCCGCCAGTAACAGGATGCTCGACGCAGTCACCACGCGCATTCAAGAACTCCAGATCCGTTGTGTCGCAGCTTTGTACTACATGCGACGCGTTGCTTTCTAGCGATCCCACCGCAACACGTCGCCGAGCGCCGACGGCAGTGCTGGTGCAGCAAATGCGCTTGTATTCACAGGATGAGTGCGTTCGCCATCGGCAAGGCCCTCCAGCATACTTCGAGCATGTCCGCCGCCCTCGCAGTGTCTGCTCCCAAACCCGCTCAACGGTGGAGTGTTGCGACGGCGTGGCTGATGGGATTGATCGTCTACTGCGTCGCCGTTTTTTTGAGCAACGACGCGGTGACGCTCTGGGTGGATGATGCCGCCTGGACGTTGTCGTCCGGTGCAGCTGCAGCGGTCTGCTTACGTTCCGCGAACCGGCTGGAAGGGCATCTGCGATCCGCGTGGCGTTTGTTCGGCATCGGATGCTTGTGCTGGTTCATCGGCCAACTCCATTGGGATTATGTTCGATTGGTCGAGGGCATGGCGCAGCCGTTCCCGAGCATTCACCAAATTTTCTACAGCAGCTTTTCGGTGTTTTTGATCGCCGGAATGGTCCGTCTGCGCACCCACGGATCGGAACCCTTCACATTCCAGCATCTCGGCAACATCGGCTTGGTGAGTTGCTGCTTATTGACGATCGTGGTCCTGGGACTGCTCGGTCCCGCCATGCGCGTGCATTTTCCCATCCAGCATTTGTTGATTGGCTTGGTGCACACGACCTTTGTCTCCTTGGCGTTTTTGGTCGCGCTCTATTCGCTTTGGTCGTTTCGCTGGGAAACCGGTTGGATCACGATGATCCTGCTGGTCATGGCGACGGGCGTGTACTTCATTGCCAACTTCGTCTATTCGCGCGGCGTGGTCAGCGGCACTTATCGCGCCGATGACTTGGTGAATTTGAGCTGGCTCATCTTGTTCGGTTTGATCGCGGTGGCTGCACACGAGCAAGTCTGCGAGGGCCACGCACCTTCGAGCGAGTTGCCAGCGCGACTGCAAGCGCGCGAGCGCTGGCTCGAAGCCATTCTCCCTGCGCTACTGATGACGATCATGGTGCTGGTTGCCGTCGCCTCGATCGAAACCTGGAATCGAACGCTGACCATCTGGGCAACGTCAATGTTCGTGCTGTTCGCGTTGTTCTTGGGGGCGCGGGAAGCTTGGCTGCAAAAGCAAGCGCAACACCTCACGGAAATGCTCCTCAAGGCCAACGAGCAGATGCGCTCGACGAACACCGAGCTGCGCATGAGCGAGGCGCGTTATCGCGAACTCAATAGCGTGTTGGAGCAAAGAGTAGCGGAGCGGACCGCGCAGCTAAAAAGCGCTTTCGAAGAGCTGGAGGGATTTTCATACGCAGTTGCGCACGATTTGAAGACGCCGCTGCGAGCCATCAACGGCTTCACACATCTTTTAGAGGCGGAAGCGGACCCGGTGCTCACGCCCGTGGCACGCGATCATCTCATGCGTATTCGTCGTGGATCGCTGAAGATGGCGACATTGATCGAGGATCTGCTGGCCTACGCGCAAGTGGACCGTCGTGCTCCGCGGGCGACGTTGGTCAATTTGCCGGCTTTACTGGAGCAGCTTGTCGGTGAAGCGGGGGATGAAATCGCCCGTCGCGGCGTTCAAGTCGTCTATGACGTGGAACCTATCTCGCTGCGCGTCGATATAGATGGACTATCGCTAGCCGTGCGGAACCTGCTGCAGAACGCGCTCAAGTACACCCGCGATATTCGTGTGCCGCGCGTCGAAATTTCGGCCCATGTTCGCGAGAACGCAGCCGTGATCCGAGTTGCCGACAACGGCATCGGCTTCGACATGCAGTACCATGACCACATCTTCCGTGTGTTCCAACGCTTGCATCGGGAAGATCAGTATCCGGGCACCGGGATCGGTTTGGCGCTCGTCCGCAAAGCAGTGGAACGCCTTGGGGGCAGGGTGTGGGCCGAGAGTAAGTTGGGGGAAGGAGCAGCGTTCATCATCGAGCTGCCGCTCTCGGCAGTAATGAAATAGTCCATTCGAATCCGATTTTCTAATGACTTCATCCGACGATTCGAGTTTTCGTTTCGACGCAGACTCTCTTCAGCTGGCTTCGCTGCAGGCGCAAGTGCTCGCGCGCTGTAAAGGCGTGTTGAATCACGACTTGCGCAACGCCGTGCAAGGCATTCATGCCGGCATCGAATTGATCGCCCGCACGACGAATCCTGCGGTGGCCGCGAAAGTCTCGCCTGCGGAGTGCATCGCGATGCTCAAAGAGCAGCTTGCCAATTTGCAGGGCACGCTCGAGCGCATGATTTCCGATACGACGCTTGGCGCCGAGAAGCCGGTGCGTTTCGATTTGGTCGAGCTGCTCAAGAACGCCTTGCGTCTACTGCGTCATGAGGCCGGCATCCAGCAGGCCAAGGTCGATGTTCCCGCTCACGCGTATGTGTTGGCGCGCATCGGCCTCGTGCGAACCGTGCTGCTCGCGCTGTTGTTCGATGCGGCGGATCGCGTGAAGGGTGGCGGGACGATCGCTGTTCAAGTGACAGCCGAGGGGCAAATCCGCTTGAGCGTCGGGGCCGAAGGTGCAAATGTGGCGACGGCTGATCTATCGGCTTTGGTTACGGTCACGAACTCGATCCTGCGGCCAGAAGGCGGAGCGGTCGACTACGAAAGTAGCGGTTCCGCACGGATCGTGCGTGCAACGCTGAAAGCGGCTGAGCCCCCCGTGGAGCAGGTCCCATCTGGCGGCGCGGCGATCAGAGTATTGATCGCGGACGCTCATCGCGATGCCGCCGATACGCTCGCGATGCTGTTACAAATCGAAGGCTGCGAGTCGCGAGTTGCGTATGACACCGCGAACGTGCTGCAGATCGCTCAAGAATTCGGACCCAACTTGGTACTCCTCGATGCGGGGCTGACCGATTGCAGCGCCGAACAGTTGCATCTTGCCTCGCCGGGCTCCAACCTGAAAATCATCGAGATGTCGCAGAACGCACGTGGCACGCACAGCGGCATGGACGGGCAAGTGAAAAAGCCGATCGAGTTCGCGGCACTCAAAGGGGTGCTGGCAGTTGCGCGCCAGAACTGAGATCAAGCGCTGAACGAGGCGCGCGCGATATCGAGCACGCCGTTAATGACGAACTGCACGCCGATGCAGATCAGCAGAAAGCCCATGATGCGTGCGACTGCATTCATTCCTGTGGCGCCGAGTACAACGTGCAGACGCGTTGCCGCTTTTAGAACGATGAAAGAGATCAGCGCGGTGATCGCAATGCCGATGATCATCGAGACATAGCTCACGAATACGTGAGGATGCTGCTGAACCGTTGACGACACGCCGATCACTACCGCAATCGACCCAGGTCCGCTCAAGCTCGGCATCGCCAGCGGTGTGAAGGACACATCGTGCTTCTGAATCGCTTCGGCGCGCTCTTGGCCAGAAAGCGGCGCAGTTTCCGGAAATAGCATCCGAAAGCCCAAGTAGCTCACGATCATGCCGCCGGCGATGCGTAATCCCGGGATCGAGATGCCGAAGAAGTTCATGATCAATCCGCCCGCGACCAGGAACGACGTCAGAATGAAGAACATGTAGATGCAGGCGCGTTTGATTTGTTCGGCACGCTCTACTTCCGACAAATCCGCCGTGATGCTCACGACCATACCGACAGCCGACAGCGGATTGACGATCGGCAGCAGCGCACCGACCGTACTCAAAATCGTTTTGAAGCCGCTGGCGATTTCCTCCATGCCGACAACCTACACTGGCACAGCCTGCGACTCCATACGAATGAACGCGCACCACCTTCGCACGCGTACATCGATGGGTCCCCTTAACCGACAGCTTCCAAGTTGGACTTACCCGGAGCCACCATCGGCAGCACGTGATGCTCGCAATTGATCGGCACGCGAATCAACGCGGGGCCGCGTTCGCGAAACACGTGTTTCAGCGTCGCGCCTGGATCCGATACATGCGCGAGGTCGACGCCAACGATTCCGAATGCCTGCGCAACGTGAGCAAAATGAGTCGGCTGTAAGAAATGGGATGCCGTGAAACGTTGGCGATAGAACAATTCCTGCTGCTGACGTACGAGCCCGAGCGCGGCGTTATCGAGCACGATGATCTTCACGTCGAGGTTCAGCTCAGCCAACGTCGCGAGTTCCTGAATGTTCATGAGCAAGCTGCCGTCACCGGTGAAGCAAATCGTCGTTGCGTCCGGGCAGGCGAGCGCGGCACCAATAGCAGCGGGTAACCCGAACCCCATGGTTCCGAGTCCGCCGGACGTCAGCCAACGATCGCTGCGTTGGAATGGAAAGGCCTGTGCAACCCACATTTGATGCTGGCCGACATCGGTGGTCACGATGCAATCGTCCGGGGCGGTATCAGCAATCGCTTTGACGATGCCGTAGGGCGAACACACAGCGTCGAGGTTAGGCGTGTGCAACGGATGGTGGTTTCGCAAATGCTCGATGCGTTGTAGCCAGTCGCTCCGATCGATGAGTTCAACGCGATGCATGAGCGCATGGAGTGCTGAGCCCGCATCGGCGCGGATGCGCACCATCGGTTGGCGAATCTTGCCGAATTCACGTGCATCGATGTCGATGTGAATGACCTTGGCGTGGGGCGCAAACTTCTTGGGGTCGCCTGTCGCTCGATCGTCGAAACGTGCGCCGCACGCGATCAACAAATCGCATTCGTGGATCGCCATATTGGTGAAGCGCGCCGCATGCATGCTGAGCATGCCGAGATTGAGAGAGTGATTTGCGGGTAACGTGCCGAGCGCCATCAGGGTCGCTGTGGTGGGGATTCGCGTCCGCTGCACGAAGTCACGAACCAGTTGTTGGGCACGTGCCTTCACGACGCCGCCGCCGACGTACAGTATTGGGCGTCGCGATGCGTTGATCAGCGCGGCGGCTGCTTCGAAGTCGCGCGTCAGAAATCGCTCATCGGCAACCGGAGCAGTGTCGTATGCGTGCTCTCGAGCATTCGCCTCGAACACGCACCGCTGCAATTGCACGTCTTTGGGGATGTCGATAAGAACGGGGCCCGGCCTGCCGCCCTCCGCGATTGCGAACGCACGCGGGACGATCTGTGCCAGTTCTTGTGCCGAGCGCACGAAGAAACACGCCTTCGTGATCGGACGCACCATCTCGATGGTTGCGACCTCTTGAAAGGCATCGGTGCCGATCAAATGAGTCGGGACTTGGCCCGCAATGCACACGAGCGGCACCGAATCGAGTTTCGCATCCGCAAGCGCAGTAACGATGTTCGTGACGCCGGGACCGGAAGTCGCAAAGCAGACGCCGGCTCTTCCGGTGATGCGAGCGATGCCTTGGGCGATGAACCCAGCGGCTTGTTCGTGACGCGCCAGGATGTGCTTGAGCCGCTCGGATTCAGCGAGCGCCTCGTACACGGGAAGCAATGCGCCGCCCGGAATGCCCGCGATGATGCGAACGCCTTGGCGTTCGAGAAGACGAATCAAGATTTCTGCGCCGGTGAGTTGCATGGTGCTTCCTGTGAAGTTCCAGCGAGACCGGCAAAAAAAGAAAACCCCCTGCCGGCCTGCGCCGGAGGGGGTTGGTGAATCGATTCGTAAGTCCCCTACGGCGCGTTGGTAACGGCTACCAGGACGACTACGACAGCATTGAGGAGCGCGCGGCTTCGCGAGCTTTCGATCAGTGCAGCGTGGGCAGGGACTTGATGCATGGCTCGACTATAACCAGGTTCGTTTGCTTCGCACAAGCCAGGAATCCAAAGAGGGTTCACACGGAGGACACGGTGGAAGAATCCAAAAGACAAGAAATGCGGAATATTGCCACGGAGGACACGGAGAGCACGGAGATAAGCAAAGGAATATAGAAAGAAATTGAGTGACTCGCTGAAGCACAGGATTAACAACCGGTGGTCGGAGCTAAGAGGTCTGTTCTCGCTTTCATACAGCCTCTTGATCTTGTCTACTCTCTGACCCGTTCCTCTCTTTGCTCCGTGATCTCCGTGTCCTCCGTGTGAAACTCTTGTCCGATGGCCCTTAAGCCGCCAGCGGATCGTAAATCACATAACGATTGCGCCCAGCCGACTTGGCGCGATAGAGCGCCTCATCCGCGCGACGGTACATCGAGGCGAATTCGGCCTCCGCACGTTCGGACACGCAGATGCCGATCGACACGCCGAACGTGAGCCCCGTCTGCGCATCGCTGCTGAACACATTCGCGAGAATCCGCCGAGCGATTTCGGTAGCCGCATCCAGCGTGCAGCCGGTGGCGAAGATAAGGAACTCATCCCCGCCCAAGCGCGCGCAGACGTCGGTATCGCGTACGCTCGAGCACATGGCCTCGGCAACGCGCACCAAGAAATCATCGCCGGCCGCGTGGCCGTGTCGATCGTTGATGCCTTTCAAATCATCGACGTCGACCAGGATGAGCGCGTACGAGGATGCATTTGCGGCGAGCGCATCGCGAGCGGCAGCTAGCGCGCCGCGGCGGTTGTACAGTTGAGTCAATTCGTCGCGAATCGACAGTTCATAGTGCTCGCGAATCCGATCCTTGAGCGACCAGTAATAGCGAGAAGCGAACGCGCCGATGATCAGCGAACAGATGAATGCGGCTGCAAGGGTGCCGTAGGTGATGCGCTCGAAACCTGCTTCCTGCTCTAAGTAGTACTGAGTGTCGAAATCCACGCCGACGAATCCGCTGTAGCGACCTTGGCTATCGAAGATCGGCGTATGGCCGGACAGGAACCAACCGTACTCGTCGTGCTGGAAGCTCGGATATACATAAGTTTCGCCACGTGCGATCCGCTGTAGCCAATCAGGATCGGGCTCTTTGCTAATGCTTTCGAACTCCTCCATGTACTTAGAACCGCGCAGCGTATGCGGCGTCTTCAGGTGCGGGGAGTTCGCCGTGTCCAACACAAAGTAAGTGTGGCCCTCGCGCGCGACCATCGTATAAACATAGAAGATTTCCGGCTCTGCAGAGTGAAACCGCACGAGCGGTTCGAGTGCTCGTTCGTACAGATCCGGGGAGTAGTGCTCGATGAGCTGACGATGCAGATCGCCGTTGACCATGCTCGCAGCGGCCTTCGCCATTTCTGCCACGTGCGAGCGCAGCACGTTGAACCGTGCTTGTTTCGATAACCACTGTGGAACGGCCGTCAGCGCGCCCAGCACGACGAACGCGCCGAGGCTGACGAGCCAAAATATCCGCCAAGAAAATCTACGCGCGCCGCGAGATTGCAAAGCGACGGCACTCATGTGGCGCGTCAATCCAAACCGTGCCAGCGATGCAATTGCGCCAGTTCCAGTGCGCTGCGTCGGCGAGTGCGCCAGTACTTCTCGCGCTGCTCGCGTTCGCGGCGCAGTTCCGGCCAACGTTCGAGGTAGGCGGCGAGAATCTTGCGATCCGGCGCATAGCGCGCGAATGCATCGGCGTGGGCAGCTCGCAGCGCAATCGCGCCGTTATAGCCGCCAAATCCTTGCGTAGCGCACAAGACACCCCCGTCTGGATTGCCGATCGTGGATTGCGCGGACAGCTCGAAGGACTCGGTGACCGGGCCTAAATCAGGATCCACGTGGCGCAACGTCGGCACACCGACGGCGGTGCGTCCGAGCACGAATTGCAACGCCTGCGACACGGCCTTCAATCCCGTCTCGCCCATGGTATGACCATCGCCGAGCGCTTTGGGCGTGCCGACGCGAATCTTCGGCAACGCGCCCTTGATGCCCTGGCGCTCCGCAGCGATCTTGCGCGCATTGGCCGCCGTCGTGAGATCGGTTTTGGAGTTGGTGCGTGTGCCGGTCGCATGAGCAACGAAGTATTGGTACTCCGCGACGCTGTAACCGTGGCCGCGATGCGAAAGCTCGAGCGCGTGAATCAACGCGTTTTCGCCGCCGAAACCTACGCCCGCAAAGTGAGCCTTTCCGCCCGCCTCACCGCTCTGACCCCAACCCGTAATGATCGAAGTGATGTCGAGGAAATTTCTCAGCGCGAAATCCAACGTCGTGATCAACAGGCCCGAGCCGCCTTCGCCGACGACGGTGCCGTTGGCATCCACATCGAATGGCGCCAAGCATTCGGAAACGCTGCGCTGTTCCGCGGGCGGACGGCCCGCATTGAGCTGCTCGAGCTTGCTGCTGGTCATCAGAGCGCCGGATCCGAACGCGTCCAAGATTTGCCAGTTCGGGCGGGTTGCCGCATCCGCTGCCGTCCACAGCGCCATCACTGGGCGGCTATAACCGGGGTAGTCGAACAGCATTTGCGGAGCGATTTCGCAGAACGCAATGGAGCTGGACGCGCAGGCGCCCGTGGTGTTGAGGGGCGTTTGCGGAACGCGCATGTAACCGCTCGGCGACTTCAGCGAATCCAGCAGGCTCGGATTCTTGAGCGACTTACTCAAGCTATACGCGGGCGCTAGCATCGTCGAGATCAACGCAGGGCCGTGCGACGAGAGCGAATTCGCCAGCCGCATCGCAAACTTGTCGCGAAACTTGTCGGCGGCGATGCCGTCGGATCCGGCCGAACGCCACTCACCCAGAGCGTCCAACCCTGAAAATGCCGTTGCTGCAGCGACGCGAAAATCGAACGGATTGGGCACCAATTCCGATAGTGCGACGGGCAATGCGGCGAGCGCGCCTAGGCCGCCGTGAATGAATAGCTGCGATTGCAGCGAAGGACCCAGGCGCGGATCGTCGTCGAAGAGGCCGTACATGTCCTTCAGCGCCGACTCGCGGACGTCGCGATACGTGAGCCCCGAGAAGCGTCGTAACCCGCCGCTTTCGAAATCGTGGGGCAAACAAGCCGCGATGTCCGTGACCACGCCGCTCGAGAGCGAGCGCAATTCTTGTATGTAACGAATGCCCAGATTCTTGCGCAGCTGTTCGCCGTGGCGCTGTTCGATCTCCTCGATCGTCGCCGGCTCGCCGTTGCTCCAAGAAATCCGCAGCGACCCGTCCGCCTGCGGTTCGAGATCGACGATGCCGGCGTCGAATGCGGCGTACGCAAGAAAATCGGCCGCGCCCGCCACCCGCGCTTGGTAGGTCTCCGTGCTGCCGACGGCTGAGAGGGAGCAGGGCGTACCAACTGTGACGAGAACTTTATCGGCCGTGAGCACGTGCAATCCGCAGGCGAAAAAATGAGGCGCAAGGATACACCCACGCGCCCGCGAATGCCGCCCGCACGCTGTGACGCGACTGCATTCACAGGCCCGATTCGCCGGCAATGACAAGGCATTAACCGAGGTAGGCTTTACAGCAGCGCAGAATCGGGCGGAGCATGAGCGCAGTTAACGCTCGTCCGTGAGGATGGTCCGATGTCAGTCAAGTTCACCCGCGCGGCGCTGCTGATTGCTCTGTGCGCACTGTCAGCCTGTAAGGGTCGCGAGGAGGCCGTCGAACAGAGCGAGACGCGGAGCCTGAAGGCGTTCGATGCGATCGACTTGAAAGGCGGTGCAGAACTTGCGCTCGAAGTGGGCAGGACCCAGAGCGTGAAGGTGCGCGCGACCCACGACACGCTGTTTCACCTGCGCACCGAGGTGAGGGACGGCACGCTTATCGTGCGCCGCGACTCGGATGACTGGTCATTCGGTCGCTCGCGAGGCCTGAATCTCACGATCAGCGTACCGAAGCTCACTTCAGTGAAGTTGGAAGGCGGCAATCACGTCGTGGTGAACGGCTTGGATGGCGGAGATATCGCATTCGAGGTTCGCGGGGCCACGAGTATCGAGGCCAGCGGCAAAGTCGAGTCGTTGCGCATTCATATGCAAGGCGCAGGCGAGGTGAACTTCTCGAAACTCATCGCGGAGAATGTCGATGTCACCGTCGAAGGCGTCGGCAAGGTGAGCGTCAATGCGCAGCAGAAACTCGCCGCCACGATGAATGGTCTCGGCGCGATACGTTATGCCGGACATCCTGCCGATGTCAGCACGCGCCTGAATGGGTTCGGCAGCATTTCGCAAACTGACGAAGAGAATGCTTCACCGCCTGCGGCGAAAGAGCCACCGCCGAATCCGGCCGATCTGCAGCCCGAGTACGATGAGAAAAAGACGAGCGACGAGAATTCGACGGAAGTTATCTGAAGCAGACCGGAAGACAGAGGTTTCACACGGAGAGTCGGACGAAACACAAAGGGCACAAAAGGGAACACAAAGGGCACAAAGAGGACATGAACGTGTGCGCTGCGCGTGTGAGTCATACACATCTTCTTTTCACGCTGACACTTCACACCCTTTACGTTCTTTCTTTTTTGCGTTCTCTGCGGCTAATCTTATTTGTGTTCTTTGTTTCTCTATGTGCGCTTTGTGTTGCGTCCGACCTCCGCGTCCTCCGTGTGAAACGCTCCTCTTGCTCTTAGACTGAGCTACGCCAGAGATTCGAGCAATGCAGGGACGTGCCTGCGCAGCAGCGCATTGCGCACAGTCCACTCTTCTGCGGATTCCATCTCGACCAAATTCTTCACCTCGCCGCCAACGAGTACCGCAATCGGCACGGCATCGCGATACAGCACGCGATTGCCGGCAAGCGAAGGCACACGCGCACCGGGCGTGAGTATGCCGACAAGATTCAAAGGATCGGCTGCGGAAATAGAAACCAAGTCACCCGCGAGCGGTTTGCGCCGCAGTTCACGCAAGGACCCGACCGCTTCCGGTAAAGCAAACTGTTCGCCGGAAAAGCCTGCGACAAAGCGCCCACCGCGAATTTCGCCGCGCGCTTCTAACCGCCGCAAACACATCAGCAGCTCGCGCCATGGCGGTAGCCAACCGGCTTCGCGATCGAGCAGCTTCCAGAACACCACGCCGTAGCGGCGCAACAAAGTGCGGCACACGTGCTCGATCACTTCGTCGCGATTGTCGAGCGCGGATGGTTTCGCATCCGTTTGCCATCGGCTACGCACGAGCGACCAACGCCCGGCTTCTTGCATGCCGAAGATCGTCGTGCGCCTTCGTCGGCGCGCATCTCTCGCGTGCGGCTTACGCCGATCCTGCGGCGCGAGCAAGGCGCGCAATCCGCCGAAGCTGTCCGAATTCACCAAGCCGAGGGCAACCAGCTCTGCGAGCGCTTCTTCGACTTGATTTGAGAGGAGGCCTGCACTCTCCACGATCTCGTCGAAGAATGATGCACCGTGATCGGACAGAAACTCCGCAACCTGCTGCGATTTCGATGTGAGCTGCGAGCGTTGCGTTGCAGGCGCGAGCACCGACCACATCTTCGCATGGCGACGCGACAGCAATGCGATCGGCGTCGATCGCACCGGTGCCGCACCGCGCTCGGTATCGCCGGCACGTGCGGCCAAGCGCGACCATACGATCCGACCCGCCAAACACTGCTCATCCAACCAAGTGGGTTCGTACTCTGCGATGCGCAATGGAAGCAATTCCGTCTCCCACGCAATCGCCGCGGTTTCGAACCCTTCGAGTTGTGCGAGTACGGCAGCAACCGCATCGGGGCCTTGCATTCGCGTGCTCGGCGTTACGCGCTGCCATTCGATCAAGAATCGTAGGAAGTCGCGCGCCGCGACGGGCTCTATCTCCGCACGCAATCGCTTGACGGTGTAGCGATGAATGCGAGCAAGCAAGCGTCGATTGCACCATTGGACAGGCGCTTGGATCGCAACATCGAAGTGCCCGCGCATGGCGGTGCCTTCGGCTTCAAGCGCGATCAGTGCTGCATCCACACGCTCGAGCGCTAGATCCAATGCATTCGCGATCGATGCGGCGACGAGCGGGCCGCTGCCTTCAAGCCGACCGCGAACGATCTCGACGAGAGATTCGCTGCTGCCTTCGATCAGCGAGTGAAACAACGCAAGACGCTCGGTGGCCACGAGCACCCTTTTCGATCCCAGATCCATCCATTGCGCGCGACCATGTTGCATCAGCCCATGCGCTAGAGAATCCCAGGATGGATCCGCAGTGACTTCGTCCGCGCTCAGATAAGTCAGCCACGTCAATGCGTCGTGAAATTCGTCAGGCGTGCTCGCGTCGGGCCACGCCTCTTGGCGGACCCGGGCGATCGCTTCCGGATCGAGCTTGCCGATGTCGGCTGCGGATTCAGGATCGAGCCAACGGCGGCTGACGACGGCCTGAGTGCGGCGCTCTTCGAGGGGCGCATCATCTAAATATGCGTAGGGTCGAGCCGAGAGCACTTCCCACGCGAGCGGAGAAGGTTCGGTGAGATCGCGCGCCTCTACGCGAATCGAACCATCGAACAGGCCACGCAGCACTCGTTCGAAGCCCTCGACGTCCATGGCCTCCTCCAAGCAGTCGCGAACGGTTTGCCGGACGAGCGGATGATCCGGAACGACGATGTCGCCGACGATGTTCTCGCCGCAGGCGACTTGATCGGGAAACACCGCAGCGAGCAAGTCCTCGGCGTTCATGCGTGCGAGTTGCGGCGGCACTTTTTTACCGCCTCTGAATCTCGGTAACGCGAGGGCAATCGATGCGCCCCAGCGCCAGCGTGTTGCGAACATCGGAGCTGCAAGCAAGGCCTGAATCAGCAGTTCGCGCGCCGTGTTCGGATGCAAGTACTTGGAGACTTCAATCAGCTCGAAACTGTGCGCCGTCGTGAGCGACAAGATGATTGCATCTTCGGTGGCGGCAGCCTGCAATTCGAAATTGAAACTGCGGCAGAAACGCTTGCGCAGCGCCAATCCCCACGCGCGATTGATGCGGCTGCCGAAGGGAGAATGGATGACGAGCTGCATGCCGCCGGCTTCGTCGAAGAAGCGTTCGAATACGATCGTCTCCTGCGTTGGCATGCAGCCGAGCGCGGCCTGCGCGGCGGACAGGTACATCGACAGTTGCGACGCCGCTGCTTCATTCACACCCAATACCGAGCGAATCTTGCTTTCGCGCAGCCCCGGCTCTTGGGTGCTTGCGATTTGCTCGGATACTTGCCGGCGCAGCTTCGACACGGCGCTCGAAAGCTCGTCGGTGCGTCCGGGCGCTTCGCCCAGCCAAAATGGGATCGTCGGTGCTTCGCCACGCGCGTCTTCCACTCGCACGACGCTGCGCTCCACGCGAATGATTCGATACGAGGCATTGCCGAGTTGGAACACATCGCCAGCCAGGCTCTCCACGGCAAAGTCTTCGTTGATGGTCCCGACCATCGTGCCTTCTGGCTCCATCAAGACCTGATAGTCGGCGGTGTCCGGAATCGCGCCGCCGGACGTGATTGCGGTGAGCCGAGCACCTTTTCGAGCGCGCAGCTGATGATTCACGCCATCGTGATAGAGCAGTGCGCCGTGCCGGCCACGCCGGGTTGTGAATCCTTCGGCGAGCATTCGAATGAGCTCATCGAAGGTTTCGCGCGGCAAGGTTCGAAACGGATACGCCTGGCGTACGAGTTGAAACAATTCGTTCTCGGCGCAATCGCGAGCGGACACCTCCGCGACGAGGTGCTGCGAGAGCACGTCGAGCTGATTCTCCGGAATCTTCAGCGCATCCAGCTCGGCACGATTGACGGCGGCCAACAGTGCGGCGCATTCGACCAAGTCGTCTCGGGACAGCGGAAACAAACGTCCTTTCGGTGTGCCGCCAACCGCGTGACCTGATCGACCGACGCGTTGCAGGAACGCATTGATGGAACGCGGCGAGCTCAATTGACATACGAGATCGACATCGCCGATGTCGATGCCGAGTTCGAGCGAAGCAGTGGCCACCAGCGCCTTCAAGTCGCCGCGTTTCAAACGCTGTTCGGCATCGAAGCGGCGTTCCTTGGCAAGGCTGCCGTGATGAGCGGCAATGCAGGAGACGGGCATCTTGTTGCCCGCTTCATCCACATCGAGCCGCTCGGAAAGATGTCGGCAGACTCGCTCGGCGAGACGCCGGGTGTTGACGAACACCAGGGTGGTTCGATGTTCGCGAATCAGCGCCGCCAAGCGATCGTAGAGCTGCGTCCACACTTCGTTCGACATCACCGCTTCGAGCGGGGAGTCGGGCAGTTCCAGATCGAGATCGCGTTTGCGGACATGGCCGCTGTCGACAATTGTGCAAGGCAAAGTGCCATCGCCGGACTCGCGCGCTCCGATCAAAAATCGCGCGACGGTTTCGATCGGTTTCTGCGTCGCAGACAAGCCGACTCGCGTCAGTTTCCGTCCGGTCAGCGCTTCGAGTCGCTCCAACGACAGCGTCAGATGCGAACCGCGCTTGTTGCCGGCTACCGCGTGGATTTCATCGACGATCACCGTCCGAGTGCTCGCCAACATGTCGCGACCTGAAGCTGAGCCGAGCAGGATGTAAAGCGACTCGGGTGTCGTCACGACAATGTGCGGCGGACGCTTGCGCATCTGTGTGCGCTCGGACTGCGGCGTGTCGCCGGTGCGAACCCACGTGCGAATTTCCACGTCACGAATCGTGTGTTCGCGCAGTCGCTCGCGAATGCCTGCGAGCGGCGCTTCGAGATTGCGATGGATGTCGTTGGAGAGCGCCTTCAGCGGCGACACGTACACAATGCGCGTCTCATCGGGCAAGCCGAACTGCTCGCCTTCGCGTACCAAGTCATCGATGGCAGCCAGAAACGCTGCGAGAGTTTTGCCTGAGCCGGTCGGCGCTGCGATCAACACATCCTTCCCGGATTTGATCGCAGGCCATGCATCCGTCTGTGCAGGCGTCGGCCCAGCGAAGGTGTCGCTGAACCAACGCGCAACGGCAGGGTGGAAGGAATCGAGGACGTTCATGTGACGCTGGAGAATACTTGGGTCACACGAACCTAGTGCGACCGGTGAGCTTGGAACCTATCTCACAAGAGATTTGAGTTAGGTTCTAGCACATCACCGATCGGTGTCAGTTTCAGACAAGGTTAGCGTTGGGCGGTCTTCACGTCCTCATAACCGCCGCCCAAAGCTTTGTAGACGGCCAATAGCGCGGTCGCGGTTTGGGTTTCGCTGCGGGCGAGGCGATCTTCGGATTCCAGCGCGGTGCGCTCTGCATCGAGCACCGTCAGGAAATCTGCTACACCGCTGTCATAACGCGCGCGTGCGAGCCGCGCGGCCTGTGTGGACGCATCGGCACTTTCGCGAACGTGCTGCTCCTTCACCAACGCCTTGGCGTAGTTCGTCAGGCTGGCGTCCGTCTCCTCCAACGCTTGCAGGACACTCTGTTCGTAGCGTGCAAGTGCAGCATCGGTGGCTGCTTCACGCTGCCGAATCCGTTGATGCAGATGTCCTAAATCGAAAATGCCCCAACTGATGCTGGGTCCGAAGGCGTAGGTCTCGCTGCCCGAATCGCCTAAGTCGCTGCGTTCAGCCGCATCGAATCCCCAGCGGCCCACGAATGAAACGCGCGGGAACAAGTCGCCCACGGCAACACCGATCCGTGCAGTTGCGGCCGCGAGCTGTCTTTCCGCGATGCGCACATCGGGGCGTCGACGCAGCAAGTCTTCAGGGTTGCCGATGCTTTGTGTGACCGGCAATGGCGCCAATGACTGCGGTTGCGACAACTGAGCGAGCAATGCTTCCGGCGAGCGTCCGGTCAACACACCCAAACGCAAAATCGAACGTGTGACGGCTGCTTCCAAGTCCGGGATCGTCGACAGCGTTGAGCTCAGTTGCGCACGAGCACGCGACGTATCGAGTTCTGTGCCGCGACCTGCATCCAATCGATCGCTGGTGATCTGCAGCGTTTGGCGTTGATTGTCGGCATTGCGATGCGCGACTTCGAGCTGGTGCTGAAAGCCGCGCAGCTCGAAATAGTTTCTGGCCACTTCTGCTGTAACCGACACTTGCGCGTTCTGCAGTTCGGCGAGCGCAGCGCCCACCTCTGCGTTCCGCGCTTCGATGCCGCGACGCGTGCGTCCGAACAGATCCAGCTCCCATGCCGCATCGAATCCTGCGTCGTAGTAGTCCTGATCGCGAGGGATCGACGATCCCGGCGGTGCTTGGCGTTCGCTCAAGCGGCTCTCTGTGCGAGAGCCGTTGACACCGACGGTCGGCGTCAAATCAAAGCGCGAGTCGCCGCGTAAAGCACGCGCCTGCCGCAAACGAGAACTTGCGATTCGCAAGTCATGATTCGACGCGAGCGCATCCTCGATGAGCTGCGTGAGCGTCGCATCGTTGAACTTGGTCCAATACGCACGCTCCACTTCGTTGTGATCGAACAGCGACGAGTTCGTCTCGACGAATGCATCGGGTGCGTTCACTTTCGGTTGCGAGTAGTTTGGCCCGACCGCGCAGGCCGCCAACACCATCGCGATCGCCGCGGGCAGCAGACGAGCGCTGCCCGCTTTCAATGTTTTTGCGTTAACCATGTGCAACTCCTTCAGCGGTTGCGAGAGCGTGCTTGCCGCTGCGCGATTTCACTGCCGCGCGCAGCAAGACATAGAAGAGCGGTGTGAGGAACAACCCGAAGAACGTCACTCCGAGCATTCCCGAGAACACCGCGATACCGATCGCGTGCCGCATTTCGGCGCCTGCACCATGTGAAAGAACCAGCGGTACGACACCCATGATGAATGCGATCGAGGTCATCAAGATCGGACGCAACCGCAGGCGAGCTGCTTCGAGCGCTGCCGCCATAGGTGCGACGCCGAGTTTCTCGCGATCTTTTGCGAACTCGACGATCAAGATGGCGTTCTTACTGGCGAGACCCACCAACACGAAGAACGCGATCTGCGTGAAGATGTTGTTGTCGCCTCCCGAGAGCCACACACCGGTGATCGCAGAGAGCAATGCCATCGGCACGATCGCCACGATTGCGAGCGGCAATGACCAGCTTTCGTACAACGCAGCCAGGACCAGCACGACGAGCAGCACGCACAGCGGGAACACGAAGACTGAGCTGTTGCCGACCAAGATTTCTTGATACGTGAGATCGGTCCACTCGTACTTCACGCCGTTGGGCAACGTGTCCTTGAGGATCTTCTCCATCGCAGCTTTCGCCTGTCCGGTCGAATAGCCGGGCGCCGGTCCGCCGTTGATATCCGCGGTGAGATAGCCGTTGTAGCGGAAGACGCGATCCGGTCCGTAGCTCTGCGAGACTTGCACGATCGAACCGAGCGGCAACATCTCGCCGGCAGCATTGCGCGTCTTCAGGCGCAAAATATCCTCCGGCTTTGCGCGAAACTGCGAATCCGCTTGTGCGATCACTTGGTACGTGCGGCCGAAACGATTGAAGTCGTTGACGTACATCGAACCCAAGTAAACCTGCAGCGCTTCGAACACATCGTTCAATGCCACACCGTGTTCCTTGGCCTTGACGCGATTCACGTCGGCCTGAATCTGCGGCACGTTCACCTGATAGTTCGAGAACACGCCGGCGAGCTCTTTGGTTTGATACGCCTTCGCGACGATCTGTTGCGTGACGCGATACAGCTCGTCATAGCCCAAGTCGGCGCGATCTTCGATCTGCAACTTGAACCCGCCGATCGTGCCGAGTCCTTGCACGGGCGGCGGCGGGAACACCGCGATCTGCGCTTCTTGAATGCCAGAGAATGCTGCATTCAACTTGCCCGCGAGTTTCAGCCCGTATTGATCCGCGCCGCGCTTGTCGAAGTCAGCGAGACGGAAAAATACGATCCCTGAGTTCGGGCTGTTGGTGAATCCCGCGACCGAAAGACCGGGGAACTGGACGGCTGCATCCACACCCGGAATCTTGGTGCCGATCTCGGCCATCTGTTTGACGATCTGCTCGGTTCGATCCAGCGATGCCGCATTCGGCAATTGCACCAGTGCGACGAGATACTGCTTGTCTTGCACCGGCACGAATCCTTTCGGCACCACTTGGAACATCGCCCACGTCAACCCTAGCAATCCCGCGAACACGGCCATTACGAGGCCTTTGCGGGTGAGCACGCCGCGTACTCCGCCAACGTAGCGATCGCCGGCGGTGTGGAAGAATCGATTGAAGCGCCTGAAGAAGCCGCCGAAGACTCGATCCATGCCGCGCGTCAGCCGATCAGGTTTCGCGCCGTGCGGCTTGAGCAGCAAGGCCGATAGTGCGGGACTCAACGTCAACGAGTTGATCGCCGAGATCACCGTCGAGATCGCAATCGTCAGCGCGAACTGCTTGTAGAACTCGCCGGTGAGGCCGGTGATGAATGCGATCGGCACGAACACCGCAACGAGTACGAGAGCGATGGCGATGATCGGGCCGCTGACTTCTTCCATCGCTTTGTAGGTCGCATCGCGAGGCGAAAGGCCGGCCTCGATATTGCGCTCGACGTTTTCCACCACCACGATCGCATCGTCGACGACGATACCGATCGCGAGAACGAGGCCGAACAAAGAAAGCGCATTGATCGAAAAGCCGAATGCCAACATCAAGGCGAACGTACCGATGATCGATACGGGCACCGCGATCAGCGGGATGATCGAGGCGCGCCAGGTCTGCAAGAACACAATTACAACGATGACGACCAGAGCGAGCGCTTCCAGCAATGTGTGCACGACAGCTTTGATCGAGTCGCGCACGAACACGGTCGGGTCGTACACGATTTCGTACTTGATGCCTTCAGGGAAGTTCTTGCTCAACTCCTTCATCGTCTTGCGGACCGCATCGGAGAGCTCGAGCGCATTGGCACCTGGCGCTTGCGAAATCGGAATCGCAACGGCGGGTTGGTTATTCAGCAGGCTGCGCAGTGAGTACTGACCCGCACCGAGTTCAATACGCGCGACGTCGCGCAGCGTCGTGACCGAACCATCCGGCAACGTCTTGAGCACGATGTCTCCGAATTGTTCTTCGTTGACCAAGCGGCCCGTCGTCGTGACGTTGAGCTGATACTCCGTGCCCGCGGGTGCCGGATCTGCTCCGATGACACCGGCGGCAACTTGCACGTTTTGTTCGCGGATCGCACGGACGACATCGCCGGCAGTGAGTCCGCGGCTCGCAACCTTGTCCGGATCGAGCCACACGCGCATCGAGTAATCGCCCGCGCCGAACAAGCGCACATCGCCCGTTCCCGGCAAGCGTGCGAGCACATCGCGAACCTGCAAGGTTGCAAAGTTACGCAGGTACACCATGTCGTAGCGCGAGTCAGGTGAGGTTAAGTGCACCACCATCAACAGATCCGGTGAGCTCTTTACGGTCGTGACACCGAGCCGACGCACGTCTTCCGGCAAGCGCGGCTGCGCCTGCGCCACGCGGTTCTGCACTTGCACCTGAGCGGTGTCGATGTTGGTGCCGAGGCGGAACGTCACCGTCAACAGCATCATGCCGTCGCTCGTGGCCTGCGAGGACATGTACAACATGTTCTCGACACCGTTGATCTCTTGTTCGAGCGGTGCGGCCACCGTCTCCGCAATCACCTTCGGATTGGCGCCGGGATATTGTGCCCGCACGATAACTGACGGCGGTACGACTTCAGGATATTGGCTGATCGGCAGCTTCCACATCGCGATGGCGCCGATGAGGAAGACGATGATCGAGAGCACCGCCGCGAAAATCGGGCGGTCTACGAAGAAGCGAGCGAATTTCATACACGATCCTTTGTCGTTGCCGCGGCGTTCTGCGAGACCACCGCGCCAGAGGACTTGTGAGATTGAGCGGCGAGCGCTTCAGCGCGTTCGCGTGCATCCATTGCGACCAACTCAGGCGCGACTTGCATGCCGGGCCGCACCCGTTGCAGTCCGTTGACGACGACTTTCTCGCCCGGTGCAAGACCTTCGAGCACGATGCGCAAGCCTTCGTCCAGCTTGCCGATTTTCACGCTGCGGTATTGCACCTGGTTCTGCGCATCGACGACGAAGACGAACTTCTGGCTTTGATCGGTGCCGATCGCACGATCGTCGACGAGCACGGCGCGATAGCTGTTGTGACCGAGGAGTTTCACACGTGCGAAAAGCCCTGGCGTGAGTGCTGCGTCCTTGTTATCGAATGCCGCGCGAGCGCGGATCGTGCCGGTGCGCGGATCGACTTGGTTGTCGACGAACACCATCGAGCCACGGTGTGGATAACCTTCTTCATTCGCGAGCGCCATCAACACCGGATTCGCGGCATCGCGCGAGCTGCTGCGCTCCCCACGACGGGCGAGTTCGTTGTACTTGAGATACACCTGCTCATCACCTTCGAAGGTGACGTAGATCGGATCGATCGAAACGACGGTGGTCAGCAGGCTCGCCGCGCCGCTTCCGCCCGTGACGAGATTGCCAGGCGTGACAATCGCTTTGCTCACGCGTCCCGCGATCGGGCTCGTCACGCGCGTGAATTCGAGATTGAGCTTTGCCGATTCCACTGCTGCACGTGCCGCCGCGACATCAGCGTGCGCTTCGCGTTGCGCGTTCACACGTTGATCGAACTCTTCTTGGGATGCGGCTTTGATCGACAGCAGCTTCTGCGTACGCCCCAGATCGTTGTCCGCCAACTGCGCGTGCGCCTCGGTGCGAGTGAGCTCGGCTTGCGCACGGTCCAGTTCCGCCTGGTACGGGCGTGGATCGATGACGAACAAGAGGTCGCCCTTCTTGACGAGCCCACCTTCGTTGAAATTCACGCTTTCGATGTAGCCCGTGACGCGCGGACGAATCTCAACCGACTGGACGGCCTCGAGTCGTCCGGTGAATTCATCCCATTCCGTGACGTCGCGTTCGAGCGCGGCTGCGATCGAAACCTTTGGCGCTGGTGGAGGAGCCGGCGTCGCTTCGCTGCTGCAGCCCGAGAGCGAAGCTGCAATTAAATAAGCGAGGGCCGGAAGCAATAAGAAAGCACGAACTGTACGAGACATGACCAGTAGCCCCAATCGTTGTTGTAGCGGGGGCGTACTGTAGGCAGGCGTTGCCTAATCAAAAATTGGGGTAAGTGAATGACATTCGTGAAGGGAGGTCAGGAATGCCGGTGAGGAGGTGAGAAGGTGAGCGCGCAACAAGATGCGCGTGAAGGTCGAGCACCATCTCTTATTTAGTCATTCGCATTTGTGTTGTCCAAAATGCGAAAGTCGAGGTCGAAGAAGTCATGAGCTCGACTCCGCTCACTTCCTCACTCTCTCACTACCTCACTTCTTCTTGCGGGAAGAGCGTCAGGCAGAACTCGATAAACGCTCGGATCTTTGCCGTGGGTTGACGATGCTGCGGATACACGACGGAGACGGGCCACCAAGCGCCTTCATTCCAATCTTCGAGCACGGGTTTCAACAATCCTGAAGCGATTTGTGCCTCGACGGTGAAGTCCAACGCGCGCACGAAGCCGGCGCCGCTGACTGCCGCAATCACCGCGGATTCGGGGTCGCTAAATGAGAGCGGCGCATTCGGGCGAATCGACTGCTCGACGCCGTTCTTGCGAAACAGCCAATCGCGTGTCTGATTCGTCCCGAGCTTAAACATCGCGATGCAGTGGTCGGGTTTGAGATCCGCGGGTGAGAGTGGCTCGCCCACGCGCTCGATAAATTCCGGCGATGCGCAGGTGACGCCGCGAAATTGGCCGACCTTACGGGCGATCAAACTCGAATCGCTCAAATTGCCGACGCGCAGTCCGGCATCGATGCCTTCTTGAACTAAATCGACGACCCGATCGTTCATGCTCATGTGAACGGTGAGTTCAGGGTGCTGTTGGATGAAACGCGGCAGTGCAGGCACGAGCAGGCGACGTCCCAACGACACCGGCACATCGACGCGCAACTTGCCGCGCGGTACGCCGCGCGAGTCGGACACTTCGCTTTCCGCTTGTTCCAACTGGGCCAGTGCTTCGCGACAACGGTCGTAGAAATTCGAACCGTGATCGGTGAGGCTCAACGAGCGCGTGGTGCGATTCAGTAGGCGCGCCCCGAGGCGCTCCTCAAGGCGGCTGACGGCCTTGCTAATCGCCGAAGGGGACATACCTAAGGTTTGAGCGGCGGCCACGAAGCTATGCGCTTCGACCACGCGAACGAATACGACTATGTCGCTGAAGCTATTCAACCGATGTAGTCCCCATGTTTGACGAATATGTCATACGGAGGCGCGACCATGATGCCGTTTTCGGGCTCTGACGTCTGCCGTAGTGTCGGGCGAATTCTATGCGTTCGATTGGTGACCGGAACGCACCAGTCAATTATCGCCACGACCCGTTTACCGCGAAGGCGCGTGCCCTTAATGTACGCCCCGCAGCAGGGTTGGGATATTTGGGGCCATTGGGCTAATCGAATGCGACAGGAGAAATGATGTTCTTGGTGACCGGAGCGACGGGAAACGTGGGTAAGGCGGTAGTCGCCGAACTCGCCAATCTTTCCGTCCCAGTGCGTGCTTTTGTACGCGACCCTGCACGTTTGACGGTTTCCGCACCCAACATCGAAGTTTTCCGGGGCGATTTCAATGACGACGAGAGCCTGCAACGCGCCTTTGCGGGCGTCGAGGCGGCGTTCTTAGCCTCCGCTTTCTCGCCGCGCATGGCTGAGTTGCACTTGCGGTGCGTGAAAGCCGCCAAGGCGGCCGGCGTTGCCCGCATCGTCCAGCTCTCAGGCGTCGGTGCGAATACCGAATACTGTTGTGCCCGCGCATTGCGTTGGCTGGGCCGTGTGGAAAGCACGACCGAATCTGCCGGCATTTCCGTCACTCACCTCCGCCCGACCTTCTTCATGCAGAACCTGCTGCGCTTCGCGACGTCGATCGCTCAGCAGGGCGTCATCGCGGGGCCGTTCCGCGCTGGCAAATGGACGTTCGTGGATGCCCGCGATGTGGGGGCGGTGGGCGCGAAGGCGCTATTGGATCCATCGCATGCTGGCCGCACGTACACCGTCACGGGCAGCGAAACATTCACGTATTACGAAGTCGCTGAGCAGTTCAGCGAGATCCTCGGCAAGCCCATTAAATATGCGGATATCACCGCGAATGAAGCTCGCGGCCGCTTGCAGGCCACCGGCATTCCACCTGTGATGATCGAAGCGACGTTGGAGATGTGGGATGCGTGCGCGTCGAAACTGATCAATGTCGCACCAACCCAAGTGGTTAAAGAAGTCACTGGCCGCGATCCGCGCTCGCTGGCTGATTTCATCCGCGAGAATCAGGCGGCGTTTAAGTAAGCATCAAGAGTCGGACGCAACACAAAGATCACAAAAGAATCGGGGCGAGACGAGGAATCAGATCAGAATCAGAGCAACACAAAGAGCACAAAAGCACAGAGAGCACAAAACGGAACGTGCGAAATAAAGAAGGTGCTTCAGCTCTCCCTTGAGACCGCAGGAAAGTGCGCCTGACGAACGCGAGCTAAATCCATCAGTAGAGCTGGCATTCACTTCTGCTTGTGTGCTTTGTTTATCTTTGTGCTCTTTGTGTGGCGGTTTAAAGGGGTCAGTGCAACACCCATCTTAAGCGATAGAGCTGGAGGGTGAAGCATGAGCAGAAGAGCATGGCGTAAGTTGAGCGCGCAGGAGCATCAAGACCTGT
>JAEWBG010000109.1 GCA_023391335.1 Pseudomonadota bacterium | reverse complement strand
ACTCACAAGCTCATTTAGATCGCATTGCCCATCGACTCAACGGCCGACCTCGTGAGACATTGCAGTTCCAAACGCCAGCAGAAAAGCTGGCAGAAAGTGTTGCGCTGATCAGTTGAGCCGGCCACACAAAGCACACAAAGAGATACAGAGAGCATCAAAAAATACATCTTCGGAGCAAGCGTCTTTGTGCATCTTTGTGTCCCTTTTGTGCTCTTTGTGTTACGTCTCATCTTCATTCTCGGGGAACCGCGCGCGAGCGCGTCACGTCAGGTGACTTGAGACGCTAGGTTTTGCTACTTGATACGTGGATCCGCGAGGCATGTAGGTCGTGCCCCAAGGCTATACTCTCGCACCCGCTATGAATCGCGCTCGTTTGAAACCCTGGATCGTATGGCTGCTGCCGCTGTTCGCGCTGCGCGCCTTCGTGCCCGTGGGGTTCATGTTGGGGAGCGAGAACGGTGCGATGGCGATCACATTCTGTTCCAGCATCGCCGCACCGGCTGCAACCGATGCCCATGCACAACATCACCATCACGCGCAGGCGGGCGGTCATCACCATTCAGAGGCGCACGAGCGCTCGATCTGCCCATATGGCCTCACGGGCCCTGCCGATCTTGCGTACATCCCCACTTTCGAACCGAACTCTCCTGCACGCGCACTCACGCTTTGGCTAGTCGAGCCTGCGCAGCCGTCTCTTACTCCTCCTCAAACCGAGCCGATTCGCGGTCCGCCGACTCTGGCCTGATCGCACTTCATCGCAATTAATCAATCGGTCACGCACTAGCGTGGCGGCGCATTCGCGCGCTTCAAACGCGCGCGAGTCCACCGCTTCTCGGAGATCAACATGAACAGGAAGCATCTTTGCGCCTGCGCACTGACGATGTGCTGCGCGGCGCGAAGCTACGCTCAAGGCGTGGTGACGGACAGTTATTTGGAGTCGGTGACCGTCACCGCCACACAAGAGGCATCGATTCGCACACAGCCGAATCCGATCGCAACCAAGTCGGCTGAGGACCTGCGTGCGGAGAACCTCGTCAATCCGGAAGACGCATTGCGTTACGTGCCGAATCTGACGATTCGCAAACGCTACATCGGTGATCGCAACGCGTTGATCGGCGGCCGCAGTTTCTCGACGCTGCAGGCGCCACGGGGCCTCGTCTTCGTGGATGGCTATCTACTTTCGAACTTCCTCGGTCGCTTCGATGCTCCGCGTTGGAACATGGTCGCGCCGGATGAAATCGAGCGCGTCGATGTCTTGTATGGACCGTACTCGGCCATCTACCCCGGCAATTCGATTGGCACGACGGTCGTGATCAAGACTCGCCGCCCCGATGCATTCCAGTCGAGCGTGCGCACGACAAGCTTCGCGGAGCGATTCGACGAGTATGGCTATGCGCACGACTACTCTGGTTATCAAGCGTCCGCTTTCATCGGCAATCGCGTGGGCGAGAAGGGCTGGTTTTCGCTCGCGGCGAATCGCGAAGACTCCACCGGCCATCCGATGCAGTACTTCGCGATCTCAGCTGATGCGCAAGGACGATTTCCGAGCGCAACAGGAACGCCGACTCAAGTCTCAGGCATCCGCTTCGACATCGATCCGCAGGGCCGTAAACGTGCCGTGTTCGGTGCCAGCGCAGGAGCGATCGATCACGCGATTCAGAATCAGCTCAAGCTGCGCGGCGGCTACGAAATCAGCGATGACTTGGCCATCGATGCCTTCATCGCCCGCTGGCATAACGATTCGGAAAGCGAAGATCGCACCTTCGTTCGCGATTTGAACGGTCAGGCGGTGTGGAGCGGAGTTGTCCAACAGGACGGCATGATCTTCAAGATTCCTGATACAGCACTTGCCCCGAACACGCGCGAAGAGACGCATATGCAATGGGGCACGACGCTGCAAACCACTCGAGCGCAAGGTTGGAATGGGTCACTCGTCTATTCCGAATATCGCATTCGCGAAGATGATTCGCTGCAGGCGAACTCGCCGGATCCGCTTGCGATGTATGGAGGTCCAGGCACGAACACGAAGCGAGACGGGA
This sequence comes from Pseudomonadota bacterium, assembly GCA_023391335.1. Taxonomy (GTDB): domain Bacteria; phylum Pseudomonadota; class Gammaproteobacteria; order Steroidobacterales; family Steroidobacteraceae; genus Steroidobacter. The sequence goes on along the minus strand of JAEWBG010000109.1, from coordinate 15,049 downwards.
CCGGCTGGCAAACATTCGAGACCCAACTCAGCTATGCGCCCAATGAAAATGACTGGACACATGGCGATCACACGCTTGCGTTTGGGTATCACCAGAACACCTATCAGTTACGCAATCCAGTCTTCGACTTGTCTGATTGGCGAGTTCCTAGTGGCTCGCTTTCGCAAAACGTCTACGGGGATACGCGGCTGCAGGCGCTCTATGTTCAAGATCAATGGCAGCTGTCGGATAGATGGTCAGTGACGTCGGGTGTTCGCCTTGAGCGATGGGCTGCGTTCAACGGCGGTCAATCTGCCGGCACCGCCGACATCACCTACGCAGATCGCCATAAAAACGGCACGTCACCGAAACTGTCGATCGCGTATCTTGCGAATGAACGGACAACTGTGCGGCTGAGCTTCGGGCGCGGGATTCGTTTTCCAACCGTGGCCGAGCTGTTCCAAGGAACGACAACGGCAACATCGATCACGGTCAATGATCCGCATCTCCAACCGGAGGTTTCGGATTCTGTGGATCTCACCGCCGATCGCATGTGGAGCGTCGGCCGAGCACGCGTTTCGCTATTTCAAGATGACGTACGCGACAGCATCTACGCACAGACCAACATTACGGTGACTCCGAGCGTCACCAACGTGCAAAACGTTGGACGCGTGCGCACGCGCGGCATCGAGACCGCATTCACCTTGGATCGGTTTTGGTTCGACACGTTGAGTCTCAACGGCAGTATTGCGTACGCGCGATCGAAGATCCTCGAGAACGACAACTACCCGATTTCCGTCGGCAACGAGTGGCCGCGAATTCCACATTGGCGCGGGCACCTGCAAGCGCAGTGGCGTCCGGATGCCGAATGGATTGCAAGCTTCGGCGTGCGCTACTCAGGTCGAATGTATAACCGCCTCGAGAACGACGACATTCATCCGGATACGTATGGAGGCGTTTCCAGATTCACGTTCATCGATGCACGCGTCGCGTACACGTTCCCGAACGCATTGGAGCTGGCGATCGGCGTCGACAATCTCACCAATCAACACGCATATCAGGCGCACCCGTATCCAGGGCGCACAGGGTTGCTAGAAGCACGTTGGAGTTTTGGAGAACGACGATGAAGCGGCTCGAATCGCTGTTATTTCTGATCCTGGTCCTATTAACCACTGCTTCGTTTGCAGCAACGCATGCTGCAACTCAATTGGGATCAGGCGTTGCGGTCGACGGGGAAGGTCGCGTCTGGGTTGTGAGCACAGAGCCCGCCGACAATGGCAGCACGATCGCTATTGCGGCACTCGATGATTCGTCCGCTCCCAAGATTCGCGTAACGCAAAAGCCTGAGCCGGTTTCGGCCGACGGCGAGAATCATCCGAAGCTCGCGTTCGGTCCCAAAGGCGAAATGTACGTCTCTTGGACCTCGCCCACTTCAGATCGCTACACCGGCGATATTCATTTCTCCCACTCGCTGGACCACGGCCGAACATGGTCGACTCCAAGCATCGTGCATCGCGATCGTCAATTGATCACGCATCGCTTCGATTCGCTCGTCGTCGATGGGAGCGGGCGTGTGTGGCTTGCTTGGATCGACAAACGCGATCAAGCCGCTGCCGAAAAGGCCGGTCGCGAATACGCCGGTGCCGCGATCTACTACGCGTACTCCGAAGACCAGGGGGCGCATTGGAGAGGCGACTTCAAGCTTGCCGATCACACGTGCGAGTGCTGCCGCATTGCCTTGGCGAAAGATGAACGCGGTCGCGTAGTGGCGTTTTGGCGGCACGTGTTCGAACACAATGAACGCGATCACGCGTTCGCCGCGCTCGAGCCAAATCGTAAACCGGTCGTTCATCGCGCCACGTTCGACCATTGGAGTATCGATGCGTGCCCGCACCATGGACCAAGCCTCGCGATCGATGATCGAGGGGTGAAGCACGCCGTGTGGTTCTCTCAAGTGAACGGAGACAGTCGCGCGTTCTACGGACAACTCCATCCAGGCGCGCCGCCGACCCAAGTGATCGAGCTGCCAAGAGGCGCGATGCATCCGGATGTTGCGGTGTCCGGAAGACAAATCGCGATCGCGTGGAAGCGCTTCGATGGTACGCAGAGCCGACTTGAGACGCGTCTCTCCTTCGACGGCGGGCAATCGTTCAAGGATTCAGGAGCCGCGACGACACGCAATGAATCAGATCAGCCGCGCCTCATCGGCGGCTCGAATGCAATCCGGACAGTGTGGCGCCGTGCTGATGGAATGACTTCATTCGCGGTGGACGATGAACCAAGTGCGATCACGCAGACAATCGCTGCCGGAGATGTCTCGTCCCCGGAGCAAGTCGAGGTTCATTCCTTTGATCTCTCTACGCTCAGTCGCATTACGCAAGCACAGAGCGGCAATGCATTTTGGTTGATCCTTTGGGATCTCGATTGCCCTTATTGCATGAAGTCGCTTGCGATTATTGCCAAGGCGCAAGAGCGCGATCCGAGCATGCGAGTCATCACGGTCGCAACCGACTCGACAGATCAAGCCACCGCGATCAAGGCGCGACTGGCTCAACTTGGGGTGCGCTCCGACGTATATGCATTTAGCAATGCGGCCCCGGCTGAAGCGTTGCGCTACGCCATCGACCCGAACTGGATGGGAGAAAAACCGCGTGCATATTTATATGACGCATCCGGCGCGCGTACGACGTTCACTGGCGTGCTGAAGCCGGAGCAACTTACACGGTAAATTTTGGAACGGAACCCGCTGCTACCTGGTGCTGTTTCAACTCGTAGTAGTTGAGCAGCACGAGGGAAGCATGTTCTCGCGCAAGCAACGAACGCTGTTGATCGCGGTGGGCACAATCGTAGTGGCGGCAGCTTGTCACGCCGACGACAAGCGCATGCTGGTTCGTGCCACCGCCTACAACTCAACACCCGCCCAAACTGATTCGCGGCCCTTCGAACCGGCGTGCACCGATGAGGAACTGCAACCACGCACGATCGCCGTCTCGCGCGATCTATTTCGCGCCGGTCTGAAGTGCGGTACCAAGGTGAAGATCGAAGGCATGAAGGGCGAATGGACCGTCGTGGATAAAACCGGCCCGCGTCACGAGAAGCTCATCGATATCTACATGGGCACCGACGTCAAGGCGGCCCGGCGTTTCGGTGTCAAAGAAGTCGAGATCGCTTGGTCCCCGCCCAAGAGCGAAACGTAAGCGCGAGCACCCATTTTTGAGCAGCTCGGGATGGCTAGTGCGCAAGCTTCAGGGTTGCGACCCCCGCCACGATGAGCGCGACTCCTGCATAGCGCCCCAGCGTCGCGGCATCGCCGTAGAAAGTGACCCCCACAAAGAAGGCGCCTGCCGCACCGATTCCGGTCCACACCGCATAGGCTGTGCCCATCGGAATCGTCCTTTGCGCCAACCATAGCAACACACCGCTGACGATCATGAAAACCGCAGCCATTGCGATTCCCACGACGCGTGTGTGAGCTTGTTGGGCCAGCTTCAATCCCACCGGCCAACCGATTTCGAAACAGCCCGCCAACACGAGGTAGAGCCACGACATTCGCATTCCTCAGTTCTGCGCAGCCGCTACCATAGCGAAAGTTCGAACGGAGAACCCGCGTGGCGAAGAAAGCGAAAGATATTTCACAAGCGGTGCGCGAAGTGTGCCTGTGGTTTCCAGAAAGCGAAGAAGTGGTTTCGCATGGGGCACCCGATTTTCGCGTGAGAGGCAAGACTTTCGCGACTTACATGATCAATCATCATGGTGATGGGCGCATTTCTCTCTGGCTCAATGCGCCGCAAGGGGCACAGAGTCATTACGTTCGCCAAGACCCGCAGCATTTCTTCGTGCCTCCGTACGTCGGGCCGCGGGGTTGGTTAGGGGTGAATCTCGATAAGGGCATCTCATGGAAAACCGTTGCCACTCTCGTTCGCAATGCCTACGAGAAAGTGGCGCCTCCTAACTTGTCAAAAACGCTCGGCGAGACGATCGAAATCGTGCCTCCCACCAAAACGCTCGATCCGGACGAGATTGACCCACTGCAATCCGTTCGCGCGCAGGAGGTGCTCAAGGAACTACGGGCGATTTGCCTTTCAATGCCTGAGACCAGCGAAGCGAGTCAATTCGGCCATCCGGTGTGGCGCGTCGGCAAGAAGGTATTTGCTCAGGCCTACTGCTATCGAGGCGACCGCAAACTTCAACTCGCATTCTGGGTGGGCGTGGATCAACAAGCGCTCCTGATTCGAGACAAAGAATTCAGCATTCCTGCTTATCTGGGGCACAACGGCTGGATCGCCGTCGATGTCACCAAACGCGCGAACTGGAAAGAAATCCGCTCTCTTGCTGTTTTTAGCTATCGGCACTTCGCGCTTGCGCGCATGCTGAAGCAGCTCGACCAAGCGGACAGTCCACCCGAATCAACCGCCGCAAGATCTCGCGCGTCGAGGCGCACGAAGTGAATTCGTATCCATGTAGATCGCACCTTTCGCAATCGATGCATACACAGCGGCGTCGCAATTGACGTCTCAACGCAACAGTTTGTGAAAAATATTCTCGGTTTTCGCGCGCCGAGCTGGATACAGACGCGATTCATTGCGCGCTGCGTCCTCAACTTATTTCCAAGCGAGCTCCTTGATGTTATCTGGATGGCCCTCTGCAGCATGCGCTGCCAAGTGTCTTCAGCTAACAACAAGGGGGAACCATGTTCAACAATTCGCGTAGGCCGCACGGCTCTTTCGTGCGTGCGAATGGACATGATCGCATCGCTCAGTCGATTGGATTCGTCGCCGCATTGGCTCCATCGCTGCTGTTTGCACAAACGGCGCCGGTTCCGGAAGGCAGTAATCAAGCCGAAACATCGCTGGAAACTGTCGTCGTCACGGGCAGCGCGCTCGGCGGCGTGAAGAAGCTCGAGGCCAGCTACAACATCGTCACTGCGACCGAAGAGCAGATTCGCCAATCGAACCCGAAGAGCACGGCGGACCTATTGAAGATCTCGCCGGGCGTGTGGCCGGAGTCTACCGGCGGACAAACTGGCGCAAATATCGAGATCGCAGGTTTCCCGGGCGGCGGCGATGCGCCGTATTTCACAACGCTATTGATGGGATCGCCGCTCTACGGCATGCCGACGCTTTCGTTCTTTGAAACCACCAGCATCTTCCGCCTTGATGAGACAGTGCGATCCGTCGAAATCCTGCAAGGTGGCCCGTCGGTCGTTTTTGCAGGCGGACAGATGGGCGCCACAGCGAACTTCTTCTTGAAGACGGGCAGCGACGAACCGACCGGAACGCTGGGACTGACCTATGGCAATGAAGGCCTGTGGCGACTGGATGGCTTCACCGGATTCAAGCTGGGAGAGGGTTGGTACGGCAGCTTCGGTGGCTTCTATCGTCAATCCGATGGCGTGCGCGATCCGCAGTTCGATGCCGACAAAGGTGGGCAGCTCACCGCAACCCTTAAGCACGAAACCGATAACGGACAGCTCACTATCTACGCTCGCTATCTCGACGACAAGAATCAGTTCATCACGCCGATTCCGATTATTCAGCGCGGCACTGACAACTTCAGCGGCTATCCGGGTTTCGATCCACTCACCTCAACGTACTACAGCAACGCCATTCGGCGCGTGCGTCTGCCGGGTTATCCCGGCGGAGGAACCGATGCGGATCTGGCCGATGGTCGCGGTGCGCAGATGCTCTTTGTGGGCGCCAATTTCGATCACGACTTCGATAACGGCTGGTCGATCGCCGATAAATTCTTAGCCAATGGCGGTGACGTCGATACGAATGCATTGTTCTCGGGTAGCAATCCCGCGCTGCTCTCGGATGAGCTGTACACGATCCCAACGAACCTGGGTGGATTAGGAGTGCCCGCTGGGGCCACCGCCACAGCCACATTCGTTGGCGGCGGTGCGGTCGCTCCAAATCAAGATGTCATCCATCAAGGCTGGTGGTACATCCACAAGAAACTGCAGAACGTCAACAACGACTTCCGCTTGAGCAAAGAGCTCTTCAGCGGGAACACACTGACCGTCGGCGTGTATCTCGCCTACTACACGATGGACGACAAGTGGGCATTGGGAAATCAGATGCTGATGACGAATGAGCCGAATGCCCGGCCGATCACGGTGAGCTATACGAATGCGGGCCAAACGTATCAGCTGACTGACAACCAAGGCTTTCTCGACTACGGTGGCTTCAACATCACCGAACGCGGACACGCTTTCAACAAGGCGCTCTACTTGTCCGATTCCTGGCGCATCGACAAATGGCTGTTCGACGCGTCGGTACGCACCGAGAACCAAGACGCGACGAATCGTGTCTGCAATTTGAGCAATGTCAATCTCGATGGCGATGCGCTCACCTTATACGACAACGCGGTACCGGTTTGTAACGGCACCATCGCCGACACGAATTACGACGAGACGTTTACGTCATGGACAGTCGGTGCGAACTACAGCTTCACCGATTACTCCTCTGCGTATTTGCGCGTGAATCGTGGCGGACACTTCCTCGATTTCGACAACGGCATTCGCGGCAGCACCACCGGCAACACGCCACCGATGCAGGTGATTCGTAACTACGAAGCGGGATACAAGTTTCAGAACGATCTGATCTATGCCGACTTGAGTGCCTACTACCGCAAGTTCAGCGGATTGTTGTATCGGCAAACGGATGCGAGCGGTGCGCAATTCGGTCCTAACGTTCAATACGGCTCCAAGTCGAAGGGCGTGAATTTCATCGGCGCACTCACTCCGGGCGAGCACTTCCGATTGCAAGTCGTGGCCAACTACTTGGACGGCGAGTACTCGGACTACAACGCGTGCGTGCCCTACACCAACGTCGTCACTGGTAACGGCTGTGCACGAATCGAAGGGAAACAACTGCAGCGTCAACCCAAGCTGCGTTACATGCTGACGCCGAGCTATCGCATGCCATTGGGCTTCGGCGATATTGAAGCATTCGTGACGTACTCGCATATCGGTCCGCATACGCAAGACCAATCGGGGTTGCAGCAACTGGGTTCTTATTACACCTGGGATGCGGGCATCACGGCGCACGTCGGCGACAACTGGCAGTTCGCACTGCGCGGAACGAACCTGACGAACGAGCTTGGACTCACCGAAAGCAATTCCCGCATCTTCGGTGTTGCTGCCGGCAGCGGCGGCGTATTGCTCGCGCGGCCGATCGAAGGACGCGAGGTCAACTTCCAAGCGAAATTTCAGTGGTAGCAGCAAGGAAGATGGGGGAAATCTCCACGGAGAACGCAGAGAGCACCGAGATTGGAAACCATAAGGCAGTGCGCTTGCGGCGCACTGCCTTGCTTCTATGCGCTGCACTGAGTTCAACCGGTCTGAGCGCGTACGGTGAACCGCAAGGGACTGCTCCCCTGCAATTCCAAATCCAGGAAGGACGCATCACTAACGCGTTCTATCAGCAAGGGCCGATCGCGGCTCACTTGCTTCTCACCGATGGCCTCGAGCCGAGAGTGTTGGTCGCATTCCCCGCTGGGAACAGTGGCGTGGGCGTGTGGTTCGAACGCGCCGATAAGCCGGTTCATTGGAGATTGGAAACGATCGGTGGTCAGACGCGTGCGGACGACCGAGGGCGTCCGCTTCATGGAATCATCGCGAAGACTTCAATTGATGCACAGCTTGTGATCCGAGATGCCGTCCTCAGCAGCGTGCGCGTCCTGCGGGACTATCAACTCGCCGCAACGTATCCGCCCGACGTTCGCAGCAGGCCTAAGCGAAGCGGCAACACCATCGAATGGTCGCGTTCTCGCTTAGATGGCGCTGCAGGATACGAACTGTCGTTGAAGATCGAAAACGGCGAGATCAGTGGCAATGACCCCGCATTGAGACTGACACCGTCGCACGCGGGCGAACCGATGCGACTGACGATCACAGCGATGTCGGGTGAGCCATCGCTCACTCCAATCGGATCGGCACAATTGCTCAATTCGAATGCCAGCGATGATCTTCGTAGCCAGCAGGTGTTGAGCTTCCTCAGCTACAAGGAAAAATTTCTCGCCGGTTCTTGGCGCTTCGACACGTACTTCGGTCGCGACACGCTGATGTCGTTACGGTTGCTGATGCCGGTGCTGCAACCGGAGGCCATCGAAAGTGCAATCGCGTCTGTTCTGTTCCGGCTCGCGCCCGACGGGGAAGTAGCTCACGAAGAAGACATCGGAGAATTCGCAGTACTGCGGCATCGCCACGAGGGACAGCCGGCAAACGATGCGCCGATCTACGACTACAAGATGATCGACGATGATTTCATGCTCGCGCCACTCGCGGCCGCGTATCTGCTCGATCACCCCGCTGGGCGCAACCGCGCGAGCGCTTTCCTCGCCAGCAAACTTGCGAACGGCGAAACAGTTGGCGCCGCGCTAGCCCGCAACTTCAAGTACGTCACCGAGACGGCGACTGCTTTTGCGCAAGCGCCGCGAGCCTCCAACCTGCTCTCGCTCAAACCAGGCATCAACGTGGGCGATTGGCGCGACAGTGAAGATGGGCTCGGTGGGGGTCGCTATCCGTACGATGTCAACGCGGTGCTCGTGCCCGCCGCGTTGGAGGCAATCGGCCGTTTGTCCTCGGGCGAACTATTGAAACCATACGTTCCACGCGAACAAGTAGCTCGGCTTGAGCATGCAACCCACATGGCCGACGTTTGGCGGCGGGAAGCACCCACGCTATTTCGCGTGACCGTCTCGAATGCGGATGCACGCCGCCAGATTGCGACCTACGCTGGTTCAATCGGTGTCGATGCCAAGCGCGCGCTCGATGCACTCGGAACGGACGACGTGACGGCGAATGCTCTATCACTCGATGTCCTGTACCGGCCGATTCCAATTCTGAATTCCGATGGCGGATTCGCGCTGCTCCTACAAGATCGGTCGAGCGCTGAAGTCGAGCAGATTGTCGACGCCATGATGCGGCCGTTTCCTGCCGGTCTGCTTACAGATGCCGGGCTGCTCGTCGCGAATCCTGTGTTCGCCGATGCAAATCGCAAGCGCGTGTTCACGCGCAATGCCTATCACGGGACCGTCACGTGGTCGTGGCAGCAAGCGCTATTGGCTGCAGGACTCGAACGGCAGATGTCTCGGCGCGATTTGCCGAGCGCATTGATCGAACGTCTTCGTTCAGCGCAGACCCACCTCTGGCAGGTCATCGACGCCACGCGCACGATGCGCTCCTCGGAGCTGTGGTCGTGGCGATTTGCTGATGGGCACTACGAAGCCGTTCCGTTCGGGCAAAGCGGCTCCGATGCCGACGAATCCAATGCGGCGCAACTCTGGAGCACGGTGTATTTGGCAGTGACGCCGCCGAAAAGACCCTGAATCGATCGAACTCTATAAGGGCGAAATCGAGTTGCGATCTTTAGGAACTGCTTGCCTCTCACGCAGCGCGACGACATACAAAACGGACGTGCAAGCCGCGAACGCGCCGAACACCAACAGCATCTGCGCACCTGATTCGACGACTAAGTAGGCGCAGAACAGTAACGCTGCCAAGGCAATCGCACGTTCGTTTGAGAACGAAGAGCCCCCACGTCCGCCATCGCGCCACACCGCAATGCACGCGAACATGTAAGTCGCAACACAAAGCAGCACTGACATTTCGATCAGGCGACTGAATTGCTCGGCCAAGGTTCCGGTCGCGGTCAACGCCGTGACCACCGACATGAGTGCTGCCATCACACACAAGTTGAGCGCGGGCACGCCGCCACGGTCCACGCGCCCGAGGAATGCAGGAAACAGCCCGCGGTCCGCTGCCGCTTTACCGACTTGGGCGGTGAGCAACACCCATCCGCACAACGTGCCGCTCGCCTTGATGAAGGCGAGCAATGCAATGATGCCGCTGTAAGGCCCAATCATCATGTGCGCGGCATCTGCGAACGGTGCCATGGACTTCATGAGTACTGAAGCCGGGATCATCCCAAACATTGCCGTGCATGACGCGATGTAAACGACGGCAGCAAGCAGTACGCCGAGATAGGTTGCGAGTGGCACATTGCGTTTTGGGTTCTCGACAATGGCGGTACCGAGCGATGCACTCTCAAGACCCACGAACGCCCAGAACACCAGGACCAACGAACCCGAAATCGAGGACGTCGCACTTTGCCCCGAGACATTCCAGCCTGCGATGAATGTCCCAGGGTGAAACCAGAACCAACCACCCAGCGCGACCAGCAAGATGGGAATCAGCCCAACCAAGAGTGCCGTCGATTGCACCTGACATGCGAAACGCGGCCCGAATATGTTGATCGCAGTGGCGATCCATATCAGCGCTATCACACCTAGTGCAGTGTGCTGGCCAAACCAAGGAATGAGGGCGCCAAGATAGCCGACTGCCGCAAGCGCGATGGCGATGTTGCCGATCCACGCGCACGTCCAATAAAAAATGTTCGCCTGGAATCCGACGTACGGCCCGAGCGCTTCGTCTGCGTAGCTACATAAACCGCCCGCGAGGGGCGACATTCGACCCAGATGCGACAGAACCGCTGCGATCAACAGTGCGCCGATCGTGGCCAGCATCCAACCGATGAGGGTGATGCTGCCGATGCGAGCCAACGAAGCCGGCAGCAGATAGATGCCGGATCCGATCATGTTGCCGGCGACGAGCAATGTCGCGAGCGGAAGACCGATGTGCTGGCGACGCGGCATGTGTGCGGGTGGAGCGATATCGAGCGGCTAACGCCGTCTCATCGCTTCAGCACCTCGGCACTTCCCTGCTGCATCAATTGATGAAATAGCCGCACGCCGCTTTCGCGTGAGGGCGAATACGGTCCAGGTCGGTACGCTCGCGATCCAATGTTGATCTGAACGGCCTCGCAGATTGCCGCGTCTTCGGCCTGAATCTCCTCGCTAAATTTTGCGAGTTCGTTCCAGCGAACGTCGGAATTCGGATCTGGTAGCGGCTCGGGCGCATACCAATCGAATTGCACCACGCAACTATCCGCGCCGCGAGGAATCACGATGTTGGTCTGGAGTTGATTCTCATAGATATTCAACATCACGTTAGGAAACAGCCAGTAGTACCAAGCTTGTCCGTCCGCCGACGTACTTCGGTAATGCGTGGCACCCGTCTCTCGAACTGGCGCGTATTGCAGGACGTGACGTTCGCGCAGGTCGGTCACGTAGCGTCGATAGTCGATCTCGCGATTCAGCGAGGGGTGCACCAACGGGATGTGATAGCCCTCGAGATAGTTATCGACGTACACCTTCCAGTTGCTTTGCACCGGATAATCGCGACGCGTCACGTGTTGCATGTGCTGCAGTCCAAGCGATTCGCAATGTGCGGTGACACCGGGGAAGCAGGCTTCGAAATCGGGCGTCTTCGGATCCAACGCCACGAACAACAGCGGCCCACATCGATGCAAAGCAACGGGTTCGAGGTGAATTTTCGAAATGTCGAGGTCGACGCCATCCATCTCAGTTGCGCGCAGCAATCGACCGGATAAGTCGTAGGCCCAACCGTGATAGCGGCACACTAATCGTTTTGCCGTACCGCATCCGTATGCAATCGGCCCTGCCCGATGACGACAGACGTTGAAGAAGCCGCGCAGCGTGCCTGCGTCGTTGACGAACAGCAGCGGCTCGTTGCCGATCTGGGCCGTGATGTAGTCGTTGTGTTGCTTCAGCAACCCGACGTGACCGGCCAACTGCCAGGAACGCGCGAAAATTTCGCGCTCCACACCGACTCGGGCGGGATCGAGGTAGAAATCCGCGGTGGGCGTGAGCATGGCGAGATTGTACTCGCGCAACTTTGGAAGAGAACTTCGGATGATTACGAAGACAAGGCAAGGAAGCCGAAGGACGTAACACAAAGAGCGCAAAAATAGGCCGATCTGGGAGGAATCGAAACTGGACGCCGCGCGAAGAGAACAACGATGAATGAAGAGACAGGTGAGTGGCGAACGGAGGGATCGAGCATGGCATGTGCACCTTGGATGGCGCGTCAAAGTGCCCGCCCGTTACTGACTCGGACTGCGATCTTTCACCCGGCGCCGGCGCTCATTCCGGACTCCCTCCCCCTCGACGGGGCTCGACGGGGGAGGGTCGGGGAGAGGGTGTAGAGAAAATAGATTCCGGCAGGAGGCGGATGAGTTCTACACGACCAAATGCAATGCAATTCTTGGTCTCTGTGAACTCTGTGTGCTCTGTATGATGTTCTTTTTTCCCATCTCCGCCGCGGAGACCTTTTTACTTCGGCAACTCCACTTCATTCGCAATGCTCAGCTTCGCCGATTGCGTTGTGACATCCGCGCCAGGCTGAACGGAGCCAACATCCACTCGATACTCGCCCTTCACGATTTGGCGCACGCCATCGGCACGAACGAAGCTGAGATCGCGAGGATTCAACTCGAATGTGATCTGCTTGCTCTCGCCGGGCTGCAATGCAAAGCGTTGGAATCCGCGCAGTGCAATGCGTGGCGCGCCATCGAATTGCGGTGGCGTGAGATACAACTGCGCCACTTCTTCACCGGCACGTGCGCTCGTGTTCTTCACGGTCGTGGTGACTCGCACACCGCGCTCGCTCGATCCATTAACCGGCTCAACCTGCAAGGGAGCGTATTCGAACTTCGAGTAGCTCAACCCATATCCGAATGGATAGACCGGCGTGCCTTCGAAGTAGCGATACGTGCGTCCTTTCATCGCGTAATCGCTGAACGGCGGAAGATCCGCAACGCTCTTATAGAACGTAAGCGGCAGACGGCCGGCCGGATTGGTTTTGCCCGCGATCACATTGCCGATCGCGAGTCCGCCAGACTCACCCGGATACCAGGCTTCGATAATTGCAGCGGCATGCTGCTTAGCCCACGACAGATCGAGCGTGCTGCCGTTCATCACGACGACGATCAGCGGCTTGCCGGTGCCTGCGGCTTGTTCAAGAAGCTTGCGCTGATCGGCGGGCAAATCGATGGAGGTCTTGTCGCCGCCAGAGAAGCCTTCCAGCTCGACGCGCATCTCCTCGCCTTCGAGATCGGATGTGAGGCCCACGGCGGCAACGATCACATCGGCATTCGCAGTGCCGGCTTTGAAATCCTCTTCGGGCTGCGTCGAGATGCGCTTCCACAGCACTTCGATGCCGGAGAGAACGTGCGCTTCGGTGCTCACGCGAATCGGATAGCGGTGGCCTTTCTCGAGGGTGACGGTCGCGAATTCAGAGCGCTTGTTCCACGGCGCAAAGCGTTGCTGCGCGAGCGTCTTACCGTCCAGCACGAGTTCGCCCGTCGGCCCGCGCAAACCGATGTGATATGTGCCTGACTCTTGCGGTACGAGGAAACCGGTCCACACCACGCGGTAGTAATCAGAGACCTGCGGAATCTCGCCTCCGCGTGCAGCAATCACGGGCTCGATGCGAGTGAAGCTCGGCTTGGTTTTGAACGTGACCGTCTTGGAATTCTCGAAGAACTTGGATCCAGGCGTGAAGCGTGTCGGCTGCTTCTGCGCAGCGTCGAAGTACTCCGCGCGCAAGCCGGGCTTGCCATCCGGTGAACGCAGCACCGCAGTGGGAATCGGATCGCCGTCCGTGATCGACGGTGCGCCGGGAACCAACGTCACGTCGGCATTGGGATAAACACGGCGCAGTCCATCGACGAGCGAGATCGGCGGATTGGATAGCGATGAAGAGTAGTTTCCGCGCAGGACTCGCGTGGCATCAGCGTGAGGCCCAATCACGGCAATGTGCTTCACGTTCTGCAGCGGCAGCACGCCATCGTTCTTCAGCAGCACTAGGGTCTTCTCGGCGCTCTTCAGCGCGAGTTCGGTATGTGCTGGCGTGATCACATCGGCAGAGCCTGAGCTCTTGGGTACTTCTCTTACACCGGCGAGATCGCCATTGCGATAACGAGCAGAGAACAGCCGCACCAGTGAACGATCGATATCCTCCACACTGATCAGCCCGCGCTCCAGCGCTTCTTTGTATCGGACGCCCAGATCGCCCGCATCGAACAACGTCATGCCGTTGCACTCGTTATCCACGCCTGCCTTCAGAGCGGCGGCAACTGCTGCAGCCGGATCCGGCGCATATTTGTGATGCTCGAAGATGTCGCGCACGGCATCGCAGTCGGAAACGACGTAGCCCTGGAAATTCCACGCTTCGCGCAAGTGATCCTTCAGAAGGTTATCGCTCGCGCACGCGGGTTGACCGTCGATGCGGTTGTACGCACACATGATCGAACCGGCTTTGCCTTCGACGATCGCCGCGCGGAATGCAGGCAAGTACGTGTCTTCGAGATCGTGAGCTGAAACGAACACATTGGCCTGATGGCGAGTGGATTCCGGTCCGCTATGCACTGCGTAGTGCTTCGGCGATGCAATCACGTTTGGCAGGTCCGGATTGGGCCCTTGCATGCCTTGTACGTATGCAACACCGAGCCGCGCAGCGAGAAACGGATCTTCGCCGTAGGTTTCTTGACCGCGTCCCCAACGTGGATCGCGAAAGATGTTGATGTTCGGCGACCACGTGTCGAGACCGGTACCGATGCGTCCAAGCTTGCCCGTCTTGCGGCCAAGATCATGCAGACCGCGCACCTCCTCGCTGATTGCGTTCGCAACGTCATGCACCATTTGCGGATCGAACGATGCGGCCAGGCCGATCGGCTCGGGAAAGTTCGTGGTAGGAACGGGCCCGAGCGCACCGTGCAACGACTCCGTCCACCAGTTGTAAGCCGGGATCCCGAGGCGCGGAATGGCCGGCGCGACGTTCACGAGCTGATCGACTTTCTCGTCCAGCGTGAGCTGCGCAACCAAAGCTGCGGCGCGTTCGTCTGCTTGGGCTCTGACAGACTCTGCCCCGAAGCTGGAAGTGGGTGCGCCAATCGCTAGGGCGACTAACACGGCCGTTCGCAAATTCTTGATTGAATTCATCTCTACCCCTCGATTCGTCGACGCTCCAGTGCGAACGCCGTATCTAAATTCGGATTTCCCAGCCGCGACGTTTTCCGATCTTCGCCCCCTCCCCAACCCTCCCCCGTAAACGGGTGAGGGAGTGTGAAAAGAGCGTCCACGCCCTGCTGCTTCGCCATTGGCGGTTAACCGTCTGCGTCTAGCAGCCAATCCTTCTCTTCTTCCC
>JAEWBG010000108.1 GCA_023391335.1 Pseudomonadota bacterium | reverse complement strand
TCCAGTGGACAACGCCCCGCACGAGCCGGGGCGGGAGAGACGGCTAGCGCCGACTGAAGGTCGGCGCTCGCAGATGAACTAGTTGATCTTCTGATCCAACTCGCCCTTGTCGTAGCGCTTGACCATCGACTCGAGGCCGATTGGCTTGATCTTCGAAGCGTTGCCAGCCGTGCCAAACTGCTGATAGCGATCTTTGCAGATCTCTTTCATTGCCTTGGTGGACACAGCGAGCCACTTGCGCGGATCGAACTCTTTCTTGTTGTCGTGGAAGAACTTGCGCACTGCGCCGGTCGCGGCCATGCGCAAGTCGGTGTCGATGTTCACTTTGCGCACGCCGTGCTTGATGCCTTCCTGGATCTCCTTCACCGGCACGCCGTAGGTTTCGCCCATGTCGCCGCCGTAGGTGTTGATCGTCTTGAGCCAATCCTGCGGCACCGAGCTCGACCCGTGCATCACGAGGTGAGTGTTCGGAATGCGCTTGTGGATTTCTTTGATGCGATCGATCGCGAGGATGTCGCCTGTCGGTGGGCGCGTGAACTTGTAGGCGCCGTGCGAAGTGCCGATCGCAATGGCCAATGCGTCAACGCCGGTCTTGCGCACGAAATCAGCCGCTTCGTTCGGATCGGTCAGCAATTGCGAATGATCGAGCTGGCCTTCAGCGCCGACGCCGTCCTCTTCGCCTGCCATCCCGCTTTCCAGCGAGCCCAAGCAGCCGAGTTCGCCTTCGACGGACACGCCGCATGCATGCGCCATTTGCACGACGAGGCGGGTGGTGTCCACGTTGTAGTCATACGACGCCGGTGTTTTACCGTCGTCCTTCAATGAGCCGTCCATCATCACGGAGGAGAATCCAAGCTGGATCGAGCGCTGGCACACGGCAGGGCTGGTGCCGTGGTCCTGGTGCATCACGACAGGAATATGTGGCCATTCTTCGATGGCGGCTTGGATCAGATGGCGGAGGAACGGGGCACCCGCGTACTTACGAGCGCCTGCCGAGGCCTGCATGATCACCGGGCTGTTGGTTTCGTCCGCCGCTTCCATGATGGCGCGAACCTGTTCCAGGTTGTTGACGTTGAAGGCCGGAACGCCGTAGTTGTTCTCGGCGGCGTGATCGAGCAATTGCCGAAGCGTGATCAGAGGCATCGATATCTCCTGCGCGCAGCATCTGCGCCGTTCTTAAGTGTCAGACGGCCTACTACCAACCCGAGACGAGGATCCAGGCCGGGCCTGCAGCTGCACCGCGGATGGGTGGGCGGGCGACGGGGATGGGTCGAGCAGAATAGGGGGCCGCGATTTTAATCAAAGCGCCGGGGTCGCGGATAGATTTCTGGGGCGATTTGCATACAGGAAACGGGAAACGGCCGCTCTCGGCGTCCTGCCTTCCGCGGCATTGGCACGTCCGTGTGCGGCCGCCGCTCTCGGCGTCCCTGCCTTCGCGGCATTGGCACATCCATGTGCGGCAGGAAACGGGAAAGGAGGATCATCCTGGCTAACCGCTAACCATGAGCGGCCCAACCGCTAGAAGAGCATCCGCGTCATCGCCTTACGAGTTTGTCCGACAATTGGATCGGCTTCGCCGATGAGCTCGAATGCCTGCACCAAACTGCGGCGTGCGAGGTCGTCTTTGTAGCCGCGGTGAGATTTCATAATGTCGAGCCAAGTGGCCAATGCGGGCTCCACGTCGCCGCCGAGGAGTTGGTGTACGGCCAGCGCATGTCGCAGGTCTAAATCGCCCTGATGGGCTGCGACTTTTTCACGCAGTGCCTTGACGTCCGGGTACGCAGCGATCACGTCGCTAAACGCAAGCAATGCTGCTAAGCGCTTAACGCCACCGTGATTGGGCTCGACGGTTTGGAGTCGCTTCAGCTCTTCGCGCGCGCCGTCCACATCGCCTTCGAGCGCGCGCAGTTCCGCAATCTCGGTCTGGTATTCGATGTTGTTGGGCTCGATGCTGAGCGCTTGCGTGAGCAGTTCTCGTGCTGCGCCAAATTCACCGCTCGCTTTCAGACTGCGGGCACGTTGCAGGGGTGAGTCAGCTACGGGGGCGACATGCCGATCCAGCATCTCGCGAATTTGCGCTTCAGGGACGATGCCAACGAAGTGGTCGATCGCAGTCCCGTCTTTGAATAACACGACGGTGGGAAGGCTGCGAATACCGATTTGCTGCGCAAGCTCTTGCTGCTCGTCGGTGTTGACCTTCGCCAATTTGAGACGGCCTGCATAGTCTTTGGCGAGCCGATCCAGAACGGGCATGAGCTGACGGCAAGGACCGCACCACGGTGCCCAAAAATCCACCAACACAGGCTTGTGCGCCGAGGCTTCGACGACATCCGTCATGAAGTTGGTTGCAGTGATCGTGAGTGTTTCGGTCATGAGCGTCTCCTGAAGCACGACAGAATGGTGGACCGTGTGCGCAATTCAAGCCCACCGTTTGCGGCGCACGCTCGCAATACAGACGAGCTCTGTCATCATTGCGCCCCCTTTGGATCCCTCCACGATAGGTTGAGATGAAAAAACTCGTTCTATTCTCAAGTTTGTTGGTGCTCTTGTCAGCCAATGCCGCGCACGCAGAGTGGAGCGCGAAAGCGGAAGCCGGGGTCGTCGCTGCTCGAGGCAACACCGACGCTGATTCGGCGAATCTGAAAACCGACATCTTGTTCAAGTTTGCGCAATGGCAGCATCAGTTGGGAGCGACCGGTGTCTACTCATCCGATGACACCGGCACCACGGGTCAACGGTGGGAGGTGCGCCAGCAGTCCGATTATGATTTCTCCGCGCAAGGTTTCGCGTACGAGTCGCTGCGATATGAGAGCGATCGGTTCAGCGGATTCGCTTATCAGGCAACAGGTGGCACCGGTGTGGGTTGGCGGTTCTTCGACGATCCGATCACCAAGCTCAGCGTTCAGGCCGGTATTGGCTACAAGCAATATGAAACGCGCGATGCACTTGCGGACGATGGCGTCACGGTCATCCCCGGTGAACGCAAAGACGAGATGATCGGTCAAGGCAAAGGTTACTTCGAACGCGTGCTCACCGAGACGACCAAAGTCATCGATAAAGCGCTGGTCGAATCGGGCGCTGACAATACCTTCGCGCAAAACGATTTGTCGTTTCAGGTGCAGATATTCGGATCTCTCGCGCTAGCGGTCGGAGTATCGGTGCGGTACAACACGAATCCTCCGCCGGGATTCCGGAACACCGACACGCTGACGACGCTCAATCTTGTATACGAACACAAATAGCGGCGCGCTCGATGAACCATCGCGATCGGTCGCCAATGCGATCAATCGCAACTACTTGGCCCATGAGGCGCAGTGCCTAGGTGCGCTGCTGGATACAGCGAGAGTTGATGAGGCCATGCGCGGACGCATCAGTCGCCGCGCACGAGCGTTGGTGGAAGGTGTTCGCGGTGCGCAGACGGATCGTTCCGGTCTCGATGCGTTCTTGAGTCGCTACGATTTATCGTCCAAAGAAGGCGTCATCCTCATGTGCCTCGCCGAGGCACTACTGCGAATTCCGGACGACGCCACCGCGGATCGCCTAATTGCCGACAAGATCTCAGCAGGAGACTGGGCTTCCCATCTCGGCGACTCCGATTCGTTGTTCGTAAACGCATCGACCTGGGGACTTATGCTCACGGGTCGCCTCATGAGACCGACGGACGATGAGCTAGGAGATCATCGCGGAATCGTTGGGCGGCTTGCATCGCGCTTGGGCGAACCCGTGTTGCGTGCGGCCTTTCGACAAGCGATGCGCATCATGGGCCGTCAGTTCGTGATGGGCCGAACGATCGAAGAAGCGCTGGAGCGAGCGGACGAGGAGCAACGCGAATATCGGCATTCATTCGACATGCTCGGCGAAGCTGCGCTCACTAAGCTCGACGCGCAACGCTATTTCGATGCGTACATGAAAGCGATTGCCGCAGTCTCCGATCGCGCGAGCGGAAAGCCGTCCGAGCTCGCGCCAAGTATTTCAGTGAAGCTCTCGGCGCTATTTCCGCGTTACGAATTTCTCCAGCGCAGACGAGTTCATCTGGAGTTGGTGCCGGTCCTCATCGAACTCGCACTCGCGGCGCGTGAGCGCAATGTCGCGCTCACCGTCGATGCAGAAGAAGCTGAGAGGCTCGAGCTTTCGTTAGAACTGGTCGAGCGTGTTGCTCGTGAGCCCAAGCTCAGCGGCTGGAACGGATTCGGGTTGGCCGTGCAGGGCTACCAGAAGCGAGCTATCGATGTCTTGCGTTGGCTGCAGGAACTCGCTCGCTCCACACGAAGGCGTTTGAATGTGCGGTTGGTCAAGGGTGCGTATTGGGA
Source organism: Pseudomonadota bacterium (assembly GCA_023391335.1). Classification (GTDB taxonomy): domain Bacteria; phylum Pseudomonadota; class Gammaproteobacteria; order Steroidobacterales; family Steroidobacteraceae; genus Steroidobacter. The sequence goes on along the minus strand of JAEWBG010000108.1, from coordinate 21,151 downwards.
CACCGAGATCAAACGCGCCCAAGAGCGTGGCTTGGGCGGATATCCGGTGTTTACTCGCAAGGTGAACACGGATGTCTCTTATCTCGCGTGCGCCCGCGAACTCATCAGTGCTGATGAGTGGATCTATCCGCAATTCGCAACACACAATGCGCATACGGTCGCGGCCGTGCTCGAACTCGCGCGTGCCGTGGGCCATGAGTTCGAATTTCAACGGCTACATGGAATGGGTGAGGAGCTATATGCGCAGATCGTCTCCGGTCCCGAACCGCTCGCAGCGTGCCGCGTGTACGCGCCAGTGGGATCGCACGAAGACCTGTTGCCGTATTTGGTTCGCAGATTGCTCGAGAATGGCGCGAACACTTCCTTCGTCAATCGCATCGTGGATGAGTCGATGCCGATCGAACAGATCGTGCGCGATCCGGTAATCGAGGCGGATGCCACGCAGCCGAAAGCCCACCCACGAATCCCTTTGCCAAAGGATCTCTACGGCCACAGCCGCCTCAACTCCAGTGGCATAAATCTGGCAGATCCAAGTGAAGCACGAGCGTTGCTCGATGCAGTCGCGCATGCACGAAGGCGTAAATGGACTGCGGTGCCCATCGTGGCGGGCGAGCGGCGTCGCTCGAGGTCGCCCCAGATGTTGCGCAATCCGGCGGATGTGAGCGAAGTCATCGGCGAAGTGCACGCAGCCGATCCGATGGTGGTAGATGCGGCCTTTGCGGCCGCAACGCGTGCCCAACCGAACTGGAACGCGATAGCCGCAAACGACCGCGCGACGATACTGCGCCGCGCTGCTGATTTGCTAGAAACGCGCATGCCGGAATTCATTGCGTACTGCACGACCGAAGCGGGGCGCACGATCCCCGACTCCATCTCCGAAGTGCGTGAGGCAATTGACTTCCTTCGGTATTACGCAGAACGAGCCATTGAGGAGTTTGGCAAGTCGGTGCGGCTGCCGGGTCCGACCGGCGAGAGCAATGAGCTGCGCCTGCATGGTCGCGGCGTATTCGTTTGCATCAGTCCTTGGAATTTTCCGCTTTCGATTTTTTGCGGGCAGATTGCTGCGGCATTGGCAGCAGGCAATGCCGTGATCGCCAAGCCTGCAGAGCAGACTCCGATCATTGCAACGCGTGCGGTTGAGTTGTTGCTCGAAGCGGGCGTGCCGTCCGACGTTTTGCATTTATTGATTGGCGAGGGCGAAACGATTGGTGCTCGCATCGTGAGCGATCCGCGCGTCGCCGGAGTCGCCTTCACGGGTTCGACTCAGACCGCGAAGATCATCCATCGTTCTCTGGCTGCAGGTAGCGGACCCATCCCGGTCTTGATTGCCGAAACCGGCGGGCAGAACGCGATGATCGTGGATAGTTCGGCGTTGCCCGAACAGGTCGTGCTCGACATCGTGCAATCGGGATTCAACAGTGCCGGGCAGCGGTGTTCCGCATTGCGAGCGGTGTTCGTCCAAGAAGAAATCGCCGACCGCGTGCTCGATTTGCTCGCCGGTTACATGGATGAGTTGATGATCGGCGATCCCAGTGCACTGACGACTGATGTCGGGCCGGTCATCGATGACGCGTCGCGAAAGATGCTGCAAGAACACGCGAGCTCGATTGTCGCAGGCGCTCGCTGGGCTCACTCGTGCAGATTGAATCCTGAGCATGATCGTGGCCTGTTCTTCGCTCCGCTCGCGGTTGAGATCGATTCGCTCGCGCGTTTGTCGGGTGAAGTATTTGGGCCCATCGTCCACGTGATTCGCTACTCAGGCTCGCGATTGGATGCAGTGATCGACGCGATCAACGCGACAGGATTTGGCCTTACGCTCGGGATTCACACGCGAGTCGATGCGACGGCCCGCTACATCGCATCGCGCGTGAACGCCGGAAACGTTTACGTGAATCGCAACATGATCGGCGCCGTCGTCGGCGTGCAGCCGTTCGGCGGCCGTGGTCTGTCAGGGACGGGGCCAAAGGCAGGCGGACCTTACTATCTCCATCGATTCGCGACCGAACAAACTGTGACGATCAATACTGCCGCTGTCGGCGGCAATGCGAGTTTGCTATCGATCAAGGAGTGAGGAAAACGGACGCAACACAAAGAACTCATAATATGAGCGGTGAGAGAAGAAGAATTTGGCCGCAGAGAACGCAAAAAGGAATCGCGGGTCGGAGAAAGGTCGGTCGCTAGTTGAACATAGAAGTGTGTGTTTGGTTCGTCTTCTGCGCGCGCGCCGCGCGGAGCGGATCTCTTCATGTAAGGGGCGACGAAAAAGCACACGAAGACTCCATTTAATACCGTATGGCTTACAGACTGGCTGATGTGCTGGCCTAAGGAGCAGGCCGGTCGCGGCGCCGCGGCGCGAAGCTCGTCATCTTTTATTCTTTTTTGCGTTCTCTGCGGCAATATCTCTTTTCTTGTCCCTGCTCTTTGTATCAGGCCGAAATCGACTCAGCGGCGAGGGTAATCAAATTCCGCATTGACGCCGCTGCGCCATTCCACGTCGGCCCAGTTTTTTACGTGAAATTCCAGCGTGAAGACTGCGCTGGTGGGCATGTTGTCTACGGAGCGCTCTTTCGATAGGCGGTCAGCGAATTCCGTGATGCCGGGATTGTGGCCAACCACGAACACGTGATGATGCGTGCCGGCGAGTTCCTTGAGAACGGTGAACATGACATCGGGCGAGGCGAGGTAGAGACGCTCGTCCTCGACGATGTGATTTTTGCGAACCTTCAGGTGCTCAGCAAAGATCTTGGTGGTGCTGCGTGCTCGAACCGCAGGGCTCGTGATGATGAGGTCGGGGATCAGGTCTTGATCCTTGACGCGTTCACTCATCATCTGCGCTTCGTGCTTGCCTTTGGCTTCTAACTCTCGATCCCAGTCTTCTTGGCCGTCGCGCGCGGGGGAAGTTTTGGCGTGGCGGATGAGAGTGAGTCGCAGCATGTCTTTAGTCTGAAGCAACTTCGACGATGCCGTCTACGACGCGAGTTTGAAAGCACCTCACCGGTTCATAGGCTGGAGGCGTTAGCGCAGCGCCGGTGCGCAAGCAGAACTTGGCCCCGTGCCGCGGACAGATGACGACGTCACCTTCGACGGCACCGCCCGCGAGTCCGCCGCCGTCATGCGTGCAGACGTCTTCGATCGCGTAGAAGGATCCGTTGACGTTGAAGACGGCGACCCAAATGCCATCGACTTCTACTTGCGCGAAGTCACCGGGCGGAATGTCTGAGGCCTTGCCTGCGGCTGTCCAATTCATTTCGTTGCTCTGAAGGAAGAGAGACGGAACACAAAGAGCACAAAACAGTTAGCCACAAAGAACACAAAAAAGAATAAAAATAAATCGACTTGGTTTCGAAGGGCGACGCTTAATCTAAACGAAGCAAGTAGATGAGCGAAATTCGTCCGCGACGAACTCCTTCTCTATGTGCCCTTTGTGTTCCTTTTGTGCTCTTTGTGTTTCGTCCGGATCCGGAACGCTCACATCATGCCTGTCTGCAACCGCGCAGCCTCAGACATCATGCTCTGATTCCAGGGCGGATCGAACACGAGTTCGACATCGGCGCGCTTGATCGTCGGGATGACTTCAACTTTGTCGCGTACGTCTTGGACGAGCACTTCGCCCATGCCGCAGCCAGGTGCAGTGAGCGTCATTTTGATGTCAGCTACGCGTTCTCCATTTTCGTCGCGCAGGATCTCGCACGAATAGACCAGCCCGAGTTCGACGATGTTGATCGGGATCTCCGGGTCGTAACACGAGCGCATTTGATCCCACACAAGTTGCTTCACGTCATCGTCGGTTGCATTCGGCGGCAACTCGGGGCCGAGCACGACTTCTTTGCCGAGAGCATCTGCGTCTTTGCCGGCGACGCGAAATAGATTGCCTTCGATGTAAACAGTGAAGCTTCCGCCGAGTGCCTGCGTTATGAAGCCGATCTTGCCTTCACGCAGCGTGACGGGAATGCCCGCGGGAACCATGACGGCTTCCACGTCTCTTGCCAAGGTGACGGGCTCTTGTTCGTGACGGTACATGGAGAAGAAGGGACTAGTGATTAGCGGATAGTGAATAGCAAAACGAGAAGCGATCACTCGGTCGAGACGGCGGTGGCTTGACGTTCGAGCGCCGCATTCAGCGTGTGCCAACAAAGGCTCGCGCATTTCACGCGCGCGGGAAATTCGCGCACGCCGGAGAGAGCGGCAAGCTTGCCCAGCTTGGCGATGTCGATGTTTGCGTCGTGCTTCGTGAGTAGGTCGTGCACTTGCTCATAAAGCGCATGCACTTCGTCCTTCGATTTGCCTTTCACGGCTTCCGTCAGTAACGACGCCGACGCGACAGAGATCGCGCAGCCTGCACCTTCAAACTTCACGTCCTGGATGCGATCGCGATCGAGGTTGACGTACATCGTAAGACGATCGCCGCACAGCGGGTTGTGACCATCGGCATGGGCGTCCGAAGGTTCGAGCTTGCCGAAATTTCGCGGGTTGCGATTGTGATCGACGATCACGTCGCGGTAGAGATCTTTCAAATCCATGATTACGCCAGCATGCGTCGAGCATGTTCGAGTGCATCGACCAACCGATCGATTTCCTCGAAGGTGTTGTAGAAAGCAAACGACGCGCGCGCCGTTGCGGGAATGCGGAAGAAATCCATGACAGGCATCGCGCAGTGATGTCCGGTCCGAATAGCGACGCCTTCGGTGTCCAAGATCGTGCCGATGTCGTGTGGATGGACGCCTTGAAGCGTGAACGAAACGACCGAGGCTTTGTCTTTCGCGGTACCGATGATTCGCAAGCCTGTAACAGCCGACAAGCGTTCAGTCGCGTATTGCAGCAACTCATTCTCGTACGCGGCGATCTGATCCATGCCGACGGAGTCGAGATAGTCGATCGCAGCGCCAAGGCCAATAGTGCCGCTGATATTCGGGGTGCCGGCTTCGAACTTCCACGGCAGTTGATTGAACGTGGTCTTCTCGAAGGTGACTGACAGGATCATGTCGCCGCCGCCTTGCCAAGGCGGCATGGCTTGCAACAGCGCCTCACGCCCGTAGAGCACGCCAATTCCAGTCGGCCCGAGCATCTTATGGCCTGAGAAGCAGAAGAAATCGCAATCAAGATCTTGAACGTCGATGCGCGAATGCGGAACAGATTGCGCACCATCGAGCAGCGTCGGAACACCGAGCTTCTTGGCCGCGGCAATGAATCGTTTCACAGGCACGACGGTACCTAGTGCGTTCGAGACATGCGCTATCGCCAGCAAGCGAGTACGCGGACCAAGCAGCTCTTGGAAGGCGACTTCGTCGACTTCTCCTGCTTGTGTGATCGGGATGACCTTCAGTCTTGCGCCGGTCTGCTCACACACGAGTTGCCATGGAACGATGTTGGCGTGGTGCTCGAGCCCGGAAATCAGGATTTCATCGCCAGGCTGCAATTTGGGCCGCGCGAAGCTCTGCGCGACGAGATTGATCGCCTCAGTTGTCCCACGCACGAAGACGATTTCCTTCGTGCTGCGAGCTCTGATGAATTTGCGCACCGACTCGCGCGCAGCTTCGTACTGGTCCGTCGCTCGCTGACTCAGTGTATGCACGCCGCGATGGATATTCGCGTGGTCGTGTTCGTAATAACGTGCGATCGCATCGATCACCGCGCGCGGCCGCTGACTCGATGCCGCGTTGTCGAGATAGACCAGCGGCTTGCCATTGATCTCTTGGTGCAAGATCGGGAAGTCACGGCGGATCGCAGCGACATCGAGCGAAGTGCGGCTCAAGGGACGCGCTGCGCTCATCGTGACGTCTCGAGCTTCGTCTGAAGCTGGCTTTCCAAGTATTCGCGCACTGTCGGATTCGAAATGGACGTCAGAACCGAACCTGCGAACGCACGAATCAGCGCGGCGCGTGCGTCAGCTTCCGAAAGTCCTCGCGATCGTAGATAGAACAGCGACGCCGGGTCGAGCTGACCGGTCGTGGCGCCGTGACTGCACTTCACATCGTTCGCGTAGATCTCAAGCTCGGGCTTGGTGTCGATTTCCGCGGTAGGCGAGAGCAGCAGATTGCGACTGCTTTGTCGTGCGTCGGTTTTCTGGGCGTCGGGATGAACCACGACTTTGCCATTGAACACGCCGCGTCCTCGGCCAGCCGCGATGCCCCGATACTCTTCGCTGCTTTGCGTGTGCGGGACGCAATGCTCGATCTTCGTGTGGGCGTCGATGTGCTGTGTGCCTGCCGGCGTCAGAAGTCCGTGTAGATCCGCTGTGGAATTTGAGCCCACCAACTTTACGTGGAGATCTAACCGAGCGAGCGATGCGCCAAACGCGATGTCGTGACAGGCATAGCGCCCTTGTTCTGCGACGTTAGCTTCGATGCGGCCGATGTGAAAACCACGGATCGATTCTTCTTGAACACGCAGGTGTTCGAAGCGGGCGCTCTTGCCGACTGCAATCGATGCCGAGACATTCGTCCAATTCTCGCCCTCGGCGCCAGTGAAGTGTTCGATGAGTGTGCAGCGGCTGGATTCGTCGGCATGCACGATTAATCGTGAATGCGCCATGCGCGCGGTTGGAGCAGAAGTCCAGTGATGCACGATGTGAATCGGTGTGTCGAGCTGTGCATCTTTCGAAAGCCGAATGAATACGCCATCTTCGAAGAGCGCCGCATTGAGCGCATCCAGAGCAGTTCGAGATTGTTCGAGCGTTTCACTAAGGATTTGCGCTGCACCCTCGGCGTCGCGTTTCATCCACTGTCCTAACGTCACGAGTGTGACGCCTGGAGGAAGCGGCGGGACTTGCGAAAGTGACGGCACGAAGTGGCCATTGACGAAGACCAGACAAGCAGCGCCGTCCTTGAACCAGTGCTGTTGGATCTCTGCTGGCATCGGCGCGGGTGCGGCAAGCTCGAACGCGCGGCTCTCGAGCCGGCGCAGGTTCGTGTACTTCCATTCTTCGTTGCGCGTTGTCGGAAAGCCTGCTGCCAGGAATCGATCGAATGCTGCACGTCGCAACGGCAGCAATGCATCGCTTCGATTCCAGCGGGTCTCGAAGGCTTCGCGATACGGCTGCAAAGGTGCGGCGAGGGATGCGTTCGCGGTGCTCATGCCGCCTCGGATTCCTGCTTGACCCAGTCGTAACCGCGCTTCTCGAGTTCGAGCGCGAGCGATTTATCTCCGCTCTTGAGAATCCGACCGCCTGAGAGCACATGAACGTAGTCGGGTTCGATGTAGTCCAACAGGCGCTGGTAGTGCGTGACCATCACGATGGCGCGATCCGCGCGCCGCAAGCTGTTCACGCCGTTCGCGACGATTCTGAGCGCATCGATATCCAAGCCGGAGTCAGTTTCATCGAGCAATGCGAGGGAAGGCTCGAGCACTGCCATCTGCAGAATTTCATTGCGCTTCTTTTCGCCACCTGAGAAACCTTCGTTGACGCCTCGGCTCAAGAAGCTCTCGTCCATTTGCATAAGCTTCATTTTCTCGCGCACGAGCGTCAGAAACTCGAATGCGTCGACCTCGGGCAAGCCGCGCTGCTTGCGAATTGCATTTAAGCCGGCCTTGAGTAGATAGACGTTGTTCACACCGGGAATTTCGACCGGATATTGGAACGCCAGAAAGACGCCTTCGCGCGCCCGCTCTTCCGGCGCAAGCGACAGCAGATCTTTGCCCCTGTAGATCATTTCACCGCTCGTCACTTCGTAGCCGTCGCGACCCGCGAGGACCTGAGCGAGCGTGCTCTTGCCAGAGCCGTTCGGGCCCATGATCGCGTGCACCTCGCCCGCGGCCACTTGCAGATTCAATCCATTGAGAATTTGGCGTTCGCCGGCGCGAACGTGGAGGTTGGTAATTGAAAGCATTGGCTGAGTCATGATTTGGTGTTTCGCATTCGTCGTGTGAAGTGTCGGGTGTGAAGTGTCGCCAGAGTGTGTCTCCACGGCTGCGCCGTACACGTCACACTTTGCACGCTACACATGCGGCTATCCGACCGATCCTTCCAAGCTCACTGCGAGCAGGTTCTGCGCTTCCACCGCGAATTCCATCGGCAGTTCCTTGAACACCGCTTTGCAGAAGCCGTTGACGATCATGTTCACCGCATCTTCCGCGGAGACGCCGCGGCTCATGCAATAGAAGAGCTGGTCATCGCCGATCTTGGAAGTCGTCGCTTCATGTTCGACGCTTGCGGTCGGCGTACGAACTTCCATGTAGGGGAAGGTGTGCGCGCCGCACTTGTCGCCCATCAAAAGCGAATCGCACTGCGTGTAGTTACGAGCGTTGAGCGCGTTCGGCAGAATTTTCACGAGGCCGCGATAGGTGTTCTGTCCGCGGCCCGCGGAGATGCCTTTGGAGACGATGGTGCTGCGCGTGTTGCGGCCGATGTGAATCATCTTTGTGCCGGTATCGGCCTGCTGATAGTGATTCGCCACCGCCACCGAGTAGAACTCACCCACGGAGTTCTCGCCGGTCAGAATGCAGCTTGGATATTTCCACGTGATCGCCGAACCTGTTTCGACCTGGGTCCAGCTAATCTTCGAATTCGCGCCACGGCACTCGCCGCGTTTGGTGACGAAGTTGTAGATGCCGCCCACGCCGTTCTCATCGCCCGGGTACCAGTTCTGGACGGTCGAGTACTTGATTTGGGCGCTGTCCAACGCGACCAGCTCAACAACCGCAGCGTGCAGCTGATTTTCATCGCGCATCGGTGCTGTGCAGCCTTCGAGATAGCTTACGGACGCACCTTCGTCGGCGATTATCAATGTGCGTTCGAATTGGCCGGTGTTTGCCGCGTTGATGCGGAAGTAAGTCGAGAGTTCCATCGGGCAGCGCACGCCTTTCGGCACGTACACAAAGGAGCCGTCGGAGAACACCGCGGAATTCAGCGCCGCAAAGAAGTTATCGGTGTGCGGGACGACGCTGCCGAGATACTTTTCGACCAGTTCTGGATGCTTCTGTACCGCTTCCGAGAACGAGCAGAAAATCACACCCGCTTTCGCGAGCCGGTCTTTGAAGGTGGTAGCAACGGAGACACTGTCGAACACGGCATCGACGGCAACACCGGCGAGTCGCGCGCGTTCGTGCAAGGGAATGCCGAGCTTGTCGTAAGTCTCCAAGAGTTTCGGATCGACTTCGTCCAGGCTCTTCGGCGCATTGGCTTTAGGCTTCGGTGCCGAGTAATAAGAGATCGCTTGATAGTCGATCGGTGCGATCCGCAGATGTGCCCAATGCGGTTCCTGCATCGTGAGCCAATGGCGGTAGCTCTTGAGCCGCCACTGCAACATGAACTCGGGCTCGTTCTTCTTGCGCGAGATCAGCCGGATTACATCTTCATTGAGTCCGGCAGGAATCGTGTCGGAGTCGATGTCCGTCACGAACCCGTGTCGGTACTTCTGCGTGACCAGCGATTCGAGAGTCGGATCTGTTTGCGGATTGCTCGCCATCTACATCTCGCGTCGATTTACTCTTGCCGTACGCGCGCCATGCGCGTGAGGACGAATGTATTGCCCTTGCGTTCCATACCTGCCATTTGGGCCAACGAAATGTCATTCAAGGCTCGGCGGATCGCGCCATTCACCTTCTGCCAGACGTGCCCTACGCGGCACTCCGATTCCAGCCCGCACGAGCTGTGTTGGCCGCTGCACTCAGTGATCGCAACCGGACCCTCGAGCGCATCGAGGATGCGCACGGCGCTGATTTCGGACGCGGGCAGAGCTAGCTGGTAACCGCCGTGGCTGCCGCGCGTAGAGGTGACCAGACCGCTGCGTTGTAGCTTCTTCAGCAGCTTGCTTACCGTCGGCAAGCCCACGTGCGTGCACGCGGCAACTTCCGCGGCTGTCCACACGCGGTCCGGCTGCGCGGCGAGACACGCCAAAATCAACGTGCCGTAGTCGGTGAGTTTGCTGATTCGCAGCATGTAAGGTGGTCAGCAGTCGTTCAGGGGGAGTCGCGGAAAATGAATGTGGACCATTTTAGTCCTAATGCCGCCCGTGAGCCAGTCTGATTTGACTGAACGAGCGGCAGCGATGCGCGAAGTTGATATTGGCTATTGGCTTGAGGGCGCGAGGGTGACGGGTCTGTGCTGATCCATGAAGTCAGGCGAAGCGCGAGGGCGGGTCGTATGTCGGATATGAGCAACAACTACGGCCAGGGCGCGCGAACCTTTTTGTTATCCTACGCGCCCCCAAACGACGCCCTGATTCGTTTGCATGCGACAGAGTGTGGATTCGGTGGAGGGCTTATGAACCAGAGTGAACTTGAATCGATCGCACGCGCCGTCGTTGCCAACGGCATTCTGGCTGCCGACGAATCGACGAATACGATCAAGAAGCGCTTCGATACGATCCAGCTCGAATCCACCGCGGAGAGCCGTCGAGCGTATCGAGAGATGCTCTTCACCACGCCCGCTGCTTGTCAGTTCGTGAGTGGCGTGATCTTCTACGATGAAACCTTGCGCCAAAAAACGCGGGACGGAATGCCATTTGCGCAATACCTGATGCAGCAGGGAATCGTTCCCGGCATCAAGGTGGACAAAGGCACGAAGCCGCTGGCGCAGTTTCCCAGCGAACTCATCACTGAAGGTCTAGATGGCTTGGACGCGCGCTTGCGCGAGTACTACGACCTCGGTGCGCGCTTTGCGAAGTGGCGAGCCGTGATCGATATCGCGGCTGGGATTCCGACTCAATTCGCAATCGATGCGAATGCGCATGCATTGGCTCGGTATGCAGCTTTGTGTCAGCAAGCGAACATCGTGCCGATCGTCGAACCTGAGGTGTTGATGGATGGCACTCACACGATCGAACGTTGCGAAGAAGTAACAAGTGCCACATTGAAGTCCGTGTTTAATGCGCTCGACGCACATCGAATCTATTTAGAAGGCATCATCCTCAAGCCGAACATGGTGATTTCAGGAAAGAAGGCGGCGAGCCGCGCCTCACCGGAACAAGTTGCGCAAGCGACCGTGCGTACGCTGAAGCGTCACGTGCCGACTGCGGTGCCTGGAATTGCATTCCTGTCGGGGGGACAGTCGCCGGCCGAGGCGACGTTACATTTGTCGCTGATCAATCAACTCGGCCCCCTGCCTTGGCAGCTCACCTTCTCGTATGGGCGCGCCCTGCAAGAGGAAGCGTTGCACGCCTGGAGCGGTAAGCCCGATAACGTTTCCAAGGGACAACAGGCTTATCTGCGCCGCGCACGATTGGCGCATCTGGCTCGCCAGGGCCTCTACAACGCGCAGTCAGAACAGGATGCGGCTTGAGCCGCGCCGACGAATTCATCGAGGAGCGAAATGGCGTCCACCGCTGAGAATCAACCTGCCGAATTGCCGGCGAACGCCTCTGAGCCGATCGTCGAAATCCGCGACGTTCACTACTCGATTGGCAATCGCAAAATCTTCACTGGCCTGAACCTCACGATTCCGCGCGGACGCATCACCGCGATCATGGGACCGAGCGGCACGGGTAAGACGACATTGCTGCGCCTGATGACGGGCCAGATCCGTCCCGATAGCGGCAAAGTGTTCTTCGACGGTAAGGATGTCTGCGCGCTGAGCATGCGTGATCTGTACGCGCTACGTCGTCGCATGGGAATGCTCTTTCAGAATGGCGCACTGCTGACCGATTTGGATGTGTTCGACAACGTGGCATTCCCGCTGCGCGAACACACGAAGCTTCCGCATGCGCTGATCCGGAACATCGTCCTCACGAAGCTCCAGGCCGTGGGCTTACGTGGTGCGGCTCGGTTGATGCCGGTAGAACTCTCGGGCGGCATGGCACGCCGTGTTGCGTTGGCACGCGCGATGGCAACGGATCCCGAAGTGTTGATCTACGACGAACCATTCACCGGCTTGGATCCGATCTCGATGGGCATGATCGTGCGTTTGGTTCGCCAGATGAACTATGCGCTCGGCATCTCCAGCATCGTTGTTTCGCATGATGTCGAAGAACTCTCTATCCTTGCCGATATGAGTTACATCATTGCGGGCGGCAAAGTCGCCGCCGCGGGCACGTTCGCCGAATTGAAGGATCACGATTCGGATATCGTCAATCAATTCATGAACGGTCTTGCCGACGGCCCCGTGCCGTTTCATTACCCGGCCGACGACTACTACGAACAATTGCTCTCGGGTTCTGCATGAACTTCTTTCGCGAGCTGGCAGAAAACGTACGAGAGTTCCTGCGCACCGTCGGTTCGGTCGCGTTGTTCTTTGGGCGCTTGCTCGCTCAAGTGCCGCGCGCCGTGTTAAGGCCCAAGTTCATCATTGAGCAGATCTACAACGCCGGAGCTCTCTCGCTTGTCATCATCATGACGTGCGGCTTGTTCGTGGGCATGGTGCTCGGGCTGCAGGGATACGACTTGTTGCAGCGATTCGGCTCCGAAGATGCATTGGGAACCGGTGCGGCACTGGCGCTTATTAAAGAGTTGGGCCCCGTGGTGACGGCACTCCTGTTCGCCGGACGCGCGGGTACCGCACTCGCTTCGGAAATCGGGCTGATGCGGGCGACCGATCAGCTCACCGCAATGGAGATGATGGCCGTCGATCCGATGCGCCGTGTCGTGGCGCCGCGGTTCTTAGGTGGCCTGGTAGCTGTTCCGCTGCTCACGATGATCTTCATCGCGATCGGCATTTATGGCGTGCAGCTCGTCGGCGTGCAGCAACTTGGAGTCGATTCCGCTGCGTTCTGGTCGCAGATGCGTGCGAGCGTCGGCACCGATGATGTGACCGAGGGCGTGATCAAAGGCTGTGTATTCGGGGTCACCTGCAGCCTCATTGCCGTCTACGAGGGCTACACGGCGACACCCACGGCTGAAGGCGTGGGCCGGGCGACTACGCGAACCGTGGTCACGTCCGCTGTTTTGACCCTGATCTTGGACTACATGCTCACGGCGGTGATGTTGTGATCCGCGTGAACCGTACTTGTGAGTTGAGGAATTAATATGCGTTCGACACGCACCGTCGAAGTGAGTACCGGCTTGTTCGTGCTGCTTGGCTTTGCAGCGCTGTTCTTCCTGGTCACTCAAATCACCCACCGCGAACTTTCCATCAACGGCAGTAGTTATGGAGTGGTCGCGCAGTTCGAAAACGTCGGCAGCCTCAAACCGGGCGCCGCGGTTTCGATGGCTGGCGTCACTATCGGGCGAGTCGATTCGATTACGTTCGATCAGCAGGTGTACAAGGCGGTGGTGCGTATGCGCATCAACTCTCAGTACAACCGCATTCCCAAGGATAGCGATGCCAGCATCATGACCTCAGGTCTGCTCGGCGGTCAGTACGTCGGCATTACTGCGGGCGGCGCGGAGGAATACCTCAAGGACGGCGACCGCATCGAACTCGTGCAAGACGCGCTGGTGCTGGAAAACTTGATCAATCAGTTGGTCGCAACGATGAGCCGTCGCGGAAGCGACGATTCATCGAGCCAGGAGTCGAAACAATGAGTAGCCGGATTTTGCGAACGAAACTGCGAGTCGCGATTGCGACTGCGATTGTCGCGGCGAGCGCTGTGGCGCCTTCGCTGTATGCCGCCGACGCGCCAGCAAGTGCTTCGGCATCCTCCGATGCGGCGGCACAATTGGGGCCCGCCGAGTTGATCACCAAGGTCGCGCAGGACACGCTGAAAGATCTAGACGCGCATCGTTCCGAGTACAAGAACGATTCGAAGAAATTGCGAGCGTTGGTGGATAAGAACCTGCTGCCCTATTTCGATACGAACTACGCCGGGCAGTTGGTGCTCGGCAAGTATTGGCGCAACGCCACGCCCGAACAGCGTAAGCGCTTTGTCGACGGGTTCTATCAATCCCTGCTGCAAACCTATGGCGAGGCGTTGACCGACTTCACCCCGGATCGCCTGAAGATTCTTCCGTACCAAGGCAATCCGCAGGACAACATCGCCACCGTGCGTAGCGAAGTGCGTCGCGATGACGGCAGCAAAGTGCCGGTGAATTATTCGCTGCACAAGACGCCGGAAGGCTGGAAAGCGTACGACGTGCAGATCTCCGGTGTTTCTTACGTGAAGTCGATGCGTACCGATTTCGGTAGCGAAGTGCAGCAGAAGGGCCTCGATGCAGTGATTCAGCGGCTTGAGTCTCAGGTCGCGAGCGGTCAACCGGCAGTCCCGAAACCCGGCGCAAACGCGAAATCATGAGTGCAACGTTGGAGCCTGTCGGCGCAGGGCGCTTTCGCGTGAGTGGCGTGCTCGATGCGAGCACGACGCCTGCTTTGCTGGAACAGAGCAGGGAACGTTTTGCGCACGAGAAAAGCGTTGAGGTCGATTTTGCCCAGGTGACGGAGAGCGACAGCGCAGGGATGGCGCTGCTGATCGAGTGGATGCGTCTAGCCCGACGTCAGGGGCAGAAGCTGCGGTTCTCGAACATCCCCGCTCAAATCGCGGCACTCGCACGCATCAGCGAGGTGGATGACTTGCTCGCGGGCGCGGAACACGAGTTGGATCCGAATGCGACTTCGGCCGAGCTTCACGCGTACTCGGCCGGAACGGCACAAGCGCCCCGCGCGGAACCGATCCGCAAGCGCTGATCTCCGCCTGATCTTATTGTTCAGGCGGCGAAGGTGTAGGGGTGACCGGTTCGGCTTGAGTATCGCCTTTCGGGGTTACGTTCTCGTCCATCGGCAGTTCTTCTTCCAACGTCTCCGGCGGTGGATTCCCATCGAAAATCGCGAACTCACGCTGCTGCACCCACGCATCGCGAATGAACGCGTAGGGGTCGTACGCGCGCTGTAGAGTTGGGTCTAGCGGGAGCAACCCAGCACGCATTTGAACCACATCGAGGGTGCGTTGACCCCACTGTGCTTCCCATGGAATGTCCCAGTAAGAACTGGGGTGGAAGAAATAGTCGACCACCCGGGATGGCGCATCGCGCAGTGATGACGGTCCAAACAACGGCAGCGTCAGGTACGGACCGGAGGAAACGCCCCATTTCGCGAGCGTCTGGCCGAAGTCTTCGTCGTTTTTATCGAGCCCCATGTGAGTCGCGACATCTAGAATTCCGCCGAGCCCCAGTGTCGTATTGATGAGGAATCGGCCGGTGTCTCGCAGCCCTAGCTTGCCTTTGCCCTGCAAAAATTGATTCACGACAACGGCGGGGTACTCGAGATTCGAGAAGAAGTTGCTCACCCCGATGCGCGCCCAATGCGGTGTGACCTTTTCGTAGCCCTTCGCAACTGGCTTTAGCGCGGCCCGATCGATCGCATCGTTGAATTTGTATACGCCACGGTTGAAGCCTTCGAAGCGATCGTCGTTAACCGTGCGTCCAGGCGTTGTCGCGCATCCCACAAGCGCGAGCGCACAGCCGATGAACGCGAAGTTGCGGATAAAAAGTGCAAAGGCAGAGGAAGCAGCGACGAGGCTGCGAGCCGACGAACGAGGCATTCGACTTGATTCCTTGAGGGACGCGCGATGTGCGCCAGCGATTCTAGCGGCGCCCGTTCTCTGCTTCCATGTTGCGCTGACGAGCGAGACGCTTGGGCAAGGCTTGCTGGATTTCATCAAGCCGCGCCTCGAAGCGCGCCCGTTGCACTGAGGTGATTTTCGGGACGGCGAGCGCAAGCTGCAATTGATTGATCGCGAGCGGGAGGTCGCCGCTCATGATGTGGTACTCGGACATGTAGTAGTACGAGTCCGCCACGTCGCCCGCGGCGTTCGCGGCTATCGCTGTGAATTTGGCTTGCTCGGGTGTGGGCGGAACGATGTTGAACAGATCCAGCAAGATTTGATGAGCTTTTTTCGCATCTCCGGTACGAAGCAGAGATTCGGCGTACCGCACAGTGACTGCGACGTTGCGCGGGAATAGTTCTCGCGCATGCTTGAGCGTTGCCAGCGAAGCGTCATTTTTTCCCGCCAGCAGTTGTGCCTGCCCCAGTGCGGTGTGGTACTGGACCACGCTGGGGTTTGCGTTCGACAGCCGCTCGAAAATGGGAACGGCTTTTTCTGGCTGACCCGCAACCATCAGCGCCAAAGCGCGCCCGTAGATTTGGGCGGGCGTTGCGTCGGGTTCATTCGGAGTTACCGCGGCGTAGTACTCGCGCGGATCTTCTCCGGGTGGGGTAGTCAGGACACGCAGGCGCTCGCGCGTGATCGAATAGCTCAGGCTTTCAGGCAGTGCGTCCACGTGCGTTTGCGCCGCGCGTTCCTTGGTTTCCGCGATACGCATCGTTGTCACTGGATGCGTGCGCAGCATCTCAGGAATGTTTATTTCGCTGCTTCCAGCAAGGCGGTTTAGCGTATCGAAGAATGCCGGCATGCCATTCGGGTCGAACTGCGCCTGGGCCAAAATTCCCAAGCCCACGCGATCGGCTTCGGTTTCGTTGGCGCGCGTGAAACTAATCTGTTGTTGGATCGCCAGCGACTGCGCGGCGGCCACACCCGCCATTGCCGCGTCCCCGCCAGCCGCCGCACCCACCAGAATCGCCGCGAGCATTGCAGCCGTCGATACGAGACTCGACTTGCTCTGCGCCTCGATGCTCCGGGCAATGTGGCGTTGCGTGACGTGAGCAATTTCGTGTGCGAGCACACCCGCGAGTTCGCTTTCGTTCTTGGTCTGCAGCACCAAGCCGCTGTTCACGCCGATAAAGCCGCCCGGCAATGCGAAGGCGTTGATGGTCGTGTCTTTGACGGTGAAGAAGTCGAACCGGTGCGATCCTTCATTGGCTTGCGCAGAGAGCCGGTATCCCAGCGAGTGGATGTACTCGCTGACTTCGGGATCATCGAGGATGCGGTCTTGATCGCGCAGTCCGCGCACGATCATGCGGCCGATTTGATATTCGTCCTCTAACGAAAGGTAGGCCTCCGCGGGCGTGCCGATGTCGGGCAAATCCTCTCCCGGGCTCGCATACGACGCCCTTGGGGCGGAGGAGCCGACGACTAACAGCGCCGCAGCGGCGAAATAGAGGAGGGGTTTCACAAACGCGAGTGTGGTAGTGGGTCGGATCGCTGTAAAGGCGTGAAGTTTGGACCCGAGCCGACCGTTGTGGTTCGAAGGTGTCGGTTTATTAACTTAGTGACTGGGGACTAGGGACTAGTGACTAGGAAGAAGGAGAAACGGCCGCTCTCGGCGTCCTTGCCTTCCGCGGCATTGGCACATCCATGTGCGGCAGGAAACGGGAAGAAAGACATCTCTCCCCTTGTGGGAGACGACTGCGTGGATGCGGGCGATGGGGGCCAAGCACCTCTCCCTGTCACGGTCGACGAAGTCGGGAGAGGGGCTCTATCGAAGGTCTTCCTAATGCCAAAACAAAAAGACCCTCGCAAGGAGGGTCTCGTTGTTTCTGGCGGAGAGGGAGGGATTCGAACCCTCGTAGGGACGTAATGCCCTCAACCGATTTCGAATCGGTGCCGTTGTGACCGCTTCGGTACCTCTCCGTGAGGGGCGGCGATTCTATCGTAGATCTTGGGAATGAAAAGGCCGGATTCAGAGCTGGTGAGGTGATAGGCCCGCCATCGATGAGGGACCCAAACCTCAGTCCCGAACCCTGCCGCACATGGACGTGCTAATGCCGCGAAGGCAGGACGCCGAGAGCTGCCGCACATGGACGTGCTAATGCCGTGAAGGCAGGACGCCGAGAGCGGCTGCCGCACATGGACGTGCTAATGCCGCGAAGGCAGGACGCCGAGAGCGGCCGAACCCCTCCTAGCTGCTACCCTTGCGCACCTTTACTGATCGACAGGACCCCTCGGGTTGAAGACCGCGCTCGCCATTATCGCCACCTTGCTACTGGGAACGTGCTCCCAGCCGCCCTCCGTCCTGGAGGAGATCATGCGGGCAGGTGAACTGCGAGTGGTCACGCGGAACTTGCCCAGCGGCTACTACCTCGGGGCGGCGGGGCCGCAGGGGCCAGAGTTCGACCTGGTGAGTCGATTCGCGGCCGATTTGGGCGTTCGGCTCTACATTTATTCGGTGCCGAATGTTGCAGATGCGATGGAAGAACTGGCTTCCCATCGCGCTCACATCGCGGCTGCCGGATTAACGCGAGGGATTCGTCTACCGCACGACAGTCGCTTCGGGCCGCCGTATCAGCAAGTGCGGGAGCACTTGATCTATCGTCAAGGCGATCCGCGACCTCGATCGCTGAGTCAGTTGGAGAGCGGCCACGTTGAAGTGGTAGCTGGCAGCGCTCACGCAGCGACACTGGAATCGCTGCGGGTGAGATACCCAAAGCTCGCCTGGGTCGAAAACCCGAATGCGGAGACCGAGGAGCTGCTGTATCGGCTCTCGCGGCGCGAGTTCGACTACACCGTCGCAGACTCCAATGAGTTCGCGATCGGCCGCGCGTTCCATCCAGAGATCCGCATCGGGTTCGATCTGAGCGCGGGTAAGCCATTGGCGTGGGCCGTGGATACCCGCGACGCATCGTTACTCAAGCGCGTCACGGCGTATTTCGCTTCCTTGAAGGCGGAAGGCCGGCTCGCCTCGATTCTCGACACGTATTACAGCGGCACGGATCGTTTCGACTACATCCAGTCGCGTGTATTCATGGACCACATCGAACAGCGCCTCCCGCAATACCGCCAATGGTTCCGCGAAGCCGCAGACGAAGTCGGCGTCGATTGGCGATTGTTGGCCGCGATCGGCTACCAAGAATCGCACTGGGATCCGCTCGCAACCTCCCCAACTGGGGTGCGCGGATTAATGATGCTCACGGAAGAAACAGCACGCGTATTGAACGTGCCAGACCGCCTCGATCCGCGCGGCAGTATCTTCGGCGCCGCACGCTATTTCGTACGCATCAGAACGCAGATTCCCAAGCGCATTCTCGAGCCGGATCGAACCTGGTTCACGCTCGCCGCGTACAACGTCGGCATCGGACACGTGGAAGATGCGCGCATTCTGACGCAGATGCGCGGCAAGAACCCCGATGTCTGGGCGGACGTGCGCGAGCAGTTGCCGCTGCTCACTCAGGAAAAATGGTATTCGCGCGTGAAACGCGGCTATGCGCGCGGATGGGAACCGGTGCGATTCGTCGAAAACATCCGCAGCTACATGGATATTCTCGACTGGGTCGCGACGGACTCAGGGCCACCGGCGCAGCGGGCGGCGAATACGACGCGGAAGGAGTGAGGGGAGGTGTGATCGTGGATCGTGGATCGTGGATCGTGGATCGTGGATCGTGGATCGTGGATCGTGGATCGTGGATCTAAGAAGGATCTCCTTGCCGAACTCCGAACCCTGCCGCACAGGGATGTGCTAATGCCGCGAAGGCAGGAGCCGAGAGTGGCGGCCGCACAGGGATGTGCTAATGCCGCGAAGGCAGGACGCCGAGAGCGGCCGAACCCCGAACCCAAGAGCAGCCGAACCGCGCCTCAACGTTTCTTCTGCGCTGCTCTCTCGGCGTAGGTTCGGGCGAGTTCTTCGGCGAATAACACCGGTAAGCCCTGTTCGTTACGCTGATTCAGCGTTTGGTAGAACTCGACGTACAAATCCCAATACTTCATCTTGTTTGCAGCGCCTAGCAACGAACCGCGTTTGAGTCCGCGATCGAACTTCTCTTGCAGATCGCCCGGTTCGATGCGGCTCATGAGTTCATCGATCGCCGCTTGGATGGCTGCGTTCAGCGCGATTTGGTGATTGCGCAAGTCCGCAAACGAGTCGCGAATCGCTTCGATCGGTCCCAAGTAACGTGAGCTGTGCGGGTCCAACAGGCGCAACACTGCTTCATCCACGCTCGGCGAGAACTTCAACGGATTGTTTTCGGCGGGCTGAATCGTGGTCTGACTCAGTCGCAGGCGGTTCTTCAGATCCGCGCGGCCCTTCAACGATTCCATCAGCCCCAGCACAACTTCGCGCAGCATCTGTCCGGCCAACGTCAGCATCGCGTTTTGCGCATCGCCAGGCAAATTCGAAGGATCGATGCCTGCACCGCGGCAAAACGCTTCGAGACCGCTCGAGGATTCGACCGAGAGTGAATCGCCGAGCGGGCGGCGCGGCTTCTCCGGTTCCGTTTTTTCAGTGCGTGCCAATGCGGTGTTCGGCAACACTGACATCGTTTTGCGGTCATAGGGCCGCGTTTGCATCTGCCAATCGTCGTTTTTCTTCGCTTGCGCGACGGTGCGCTGATTCCCTTCGTCCGCGCTATCGAGCAAGGATGCAAAACCGCTGCGCGGCTTCACGGGCTTGACTGTCGTGGCCGGCGAAGTTGCGGCAGACAGAGTGGGCGGTGCGGGTTTTGGCGTGGACTTGGCTTCAGCGGGCGCTTCGACTGTCAGCATGCGGCTGAGATCGAACATCTCGCTGGCAGCCTTCATGCCGGCCGGTACGGGTCGGATCGCCGATTCGCTCAGCAAGTCCGTGATGTCGAGCTCCTCGCCCAAATCTTCGCCGACGTTGGGCTGAGGCTTGCGGATGCGTTTGGGGGCGGGGAGTTGGCCACTGGCATCCGACGGAAAATCGTTGCGCTCGTCGATGCTGACGAGAATTTCGTAGTCGCCCAGGCGTAGGCGATCTCCGTCCTTCAACGAATAGGGGCCTTCCACCGATGCCGGTGTATCGGAGCCGTTGATGAACACGCCGTTGGTGCTCGTGTCCTCTAACACCCACTCGCCGGCACGAAACGAGACTTTTGCGTGATGGCTTGAAACGTAGCGATCCGGATCAGGCAGAATCCAGTCGTTGTCCTGGGCTCGCCCGATGCGTCCGCCCGTGACCCCAAATAGCTGCGAACTGCGCTTGCCGAGCGCTTTGTAGTGATCGCTGATTACTCTGAGTTTCAGGGCCATTTTGGGACGACTGTCACGAAATGCTCGGGCAAGATCGGATCTCTAACGCACGTGAGCTGCGCTATGTAATATGGCGCAGCCTACCAACCCGGCCCCGTATCAAGATGGCAGCCAGTCACATTTTCAAAGTCATATTCGTTAACCAAGGCAAGGTCTTCGAGATCTACGCCCGCAAAGTCCATCACGGCTCGCTGCTCGGATTTGTCGAGGTCGAAGAGCTCGTGTTCGGCGAGCGCTCCGCCGTCGTCGTCGATCCGTCGGAAGAAAAGATCAAAGCGGAGTTCGAAGGCGTCAAACGCACCTACTTGCCCATGCATTCGGTGCTGCGCATCGACGAAGTTCGCAAGCAGGGCGTCAGCAAGATCAGCAATTTCGAAGGCTCGAACGTGGCCCAGTTTCCGATGCCGGTCTATACACCGGACGGAAAGAAGTGACTCGTGACTAGTGACTCGTGAATAGTCCGAACC
>JAEWBG010000067.1 GCA_023391335.1 Pseudomonadota bacterium | reverse complement strand
CTCTCCAACCGCTAACCGCTTCCAATGCCTACCGCCATTCACCGTCTCGTTGAAGCATGCCGCGCTGGCGATCCGCGAGTGATTGCGCGCCTGCCGTCGGGGTGGGCCGTGATGGGGTCGCCCCAAGTACTACGCGGATATTGTTTGTTGTTGCCGGATCCAGTGGTTCCGCACTTGAACGCTTTGGGGACGCGTGAGCGCGATCAGTTTATGGGCGACTTGGGGCGGCTTGGCGACGCCGTCTTTCACGTGACGGGTGCGGTGCGCGTGAACTACGCGATTTTTGGCAACTTGGAGCCCGCGCTACATGCGCACGTACATCCGCGCTATGCGGACGAGGCCGACGCGATGCGTACTGCAAATCCCTGGGGCTACGACTGGTCGAAAGCACCCGCGTATTCCCAGGGCGAGCATGGCGAGTTGCGGTCGCTCATCGAAGCGCACCTACGTGCGTTGAAATAGGACAGGCGCGTTGCGTGTGTGACCTGCTCCTCAAGCGACGTGCAAATCGTGCACGAATCGCATCATTTGCTAGTTCAAATTCATTCGTTGCCATGTACACTCGTTTACAGCAAGGAGGTTCGTTCCTTTAGAACTTCCAACAAGAAGCACGACTAAATACCTTCAGGAAGAAAGTGAGTCGCTCGATATGCGGGACAAGTCGAGCCTGGCCAACTATGTGACGGAGCAGCTCTCATTTTTGGGGCGCATCTCCAATCGCAGTATTTTCGGTGGCGTGGGCATTTTTATCGATGAGCGGTTGCTCGCGATCGTGATCAACGATCAGGTGTACTTGCACACGGATGAAAGCAACCTGAGCGACTATGTGTCGCGCGGCATGGAGCAGTTCAAGCCCTATCCGAATGCGTTCAACCTAACGACGGATCATCATCGAGTACCGCTCGATGTGTTGGATGATCCGGAGCTGCTCAAACAGTGGGGGCAACGCGCGCTGCAAGCGGCGGTCGAAGCCGCACGCAAAAAACAGCTCGCCGGAATTGAGCGCTCGCGGCATTTGAAGCAGGCAAAGAAGAACCAACGCGAGCGAAAAGCGCCGGGTAAATCGCCGGGTAAATCGTGACCTAGGCGGAAGCGCGCTGGCCTGACAGTGCCAGCAAGGCTGTGAGGCTCTTCACGGGCGGCGAACACGTCATCCCGCGGCAAAGATACGCGGTCACTTCATTGCTGCTGCCCCATTTGTCCGCGAGCGCGGATGGTAGATCCAACGCGTCGTCGGGAATCGCAAATGTCAACCGATGCGGCGCATAAACCTTGGCGAGTTCGTCTGCCCAGCGTTCTGCTTGATCGGCGGCCCCGCGAACGATGACGATCTCGACCGGGTCGAGTTGTTCGGCCAGTGCAATGAGCATTGCGCAATGGCCGTGCGGGTACTGCGTCACCGAATTCCACCCAGCTTGAAGCACTCTCGTTGCCGCATCGACGTATCTCATCTCGCCAAGCAACAGCCCAAGCCGTTGCAGCGCTTGGGCAGCAATGCCATTTCCAGACGGCATGGCGTCATCCGCGAACGATTTCGAGCGGTGCATGAGCGGTTCGTGATCCGAGGCAGTGAAGTAGAAGCCGCCCCCGTTCTTGTCCTCAAAACGTTCGAGCAGATCGTCTGCCAACTTGATTGCAAACCGCAGATCCTCGCTGCGCCAGTGCGTTTGCAGGCATTCGAGCACCGCATCGATCAGGAACGCATAGTCGTCCAAGTAGGCGGCATAGCGCGCGGAGCCGTTCTTGTACGTCGCGAGCAATCGCCCGTCGCGCCACAGCTCGGTTCTGAGTACGTCCAGTGCGACCAGAGCGCCTTCTGCAAAGTCTCTGCGCCGTAAGGTACGCGCCGCCGTGGCGAGTGCGGAAATGGCGAGCGCATTCCACGAAGTTAGCGTCTTATCGTCCAGCCCCGGACGAACGCGTTGATTGCGAATGCGCAGCAGGCTGGCGCGCGCAGCATTCAGTTCCGATTCTACGTCTGCGGCGGGCCGCCCCACTTCGGTTGCGATTTCCTCGACCGACTTGAAAACGTGCAGGTGCCAGTGACCTTCGAAGTTTGGCGGCTGGTCCAAGCCGAATCGCCGCGCGAATATTTCATATTGCTGCTGACTCAGCGCTTGACGCACCTCATTCGCGTCCCACACGTAGAACTTGCCTTCGTGTCCTTCGGAATCTGCGTCCAGAGCGGACCAAAACGTGCCTTCGGCGGAGCGCATCTCGCGGAGCATCCAATCGGCTGTTTCGCTTGCGATACGTCGATACAACGGCTCGCCCGTAGCAAGCGCGGCGTGTGCGTAAATGCGCAGGAGCTGGCCGTTGTCGTAGAGCATTTTTTCGAAGTGCGGAATCATCCAGTACTGATCGACCGAGTAGCGCGCGAACCCGCCGCCGAGCTGATCGTAGATGCCGCCTTCTGCCATGCGCGTGAGCGTCATTGTGGTCATTAGCAGTGCGTTCAGATCCGGCGCTTGGGTCGATGCGCTAGCTCGCCAGCGTCGCAACAAAAACTCCAGATTCGTTGGGTGCGGAAATTTGGGTGCGCTGCCAAAGCCGCCGAATTGGCTGTCGAACTGCTCCTGCAAGAGCTCGCGAGCAGAATCCAACGGCTCAGAACTCAAAGAAGCCTCGGCGCTCGGCGGCTCTGGAACGAGTTCATCGAATGCCTGCTGAAGTGCGGCGTTTTGCTGCTGAATCTCCTCGCGGTGGGTTCGATAGAACTCGCTGACTCGGCGTAGCAGATCGGCGAAGGACGGCATGCCGAACCGCGGTTCTTTAGGAAAGTACGTGCCCCCGAAAAATGGCCTGCGATCGGCGGGTGAGAGAAACATGGTCAGCGGCCAGCCGCCGCCGCGACGCGTAAGCATCTGGTGGGCGAGTTGGAAGATCTTGTCCAAATCCGGCCGTTCTTCGCGATCCACCTTGATGTTGATGAAGAGCTCGTTCATGAGCGCAGCCGTCGCTTCGTCCTCGAAGGACTCATGTGCCATCACATGGCACCAGTGGCAGGCGGAGTAGCCGATGGAGAGCAGAATCGGCTTGTCTTCCCGTGCCGCGCGCTCGAGGGCGTCCTCGCCCCACGGATACCAGTGCACGGGATTGTTCGCATGCTGCAGCAGGTAAGGGCTCGTTTCGTTCGCGAGTCGGTTCTGGGTATCGCTTGAGGATGAATTCATCGTGGACTCGCGGGCGCAATCGTCGCAGCGGAACGGGTCGAGATTGCCTAAAATAAACGCATACGATGAATACTCCTACACAAGTTGCTTCCTTTCCGGAGCTGCGGCTGAAACGCGGCGAAGATCGCCGGTTGAGCGCGGGCCATCTTTGGGTCTTCTCGAACGAAGTCGACACCCAGCGGACGCCTCTGACGGCCTTCGCCCCCGGTGCGATCGCGCGCGTGGTGAGCGACCGGGACAAATTTCTCGGCTACGCCTACGTCAATCCTCGCTCTCTGATTTGCGCTCGTATCCTGAGTCGCGATTCGCAGCATCCGCCCGGTCGATCGCTGTTCGTGCATCGCTTGCAGGTCGCGCTCTCGCTGCGTCATGCGCTGTATGACCGGCCGTTCTACCGGCTCGTTTACGGCGAATCTGACGGATTGCCCGGGTTGGTGCTCGATCGATTCGGCGATGTCCTCGTCGGGCAAATCGCCACAGCGGGAATGGAAGCCATGCGCGCGGAGATCGAGTCGGCCGTCGCGAAGGTCATTGCGCCGCGGGTTTTCGTGTGGAAAAACGACAGTTCCGCACGCGAGCTCGAGGGCCTGGGCGAGTACACCGAAACAGTGGTCGGCGAAGCACCGCAGGTCGTCACCGTTGAAGAGGGCGGCGTGCAGTTCACGGTCCCGCTGGGCACCGGACAAAAAACCGGCTGGTTCTTCGATCAGAGCGCCAATCGGCTGGCCCTGCGCAAGTACGTCGGCGGCGCTCGAGTCCTGGACGTGTTTAGCTATCTTGGAGGCTGGGGCCTGGGGGCATTGCACGCAGGCGCCAGTGAAGTCACGTGCGTAGACTCTTCTGCAGCCGCACTCGAACTGTTGCAGACGAGCGCGGCCGCGAACGGTTTGAAGCCTGCCGTGATTCGCGGCGATGCATTCGATGTGATGGAAAGTCTGCGCGATGAGCGGCGGCGATTCGATGTGGTGGTGATCGATCCGCCTGCATTCATCAAGCGCAAAAAGGATGCGCCGAAAGGCGAGGCCGCGTATCGGCGCTTGAATCAGCTCGCGATGCAGTTACTGGATCGAGACGGCATCATCGCCTCGAGCTCGTGCTCGTATCACTTGCCTGCCGAATCGCTGGCGTTGGCCATTCAGCGTGCGGCTCGGCATGTAAATCGCTTCGCGCAGATTGTGGAAGTCGGTGGCCAGAGTCCGGATCATCCCATCCATCCGGGCATCCCAGAGACTCGCTATCTGAAGTGCTTCTTCGTCAGGGGCGTTCAAGAGTAAGCGCCGCACATTGGCTTCGACTGAACTCTTACCTACCATTCGCGCGGCATGATCAAGTACCCCTCCATTGACCCAGTGATCTTTTCCGTTGGATCGGCGGCCATTCGGTGGTACGGGTTGATGTATGTGATCGGGTTTGCTGTAGCGTGGTGGTTGGGCCGCAAACGCGCCTCGAATCCCGACTCCACGTGGACCTCGCTGGACGTCGACGACCTAATCTTTTATTCCGCCATCGGCGTGATTCTCGGCGGACGGCTGGGTTGGATCATCGCTTACGGATTCGAGCAAGTGCTGGTCGATCCTTGGATGATCTTTCGAGTCTGGAAAGGCGGCATGTCATTCCACGGCGGGCTCGTCGGAGTCCTGATTGCTCTCGCATTGTTCGCAAAGCGCAGGCAGCGCCGTTTTGCCGACGTGATGGATTTTCTCGCGCCGCTACCGGGCATCGGTTTGTGTGCGGGCCGGATCGGCAATTTCATCAATGGCGAGTTGTGGGGTAAGCCGACCGATGTTCCTTGGGCGTTCATCGTCGATCCGAGCACGCTGCATCCGACTCAGGCGCAAGAGGCTGAAGATCTGTGCCGGCGGTTTGCAATCGATCCGTGCGTGCTGCACGTGCATCCATCGCAGTTGTACGAGTCGGCACTGGAAGGATTGACGCTCTTTTTGATCATCTGGTTCTTCACGATGCGGCCGCGACCGCGACTTGCACCGTCGGGCTTGTTCCTCTTCTGTTATGGCGTGTTCCGCTTCACGCTCGAATTCGTGCGGGTACCCGATGAGAATCGAGGCTATTTGTTGTTCGGGTGGATGACGATGGGACAGATCCTTTCGACCCCGATGATCATCGCGGGCGCCGCGCTGCTCGTGATTGCTTATCGACGTAACGAGTTCAGCGGCAACTTCAAACACGCACAAGCCAGCGGCGCTGCGGATTCCACTCGCATCGTTACGGCCCAGTAACCATGCAGCAATATCTAGATCTGCTTCGGCACATTCGCGACCACGGGGTTCGAAAGACGGACCGAACCGGTACCGGGACGCTCTCCGTGTTCGGCTATCAAATGCGGTTCGATCTCGCGCGCGGCTTTCCGATGGTGACGACCAAGAAGCTGCACACCAAGTCGATCATTCATGAACTGCTTTGGTTCCTGCGCGGAGACACGAACGTTCAGTATCTCCGCGATCATGGCGTGTCGATCTGGGACGAATGGGCGGATGAGCAGGGCAATCTCGGCCCGGTGTACGGACGGCAATGGCGATCGTGGCCCACGCCGGACGGCCAATTCATTGACCAGATCAGCCGCACTGTCGACTTGATTCGGCGCAATCCAGATTCGCGCCGCATCGTGGTTAGCGCTTGGAACGTGGGCGAACTCGAACAGATGGCGTTGACGCCTTGCCATGCGCTGTTTCAGTTCTGGGTCGCGGAAGGCAAGCTGTCGTGCCAGTTATATCAGCGCAGCGCCGATGTGTTTCTGGGAGTCCCGTTCAACATCGCTTCGTATGCGTTGCTGACGCATATGTTCGCGCAGCAGTGCGACTTGGAGCCAGGTGATTTCGTTTGGACTGGTGGGGACTGCCACTTATATGCCAATCACCTCGAGCAGGCCGACGAGCAATTGACGCGTTCACCGTATCCATTGCCTACGTTACATATCAAACGCAGGCCGCCGTCCATATTCGAGTACGCCTTCGAAGATTTCGAAATTCGCGGTTATCAATCGCATCCTCACATCAAAGCTCCTGTAGCCGTCTAACCTCACATGCCGCAAGCTCGCAAGAAGTCCCGCAGCAAGTCTCGCAATCAAAAGTCTCCGCCATCCAAGTCATCGAAAGCCGGTGGCAGTAAACGCAAGTTCGCTAAGCGCGCCAAGAAGCCCGCGAAGCCCTTGACTGCAGCGCATCTCGTTGAAGCCCGCAGTTCGGGCATTCATGGCACGGGCGTGTACGCGATCGCGCCGATCAAGAAAGGTACGCGCATTATCGAGTATCTCGGCGAGCGCATTTCTCACGCGGAGGCCGACGCGCGTTACGAACAGAAGGGCGATGACGATGGCCACACGTTCCTATTTATCGCCAGCAACCGCACCGTGATCGACGCGGGCGTCAACGGCAACGATGCGCGTTTCATCAATCACAGCTGCAATCCCAACTGCGAAACGGTGATCGAAAACAGCCGTGTGTTCATCGATGCCATTCGCAACATCAAACCCGGCGAAGAACTTGGCTACGACTATCAGCTCACCTGGGAAAGCACGGACGACCCAGAGGAACTGGCGCTTTACGCATGCCGCTGCGGCGCCAAACGCTGTCGCGGCACCATGCTCGATCGCGAGCCGGTGGACAAAAAGAAGTGACGCCGAAGCTTTCCATCGTGGTCGCCGCCTCCGATAACAACGTTATCGGAGTTCGCAATGAACTGCCGTGGCATTTGCCGGATGACTTGCGCCGCTTCAAAGCGCTGACGTTGGGCAAACCGGTATTGATGGGCCGCAAGACGTTCGAATCGATCGGCAAACCATTGCCGGGGCGCACGAACGTGGTCGTCACACGTCAGCGCGACTGGAGCGCGCCGGGCTGCGTCATTGCGAACTCGATTGCCGATGCAATCGAGCATGCGGATGCTGCCGAAATCATGATCATCGGCGGTGCACAAATTTTTGCCGAGGTGCTGCCTCAAGTAAGCACGATTCACCTGACTCGCGTAGACGTCCGTTTGGACGGCGACGCATTCTTTCCGGAACTTGCGCCAAGCGATTGGCGAGAGACGAACCGCGAAGATCACGCCGCCGACGCGCGGCATGCTCATTCGTTTAGCTTCGTGACTTTGGAACGAATATCGGCGCGCCAGCGCGTCTGACTATCCGCTATCCGCCATCCGCTTTGTCATCCATGAAACCACGCTTCGACTGTTCTGTTTGCCCGGGCTATTGCTGCAGTCATCCACGCATTGCGGTGAGTGACTACGACATCGCGCGGCTGGCGCGGCACTTCGGTATCTCACCGAAACAAGCTCGCGAGCGTTTTACGTATCGATATCGCACCAAAGAAGCAGACGAGCAAATCCTGCGGCATCAGCGCGATCACATTTACAAAACGATCTGCCGCTTTTTCGATACCAAAGAACGCCGGTGCACGGTCTACGAGGCGCGACCGAACGTTTGCCGCAAGTATCCGTACGGAAACGTCTGCGGGTACTACAACTTCCTGAAGTTCGAACGCGAACATCAAGGCGACGACGAGTTCATCCCGACCGCGTAGCCCATGGATCGATCTCGATCGTGCGCCTGAACAAATACATCAGCAGCACTGGAGTCTGTTCGCGGCGCGAAGCAGACGCTTGGATCGAAGCTGGCCGAGTTTCGATCAACGGGGCGGTCGCGACGCTTGGAACCCAGGTGAATGACGGCGATCAGGTCTGCGTCGACGGCCGTCCACTCGCGACGGGACCTCGGCGCATCTACATCGCGCTGAACAAACCCGTGGGCATCACGTGCACGACTGAGCGCGACATTCCGGGCAATATCGTCGATTTCATCGGCCACAAAGAACGCATCTTCCCCGTCGGCCGTTTGGATAAGGATTCCGAGGGCCTGATTCTGCTCACTAACGATGGCGACATCGTGAATGAAATCCTGCGTGTCGAGAACGCGCACGAGAAGGAATACGAAGTCACCGTCGATCGCCCCGTGACCGAAATCTTCCTGAATGGCATGGCGAGCGGCGTTCGAATCTTGGGAACGGTCACGAAGCCCTGCGAAGTCCGGCGCATCGGGCCTGCGACCTTTCGCATCATTTTGACCCAGGGGCTGAATCGCCAGATCCGACGCATGTGCTCGTTCTTTGGTTATAAGGTCGTCAAGCTACAGCGGATCCGCATCATCAATCTCACTTTGGCCGGGCTCAAAGTGGGTCAGTGGCGTGAACTGAGCGAAGCGGAAGTGGCGGGGCTGCTGCTGCGAAAAGAATAAGAAGGTTCCACGGAGCACACGGAGCGCACGGAGATAAGACGGATCAAAAAATAGATTGAATTGAGGCCGCGTCGAGCGATCGCAGGTCGCACCCTTGGTCTGCCGTGAGGCCCTGCACGCCCGACATTTTCATGACTCCGTGCTCTCCGCGTTCGCAGTGGAGATAATTTCCTTCTAGTCCCGAAGGTCGCTGGACCGTAGGCAATTGCCGCAGTAGGCTTGCCGCCCGTCATCGCCAGCTGCCCGCGCCTCACGTGGATACAGAGTACGACGTCAAAACACGAGTCACCGCCCTTGATGAACTCAAGTTCGGTCACTCGGGCCAGCAGTGCTTGGTGGTCATTCACGCGCCGCAGCAGGCGGACCTGGGACGTCGATTTGTCATCGAAAAGGAGGTCACGACGATCGGGCGCGGGCGAGACAACGATATCGTGCTTCCCAGCGACTGCGTCTCGCGTCGGCATGCGCGTTTGGAGCAGCGCGAGGGCGACGTCTACTTGGTCGATCTCGCTTCTACCAACGGTACCTACATCAACGATGAACCGCGTCCCGTGCGGGACAGAAAGCTGCAGCGGGGCGATCAGATCAAGATCGGCGACACGATCTTCAAGCATCTGGAGGGCAGCGATATCGAGCTGCAATACCACGAGGTCATCTTCCGCATGGCCGTGACGGATGGGCTCACGAGTCTCTCCAATCGCAAGCAGCTAGATACGTTTTTGCAGGAAGAGTTCACGCGGGCGCGGCGACACTATCGGGATTTAGCGGTGCTGATGCTCGACATCGATCATTTCAAGTCGATCAACGATACCTACGGCCACCTGACTGGAGATACGGTCTTGCGCGGGTTGGCGATGATCCTGCAGAAGCGATTGCGACCAATCGATCGACTCGGCCGCTACGGCGGAGAAGAGTTTTGCGCGATCTTGCCGGAAACATCGCTTGCGAATGCCGCTCGCATTGCGGAAGAGCTGCGCGCCATCGTCGAAAGCCACGTGTTCGTTGCCGATGAAAGCAAGTTGCGCGTGACAATCTCAGTCGGCGCGACGGCTCTAGAGGCGAATATGGAGCCACTGGACCTGTATCGGATCGCCGATGAATGTCTGTATGCCGCGAAGCGGGCCGGGCGCAATCGAGTGTGCGCAGGTGCGGCTGAGTCGCTACGCGGCGTTGCGCCCTAAATATAGATAGATATACGCGGTCACGAACAACACGCACACGCCGCACGCAAACATGATGCCGCAGCCCGCGGCGAGCAGCGTGAAGATATCGAACGAATGCGATGCGGAAAGCGAGTCCAATCCGCTCGCAACCGCGAACGCGAGAACGCAGTTACACACCCATTTCAGCAAGTAGCCGGGCAGGTACACGCGCATCTCGCGGTTGTGGCGGTACGCGGCAGCCCGCACCCATCGGTCTCCGCGCGTTGCGTCTTTGAACAACCAGAATGGCCACAAGTAACGAAACAGGACTTGGGAAAATGGCATTTCCTCGTAGGACGTTCGTCGCATAGCGACGCGATCGGTCTGTTCCGACATCGCACTCACCCATCGCACTCAACGAAAGATCGCGGCAGTCCGCACTGTTCAACGATAGATGTTCGGTGCGTGTTGATGGTTCCGTAGTACTGCCTATCGAACTGCGTACAGATCGCTTCGACTGCAATCGACTACAGCTCGACGACCCCGCGGCCGAGTTCAATGACATCGCCACTGACGAAAATCTGCTTCTCGTTGTCTACGCGCAAAAAAAGCGTTGAGGGCCTTTGCACATATTCGCCTTGCGAAATCTGTAGCGACGCGGGCAGGGCACGTCCGGTGGCGATCAACCAGCCGCCGAAGTTTGCAGTGGCAGAGCCCGTTGCCGGATCCTCCAAGATGGCGTTCCCGGCAGGAAAGAAGAATCTGGCGAGCGCGCGACCCGGTGTTGTTTCGGCGAACACATACGCCATGCTGTGTCCGTCTTCGCTGCGCACTTCACCAAATGCTTCGGCATTCAACCTGATGCTGCGAACTGCAGCCTCGTTTCGCAATGGCACGATCAACTGTTCTTTGCCTGCTTTGACCCACAGCGGATGTTCGCCGATGGCATCTGCTTCGAGTCCGAGCATCCGCGCGATCGTTGTTTGGGGGACATCCAC
This sequence comes from Pseudomonadota bacterium, assembly GCA_023391335.1. Lineage (GTDB taxonomy): Bacteria > Pseudomonadota > Gammaproteobacteria > Steroidobacterales > Steroidobacteraceae > Steroidobacter. The sequence continues at coordinate 449 of JAEWBG010000067.1, read as the reverse complement.
GCTGCGCCATGTGGGTGCTACTGCCTGAAGTGTCCAGCGACCGTTTTCGGCTGTCACCGGAATTAGGCCCGCCTGCATTTCCAGTTTGAGGGTGGCGCCTCCAATGCCGAGTGCGCGGCACACGGCCGCCGTTCCTAAAGTTGGATGACCGGCGAACGGCATCTCATAGCTAGGCGTAAAGATGCGCACGCGTGCGTCGGCATGCGTCGAGGGCAATATGAACGTCGTCTCGGATAGATTGAACTGCCGTGCGAGCGCTTGCATGGTCGCATCGCCCAGCCCACGTGCATCTTCGAAAACGCAGAGCGGATTGCCGGTCAGCGACCCGCGATCCTGAGTGAACACATTGACGATTCGGTAGTGAAATTGGGGCATGGGAGCTGTGAGCTGTGAGCTGTGAGGTGTGAGGTGTGAGAGGTGTGGGGTGTGAGCTGTGAGCTGTGAGGTGT
>JAEWBG010000026.1 GCA_023391335.1 Pseudomonadota bacterium | reverse complement strand
CCGATTCACCGTTCAACAATCGACGAACCAGCGACTCACGCCGCTCCTGTGCAATTCCCATTCTCTCCTGCCTTCCGCCCCCACAGAGGTTTCAGTTACAGGCGACATCTATCCTGACAGCGGGGGTGATCGACGCGCTTGTGAAGCTGTCGTGAACAACTCTGTTGAAGCCTTGCACGTCTGCGTGCGCTCTCGCCAATCCTCTTTTCGGCGGCGGCGATAAGAGTTCTGTGCTCGTTCGCTGCAGAAAGCCTGCAGGAAGCTCGCTGTAAGAATGCGAGGGAAATGTGTCGTTGACGTTTCTTCAGTTCTGCACAGTCTGCAACTTCCTTGCTCTAGCGAAGGTCCGGTCCGCTTGCATGTCTGTGCAGAGCGCCCCGAATCCCTGCGCCGGACCGCTCCATCGCAACTCGTCAACATTGTTGAACAGCGGCGCGTCGGTTCGCAGCGTCGCCAGCTTTTTGAACAGCAATGCCGCATCGATGTGTTCGCCAAGGACAGTGGGCGGGAACGCCTCGATATGTCCGTAGGTGTTGATGAGGCGTGCTGCGCTCTTCGGTCCGATGCCTTCGATCCCTGGGAAGCCGTCGGCTGCATCGCCGACCAAGGCCAGATAGTCGGGAATGAATTCCGGGTCGACGCCGAATTTCTCGCGCACGGCGACGGCGTTGCGGATCGCTTTGGACTTGCGATCGATTTGCACAACGCGATCGCCGCTGACGCATTGGGCCAAATCCTTATCGGGCGTCCAGATGCAGACCTTCTCGACGCGATCATCCTGAGAGGCGAGATACGCCGCCGATGCGAGCGCATCATCGGCCTCGAGTTCAATCATCGGCCACACGGTGACGCCCATGGTGCGCAATGCATTCTCCAGTGGATGAAACTGCGCCAACAGAGCGGGCTCGATCCCGTCGCCGGTCTTGTATCCAGCCCAGAGCGGGTTCCGAAATGATTCGATGACGTGATCGGTCGCGACACCGACGTGAGTCGCTCCGCCTTCAATGGTCTCCAATACCGTATTCAAGACGCCCACCACAGCGCCGAATGGCTTGTCCTGACCTTTGTTGAAACGACGCAGGCCGTAGAAGTGGCGGAAGAGTTCGTAGGTGCCATCGATGAGGTGGATCAGCATGCTGCGATCTTAGACGACTGCATCTGCCGACTGCCAAATTCACTCACCGACGCATCAGGCGATGGACGAGTTGGTCCGGCGAAAAGTGTGCGCTCGTCGATGTATTCGCCCCTGTTCGCAAAAAGAAAACCGCGCAGGGAATGAGTCTCTTCCGAAGGCTGTGATGCATCCGCTCGCGCACGCCAACGCCGCAAGTCAGCATACGCGTGACGCTCAGAAAAGCGCTCGAAAACGCAGTTCCACCCCACGCGCAACGTGTCTGGATCTGCACGTTAAGGGGAGCCCTGAATTGCTCGGGTTTCAGTAGTAGAGCCGGATCACAAATCCGCGATCGTGCTAGAAAACACCAGAACCTATGTAGTGCGTTCTGCACTAACGAATCATGAGACGACTTGATTGTTCAGTACTGCTCGCGGTGCTGCTCGTTGCCGTGGGCCGAGCTGACGCCGTATCCATTGGTGAACCCGGATCGGACATATCCATTGCCGGATACGGCACCGTGGGTGCGCTCTATCACGATCAACAAGGCATCGAATATCGCCGCGATGGTTGGCAGGAGCGGGGCGCGCAGGCTGGCGAGATCGACTTCACCACCGACTCCCGCTTCGGCTTGCAGCTGAATGCGAAGTTGAGCCCGGCATGGGAAGCGGTCATTCAACAGGAGACGGCGTTTTATCGCGACGGGAAGCTCAAGCCCGAGCTCAATCTCGGTTTACTGAAATTCAGTCCAAACGACGACTTTGCGTTGCGAGTCGGGAGACTGAGCGCGGACATCTATATGACTGCCGACACCCGCGGCGTCGGCTATTCATCGATGATGATTCGTCCGCCGCTCGAGGTATTCGGAATCATCTTCGCGCAACGCTTCGACGGTGCCGATGCCGTATACGGGATGGATCTCGGGGACGATCAGCGTCTGGAGGGGAAGGTGTATGGCGGCTGGTTGCGCGGCAAACCCGTCAGCGATGATCGCTCGCATTTCAATCTCGATGGATCCAGCGCTCTAGGCGGCCATTTGCAGTATTCGCATGCGGGATTGGATGTGCGCGTCGGTGCCGCGCGAGTTCAGTTCGCGCACGAATCACCGGCGGCCCCGCTGCAAGGTGCATTGCGCCAGATCGGTACCCCGGAGGCGCTGCGTTCAGCGGAGGCGCTTTCGTATAAAGATCGGTCTGTCGATTTCTACACGTTCGGCATCCTGTACAGCATCGATTCGTTGCAGTCGCAGCTGCTCTACAGTCACAGCCGCACGTCGCAACCTGGGATCGACGTGCCGGATGTCGCAATGCTGTCGATCGGCAATCGCTTCGGATCAGTGACGCCTTACGTCGGCTATTCGGCCGCGTGGAACGATCGAGCGAATCTGCAAACCGGACTACCTGATGCCGCGAGCCCGCAAGTTGCGCAGCTGAATGCGGTGCTCGACATCGCCACAGATTCGGCGCGCGATCGCCAGTATTCGATTGCAGCTGGCGTGCGATACGACTTCATGCCGCGTCTTGCATTGAAGGGTCAGATCGACCGCGTGCACTTCGCCGACTCGTCCGTGTTGTTGAACATGGAACCTGGGCCGCTCAAGGACCGCAGCTTCTGGGTTTACAGCATGGCTCTGGATTTCATGTTCTAACGCCATGCGAATCTCTCTCCAACTTGCGATGCTCTTGCTGGCCGCGTGTTTCGCTGCGAACACGCTGGCGGGCGAGATTGTCGTCGTCGTCAACCCGGCAAGCGGTGTGCGTCAGATGACCCGCTCGCAGGTGGCGGATGTATTCATGGCGCGCGATCGTCACCTGCCCACGGGCGTGACGGCGTTGCCATTGGACATGGGGATGCAGTCCGCTGAGCGGCGCGAGTTTTATCAGAAGCTGCTGCGCAAGACCGTGCCGGAGATCAATGCATACTGGGCAAGGCTGCTATTCAGCGGCCGTGCAACTCCTCCGCAACAAGTGCCGGATTCAAGTGCCGCACTCAAAGCGGTGGCCGAAAACAAAGGTGCGATTGCGTACCTGGACAAGAAGGACGTCGATTCACGCGTAAGAGTGGTCCTAGAACTTGTCGATTGAACGCATCCAGCGGTTCGTCTTCCGCTACCGGCACGGTGTTGCGACGCGCACCGCGCTGCTCGTGGTCGTATTCAGTTGCGGCATCGGTTTGCTGTTCGCGGGTGCGGCTGCGATCTTTGCGCACCGGCATGAGACGAGTCGCCTGAATGCGCAGGTCGAGCAGCTCGCATCGACGGTTCAAAACACAGTGAGCGTGGCGTGCTACGTCGGCGACAAGGCACTCGCGCACGAAGTGGCGCTCGGATTGCTGAAGAACCAAGCGATTGCAGGCGTGAAAATTTCCAGCGCATTGGAGGTGCTGGACAACACAGCGCGCGACGTCCGTCCGTCCAAATCCTCCCGTGTCGTGGCGCGCAAGATCGTGTCGCCCTTCGATGCTCACGAGATCGTTGGAGAGCTGGTGCTGATTCCGGCGGGCGATGAGATTCGGTCCCAGGCGTACGCGTTCTCGGCATTCTCGGCTCTGGTCCTGTTTCTCCAGACGGCTGCATTGACAGCATTGGTTGCGCTCGTGGTATTGCGATCGATCGTACGACCGATTACTCGCATGTCCAATGAGCTGCACCAATTGCAGATCGAGACCGGCCAGCAGCTCAGAATTCCGCCGCGCGATGAGCAGAACGAGATCGGCCGTTTGGCGCGCGATACGAATACGCTCATTTCGCGGTTCGTTACCTTGCTGGCTAGTGAACGTCATCAACGCCAAGAGCGCGAGCGCAGCGAACGGCAATTGCGTTCGATTTTCGAGAACGCAGACTGCGGCATCTTCGTCATCGACTCCAATGCGCAATTGATGTCGTGGAATCCGGCGCTTGCCCGTGAACTGGAGTTCTCGCCGGTGCGTCGCACGGACGCTCCTGCGCTGAAGTTAGATTCGCTGCTCGCACCTCACGCGGCGCGCATTCGCTTGTTGCTTGCGCGCAGCCGGGAGTCGAATGGGGCCGTGTCTGAAGACTTCGAGATCAAACGCGATGGCACGTCATCGAAGTGGCTGAACGTGTTCCTGCAGCCAATCGATGCCAATCGGTTTCAGGGTATGGCTCAGGACATCACCGCCCGCAAACGCGCGGAAGCCGATGCACTCGCGTTGGCCGAACGCGATTCTTTGACCGGTCTGTTGAATCGTCGCGGGATGGAGCAAGTGCTCAAGAAGATTCTGGCCGAGAATGTCGCGTCGCGTGCCGGAACCGTCACTCTCATGTTGATGGACCTCGACTGGTTCAAGGAGGTCAACGACACCTACGGTCACGAAGCGGGCGACCAAGTTCTGCGCACGGTCGCATTGCGGTTGCAGTCGTCAGTGCGTCCGTCGGACATGGTCGCGCGATTGGGTGGCGATGAATTCGTGCTCGCTACGACGCTCGAGGATGTTCCTGCCATCAACGCACTCATTGCCAGAATCATCGAGCGAATCGGCGAACCGATTGCACTCTCGAATGGCGACCGCGCGAAAGTGGGGGTGAGTATCGGCGTTGCCACGTTCGATCCAAAACGCATGACCATCCGTTCGCTGTTGGGCGCCGCTGATTCTGCGATGTACGACGCCAAACAATCGGGCCGCTCCCGTTATGCCTGGGCGAGTGCGACGAATTCTCAGGTGGTGGGCGCGTGAGGACGGGAAACGGGAAACGGGAAACGGGAAACGGGGAACCGTCGACGGCGCGGCGTTCTGACCGTCAACTCTCAACTCACAAGTGACAACCGCGAAGCAGAGGCGAGCGCTCGCGCGCAGGCAAGCCTTCGGCAAGGTAGCCGCGCGGAGAAGAAAAGAGCGCGGCAGGCGAGCTGACATTCGTCAGCAGGCCAGAACGTATTGCTGCTGCGACTGCCAACGGACAGCTCTCAACGGCAATGGGTCACCCCACAGCCGCGTACGCGTCTTACGCGCGACACTCCACACTCGACACTCGTTCGGGACTGCACTTTTCATAATCCCTGCGGCCATCTTTCTCTTGCCTCGACGATAGTTCGGCAGGCACAGTCTCTCCCGCAGCACGCACTCGAGTGGCGAAGGAGGGCAAATGACTCATTCAAAGGTGTTGACGAAGTTGGCCAGCGCGATTCGTTCTTCGGTCGCGGGCCGTCGCAGATCCGATGAAGTGATCCTGCGCGCGTTGCGCTCCGATTCCAACGACGTGACGTCGATGCGTCGCGGCGATATTCCTGATGAGATACAAGCCCCGGCGTGTCCCAAATGCGGCGCCAGGATGATTCATGCTGCCGGACAGCGCAGCGAGAACGATGAGTTCTGGGCGTGTTCGATGTTGAATTGCGATGGGGCGCGGCAGGTGAGTGGTTAGATCAAGACGGCGGACGCTGCGCGTCAGGAAGGACTAACGTCAGGAAGGATTGCTGTGCAATCAGGTGGGACGGTCGTCAGGTCAGAAGCGGATAACGACGGACGCTGCGGGTCAGGAAGGACTAACGTCAGGAAGAATTGCTGCGCAATCAGGTGGGACGGTCGTCAGGTCAGACGCGGATAACGTCGAGCGCTGCGCGAAAACCCAGAGTGACCGAATCATTTTCTAGTGCCACAGTCTGCTCTATTCCGTTCGCCCTGAGTTCATCGAAGGGCTGCTCCGGACAACTTGGGCCACCGTCGCTGCCCAACGGATTCTGAGTTTGGTACTTGAGCGCGTGCTTCGATAGGTACGAACGAATCGGAAGCAGCTGCTCGTTTTCTCTTGTCGTCCTCGCGCAGGCGGGGACCCATCTGATTCAGGCTCTCTCTTCTGATCCCTTCCCCCGTTCCCAACGGGGGACGGTTAGGATGGGGGCTGATTCCAAACGCAAGACCCTCCATGTCATCGACCAAACCGTTCGTTGCGGTCGCCGCGCTCACGCTTCTGGCTAACAACTCGAACGCGGGCGCACCGCCGGCCGCCGAGATCCTCATCACCGCATTCCACGACAAGCAATGGCAAGTGCGATACGACTTGCCGCATCCAACGAAAGAGATGGTTTTCGCGCGGTCGCCGGATGATTCCCGCAAACAAACGTGGCTGCCCGATGAGCTTTTTGAAATCGTCGAAACCGACCACGGCGAAGCGGTGCATCGCAAGGACGGACGCGAGTTCACGACGTTGCGTATTCGTATGAGTCCGGAATATGGCGCACTGTCGCACGAGCCTCCCCCGTTCACGCATGAAAAAGGTGGCTTACTGTTTCACACGAGCCGGTTCTTCGCATGTGCAGATGCATGTTCCAAAGCCGCTACTTGGTCGATGAGCTTGTGGGCAGACCCGAAAGACTTCATCGTGCTCAACGGCAAGCGAGAGTCGTACTACGTGCAATGGAGCGATTCAGGGGACGGAATATTGGTGTACGTAGGTCCGGATGCCGGCATGAGTAAATGACTTCAACGCATGGAGAAGCATAAAGTCACTGAGGTTCCGGGATGCAGAGATAAGAATTTCTAGACAGGATTAACAGTATGAACAGGATGTTTGAGAGCAAGAACATGCATCTTAGGTCTGACCATCCCGTCGATCCCGTTCATCCTGTCAAACTCATTGCTTCTGCTTGGTGGTAGCACCGAGGTCAGCGGTGGGTCGGCATTCGTGAGGCGGATCGAGTGTTGCTGCGAGTTCAAAAACTGGCGAGCTCGCCACCGTCCTTGTCTGTCGACGTCGTTCGGCGTAGAAATGCGCGAACAAAATCGCCTCGACAACAAGCGAATCAGCGGTCATGGACGAAACAGCACGCCAAGCACGCAACGTACAACGTCTGACTGAACTCTATCCTTCGTTCGCGGCACGTATCGCATCCATTATTTCGCAGCTCGAAGCGGCGGGCTTTCGGCCGAGAATTCAAGATGCGTGGCGCTCTCCAGAGCAACAGCTCGAAGCGTATCGAAAGGGCAATAGCAAACTACGTTTCGGTTTTCACAATGTGACTGGAGCCGGCGGCAAGCCCGAAGCGCTCGCGGTCGACCTGTTGGATGACGATTTTCCTTTGAACCCGCGCAAGGAATATTTGTTGCGCCTTGCCGCCGCGGCGGCGAAGGTCAAATGCATCACGGGTATTGCGTGGGGTTTGCCGATTGCTTTGCAGAGCGCAGTGCTGACGGCGGTCGAGACGCGGCATTGGACCGCACAAGTCAAAGTCGGTTGGGATCCAACTCATGTCGAGCCGGCGGATGTCACCGTGCAAGAAGCTGCGTTAGGTGTCCGGCCGCCGGATTTGTCGTCACGTAAGAGACCGATCCGAAGAAGACGCAAGCGCGCAACGCGAACCAAGAGGAAGTGAAATGTATTCGATTCAGTGCAACTCGGCGTGGCCAATCATCTATGTGCGCGGCTATGCAATGACGCGCTCGGAAATCAACGAGACCACCGCCGACCCATTTTGCGGATTCAACATCGGCTCGACCGTGTATCGCGCAACGCCGGATGCGAAGACGCCGCCGCGGAAGTTCATCTTCGAGTCGCCCTTGGTGCGCTTGCAGTCTGATTTCGAATACAAAGACGTGTACGAGGGCGGTCTCGATATCAATGACCCGGATTGGACCGGATTCATTCCACTGCGATCGATCGTCATCTATCGCTACTACGATCCGGCTTCGACGCTCTTGGGGGCGGGAAAGACACCGGCTATCAAAGATTTCGCGAAAGGATTGAGCGACCTCATCCTGCGAGTACGGGATCTCGTGTGCGGCGATCCGAAGAATCAAGTGAAGCGCCAGGAATTTCGTTGTCACCTCGTCGCGCACTCCATGGGTGGGCTGGTTTGCCGCGCGTTCTTGCAGAACCCTGCCAATGGATCAGACCAGGCTCGAAATTGCGTCGACAAGTTCTTCACCTACGCCACACCGCACAACGGCATCGAAATGGCGGGGATCAACGTGCCGGAATGGCTCGGCGCGAACGACATCAACAACTTCAACCGCGATTACATGGCGGACTACTTGGCAATCGATCCGGCACTGTACAAGCGGACCAAGCGCGTCGATTGGATACCGGAAGAGTCGTTTCCGTCCGAGAAGATCTTCTGCATGGTGGGAACGAATCGCAGCGACTACGACGTAGCCGCAGGCGTGTCGCGAACTTTCGCCGGTAATGGCAGCGATGGCTTAGTTCGTGTCGCGAACGCTTCGGTGTGGGGCGTCAACAAACAGAACAAGTTCTCCGCGCCATCTGCAACCGCGTACACATATCGATCGCATTCTGGGCACTTCGGCATCGTCAATAGTGAGGAGTCTTATCAAAACCTCGTGCGCTTTCTGTTTGGCGATGTGCGCGTGGATGTGTGGTTGGATGTATTCGAAGTGCGAGTAGCTCAAGAGCTGGAGAAGGCGGACGAAAAGGGCGACGTCGAGGCGCTGTACCAATTCGAAGTGATGGCATCGCCTCGGGGCAAGCGATGGTTTCTGACGCGACGAATCGCAGAAGAGGATTCGGTCGCATGCCGAGATCATTCGGTGCTGAGACAGGCGACGGCGAAGAAGCCGGAACAGATCTACCTTTCAACGATCTTCCTGGCTGCGCGTTACAAAGTGACGAGCACGCCCGGGACGTTGGCGTACAGCCTCACCATCGGCGTGAAGGTGCCGGACTATGAGGTGAATAAGAAGTTCTGGCCGGATCGTCACTACGAAGGCGACTACTTGTATCGCGACTCTGTGATCGTCGAACTGCTGCCGCCGGCGGAAGAAGGCGGCGATTGGCAAGTCAAATACAACTGGCAGAGCAAGGATCCGGGGCAGGCGGAAAAGCTCATCAACCCGAAGGAGTTGCGCAACGGCAAGGTGGAAATTGCGATTCCGTTTGCTACTGCAGATCAATCGCCACCGCGTTCTCCTGGAATCACGGGCCAGTTGCGGTTTGTGGCGTCGGCGTGGAATGAAAACAAGTGACTCGTGACTTGTGACTGGTGATTAGGACGGAAGGGGACGCGAAGCTTTGCTCTCGCCAACCCGTCGATGCGGCAACTAGGATCGTGGTTCGTGGTTCGTGGGTCGGGGTTCGGGGATCGTCGGAGCGGAACAGGGAAGCGTGCTGTCTGCCAACCGTCAACCGTCAACGGACAACCGGGAAACGGGGAACGGGCCGCTCTCGGCGTCGTGCCTTCGCGGCATTGGCACATCCATGTGCGGCAGGAAACGGGAAACGGAGAGGAGAACACCTCTCCCGGTGCCAACGACGGGAGACGGAGTCATCACCTCCCCCTTTGCGGGCTGAGGTTTCCCCACGAAGTTGCGTGTGCAATCAGGATGTTATCGAGCTAGTCTGGGGAAAAACGCTGCGTACATGAGAAGAACTGGTGTCCTTTTTAGTTACCACACAAAAAGAGGACCCGGCTCG
>JAEWBG010000024.1 GCA_023391335.1 Pseudomonadota bacterium | reverse complement strand
CGAGCCGGGTCCTCTTTTTGTGTGGTAACTAAAAAGGACACCAGTTCTTCTCATGTACGCAGCGTTTTTCCCCAGACTAGCTCGATAACATCCTGATTGCACACGCAACTTCGTGGGGAAACCTCAGGACGCGAACCTAGGGAACCTAGCGTTCGACAAATTCGCGGGAGCGAATTTGAACATCATGCAATCTCGCTTTAGGAGAGATTGCGTGATGGCCCCAGTGGGGTGGAGTGCATGGACGCGCGGAATAATCCTAGTCCCCCAGCCAAACGCAAAAAGGCCCGGTTCTTCCGGGCTTTTTCGTTTGGCTAGTCCGACTAGGATTGAGAACCTAGGGATCCTAGGTTCGACTAAATTCGATCGGACTCGAATTTGAACATCACTGCTCGTGAAGCGATGCAGCGATGGCCCCAGCGGGGCGGAGTGCAGGGATGCACGAAGTAATCCTAGTCCCCCAGCCGCATATCAATAATTGGGAGAGGGCCCGATTTATCGGGCCCTTTTCATTTTGGCTTCGGGACTAGGAGTTTGAGAACCTAGGGCACCTAGCGTTCGACAAATTCGTCGGGAGCGAATTTGAACATCATGCAATCTCGCTTTAGGAGAGATTGCGTGATGGCCCCAGTGAGGTGGAGTGCGTGGATGCGCGGAATAATAGAATTTGAACAACACTGCGACGCAAAGCGATGCAGTGATGGCCTCAACGAGGTGGAGTCCAGGGATGGGCGGAATACTCTAGTCCCCCAGCCAAAACAACGAGGCCCGCGAAAGCGGGACTTTTTATTTCGCGTTCGGCTAAACGGCGACCACGACAGCGCTGCGCAAGGATGCACGAACCATGCTGATCCCCGAACACCGAGACTGCCAACACGGCTCTATAGTGTGTTCGCGCTCTACGTTACAAAGTACTTGACGGTACGATGATTGGCAGACTACGTTGTGTGAGGATGGAAGTGGAGTGATCAAGTTTCGAGCTGACTCGGCGCTTGCGCACCTAAGGAGAGTACCGCCATGTTGGCGTTTTCCCTGCGCGTAGTGCGATATGGTGCCCTAATCATTGGGGCCCTCATCGCTGCCGTAGTCCTCTTGCTCGCCCTCATGTACGTCGAGCATTTCTTCCCCACACGGTTACCAACGCTGACGGGCGGCTATCGCGTGGGGCGCACTTCGTATTTTTTCTCGAATGCTGTTGCGTACGCGCCCGTCAACCAACGCCTTCGCCAAGTCGTGGTCTGGATTTGGTATCCAGCTGAGCCGCAGCTAACCTCGGAACCTGCGGACTATTTGCCGGTGGAGTGGCTTAGAGCTGCCAACGATTCCTGGGCGTGGGTCATGACACGTCTGTTCATGCGCGACCTGTCGAAAGTGCAGGCCCACAGCGTGGTGGGCGCACCCGTGTCCTCTGCAAAGCGCTCCTATCCCGTCCTCGTCATGAGAGCGGGTGGTTCGGCACTTACGCTGCAGTACTCGACTCTGGCGGAAGATCTAGCGAGCCACGGCTACGTGGTAGTTGGCGTGGATGCACCATATCGAACCCATTTGGTGGTTCTTCCCAGCGGAGAGGTCAAACACCGTCCACTTCGAAACGATCCCGAAGAAGTGTCGCTCGAGCGGGTGAATCAACTAATGATGATGTGGACCGCGGATGTGCGATTCGTATTGGATCGGCTCGAAGCGGTGAATGAGCGAGACGACCGAGGGTTGCTGATGCACAGGTTGGATCTAACAAAGATAGGGGTCTTCGGGCACTCGTTCGGTGGTGCGCAGGCGCTGCAGATTTGCCATGACGATGCTCGTTGCAAGGCGGGCATCGATATCGACGGAATGCCCTTCGGCAGTGTGGTGGTTGAAGGAGTCAACAAGCCATTCATGTTTCTTATGGGTGATCACAGCCACGATCTTGGCTCCGAACCCAAAGGGCTGCATGTGGCGCGCGATCTTAATGGAATTTATAGACACCTGCCTGAGGCAGATCGCGTTGCCCTCATGATAGCCGGCGCTGATCACTTCAGTGTCTCCGATGGCGGAGTCCTCAGGAGTCACGTGCTGCTTTCTATTTTGCGCGCGCTTGGGCTGGTCATCGACGGGTACCGTCAGCTAGCGACGACGTCGGCCTGCGTGAACGCGTTCTTTGGTGAATATCTGAACGGTGAGGCGAACGCGTTGGAGCAGTGCACCCAACTTGAAGGCGTGAAACCGGCAAAGCTTGTGATCGAGGGCAGATAACGCTTTGGCGCGCGCACGTCTTATCCGCCGCGCGTCATTGTTTTGACGCCGTCCTCAGTCGCAACCACTAGTACATCCGCGCCTCGTCGTGCGAACAGACCTGAAGCGACGACCCCGACGATGTGATTCAGTGTCTCTTCCAGCCTGATCGGCTCTGCGAATGACAGTCCGTGAACGTCGATGATGTGGTTGCCGTTGTCGGTCGTGACCCCCTCGCGATAGATGGGATGACCGCCGAGCTTGACGATCTCTCTTGCTACGTATGAACGGGCCATCGGGATGACCTCGATAGGTAAGGGATACCGACCCAGGCGATCGACGAGCTTAGTGTCATCGACGATGCATACGAATCGACGCGATGCGGCAGCGACGATCTTCTCTCTGGTCAGCGCTGCACCCCCACCTTTGATGAGACGTAGATCACGGTCCGCTTCGTCGGCGCCGTCGATGTAGAGGTCTAGATCGCCGGTTGCGTTGAGATCCAACACGTCGATTCCGAGCTGCTTCAGGCGTGCAGTGGTCGCTTCTGAACTCGATACCGCGCCCCGAATGCGCAACTTCCGCGCACCGATTGCATCGATGAAATGATTCACCGTCGACCCGGTACCGATCCCGATGTACTGATCCTCGATGACGTACGAGAGGGCGGCGGAGGCGGCGAGTTGTTTCTTTCGATCGGAGTTCATACGGTATTCCCGTTTAGCGTCACACGCGTAAATGCCTTGTTTTCAAGCTCCGGAAACGACTGTGCCCGCTTTCGCGGGCACAGTCTTCATCATCATCAACTAGAAGAGTGATTACTTCTTCTTAGCAGCCTTCTTCTTGCCGCCTTTCTTCTTAGCTGATTTCTTTGCCTTAGTTGCCATAGTAGTTAATCTCCATGTCGAGTTAGTCCGGGCGCAGTATATACATAAATTGAAAATGGCAAGCAAGAGGTGTAGTGAATTTTGTTGTTGGAGTTCTCGTCTTCAACTTCGCAACGATGAAGTGATGAACGTCCATTCGCTCTTCGTCACCGGCGTGATCGACAGACGATTACCTCGTTTGAGAACGATCATGTCCTTCAACTTACCTGTGCTGTGAGCGCGAAGTTGATCCAGTGAGATGACCGGATCGATCTTCTCGACGAACTTCACATCGACCATGAACCAGCGCGGGTTGGCAGGATCGCTGTCCGCATCGTAGTGGTGATGCTTGCCATCGAATGCGGTCGGGTCCGCATGAGCTTCCTTTGAGATCGATACGATGCCGGCGATGCCAGGTACATCGCAGCTCGAGTGATAAAAGAAAGCGAGATCGCCCTTCTTCATCTCGCGAATGTAGTTACGAGCTTGGAAGTTGCGCACGCCATCCCAAGAAGTCGTGCGGTTCTTACTCGCTTTCAAATCATCGATGCTGAAGCTTGCGGGTTCGGATTTCATGAGCCAATAGTTCATGGGAGCGACTCGTGCGGGTCTGTCCGGATTTGATACAGGTGCTTGTCTGTGAGAATCGCGTCCACAGGAACGTCCCAAGGATGCGACGTGAGTTGTTCGACACGCTGGAAGTCGTACACCAGCGCAATCAACTTGGGTTTACGCCAACGCCTGCCCGCGCGTAAGCGCTGCAATGCGCGATCGTAGAACCCGGCCCCGCTCCCCAATCGGTACCCACGCGCATCGACCGCTATAGCCGGTAGGACGACCAGGTCGAGTTGTGGAATCGAGATCGGAGCAACGTTGCAGACGACGGGCTCATCGATGCCATGCCTATTCACTCTGACTGGTGCGTTCGGATCATGCGGTACGAAGCGCATTGCGAACTTCCTATACGACAGGATGCGGGGAACGTACAGGACGCATCCGCGTGCGTGTGCCAATCGGATGAGGCTTCTGCAGTCGGCTTCATGTCCGTAGGGAAGATACACAGCGACGCGCAAGCCAGTTCGGAAGAGTCGGGCGCGAATGGCGATGCTACGGAAGTGCTGGGAGGCCAGCGCGCGGTCACGAGGAGAGAGGGCGCGTCGGCGCTGACGCATCTCGCGTCGCAGCGCCTCGCGGGAGAGGTCACGTTCGTGTGACATGGGAAAAGAAGGAGACGCTACCCGCCTGTGCCGTCATGAGCCATTGCTCTCGACGCGGAGCAATAGGTGGGACCCAGCCGCAACAGTTAAGGCTTCCCGCTTTACGCGGACATGCACAGTTCTGCCACGAGTCCAAGCCCCTGGGGTGTTAACTTTAGGGTCGAGAGGTAACCCGACACATGTCGAACACCGCAGGCAGCGCCATATCGAAATCTGGGTAAACACTCGTTAGCGCTTACCGTGGGATCATCGTACTACGAGAACCCGTCCGTAAACGTGCGGTCGCAAGCAAAAGTTCGCGACAGCATGAACCAAGATCACAAATCCATCTGCTTGCCACGTGTCAGTGCACCTTCGACACGTTCGCGCATTTGCCGAATCTTGTGGCCGACGTCTTGACTGACGACGTCGCCACGACCTTTAACCTTCAGCAACTCGTTGGTGATATTCAAGGCAGCCATCACCGCAATACGGTCAAGTCCGACGACGTTGCCGCTGTCACGAATCTCACGCATCTTGCCGTTCAGGTATTCGGCTGAGTCCAACAGCTCAGAGCGTTCCTCCGGAAGACATGCGACCTGATATTCCTTTTCCAAGATGCGGACGCTGACACGAACCATGCGATCGCTGGTCATGCGCTGTGCTCCATTGCTTTCAGCCGGCCGATCATCGCCTCGACGCGTGCGCGGACCTGCTCGTTCTTCTGCAGCAGAGAAGCACGCTCGGTCATGAGCGCATCATGGCGGTGGCGCAGTGCACGATTCTCCTCCTGCAGTTGCGCGACCAAGACGACCAGCTCTTCCAGCCGGTGTTCCAGCTGTTTGAGCTCTTGTTCGACGACTGACGGGGAATGCGTTTCGCTCATGCGCGCGATTATGCGGTTGCCTATCTAGACGGTCAAACAAGGTATTTCGAGGCGCGCGACCCGTGCACAGCACAGCGACGCACGGTGCTAACATAAGCCAATGCTTCGCGTGACGTTTCCCGAGATCTCGAAAGTGTTGCAGGAACTGAATTCTTCGGTGCCTGCGGCGGAGAGCCATGGCTGCCTGTGCGGCGCTCTGTGCACGACACTGGACTATCCGATGGCGCGCTGGTTCGAAGAGATCATCCCGGAAACGCCAATCCCTGAAGAAGAAGCCCCCCAAGAAGTCCCTGAAGGAGCTGACGCGCAACGCGAGCCGCTGCAGATCCTGTTTAGCGACACGCTGAATTCCTTACGCGGCGATCAGATGGATTTCGAGCCGTTGCTACCCGACGACGAGGTCCCATTGAATCAACGGGCGAACGCACTATCGCAGTGGTGTCAGGGTTTCCTGTATGGATTCGGTACGGGCCAGCGACAGGGCGAGGCAGAGTTGCCTGCCAACGTAGATGAGATCCTCAAAGACTTCACGCATATCGGACGGGCCAGCGTCGAGCTGGAGGAGGAGTCCGAATCCGAAGAAGAGGCTTACAGCGAAGTCGTCGAATACGTTCGTGCAGCCGTGCAGCTCATTCACGACGAACTCATCCCAACCAAACCACCCGATCGCCCCGAGTCTTCGACCCTAAATTAAGCATGCGCAAAGACGAGTTTGCTCGCCGCCGCCGGCAACTGATGAAGATGATGGGCAAGGGGGCAATCGCCATCCTGCCCGCCGTTCCGGAGAAGACTCGGAACAACGATGTGCTCTATCACTATCGTCCGGACAGTGACTTCTTCTATCTGACGGGTTTCGCCGAGCCCGAAGCAGTGGCGGTTCTCATCCCAGGCAGGCAACAGGCCGAATACGTGCTTTTCGTACGCGACCGCGATCCGGCGCGCGAAACGTGGGACGGCCGTCGCGCTGGGCCCGAAGGTGCAACCAAAGAATACGGCGCCGACGACGCCTTTCCGATCGGCGATATCGACGACATCCTGCCCGGCCTCATGGAGAACTGTTCCCGCGTCTACTACACAATGGGATTGCATCCTGAGTTCGACCAGCGGGTAATCGGGTGGGTGAACACGCTGAAGGCTCAAGCCCGTAGGGGCGTGCAACCGCCGCAAGAATTCATCGCGCTGGATCACTTGCTGCACGACATGCGTTTGTTCAAATCTCGAGCGGAACTCGATGCGATGCATGCTTCGGCGAAAATTGCGGTGAATGCGCATCGCCGGGCCATGCGCTTCGTTCGTCCGGGACGAATGGAATACGAGGTCATGGCGGAGTTGCTGCACGAGTTTCAGCGCCATCGTGCGGACATCAGCTATCACCCGATCGTCGGTGGCGGGGCGAACTCCTGCATCCTGCACTACCACGAGAACTCAGAGCAGTTGCGCGACGGCGATTTATTGCTGATCGACGCAGGTTGCGAATTCGAATGCTACGCGTCCGATATCACGCGCACGTTTCCTGTAAACGGTCGATTTACGCCCGAACAGCGAGCCGTCTATGAAGTCGTGCTGGACGCACAGTACGCCGCTATCGAGAAAACACAGCCAGGTAATCATTGGAACGAGCCCCATGATGCGGCCGTTCGCGCCATTACGCAGGGCCTCGTCAAACTCGGGCTGCTGAAGGGCAAAGTGCCACACCTCATCAAGGAAGGCGCATACCGCAAGTTCTTCATGCACCGCACCGGCCATTGGCTCGGCATGGACGTGCATGACGTCGGCGATTACAAGATCGGAGATGAGTGGCGAGTGCTGGAGCCCGGCATGGTTCTCACAGTCGAGCCGGGGATCTACATCCCCGCTGGAACGAAGGGTGTCGCGAAGCGCTGGTGGAACATCGGGATTCGGATCGAGGATGACGTCGCCGTGACTCGCGATGGCAACGACGTGCTCACCGGGGCGCTGATCAAAGAGCCCGATGCGATCGAGCAGTGGATGAACACCCGCGCCGCAGCCTGAAGAACTCCTTTGCGTTCGCATGAACACCGCCGCTTCTGACCTCCAGTGCGATATCGCCATTTGCGGTGGCGGACTCGTTGGCGCGACGCTGGCGCTGGCTCTCAAGCAGCTCAATTTCAATGTGCTGTTAATCGAGGCGCACGCGCCACAAGCGCAAGCGCATCCGAGCTTCGACGATCGAACGACAGCGCTGTCGAACGGCAGCCGACGCGTTCTCGAAGCGCTGAATGTTTGGTCGCTGGTCGCGCGAGAAGCAACGCCGATCAAGCGTATTCACGTATCGGATCGGGGTCGATTCGGATTCGCGCGTCTGGATGCCGCTGAACAGGGCATCGACGCACTCGGGTTCGTCATCACCAATCGGGTATTGGGCGCAGCGCTGTGGCGCAGGCTCAAAGAGCAGAACGTCGCGACTTCGATGCCCGCTCGGATAACAGATGCCGCTGTATCCGAAGGCCATCATGCAATCACCATCGCGGCCGACGACGGGCAGCGCACTGTCTGCGCGAGGCTCGCCGTCGCAGCCGATGGCGCTCAGTCGCTGGTTCGTAGCGAGTCGGGCGTGAATGCCGAGCAGTGGGACTACCAGCAGCACGCGTTGATCGCGAATGTGGTGTCGCAACGATTTCACGATCACGTCGCGTATGAACGGTTCACGCCACAGGGGCCGCTGGCGCTGTTGCCGTTGAACGAAGGGCGTCTAGGGTTGATCTGGACGTTCCATCCAGACCTGGCGAAGACAATGATGGGTCTGTCCGACGCAGAGTTCCTTGCCAAATTGCAGGACGCGTTCGGATTTCGGCTCGGCCGTTTCACGCAGGTGGGCGCGCGCCAGATGTATCCATTGGCGTTGACGCGATCGGATACGCACGTGGCCAAGAGGTTGGCGATCGTAGGCAATGCAGCGCAGTCGCTACATCCGATCGCCGGGCAAGGATTCAACTTAGGGTTACGCGATGCTGCGAGTCTTGCCGAAGTGCTCGCTGATGGCCGGCAAGAGGGCGGTGCGTCCTTCGATCCGGGCGATGGCATGTGGCTAGAACAGTATCGCCACTGGCGTGTGTCCGATCAGCAAGGGATCGTGCGGTTTACGGATGGCCTCGTGCGCGTGTTCACCCAGCCGTTTGCGCCGATCAAAGCGTTACGGGATCTCGGATTGCTCGCATTCGACATGATGCCAAGTGCGAAAAGTGCGCTTGCGCAGTTGTCTTTGGGTGCCGCGGGTCGCATTCCGAAGCTTGCGCGAGGAGCAAAGCTCGGATGAAGAGCAAGGCTCTCACAAAGAGCACGGTCGCATACGACTTCGATATCGTCGTCGTCGGTGGGGGCATGGTCGGTGCGTGCACCGCCGCGCTCCTCGCCGCGGATCCCGAGTTGTCGCGCTTCCGTGTTGCAATGCTCGAAGCGTCACCGGCGGTGCTGCCCGACGACACGGAGATCGACTTACGCGTTTCGGCCATTTCGCGTGCGTCAGAGCGGATCTTGAGTGCAATCGGTGCCTGGCAACTGATCCCCGCGGCTTTCTTGAGTCCCTATAGCGAAATGATCGTGTGGGATGAGAGCGCGCGGCCGCGCGGCCCTGGTTCCATTCACTTTTCCGCTAGCGAATCGAGCGAGCCAAACCTTGGGCACATCGTCGAGAACCGGCGTATTCAGCACGCGATCTATGAAGTCCCTTCTTTTCGTCGTGTGACGCATTTGCGCACCTCGCTTCAGTCCATGCAGTTCGAGTCGGAGCGAGTCGAATTGGGTTTGTCTGACGGTCGTAAGCTTTCCTGCGGACTGGTGATTGGCGCCGACGGCGTTGAGTCGCTGAGTCGCAAGCTCGCGGGCATCGAGACGGTGGGACGCCGATATGATCAATCCGCGTTCGTGACACACGTACGTACCGAGCATTCGCATCAGCAAACCGCATGGCAGCGATTCTTGAAAGAGGGGCCGATTGCCTTTCTGCCGCTCGCGGATGGACGCAGTTCGATCGTATGGACCACCCGTCCCGAGCACGCAACCGAACTGGTCACGGCAGATCCCCGAGAGGTGGCTCAGCAGATCGAACGCGCTATCGACGGGATCTTCGGCAATGTCGTCATCGCCGGGCCAAGAGGCCAATTCCCATTGCGATGGGCTCATGCGGATTCGTATTGCGCGAATCGTTTTGCGCTCGTCGGCGATGCGGCGCATGCGGTGCACCCATTGGCAGGGCAGGGAGTGAATCTTGGATTTCTAGATGCCGCCGCGCTGGTCCAAGTCCTCAGCGAGGGGCTGACCGATGCGATTGGCAACGATGTTCTCGGTGAACACCGTCTGCTTCGCCGCTACGAGCGTTGGCGCAAGACCGAGAACGCCGTCGCGTTGGGTTTGATCGATGGGCTGAATCGTTTGTTTAGTAATTCGGATCCAGTGCGTCGCTGGATCCGCAGTGCCGGTCTGACTTCGATCGATCGTGCACAGCTGCTCAAGCACTTGCTCATGAGTCGCGCAATGGGAACTGCCGGCGAACTTCCAATCATTGCTCGTCGCGCGCCCTCATTGTGATCGGATGATTTGAGGCGCAATTCCAAACCCGCTAGGCTTGCCCGCGCCCGCGTTCTTATAACTACGCCTGCGAAGGATTCCTGTGCTCAGCGCGATCGGCATCGACTGCAAATTGAAGGTAGCTAGCCGGCTAGCATGAGCAATCGCGCCATCTATCTGCTTGCCGCAGTGCTTGTGGTCTTGAGTATCGGCTTGTTCGTCTATAAGTCGCGCGTACTGGGGTTTCCGCTTGCGCCGCAGGAACGTACTCAAATCTGGAACATCGAAGCAGCGGTGCACTTCGATCCGGGTCCCGCGGCGGTGAAGGCGAGCCTGCGCGTGCCGAGTTTGACGCCCGGCTACGCCATCCTCGATGAGAATTTCATTTCTCGCGGTTTCGGTTTGAATACTCAGAACAGCGCTGCGGGCCGTGAAGCTCAGTGGGCAGTTCGACAGGCCGCCGGTCCGCAAACGCTCTACTACCGTGCGTTGATCTATCGCGATCCCACGCGCATTGCTGAGGACACCACGCCGCCGTTTCCTGAACCTCCCAAGCTGGACGAGGCTGCCAGGATCGCGATGGAGGGACTGATCGCAGAAGTGCGGCGCCAGTCCGCCGACGTTGCGAGCTTCACAGCACAGTTGCTGGCCCACATTAATCGGGGCGAAAGCGATCCGTACGCGAGCTTGTTTCTGAGTAAGGCGAGTACCGATAACGAGAAGGCGCAACTGGCCACGTTAATTCTGGCTGGAGCGCACATTCCGGCACGCGTGGCGCACGGAATTTCATTGCGAGCAAAGGCCGGCAAGGTCGAGCCTTCTCCGTTGTTGGAAGTGCACGATGGCGTGCAGTGGTTGTACTTCAACCCGCGGACGTTGGCGCAGGGCCTGCCGGAGGACTTTCTGATTTGGTGGCGGGGCGACGTGCCGATTGCTGACATCGAGGGCGGATCGGGGTTGAACGTCGATGTGGCGGTACGCGAGAACATGCTGGATTCGATGGTGGTTGCGGAACGGCGCGCTGAGCGACGCGGATCGCACGCCGTGGACTTCTCGCTATTCGTGTTGCCGATCGCAACCCAGGCCGTCTACAGCGTGCTGCTGATGATTCCGGTCGGCGCGCTCGTGATTATGTTGTTGCGTAACTTCGTCGGCGTGAAGACATTCGGCACCTTCATGCCGGTCCTCGTCGCCTTGGCATTCCGCGAAACACGGCTCTTGTGGGGTCTCGTGCTGTTTGCCGTGATCGTTTCGCTAGGACTGACGATTCGCTTCTATCTCGAGAAGCTGCGGTTGCTGCTGGTTCCCCGTCTGACGGTTGTGCTGACTGTCGTGGTACTGCTGATGGTCTTCATCAGTGTGCTTTGTCAGAAATTGGAAATTCAGCCGGGATTGTCGATCGCTCTGTTTCCGATCGTGATCATCTCGATGACGATCGAGCGAATGTCCATCGTTTGGGAGGAGCGAGGTGCATCCGAGGCGATTCAGGAAGGCACGGGGAGTCTGATCGTGGCCGCGGCGGCATACTTGGTCATGGGGATGCCTTGGCTGGAACACATCGTCTTCGTGTTTCCGGAGTTGCTGCTGTTCGTGATCGCCGGCGCACTGCTTGCTGGCCGCTACACGGGCTACCGCTTGCTCGAGTTGCGTCGTTTCAAGGCGCTTCCGATGGAATCGAGCTAGCGCATGCTGTCGATGTATCGCACGTTAAAGCAAGAAGGTGTGCTGGGGTTGAACCAGCGCAACGGCGATTACATTTCACGTTTCAATCCGCGCAGCCGCTATCCGTTGGTCGATGACAAGCTGCAGACGAAGCAGCTTGCGATCAAAGCCGGCATCGCTGTGCCGGAGCTCTACGGGGTAATCCAGCGGCAGATCGATATTCGCGCGCTCCCGCAGATCGTTGCCGACCGAACCCAATTCGTATTGAAGCCCGCTCACGGGTGTGCGGGTGACGGAATCGTCGTCATCGCAGGGCGCAGTGGCGTTCGCTATCGGACGGTCAGCGGCGCATTACTGGACCAGGACTTCCTCTTCCACCATCTCTCCAACGCGATCAACGGCCAGTTCAGTCTGGGTGGCGTGCAGGACGTCGTCATCATCGAGTACATGGTGCAATTTGCGCCGCTGTTCGAGCGCATCAGCTATCAAGGGGTGCCGGACATTCGCGTGATCGTGTTTCGCGGTGTGCCGGTCATGGCCATGGTGCGGCTGCCTACGCGTGCGTCGCAGGGCAAGGCGAATCTGCATCAGGGTGCTGTAGGGGCGGGCATCGATATGGCGACCGGCGTCACGTTGACGGGTGTCATGGGCACCGATGTCGTGACTCACCATCCCGATACGACGCACTCCATCGAGGGCATCGCAATCCCAGAGTGGGATCGAATCTTGGAGATCTCCGCTCGCTGCTATGAACTGACCGGTCTCGGCTATATCGGCGTCGACGTGGTGATCGACCGCGATCTCGGACCGCTCGTGCTCGAACTCAATGCGCGACCCGGCCTTGCGATTCAGATTGCGAATCGTCAGGGATTATTGCGACGTTTGAAGATCTGCGAGGAGCGGGCTGACTTCGATGCCGCGCCCGAACAGCGTGTGGAGTTTGCGAAGCGGGAATTCACGCATCCGGTGCTTCGCACGGATGCGTGATGAAGTGATGGGGTGAAAGCGCAGAGCGCGTGAAGTTCGCCGCAAATAGTCGATCGCTTGTTGCTGTGCCTGCGACGGAAAAAGAGAAATCAGCCGCAGAGAACGCAAAAAGAAATCGAAGGTCGTTCACCAGAGCTCATTTAGCGAGTCGGCGCTTTGCCGATGCTCGCAAATGGGCACACCTGACACCTCACACCTCACACCTCACACCTCACACCTGATGCCGATCCGCGCCGTTCACTCGATCACTCCATCACCTTATCGCTTCATCACTGCGCTAGCAGCGCATCCACCTTCGCCGCGCAAATGAAATCGTTCTCTGACAACCCGCCGATCGCGTGGGTGTTGTAGCGGACGCGGCAGTAGCCATAGCCGACTTCGAGGTCGGGATGATGGTCTTCAGTGTTGGCGATGTGGGCGATGGCGTTGACGAAGCTCATCGTGTGATAGAAGTTCTTGAACGTCCATTCGCGCTTGATTGCTTTGCCGTCCTCGATCAGTTGCCAGCCGGGCTGTAACTGCGCCATGAACCGGGTCGCTTCGTCTTGCGACAGCGGTGCGACGCCGCCTTCGCAGGGTTTGCAGTGCTTTTCAGTGAGGTTGCTCATGATGCCTTCCGTTCATAAGTCGTGGCGACGTACTGCTCTACCAACGCCTGAAACTCTTCTGCGATCCGTTCGCCCTTCAACGTCGGTCCTTTCTCGCCATTGATGTAAACGGGCGCCACCGGCCGTTCGCCCGTGCCGGGCAAGCTGATGCCGATATTGGCGTGCTTGCTCTCGCCAGGCCCGTTCACGACGCAGCCCATCACTGCCACCGTCATGTCTTCAACGCCCACGAATTGCTTGCGCCATTCCGGCATTTGATGGCGAATGTGCGATTGAATCTTCTGGGCGAGTTCTTGGAAGTAGGTGGATGTGGTGCGACCGCATCCGGGGCATGCGACGACCATCGGCATGAATGAGCGCAAGCCCATGGTCTGTAGAATCTCTTGCGCCACGATGACTTCCTGAGTGCGATCGCCATTTGGTTCGGGTGTGAGCGAGACTCGGATCGTGTCGCCGATCCCTTCTTGCAGCAGCACCGCCATGCCGGCGGTCGAGGCGACGATGCCTTTCGACCCCATGCCGGCTTCGGTGAGTCCCAAGTGCAGTGCGTACTCGCATCGAGACGCAAGATTGCGATAGACGGCGATCAAGTCCTGCACGCCACTGACTTTGCACGAGATCACGATGTGGTCATGCGGCAGGCCAAGTTCTTCGGCGCGCTGCGCTGAATCGAGAGCGGAGACGACCAGCGCCTCACGCATGACGTCATTGGCATCCTTGGGCTGCGGCATGCGGGAGTTCTCGTCCATCAAGCGAGTCAGCAGATCCTGATCCAAGCTGCCCCAATTCACGCCGATGCGCACCGGCTTGTGGTTCGCACAGGCGACTTCGATCATTTCGGCGAACTGCGGATCGCGTTTGCTGCCGCGCCCGACGTTGCCCGGATTGATTCGATACTTCGCCAGAGCTTCCGCACAGGCGGGATGCGCCTTGAGCAAGCGATGACCGTTGAAGTGAAAATCGCCCACGATCGGAACGAAGACACCGCGCTTGGCAAGCTGATCGCGAATGTGAGGCACGGCGGCGGCGGCCTCATCGGTGTTGACGGTGACGCGGACGAGTTCAGACCCCGCACGCGCCAATGCATGAATCTGTGCGACCGAGCCTGCGATATCAGCCGTGTCCGTGTTCGTCATCGATTGCACGACGATCGGGGCGGCGCCGCCCACAGTAACGGAACCGATGCGAACGGGAACGGAGCGGCGACGGGAAACAGGCATGATGGCAGGGGCCGGCAAAAGGGGCGGGGATTGTATCGCAGCCGGCGTTAAGGCTGGTTTTGTGCGGCTGTGCGGCCCTTCTCGATCCAACGATTCACATTACGTTCGAGGACATCGAGCGGAATCGCGCCGGAGCCTAAAACCACGTCATGAAATCCGCGCAGATCAAAGCGATCGCCGAGTTCCTGCGTCGCGTGGGTCCGCAGTTCCTTAATCTTCAGCTCGCCGATCTTGTACGCCGTCGCCTGGCCCGGCCATGCGATGTACCGGTCCACTTCATTGGTGATATCGAGTTCGGTCTTGGCTGCGTTCGCTTTGAAGTAGTCGATCGCCTGTTGGCGCGTCCAGTGCTTGTGGTGAATGCCCGTATCGACGACCAGACGCACCGCGCGCCACATCTCGTACGTGAGCTGCCCGAACTTGTCGTAGGGGTCCTGGTAGAGCCCCATCTCATCGCCCAGGCTCTCGGAGTACAGACCCCAGCCTTCGACGAATGCGGTCGCATCGAAGTCGCGGCGGAATTTCGGCAAGTCGCCGAGCTCTTGCCCCAACGCGATCTGCAAATGGTGACCTGGAACCGATTCGTGCGTGGTCAATACTGGGATTTCGTACTTCGGGCGCTGCTCCGGCTTGTAGAGATTCACGTAAAAGAAACCGGGCCGACGACCATCCGGACTCAATGGTTCGTAATACGCCGTAGTCGTGAACGGCGCACTCGATTCCGGAATGGGCCGGACTCCGTATGGCGTGCGCGGCAATCTCCCAAAGAACTGCGGCAGCAGCGGATCGATGCGCTTGCACATCACCATGTACGCGCGCATGAGTTCGTGGGGATCGGTGTAGTAGAAGCGAGGATCGGTACGCAGAAAGCTCAGGAAATTTTGAAACGAACCTTTGAAGCCGACCTGCTCGATGATCTTGTCCATCTCGGCGCGGATGCGACTGACCTCGCGCAAACCGATCTCATGGATATCTTCGGGCGATAGCTTCGTCGTCGTGAACCATTCCACTCGATTGCGATAGAACGCATCCCCATTCGGCGTATCCCACACGCCGACACTCTCGCGCGACTTCGGCAAATAGACGTTCTGCACGAAATCGCTCAACTGCCGATATGCCGGAAGCACATTCTTCTCGATCGCAGCTTCGGCTTCGGCACTGAGCCGTTCACGTTGCGTCGCGTCTATCGATTTAGGAAACCGTGTGAAGGGTTCGAAGAACGGGCTTTCGCGAGGGTTCTCGACCAGATGACCCTGCAACTGCTCGATGCTGCGCTCCACGATGATCCGCGGCTGCACGTTGTGTCCTCGCACACCTTCGCGCATCAAAGCGATCGTTTGATCCACCAGCTTCGGCAAGCGCCGTAATCGAACGATCCAATCTTCGTAGTCTCGAAACGACCCGAACTCGATGGTCTCCGCCGCCTCATTCGCCGTGAGCACACCACCGCTGTAGTTCAATTGATCCAACGGCCGCAGATACGCCTTGAAGCGAATCTGATCCCGCTGGTCCTGATACATCCGAATGAACAGATCCCGATTCAACTGCTCCACTTCAGGCAATGCAGATGCATCGATCGCTTTAGCATCGCGAATGAACTGTTCGTACTTCGCGTCTCGTGCTTTCCATGTCTCAAGACCGATATCCGCCCACTCCTGATTGAATCTTTTGTCCCCGAGCTGAGAGGCACCGACCGGATCGTCTTTGAGATCGAACTCCCAGGCCTCATCGAATAGCGCGTGCAAGCGCTCTACTTGAGCCTCATCAGCCCGCGCTGAAATCATGAAAAGCAGACTGGTAACTGCAATGAATATGCGAAGTTGCATAACTTTCCTTGCGTAATGTCGCCTCGCCACACCACCCACACCTCACACCCAGCGAGGTGCGGCAGGCGCGCGGTGTTTCTTTGGTCCGCGTGGATGTCGGGGGGACCGTTTTCAGGATGCTGCGAGTTTGCATCGGGGAGCTATTTTCGGAACGTTCAAAAACAGGATGTTTTTGTACGAGCCTACACGGACGTACTCGCGGCGTTTCTGAAAATAGCTCCCCGATGCGAACTTGCCCAGGACGATATGACGTTCGACAAGAATCTCGCACGAGAATACGAACGCGCGCCTACCCACCCGCACAACACTCCGCTACCATACCCAAACCCATCGCAGGACACGGCCGGAGAGAGTGGTGCAACACCACCGCCGAAGGCGCAACCGCCCGGAAACGCTCAGGCACATGAACGGCGTGTCCATGTTCGAAGCTCTATAAGAGCGATGAACTCGAAGGGCTCTGGAGAGTAGCGCTTGGCTTGCGCTCACCGAAGGGGAGAGGTGCCACACACCCGATCTCTCAGGTCACAGGACAGAGGGGCGACAGGCTGCTTGCGGTCTGGCGTCATCTTCCATCTTTGTCGATCCACCGGAGCGCCTTATGGGACACAAGACCCCGCTATTCGATACTCACGTTGCTGCCGGCGCCCGCATGGTCGACTTCGGCGGCTGGGACATGCCGGTCAACTACGGCTCCCAAATCGAGGAACATCATGCTGTGCGCCGCGATGCAGGCATGTTCGATGTGTCGCATATGCTCATCGCCGATGTTCGTGGCCGGCGTTCCCGCGAATACCTGCGCTACCTACTCGCCAACGACGTCGCGAAACTCACGGAGCCCGGCAAAGCACTTTATAGCTGCATGCTCAATGAAAGCGGCGGTGTCGTCGACGACTTGATCGTCTACTTCATCGACGAATCCTGGTTCCGAGTTGTCGTGAATGCCGGCACGCGAGACAAAGACGTTGCGTGGCTTCGCAAGTACGCGCCGCGCTTCGACGTCGAAATTACCCCACGCACGGATCTGGCGATGATCGCAGTGCAAGGTCCGAACGCGCGCGAGAAGGCATCGAAGTTGATTGGCCAGCGCACTGCAGCGGCACTTGAATTGCGGACTTTCTTCGGCCGCGAATTGGATGGCTACTTCATCGCTCGTACTGGCTACACCGGCGAGGACGGCTGGGAAATCATGCTCCCTGTTGCAGAAGTGGTGTCGCTCTGGACCCAGTTGCGCGACTTGGGTGTGGCCCAATGCGGCCTCGGTGCTCGCGACACGTTGCGACTCGAAGCCGGCATGAATCTGTACGGCAACGACATGGATGAAACGGTTACGCCGCTGGAATCCGGTCTGAGTTGGACGGTCGCATTGAACCCAGCGGATCGCGATTTCGTCGGCCGTGCAGCGTTGGACGCGCAGCGTGCCCAAGGCGTGCAACGCAAACTCGTCGGCCTGCTTCTCGAAGAACGTGGCGTGTTGCGCAGTCATCAAAAGGTCGTCACGAACGCAGGGGAAGGCGAGATCACCAGCGGTACGTTTTCACCGACGCTCGAACGCTCCATCGCCTTTGCTCGCGTGCCAGCAGGAGCTGAAGGCGACGTTCAGGTCGACATTCGCGGCAAGTTACTGCGCGCGACGATCGTCAAATATCCGTTCGTTCGTCACGGTAAGCCGGCGCTATAGAAATTAGTCACGAGTCATGGGTCACGAGTCACGGGTCGGCCAGTGACGAGTGACCGGTGACGAGTCTGCAAGCCTCAATCCCGATCCCGATCCCCGA
>JAEWBG010000060.1 GCA_023391335.1 Pseudomonadota bacterium | reverse complement strand
CATCCTCACGGCCATGGCTTACGTGGATCTCAATCCGATCCGTGCTGGCATTGCCAAGACACCCGAAGACTCTGAATTCACCTCCATCTACCAGCGCATCCGCCAAAGCACTGCCACGACCCTACCGAAGCCGACCGATGCACGATGCATACGCCTGCGCCGATTCGCTGATCAAAGCCACAGCAAGAAAGCCGCCATTCCGTATACCTCCCTGGATTATCTGCAGCTCGTGGATTGGAGCAGCCGCTCCATTCGAGAGGGCAAGCGCGGACACATCGATGCAACCCTCCCGCCGATCCTTTCACGCTTGAGCATCGATCCTGAAATCTGGCAACTCGCGATGGCTCGCAAGGGCACTGTGCTGGGTCGAGCGATGGGCAAGCTCGATGTCATGCGACTACACGCCGCCACCCTCGGTCAGGCGTGGGTAAGAGGACTGAATCGCTCCGAGCCCATGTACGCGCGCTGATCGATGTCTCCGCGCCCTTCGGCTGAAATCCCAAAGTAGACACTCGACGCGTTTCCCTGACCTGTCAGGCCGCAAAGCGGAAACAACTTTCCGCTGACATACCCACAGCCTTCAATCAGACCGTTGGGCGCGACCAATTGGCAAACCCGCTCGCCCGATCGTTTTGATAGACCCAATCGTTGGGTGTCCAACGATGTCCAACGTTGGGTGTCCAACGATGGTGTCCAACGATGGAGACTGGAGACTGCTTTGGTGACAGCTGCCCAAACGGTGGGTGTCCAGCAGTGACAGCAGTGAATCCAGCAGTGAAGGAGTCCTGATCGAGGCGCGCGCAATTTGATGGGTGTCCAGAGTTGGAGAAATTCGCGGAGGACCCAAGGCAGACACGGGTTCGACACGCCCAAACGGTGGGTGCCCAAAGATGGACTCCTCAAATGGTGGGTGCCCAAAGATGGACTCCTCAAAGATGGAGGAACCGAACCTACCCACATCAACAACACCGCTTCCCAACACAGTGCCGCCTTTTCAGGCGGGGCCCCTAGGGCAGCCGCAGGCTCCCCGCCTCAGTTCGAATCGCTCGAGTTCGGCTTTTCGTTTGCACTCAGGCGCGCAGGGGCGCTCTGCATGTTGATGAAGCTGCCATCGGCTTGAATCATCGGCGTCTGAATAGACAACAACTTCAGTACGGTGTCGAACACATCCGGTTGTCCATACTCATCGCGCGCTTGAATGGAAATCGGCACGGACGATTTCACGATCAATGGGATCTGCGCCTGCTCGGGGGGCAACGGGATACCCGGGGGCACGCCGTGGAACATTCTTCCTTCTTCCAAGAGCGATTCGCCGTGATCCGAAAGGTAGATGAACACATACGGGACTTGCGAACGCTCCAGCGTCTGCAAAGCCGATCCGACAACGTGATCGACGTAGAGAATCGTGTTGTCGTACGAGTTATAAACCTGCTCTAGCGTGCACTGATTGGCCACATCGGCGTCATTGCACATCGGCTTGAATTGCTGAAACTCCGGCGGATAGCGGTCGCTATAAACCGGACCGTGACTTCCACCGCCTAGATGCAGAACCAAGAACTGATAACCGGACGTATACGCTTTCAGCTTCTCTTCGAGTAACGGGATGACATCCTCGTCATAACACTTGCCGTCGTGATTGCATTTCTTTGGGGTGATCTCGCCAACGGCCTCGCAGTTATCGTAAAGCGTGTAGTTCACGAGACACGCCGTCGGTATCCCCAGCTTCGACACCACGGTCGTGAGTTTGATGCCGTCCTTCTCAAGAATCTTAGGCAGTGCGTACAGCGTCGATCCGCGCGTCGCCACGCCGTTCAAGAGATGCAAATCCGGGATCTGCTCCAACAATGGAGTGGTGTTGCGCCGCTCATACCCATACACACTGAAGTTCTTGCGCCGCGACGACTCGCCAATCGCGAGTACGACGACGAGATTCTCCTTCGAAGTGATCTGTCCCGTGATGTGAACGTCCCTCTTGCTGGGCGTGATGTACGGCCGCACGCCTTTCGCCATCGCATTGATTGTGCCAGTGACAAAATTCAGAGGAACGAGCGAATACAGAATGTACTTTTTGGACGTGTTCCCGGCGCGAAGGATGTCGTTGTACTGCAGATACAGACACGTAATCGCAAGCAGCAACGCGACGCCGGCTACTTTGAGCGAAGCAAGCAGATACCGTCCCGCAGGCTCAAACGTCACGCGCACGGACGAAATGGCCACCATCGGAACTAGGATCAGAAACAGCACATAAGGAACCATCTGCGCGGAGAGCAGCTGGCCAACCTCGGTAGAATCCGTGTGGATCGCGTTACGCACCATCGACGTATCGATGGCAACGTTGTACTTCGAGATGAAGTAGGTGATGGCGCCGCTACATACCACTAAGACAATCGCGAGCGGTTTGATTGTCCATCGATGTGCAAGCAGGATGACGAAGAAAACCAGCAGGCAGGCACCGGCGAGGAAATAGGCGCCAAACGCGAAGTAGTCAAAACCGTCTTTCTGATAGAACCACTTCGTCAATTTGTCCGCATTGGCTGCATTGCAAATCACATAGAGCAGCACCGAGAACAGAATCGAAAACTTAGTGTGCGAAGTTTGCAGCTTTGGCTTAGCGCCGATCGCCATGATGGAGTTTCGTTTCCTAATGAATGATGCGCGCCGCACCCACTCAGCAATATTGGACGCGATTTGCCCGGCTCAGCGTGGGGAACGAGAACCGCGCAGTAGCGAGAGCTGATCGTCTCAATCAGCTGCTGGAGCAACCGCGATCGCGGGCACTGCTTTCTTCATGCGCAGCGCCTCTCGCTCGGGCGATAACATGTAGTGATACAGAACATCGCTCGTGATCAACATTACAAAGAACGCTACGGTCACATCCGACAAGAAGTGTGCGCCTGCCGCGAGCCGCGCGATCGACACTCCGATGCCAAACGCGAGACTTGCAAGAAGCAACGCTCGCCGCCGCCGACGAAACGCCATCACTAGCGTAAGGGAAAAGAAGGCAGCCGCCGTATCGCCTGAAACGAACGAACAATTCGTGGTGCACTGATTGGACACGACATACGCAGGAGTGAACAGTTTCGCACCGCCGAATTCTTGCACGTCTCGCGGCCGAGCACGTCCGAAGTGATCCTTGAAGCCAGCGTTGACAAGTAAACCAGCGCCAAGAATGAGTACCGTGAGCGCATAGACGACCTTCTTACCATCGACGTCACCGACCGATCGCTTTGCAAATTTGTTGAACGCATACAAACCAAGAATCACGGCGACCGATATGCCCACGAAGTATTTCACACCATGATGGAGCATCTGCTCCCACCACTCCTTCTGCGAATAGAACCCGCTTTCGAAAAACCACTTCGACACTTGAATGTCGACCGAAGGGAAGTTCGCGAACAGCAACGAAACAATCGCGAAGGACGCAAGGATTGCCTTCGCGCGGGTCAACTTGAGGTAGGTCATTTCAGTATCCGCCCTGCAAATCGATCAATTTGATCGATCAACTTCATTTTTTACTATGGCGTCCGGATCCATCGAGGTCCGTGACGCGCGCCATGGTAATGCATTCACGTTCCACCGTGGGCGTTAGACGATCCCCGAAAAATGAATCAACCGGTCAGTGCCGCGTCGCGGTACGGCGTAGAGAATGTTCAAGATGTCGCGCCTCGACAACATGAATGAGGTAGGACGTCCCAATGCTCTTCATTAGGTCGCGCAGCCATTGTCAGCCCGCGATCCGCAGCTTTTTGGCGGAGATTTAGTACTCCATCGACTGGTTCCAGTTCGAAGCCGGTCCCACATTCGTCACTTTGCACCGGATACGGCGCGGCTCAATGTGTTGCACAGAAAACACGTAGCGAGTCTCTCGTGGACTGCTTGGGCGAACTCGCCACGACTGTCGGCGTGGACTGAACCTGTTTCCTAGCGCTTCTGCCCAATCCACAACCGATTCCCGTCGGGATCCGCAATTCGAAACTCCGTCATTCCATAGAACGTGACTTCCAGATCAGGAGCCTGAACATCGTTGCGCCGGACTTCGGCGTGATAGCTGACGACGTCTTGAGGATACAAATAGATCACGGTTTGTTTGGAGGCGAGCGGATGCTGATTGATCGACTGATCGAGCATCAATCGGCATTCGTCCATGCGTAGCATTGCCCATCCCCAATCGTCGTGACGATCCTCGACCTGAAATCCGAGCTTCCGATAGAACTCGACACTTGCAGGCATGCTGCGCACAGGCAGCATTGGAACCATGCGAGTCATTTTCATCGGTTCTTTCCTTCTTCGTCGAGAGTTGACTGTTTGCCGTTAACGACCAGACCTCAACCTTGAACCTCAATCGCGCAGCACAGTGTTCTCTGCGGTTCCTTGTGCTCTTGGTGTCCATTCATCGTCGCTCAGCTCACGCACTCGCTTCCAACATCGCCACGACCATTTCATTCACTGGCGTTGGGATACCATGTTTGCGGCCCAGCCGGACGATTACGCCATTGCGAGCATCGATTTCCATCTGACGCCCCGCCATTCGATCGGCGTGAATCGAATTGATTGCATCCGGCGTGCGTTTGTAGCCCTCAATCACGTTCGACACGATCGAGTCATCGAGCGTCGCACCCTCTGCGCGCCCCACCGCGATGCACTCGCGAATGATGCTCTCCATGATTCGGGCGATGCCGTCGTGACGAGCGATGACTGCAGGTTTCATTAATACCGCCGATAGAGCACCGGCTGCATTCACGCAGAGCTTGCGCCACACCACGCTCTTGAAGTCATTGGATTGCGTCACGTCAATCGGCGTGTGCGCGAACAACTCGGCGAAGCGTGCGCCCTCCTCGCCCTCGGCAACGATCATGCATCCATTGCGTCGCTGCAAAACGCGACCAGGCACCGGTCGCTCTGCGGGAATATCGACCATTACCGGGAGAATCCGATCGCGCGGAAAGTAAGGCGCAAATCGCTCGACATGCTCAACCCCGTTTTGCAGCACCGCCAGGATCGTCGCTGAATTCGACAGCGACGGCAGCCAGGCCGCAGCACGCGCGGCATCGTAAGCCTTCGTCGCGACCAACACCCAATCGACCGAGCTGACTGGCTCAGCTTGGTTGATCACTTGCGGATCCACGCGCAATACACGATCGGGCGTTTGCACCTCGATGTCTGTCAATGGCGACCGCGCTGCCACGACGAGACTGTGCGATGGATTCTGCATCAGCCACGCGATGACGCAGCTGCCCACAGCGCCTGGCCCAATCACTGCGATCTTCGCCACTAAATTCTCCTGCTCGAACACGGGAACGAACGCGGCGCAATGGAGTCTGATATCGCCGACAGAAAATTTCGTAGTCTGCCGCCTGGTTCCGCGCGCGCCGACTCTATTCTACGATTCGCCCCCATGAGATTTAGAGTTCCAAGTCCTCTCCTGTTGCTCGCGGCCCTCGCATTTTGTCGTGCACATGCGGCCGGCCCCGCGCCATTCGATCTGATCGGTCCCACGCTCGAAGCCGCCGTTTCTCGGGGCGATGCCACTCTGCCGATTGCTCAAGCACCGCATCTGGCTCCTGGCGACAAACTCTACGTGAAAGCGGATTTTCCGGAGAACCAAGCTGAGAGCTATTTAATGATTGTCGGCTTCCTGCGTGGCCCTACGAATCCGCCGCCGAAGAAATGGTTTTTCAGTTGCCGCACACATAAGAAGGCATGTGTCGATGGGCGCTTGACGGTGACGGTGCCTGAAGGCGCCCAACAAGCTTTGATCTTCCTTGCGCCGGAAACCGGCGGGGATTTCAAGACGCTCGTAAATGCAGTACGCGCTCGGCCCGGTGCCTTCGTGCGCGCATCGCAAGAATTGAACCAAGCGACACTCGATCGCTCGCGCCTGGAGCGCTATCTCGCGGCCATTCGCAGACTGAACGCCGCGAACCCTGCGGTGTTGAAAGACACCACTCCATTGCTCGCACGCAGCCTCGGCATTCGCGTCGATGAGAAATGTCTAGATCGATTGCCTCAACTCCAGGCGCCATGTTTGATGCAAGGCCAAGACACTCTGATTCTCAACGATGGTCATAGTGTCTCGATCGTCGAAGCGCTCACCACGGGCCCTGCAAGCGACCTCGTGATCGCAGCGAGCGCCACCCCGCAGATGAGCTACGGCTACTACAGTCCATACCTCGCGACGCTGCGTGACTTGGGCCGCCTCTTCGATTCCTTTGGTGTCGCGAACTATCAATACATCCCGGCACTCGCCACCGCGCTTGGCAATGAGCTCACGCTGACCTTGAACACTGCGCCTTCGTTTCAAGATCCGAAATCGGTGCTGGTTGCGTCGCTGCCCGCGATCGAAAAGGCGTTGCCACCTCCGCTTCACGCAGTCAGCCCGGCGGATATTTACTGCGCGCGGCGCAATTCGCTGATCCTTCCGGTGGAAGGCGCACCGCTCGTGTTCTCCACCGAGTACGCGCATGACACCTTCCTGCGTGTAACGGGCAAAGATGGCGAAGTGATCGATTTGCCCGCAACTGCAGATGCATCGCAAGGTGGGTTCGTGGTCGACACATCACCGCTGTCGAGTGCGAGCCTGAAGGATCGCTTTCAAGGTTCGCTCCACGGCTACTGGGGTTTCGAGAAATTTCAGGGCCCAGGCTTTCAACTTGTGAATGCGAACACGCAGGCA
The DNA here is from genome assembly GCA_023391335.1 of Pseudomonadota bacterium. Lineage (GTDB taxonomy): Bacteria > Pseudomonadota > Gammaproteobacteria > Steroidobacterales > Steroidobacteraceae > Steroidobacter. The sequence continues at coordinate 82,165 of JAEWBG010000060.1, read as the reverse complement.
TGGGCGCCCGCACCGACGGACGATGGCTCTTTGATTGTCGGCCGCGAGAACACACTGCACCTGCAAGCCGGCAGCATCGCGTGCATCGATCGCATCATGGCCAAAGATCCAAGCGGCAAGGAGCTGCGTGTCGAGTGGTCGCCTGTTAAAGCGAATGAAGTGCAGATCAACTTACCGCTGCAGCAAGCAGAACCCGGGCCGCTCACGTTGCTGGTATCGCAATACGGAAGTGCCGAACCCAAAACGCTGGAATTTCGCACATATCCGGAAGCAGGCCGCTTTGAAATGTTCTCTCTGCATGCGGGCGAGACAGCGGGCGTACTTAAAGGTAGTCGACTCACAGATGTTGCGAACCTCACGCTGAAAGGCGTCGAATTCGTACCAGCGCAGTCCAGCTCTGCTCCGGCCGCAGACTCGATGCCAATGGAAGTAGCTGTCGATCCGAGCGCCCACAGCGATGCATCGCCCGATTCACCGATCGCAGCAGTGACATCCCTGGCGCCTGGAGAGCAGATCAAGGCGAGCGTAAGGCTGCGCGACGGAAGAACCTTTCCAGTGAACGTCGCGATCACTGCACCGCGCCCGAGTGTGGAGTTACTCGGCAAGAGCGTGCGACTTTCGCAGCACACCCAGGAGAGCAACGTTCAGCTCGCCGGCGAAAATCAGTTGCCCCAGGACGCGAAGCTTGTTTTCTCCGTGCGTGCGAAGTTGCCGGCCACGTTCAGTCGTGACGCGAGCATCGAGGTGGCCAGTGTCGATGAGGCTTTCTCGACTGCGCTCACGCTCACGAACCGCGGACTCGCACTTGCAGATGCAAAGGTCGCCGTTGCGACATTCGATCCCGAACAGGCATTTGGTTTTTCCGCGTTCGGCCCACTCAAATTCCGAGTCATTAATAAGGGCGTCGCGGGGGATTGGATGCAGCTGGGGACGCTGGTCCGGTTGCCCACTTTGGAAACGTTGCAGTGCCCTGCCGATGCCGAGGAAAAGTGCAAACTTACCGGCTCGAAGCTATTCCTTGTCGACTCGGTTGCAGCAGATCCAGAGTTCAAAACTGCAGTCGAAGTTCCTGATGGGTTCCCCGGCCGCTCGCTGCCGGTGCCTCGGCCGATCGACAAAGGCCTCTACATCAAACTCCGCGATGATCCCGCCGTCGTGAACATGGCAGTGCTCACTGCGGAGCAATTGCCGCCACCTCCGAGTGAGAATCCCGAAGCAGCGGCACCGATTGCGGCTACCGAAGCTGCGGCACCTCAGCAGATGGCGAATTGAGGCGGAATTTATCCAGCGAGGAACACGGAGAAGCAGTGGCGAAGATAAAGCGAGTCACGAGCTTGAGCACCCAACACGTAAACCGGACGTAACTCAGTGCGCGCGTTTTCGCGTCCAAACATCTGCCATCCCTTTGCGCTCTTTGTGTTTGCGTCCGAATCCTTCTTCGAGCGAAAGGCTCAGCGTTCAAAACCGATGCGGAGCCAGCTCTCCCGGATCGCAGCTATACGCCTTCACCGGCACGAGCGGAGCAGGATTCGGATCGACTCTGAGGATGACATTGGCGCCCTTGCTCGCCGCTCTGCGGAATTCCTTGTTGCTACGCATTCGATCTTTATAAGAAGCGAGCGACTGATCAATGCCGTCTTCCTTGAAATTCATTTTGAAGGTGCCGACGTAGTCGCATCGACTCACTTGCGCTTCATCGGTCGCGATTTTCAAGTTCGCGGTCACTTCCTCCGGCTCGCTCGCGCATGCACACAAGCTAATCGCCGCTAAGACCACAGACGCTGAACGCCACATTGCGAGCCTCCTTTTCGATTCTGATTTTCTCGGGAATGGATCAATGCCAGCCGCCACTACCGAGTGCTGCGGTACGGAACATACATCCATGCGCTATTCGATTCCATATCTTCAAACCGAAATCGGCTGAGCGCCGGGCTACGTTCTCATTCACCGCTCCTTCGCTCTCTCCTCTGTGCTCGGGTGAGATGAGAAATAGTTGAAAGCTCCCGAGCGTCGTCCATTCCCCTGTTGCTGTTCGATTCGCTTGAGCAAATCACCGAAGCGAGACGTTGCGATTCCGTGTTCCCGAAGCCACGCTCTCGAGTAATCGTCCGCTTCGCGTTCGAAGTCGCGGGAGTGCTTCATGTGAACCATCATGGTCGGCAGGGATGCGGCAAGACCGGAGATAGAGCCCACATCGCCGAGCAGCCCGAACATGAGCGCTGCAGTTCCCGAATTCTGGAGCAGCATACGTAACGAATGACGATTCACGACGTGGCCAACCTCGTGCGCAAGCACCGCGACGATCTCCTCGTCGTTTTGCGCCAGATCGATCAGCTCATCGGTGATGACGACGATTCCGGACGGAAGCGCAAATGCATTCGGCCCGATCGGACCCCCCTTACGAAACTCTAGACGATAGTCGTGCTCGTCAGCGAGTTCGGATGTCATCGCTGCGAATCGCTCTTCGATTTCCTGCTTGCGGTCCTCTGGAAGTTCAGAAGGCTTGAAGAACGCCCTATCCATCGCTTCCAGACCGCCTTCGCCAATCGCTGCATCGACACTCAATGGTGTGTTGTACGCAATGTGCTTCGCGATCGCTGGCACGCCGAACCGAACGAAGGCGAATGCTCCAATCGCGATCAACACCAGCGCAGCGATCGCAATCGGCCAACGTTGCTCGAGAGAAGAAACGAAGTGTTCCTGCGAAAGGGCATTGAGCTTCGATAACCACTGATCGATTGCATCGTTATCAGCCACCTCAACCACCTCACCGTCCTTGAACGTGATGCGGCGCTGGGTACTGCCGATTCGTTCAGAGACTTTGGCGTCCAGCAGCGTGGAGCCGTACGCGATCGATACGCCGCGGATTTGGATCGACCCGTCCAAAAACAAGGAAACCTCGACTGCATGTGCGGCCGAGGTTTTGCCGTCGAAGAACGTTCCCTGCAGGCTCATGCTTCAAAGGCCGAAGTCGAGATCGAGAAGATCGCCCATTTCTTCGCCCGTCGCCGATACCTGCTGCTGCTCGCTTGCGACGAACGAGTTCAAGCCACCCGACAGGTGAAGAGTCAAGACGCTCAATTGGTATCGACGAAAGCGAACTACCGCCCATGGGAAGTAGAGCCCTAACATGATAACGATGAGCACGGCACTGCTGAGATAAATCCAAGCTACGCGCGTGACCGCTAACTCCGACTCCAATCGATTGCCCTCGATCCCGGTCCCGCTTAGTGCTGCGTTCAGTGTCAGCGCGTGCACGGTCGCGAAAACCAACGTGTAGCCGATACCCATCAACCCAATCGTGACGATCATTGCAGCGTATGGGGATTCACCGCCCGCACCAGTCGCCGTCGCCATTAAACCGGCGGCTCCGCTGAACAGCATGATGGAGAACATCATCGCCAAGACAACGGCAACCGCAACCAAGTACGCCCTGTAGTACGAAGCCGACGAAGCAACGAAGTGGAATTGCGTTTTGCCATAGGTCGTCTTGGCAATCACGAATCGGTGTTTGGCAAACAACCAATACGGCGCAATTAAACCTGCTGTAAGCGGTATTAGCAGCGCCATCCCCAAGTAGATCTTGGCCGCTTCGCCATAGGTACCGATAAACCCAAACCGAATGTTCCGCCACGACGTCATGCGGGTTTGGAATCGGCGTGACTTCACGACAAGAAATGGCGTCACGATCACAAACAGCACGATGAACGGGATTGCCCACAGCGGCTTCACGCTGTTGAGCACGACGTAAGGAAGGATAAATGCCGCCGCGATCAGACGGCCTTTGAGAATCTGTCTCGGCTGGCCGTGATACTCAAAGCTGGAACCCGCCAGCCTCGTGCTGCCATAGAAGTAGCGGAGCTTTCTGAACTTCGCCCACGCCGAGTAGATTCCCAATGTCACGATCGTCAGCAGCAGATTGACGATCCAAATTCGGAAATACTCTGCGCCTGTAGCCGTGAACTCGAATCGCTGCGAACTCGGCAACTCATTGTTCGTTGCCTCAAACGGCACATCCGCCTCAATTGTTGTGCTGCTCATAAGAGCGTCCCCACTCCCAGTTTGTTACCCGCCTTCCAATCGATGTCTTGCCTCGCCTACCGAAGGCATCGACTTCCACCAATGGCGATACGCATTCGTGGCGTCAGTTTTCTTAGCCGTCGCTACGTAACTCACGCGGCCCACTTGGCACGTCCCCGGCTCGGCGATCCAAGCTACTCATCTGATCGACTCATAGAGCTGCCGCACTGCCTGTTCCAATGATTCCTTTACGGCCGCTATCCAATTCGCATCGTTGCGAACCGAAACAGCCAACGGGTTCGTCTTGTATGGAGTGGCGGCCTCCCCTGCGACTTGTTTTCCGTTGAGCGTGCCCGAGATGACACAAATGATCGCATCCGTGTCGTTCGAGACTTGTTGCACACTGCTAACGCCGTAACTGGCCGTGACGCCCGCAAGACCTCCTGCTTGCGCCGAAGCCATCCGGTGAGGAAAGGCATCGACAATACGAAAGTGCGACAAATTGAATTCGACGTGAGCAGTGTCCTCGGGCTTCTGATTCGCCAGCTCGCTTTTGAGGTGATCCAATATGCTCGGCTGGAAATTCGAATCTCCCAGTTCGACGGTCGACGATGTGATTCCCGCACGCTCGGCCTTCTTTTCGTGATCTGGTCTGTTATCTCGCAACGAAACTATCGCAGGATCGTACTTTCGCGCGGGACCGATATTCGAAACGGCGAGCGAGCAGCCACAAGCAAGGAAGCAAACACCGATCAGCGCGAACACTCGGCCGATTGAATGCACTATTCGAAGCTCAAATTGAGAATTGAATGCACCAATGGCGCCCGGACCTTGCGGCCCACACGCAAGAAATTTGGAGGCCGTCCCCCTGCCGATTTCCATATCAAACCCGCTGTGGATTCCGAATCGAGTGCCCGGATGTAATTTGTTGCAGCGAACCTATGATGATGAGGGTTGGGGTGTCAACGGGAATGTGACATAGGGGCGCAAGCACTGGCTGGGTCAGGGGAGAGGCTTGCCCAAGAGGATGCCGCCATTTGAGATGGCGATGGCGATGGCTCAGGCCTGGCCTTCTGGCGAATACGGCTCGCATTGACCCCTCACCCCATCATCCGCATCCGCTACCATGTTGCTGCGTACTCAGCGCGCATTAGGACTTGGACAATGAAGAAGAACAGGACTATCGGCGTCTTCGCCGCTTCATTTTTATCTGTTGGCTCAGCCAGTTTCGCGGACGATGCACCTCCGCCGGTCCCAGCTCAACCGGACCTGCAGGCCATCACATTGAAACTGCAGCAAGACGTCGCGGACCTGCGCGGACTCGCATTTAGGCATCCTGTTCCCGCCGAGATGCAGTCGCAAGAAGACTTTCAGAAGTATATGGATGAGCGCATGCGCGAATCGCTGCCCGAGGCGTTGAACGCAAATTATGGGGCGATTGTGAAGCGGCTCGGCCTGTATCGCGGTCCGCTGTCGAATCTGAAAGACGTTGCCAAGATGGTGATGGGTTCGCAGTTGGCGGCCTACTACGATCCGAAATCCCAAAAGTTTTACGTCTTGCTGCCAAACATGCCCGAGATGCTGCGGAACATGACGTACGCACACGAGCTCTATCACGGCTTGCAGGATCAATATTTCGATCTTCAGAAATACATGCCGATGAAAGCGGACCAAAGCGGGCCAGCACTGGACAGCGATGAGATGTCGGCACGCCAGGCGGTCGTAGAAGGCGATGCTTCATACATGATGACCTTATGGATGGTGAAGCAGATGGCTCAGCAGACTCCGTCGCGCGACATGTTGAAGCCCGTGATCGCGATGCAGAGTCAGATGGACATGAACCAACTGAAAGCGATGATGAAGCTGCCGAATGTCGCCGAGACCCTGGGCACCGATACTGCAAACGCGCTGGACGCCTCAGACAAAATTCCCTCTTTCATCATGGAATCGATGCTCGGCGTCTATCTCAAAGGGATGAACTTTGTCTTCAGTGTGCAAGAACAGGGATGGAGCGAAGTTGAGAAGCTGTACACGGAGTATCCGCCGCAATCGACAGAACAAATTCTTCATCCAGAGAAGTGGCGGAATCGCGAAGCGCCCTCGCGAATTCAATTTCCGTCATTCGCTGGGGTACGCGCCCTCAAAGGTTGGGATCTGTTGAACAGTGATGTCGTTGGGGAATTCGGGTGGCGAATCATTTTCAAGGAGCAGGGACTCGCGAGCGATGCGGAAGCCGCAGCAGCGGGCTGGGACGGCGATCGCTATGCCGTTTTCAAACGCAAAGACTCCGAAGAAACGATGATGATCGTGCGAACCTCGTGGGATTCGAAGGCCCAAGCAGGTGAGTTCGCCGAAGACTATCAACGCTTACTCGAGAGCAAGTACGCCAATACGCATGAACCTTCTCGATTGGTTCAGAAAGGCGAAGACGTATTCATCGTCGAGGGCGGCGATGCAAAGGATCTGAATGCGTTGCTGAAGCTTGTGCAGAAGTCGAAGAAGACAAAGCGGAAAGCGTAGGTGCGCTGCCAGAGTTGGTCAGATTGTGTCGGGACCTGGCGCCGCCAAGATCAAAGCCGCAGTGGTATCGGCTTATGCGCCCGGAACCGAAGCGGTCGGGCTCGCGGCGAAGGCGCTCGTTTTTCGAGTCGGTAGAGCTGCCGCAGTAGTAGACGTGTCCGAAGCACAACGCAAGCGATGCGAAATGTCTGCGAGTCCCGACTTCGAGCAGATGATGGAAGAATCGCAAGAGAATTGAGCGTCCTTCTAAATATGTACGGCGCCGCATCGGCGCTATACGGCGGCTTTTCCCTCGCAGATCCCTTAGGCCCTAAGGTGTTCTCCGCATTACTGGCCGGACCGGCGCGAGTAATGCTTTTCCTGCGGGCGGCGATCAGCCTTTTCTCGCGTCAGAGCAGGTTCTAGTGATCGCAAAGGTCCCTCAACTCAATCGTCGACGAATCCTCTTTATCGACGATGAAGAGTCCATGGTGATGCTCGCGACGTGGTTTCTCGAGCGCCTTGGATACGAAGTCAGCGGGTACATGGAATCGGACCAGGCGCTGGCTGCGCTGCAGGCAGATCCGTCCGCCTTCGATTTGGTTGTGACAGATCAGAATATGCTTGGGCCGTCCGGCCTCGACGTAGCACGAGAAGCCATGCGACTGCGCCCGGACTTACCGGTTGCCATCATTTCGGGGTATGTCACGCGGGATCTTCGGGATAAGGGCTGCGGCCCTAGACGTTCGCGAAGTGATTGAGAAACCCAATCGCGCCGAAGACATGGCGCAAGCTATAGCTCGGCTGTTGTCGAGGTTAGCTATTGAGCCCGCAGCGACTGAGTAAAGCTTCAATGAAACTCGAACAGCAAGCGGACGCGAACCACGAACCGAGCGATTCGCTTGCGCTCAACCAAGCTCCGTCCTCTCCTCATCCTCGAGCTAGCGAAATCGCGCTCAAGGCCGTGAATCACATCTCCGCCATGGTCGCCTACTGGGACAAAGATCAACGCTGCGTGTTTTCGAACGATGCGTATCGGGAGTGGTTCGGCAGAACGCCAAAGGAGATGCTCGGGATGACGATGAAAGAACTCCTCGGCGATCTCTACGAAAAGAATCACCGCTATATCCTCGGCGCGTTGCGCGGAGAGAGGCAGGTGTTCGAAAGGCGCATTCCGTTACCGCAGGGTGGATTCAGAGACAGCATCGCCACGTACACGCCGGATGTGGTCGATGGCGTGACGTTAGGGTTTTGGGTGCACGTGGCCGATGTCACCATGTTGCGCGAACGCGAAGCAGCACTTGAACGCGTGCTGCGCGAACGCGATGAGGCATTGGCCGAAGTGCGAACACTGCGCGGTCTATTGCCGATCTGTTCGTCATGCAAAGCAATACGCGATGACAAAGGACAGTGGCACTCCTTGGAGGAGTACGTCTCAGAACGCAGCGAGGTGAAGTTCTCTCACGGCATCTGTCCTGCGTGCGTTGCCAGGCTCTATCCCGATCTCAAGATGCCGTGACCCGGTTCCCGACCAGTTGTGGATCATGTCGGTGCGAGCGCCGAAAGGACCGAGCGCCGATGCCAAATGGAAATGCAGCCCTCTTTTCTGGACACCCATGAAATTGAACTGAAACATCCTATTTTTGGACACCCACCAAATGACCTGACGCCTCGATGATCGAGGAAGAACTCATATCGAATTCGTGGGTGTCCAATTCCTGCTCAGTCGCAGATCGAACTTCAGCCGCAGCAGTTCGCGAATCTTCCGCATGGATAACCTCTCTTGCGCCATCGACTCTCGTCCTCTTCGAATAAAAAGGACGCACGATAGCGATGGTTACCCCGGCACTCAGCCGCAGCTGGCAATCACCTCATCAAGACCAACAGGGGGGTGGCCGCCATGCCGCGGAATACCCGGCCGCCATGGCGTGGAATGGGTGGCGCCCATGCGGCGGAATCAGTGGCCGGCATCAGGCGGAATACGCAATACAGACAGCTCGGGAATGCAGGGTGATGCCCACCATCGCAGATGCCCGGAATAAGTGAGCACACATCCCAATCCGGTCCATTTGGATTATCCGTTGGACCATCGTTATCGAAATACCGAAACCCGGCGCCGTTGAGCACTCAAAAAAATGGCCGCGGTGCGAAGCGATCGATGGCGATAGTGGGAATAGCGAAACGGCAACACGCTGCATGGTTTTGCCCAGCGGACGATCCGCCGTTTGAATCAAGCCATGCAGATGATTGGTCATCCAACAAAAGGCATGAATGCGAGCAGCTGTACGAGTCAGTACGTCGGAAATGATGTCGTTGAGCTTTTGCCGATCAGCCGGATGATCGAACAACGCTTCGCGATGATTGCCGCGCAGAATGACGTGATAGTACGCGCCAGGAATATGAACGCGGAGGGCGAGGCATCCATGCTGCTCCAACAGAGAATCTGCACGAGATTAGCGATGCTGGCTCGGTGCGGATCAATGCGTTTCGATGTGTATGTCCAATAAGTCAAACCCGGCACCATTCCCACCGCGAAGGAATGTTCAAATGTTTGCACCGGCACCGTCGCGATCTCCGGTTGTCACATGGGTCGAACGCGCTCGGGAGCGATCATCCACCCTGGGAAGCACACGCGTCATCAACAAGTACGCGCGCTACGTCATCGGGATGCGATGATAGCGGAAGCCTCTTTGTCTTCTCCGCATTCTCTACCCATCCTTCGGCACGATGCTCCATCGTCGGTATCTCGTATCCTGAATCAGTGCGATAGACCGTATAACATCGTGCACCTCTCTCGAACGTCGCCCATGTTTTGATACTGGCGGCCTTTAGTATTGCTGGAGTTCCGTATGCACCTCTCTTCGGAGTGAGCGCACTGACGTTCCCTGAGGCGATCGATTGCCCAAGTGCACGGATTAAGTCTCCGCGGCGGTCAGCCTGAAGTACGACGACCGGTTCGATATCCAGGAAAAAACCGGCTTCTGTCCGTGCAATGGTAGGGAGATACGCCATTCCCTTCCGGATATAAAAATGCCACATGTGTGACGCTGCGCCCATCAAAGCACCTTAATAACCAGATTGACACCCATACTAGCTGCACGCTGAACTGCCGCCTGGATAGCAGCTTGTTGTGCTGCTGTCATTACCGAGCTTGGTATCGCCAAAATCAACTCCTTTCCTACGATAGATGAACCAGGAATGCTCACGCCAGCCCAAGTTCTCCCGGCGAAGGCCGCTAGATCATCGACATAGCCGTTGAGCGTACGCGTTAGCGCCGCGGCATCTTGATAGGAGGCTGCGGCCGTATCCAACGATTTAATGCTTGTAGCGATACCACGAACAAACTTATCAATGACAGGAAAGTTGCTGGGAAGATTCGATCCGAGTGCCTGTTCAATCACTCGCCCTCGCTGGAACGCTCCAAGCGCCCACACGGCACTTCTTGAAGCGGCTGCAACTTGCCCTGCTTGCAGGACCTCCGCCATGGTGCCACCCAGGCCCCTCATGCCACCTGGCAACGCGTACACCAACGCATAATCCTTCGCTGCACTCCTCCATTGCTCTGGTGTACAGCGGAACTGCGCTAATCCATCATTGGCCATGCACTTAAAGAAGTTAAGCGCGAATAACTTCCACGCAAAACTCTGCTCCGGCCCCTCCGCCACCACCGCCACCCCACGCCAATCTTTACCTGTGTCGTACGTTTGCGGGGCCACATACGGCCCAAGATTTCGCGGCGTACTGACGCACTCGCCGAGATACGCACAGCTCGGGAGTGCAGGGTGATGCCCTCCATCACAGATGCCCGGAATAAGTGAGCACACATCCCAATCCGGTCCATTTGGATTATCCGTTGGACCATCGTTGTTGGCCCACGGGATGAACCCACTCGGATCCACATACGACATCGGGTTGTGATACGTGTACGCATAACGATTCCAGCTCTGCGTGTTGCCAGGCTCACTGACGAACGGATCCGGCGATAGGAACGTCCCGCTCACCGTATCTTGCACGCGGCCATTCATGTGATTGAGGCCCATCTTGCCGAGCACGGTTTGGAAGGTGTAGCCCTGACGAGTAAGTGAGTCGCCGGAGTTCGTTGGCACGCCACTCCAGTCACTCGGATCTCTGCGCAATCCATATGCGCTGAAGGATTCATTGACGAGTGCCGCACCCGCAGAGCTGGCGATCGTGTCAATGCTTCCCTGTTGATCCCCCAACAAGTAGCTCAGCGTGTTCGTTCCGTTACTTGCTCGCGTGTACAGCGCGATTATGTCCTCGGGGCCGGCGACGTAGTGCCGGAACTCGATGGAGGATCCATTCACCACCTTCTCCATCAGCCCACCCAAGTAATAGGTGGTCTCGCCGTTGCCGCCTTGGCTGTACACCATGCGCCAACGATCTCGATTCGGACCATAGGAGAAGGTGGCGGATTCATTCAGCCAGGGAGCGGTGATGCTCTTGGGATAGTTGTAGCTGGTCCAGCCGATGGTCATGTCGACGGGAATAGAGGTACCGCCGAGGTCTTCGCGGTGTTTGAGGTCGCCGGTTTCGTAGAAGGTTTGGCTGAGTGGAGTTGAAGGTGTCGATCCGTCGGTGAGATCCACGCTCGTCAAACGATCCAGTTGATCGCTGTTCGTACCGCCGCCGTAGTGAAAGGTTTCAGTGAGGCTGGCGGGTAGACTGCCGAGGTTGTTCTGGCGCTGTGTGGCATTGCCCAGATCGTCGTAGCTGATAGAAGCATTCTGCAGCGCAATTGGATTGGCGGCAGGTCCAGCCGTGATTTTCTCCAACGCGCCCGTGACGGCGTCGAAGCTCCGCGCGCGAACGATACCCGCGCCGAGCTTATCGTTTGTGATCTGACCGAACGCATTCATGCCGCCGACGGATTGGTCCAATTGCCAGTACGCGGTCCCGTCGGTTGCGTCCGTGATGCTCGTTAAGATGCCGCTCGTGGTGTTGTACTTGACTGACAAACGATACAGCGAAGTGCTGCTCGGATACGTGATCGTGCTCAGCACGCCTAGCGTCGGATCGTAGTCAAAATCGTAGGCATACGTGGTCGCATCGCCCGGCAAGGTGATGCTCTGCCGATGCAGGCGTGCATAGCCGTCATACAAGAACGTTTCGGCATAGGTCTCGCCGCCGCTGGTGGAGGACATTGAGGCGAGCTGACCAATATCATGAGCTGAGGCATTGTTGCCCCACACATAGTTCGTCTGCGTATCGGGCTCACTTCGTGACACTAAGCGCGACAGGGAGTCGTAGTCGGCAAAAAAGTCTTGGTTCTTGGCGTCGCGCCAGCGACGCAATTCACCTAGCCCGTCATACCAGCGTGTGCGAGTACCTAGGGCACGATCATGACTGGATATCTGAAAGGCGCCTGCGCCATACACATATGAGGCAGAGAACAGCACCGGATCGGGATCCGGCCCTGGGGAGCGTCCGGTCTGATCCTTCTCTCTGACTTGGATCAGGCTACCTGCACTGTCGTAGCTAAAGTCCTGGTAGTACCCATTTGCATCGGTCGACTTAATTAGTTGACCGGTGATGTTGACCTGTTGGCTGCTGGTGCGATTGAGCGGATCGGTGATCGTGCTCGTGAGCCCGGCATACGTCACCGTGGTCGTGATCGGCCGAGTGAGTTCATTTTCGTTGGCCGGTCGCGAACTCTTAGTCATTCTGCCAAGCAAGTCATACTCGAGACTGTTCCACGCTGTGACACAGCTCGATGTCGGACTGGTCGTCAGACATGGAATGCTCGATTGTGTGAGGCGGCCAAGATTGTCGTAGCCGACCTGATTCCATTGTGCATAGCCGTTTAGCTGCGACGAGCGAGTCACTAGCGGGCGTTCGAACTTGTCGAAATAGATGCGCTGCCAACTGCCGTCCTGTTCAGATTTCAGAACAGTAAGAACGTGATTACTGTCTAGACAACCCACGTCCGAGGCGCAATTCCTGTACTCGATCGTCTCAGACGTTTGATCGCGCGCAATGCGGCTCGTCAAACGTCCGAAGCCGTCGTAACCGAGCGTCGTTGTCAGGGCATTCGGATCGGTAATCGTGTGCGGGAGTCCTGTTTCCGGGTAGTAGGTGATGGTCGTGGATTGATTCAATGCGTTAGTGATCGTTTCCGGCGCCACGCCCGCGCTTCCCCAATAAACCGAGCTGGTCCGCGTGGCCATCGGCTGATATGTACTTGGGTTTGATGCACTTGGCTCGAGTGCATCGATCGCGACCGAGTTTACGTTGCCGAAGGAGTCGTAGCCGTATGTCGTGGTGACGCGATACTGATTACTATCGGGCTCGATCGTTTGGGTCTTCTGCCGGCAGTACGAGCCATCCTTTGTGAATGAGACTGTGCGCGTGACGACTGGTTGATCTGGCAGCACGCGATCGAGCTCTTCTTTGATTCGCGAAGGTAGATCGAAACACCCCGAAGCCTTCGGTGCGTATTCCATCGTGACCGCTGAAGTCCACTTTTCGTTAGTGTTGTTATCGGCCAGCGTGGTCGTGATCGTGCCGATGTTTCCGGTCGTGAAGTCGTAGTTGCTGAAATCGACGGTCTTGCGCTGGATGAGCGTCGCCGTACCCTGCGGTTCGTACACCTCCGATGTTGTGCTCGTAACGTACGGAAAATAACGCTCCGCAAAGGTCGTGGAGCTCAACGGATAAACGTCGTCCGCAGATTCCGTTTTGGACAGTAACGTCGTCTCGTCGCGATACACTTCTGTCTTCCAGACCCATCCGGTCCGTGGGAATGCCTGTCGATAGTAGGTCTTCGTGAGCAGGTTCTTGCGACTGTCGCGAACATCGCGCTCTTCGAACCCCAGGAACGTGCCGCGAGTTTTATCTTCGCGTGGCCCTACATACGTGTAAGTCTTTGTGTAGCTACTCCCGATACCGTCGGGCGAATGAGCCACCGCGACAACGGTTCTGGCCTTGGCAGTGGTTGCGATGGCTGAACCGATCTGCAGATTGCTATGGGCAGTTGAAACATAGTCGACGGAGTAGGTATTACCGAGCCCGTCCGTGACCGACGAAACCAAATCAGGTGCTTGCGTCAGGTAGGTGGTTGTACTCGCAGAATGCGTGTAGTAACGAATGCTGCTGCCATCGACGATTGCGATGTCGTCCATCCCATCGCCATCCAGGTCGAGAATTCGATAGGAGTCGTTATAGGGAATAGATGTGTTGGACACCCAGGTGGCGAATCCGTCACCCGTTGATGCATCGATCGCGATCGTCCCGCCGTTGTTCCATGCCAAGTCAGTCCGGCCATCGCCATCCCAGTCCATCCAGAAGCCGGTATGGGATTGGGTGATCGGGGCGTTTGCAGCTTTGCTGCAGGGTGATACCGCGACACCCGCTGCGTCGGAGCAGTAATCATCATTGAAATAGATGGCGGCAGGAATGGAGTAGCCCGAGTACACCGTCCACTTGCTAGGGTCATCTACATCTAAGCCGCCGTAACGCAACAGAGCGGTGTAAGTGTTGAACGGGTAACAGTAGTTCGGCGAAGAACAGTAGTCCACGCCGATCGCTGCATATAGATCTTCGTAGCCATCGCCATCCAAGTCGCGACGCTCCAAGCCTCGATTGCTAATGAGCTGCGTGGCGCCGAGCCGTACGTGGTAGGTCTCTCCATTGATGTACACGTTCGGGCCAATCGAGTTACCTTGACCGCTGATAGTGGAGCTAAAGACTGGGTTGGCGTTGCCGACTGGAGTGATGTTGTTGCGAATATTGAGTCGATTGGTTCCCGTCGAGGTCTCAGGAGCAAACCAGTAAAGAGCGCCGCCGACGCCAGTCGGCACGCTACCAGTGGGGTGTGAAATGCCCGTTGAAACGCCACCGGGAAAGCTGCGACCGCTAGCGCTGTAGGTGTAGAGCACACCTCCGACATTCGCAATGAATGCGGCCCGGTCACCGGGCAAGAAATTGTCGTAATCGACAGTGCTGCCAAATGATCCCGTTAACCCCGTAACCGGCACCGGCGAACTGAAACCGCCGTTATCGCCGAACAATACGTACCAACTGGAGCCGACGGTAACGATCAAATCCTGTTTGCGATCGCCATCGAAGTCTGCAGAACCAATGATGGTTGCGCCTGCACCCACCGAGACGTATCGCGCAGTCGCATCAAGCCCGCGACCTGCTTGATAGGAGATGGTGGTGGGTTGCAGACAAGTGCTAGCAGCGTCGTTTGTACACTCTTTGATTGACGTCAGGCGTGAAAAGCCGGTTAACGGCCCACTGTCATATCCCAAAACGTACGCGCGAACCTGCGAACCCTGCGAGCGGATGGAAATACTACTGAGGCGCTTCTTTCTGATGCCCTTATTGCCCGCGACATACCACGTACTCCAATCTTTGTTGTTCGGCTTATCCACATAGCTCAGCACGGCCGTATATCGATACGTCGAACCGTTCGCAGTGGTCGGACTCCACGAGAACGTTGTCGGTTCTGCCGCTCCATCGCTCTGCTGGTAGTCAATGGTGTAGCTGTTGCCATCGCGATCGCGAACTTTGTTCAACATCCAACGCAGAACTGTGCCGTTGGAGCTAAAAGTCACCCGGGCGGTCGGGATGGTTCCGTATTCGTACGTGGTTCCATCTTTTGCGAGCAGGGTGAAAGATTGCGGGCCCGAGCCTTGCGAGGAGGCACTTGCAGTCAAAACAGAAAAGTCGTCGACTTCTTTCGCGTAGGTGGAGTTGGCCGCTCCGTAGCTGCCGCTCAACAGCCGCAGGCGGTTCGTGCCCAGGCAATAGCGGTCCGAGTTGGTCATAGTGACCGGAGAAGTACCGGAATCGATTCCGTACACCTGAGTGCATCGCTCGATGGACGACACCCCCGCAAGCGACCAGCCAACGCCCAAAGACCCGTTGCGGCCGAGACTGCTGTATGTGAGAGCAAGCGACGGCTGAACTCCTCGTGGGCCGGGCGGCACCCAAATCGGAATCGTGTAAGTGGCTGCACCTTCCGCTGAGACGTCGAACACTCCTTCCGTTCGTCCAGCTGCCGCATGCAACTGCGCCGACACACTCAGGCCAAGCATGAGTGCAGAAGCGAATAGACCCGCTCGCATATTGATCTCCACTGCCGGATTTCCCCGGCTCTCCCCAAGCTTTCCGTTGACGATCCAAACCAAAATCGAGTTATTGATTCTCAGGCTCGTTGTCCGTCGTTCCTGCATTCGTTGAAGTCCGCTGGCCAGGCTCCAACTCCCAAGTGACTTTCTTGCCTTCGATGTTCAAATGGATCGAGCCCCGGAAATTCGTAAGTTCAGGCGTCGGTGACTCAATCTGTTGGTTACTCGCAGCGACCTGCACATTGGCATCCGCAACACGGATCTCGGGCTGGTATGCGCGTTCATCTGAGATGCCGGCCTCATAGGCGTTCGAACCAAAGTTCAGAATCAACCGTCCCGCAAAGACGGAAGGAATCGGCGGCGATGGCAACGGAGACGCGTGTTCGATGGCGGATACAAGAGACTGTTGCCACGACACATTGCCATTACAGTGACGCAGCTCAATGCTGAGCACTTTGCCGTTGGCATCCTGCTCTATCTTCGTTTGGCAACTGAAGCGACCGCTTTCGATCGGATCGCGCGGGCGTAACCATGCGCGTTCAATGCGTGCGTTGATCTGTCCGATATACCGCCCAAACATCGCAGCGTGGCCGGAAGTGTCACCAGCAGCTTCAGTCATGGTGCGATCTTCGGTTGCGTCTTCGTCGAGATCAGGTGCGAACGTCGGTTCGGGACTCGCGATCATCAACGCGGACTGCGGCAACTCGATCCCTTCAGAGGCGAGGCGTTCAAGAGGGCTCTCTTCGCTGGTCGAATCCTGCTGTAGGTCAACCAGGGTCATTGAGGTCGCAAGTTCGCTACTTGCAACCTGTGCGGACGCGCCCGCGCCAATTTGATCTGGCAACCGAGGTTTGTGGCGAGCGGTAGCCATCACGAGCGGAGCAATGAGGGAGACATGGATGACGGTCGCACCAATAGCAGCCGTTCCACTAGCCCACCAATGTCGGTCCGGCGCCTTCATTAGTAATAACGATCGGTGTCGTACGCGCTGATGATGACGTGACTAGACTTTGATTCTCCCGTTACAGGGTTGGTTATAGTCACATCGAATGCGCAGGTCTGAAACTCGCCAGGATTACGCGCAGATACGGACCACCTGCCGCTAACGGGTACGGACGTATTTGCGGGCACAGTGGTTGTGCAATTTCCGTAGTTCGAAGCGACCATTCTGAATTGGTCGCCACCGACAGCTGGACTAAGCCAGCTGCCCGCCGATTGTGTCCCTCCTGTAGAAACGGGCACCTGGATGTCGCCGCCCGAACTGAGATAGAAGTTCGCCGTCGCTCCGCCGGAAAGGGCCACGGATCCACCCAGGTTCGCCGGTATCACAATCGTTGGAGCGAGAGTTCTGAACGAACCCGCACCACTTGGTGCTCCCCAGTTCCCTGCAGCATCGGCGGCGCGAGCCTCGACCGTGTACTGCGTTTGAATTGCTAGCCCCGACAGCGAAGCGGTTGTCGAGTTGCCGACATCGATCCATGCGCCGCCATTGATCCGATATTGATAGGCAGTGACGCCAACGTTGTCCGATGCTCCTCCCCAACTTGCCGTCGCACTGGTGTAACTGACCGAGGTGAAATAGGGTGTTCCAGGCGCACCCGGCGCACAGCCGTCCAGAGTTCTGAACGACCCTGAACTCGGACTCGAACTCCAGTTTCCGGCTGCATCGCGCGCGAGAACGGATACGGTGTATGTCGTGTAGCAAGCAAGTCCGCTCAACGCTGCCGTATCGGCTGACGTATCAGTCCATGCGCCGCCATTGAGCTGATAGCGATAGCCAGTTACTCCGACGTTATCTGTAGCACCGGCCCATTTCACGTAAGCAGTTGAGGACGTTACCGACGAGAACGTATAAGTTGTCGGAGGCAGGGGCTTGGTTGCATCCGGCGTCGTGACACTGATCGGAGCAGACGGATCCGATACGTTTCCGTCTGCATCAACTGCACGAACCAGATAACCGTAAGCAGTTGTATCAGCAACTCCGTTTGTATCGCTGCCAGAAATGCTCGACCCTGGTCCGCTGGCGTTACTAACGGTTGCTACTGTGGCGTACGTACTGCAGCTTCCGCTGCATCGATCGATTCGGTAGCCGGATACGCCAGAGCCACCCTGATCAGCGGGTGCACTCCACGCGAAATCGACCTGATGAGCCGCAATATTGATGGCGCGGAAGTTTGTGGGTGCATCAGGTTTGATGGAGTCCTTTTGAGTAGCCGCCTGCGCGGTGCCTCCACTGGAATAGTTCGCCGGAGAAGCAGCGTCGTAGGCGCGAACGCGATAGACATATGTCGTGCTGGCCTTCAATCCCGAATTTGGATAGGTAGTTGTGCCTGCACCGACCGTTGCTAGGACCGCAAAGCTAGCGCATCCGGCATCCTGACATCGGGCGATTTCATACCCAGCGAGGCCCGTTCCGCCGCTATCGGTCGAGGCGGTCCAAGTCACCGTCAACTGCGTTGAAGACGTTGCGCTCACCGAGACCGCGGGCGCTGAGGGGCTCTGCGTATCAGCCGTTGTCGTGCCACTCACTGTGTTGGAGTACGCAGCAGACACATTGCCCGCCGCATCGTATGCATTCACGCGGTAGAGGTAGGTCTTCAACGCTGAAAGATTGGTGTCCGTATACGTGACAGTCGTTTGCCCGCTCACGGCTGCCGCGGTGCCGATCTTCGCAAAGTTCGAGCAACCGGCATTCAGACAGCGCTCGATGTTGTAGCCCGAGAGATTGCCTCCTGAGTCAGTTGAGGCGGTCCACGTCAACTTGATGCTGGTAGAGCTTTGGACCGATGCGGCTAGATTTGTCGGCGCTGTGGGTTTGGTTGTGTCTTGCGGTGTGGTCGTGCTTGCCGCCGCTGAGAACGCCGAGTTGTTAGCCGGGTTTGCTTTGTCGTATGCGCGCACCCGATAGCTGTATGCCGTGTTCGGTGTAGCCGTCGTGTCCGAATATGAGTTGGTGGTGCTGGTACCAATCTGAGAATAGGTGCAGCTCGCGGTGGTACAGCGCTCAATCTTGTAACCGGCCAGTCCTGCACCCCCCGTATCGGTCGATGCAGTCCATGTCAAATTCACTTTGGTGGGTGAACTTGCACTAGCAATCAAATTAGTCGGGGTAGCCGGTGCGACTGTGTCTGCCGAGGTTGTTGCGGTAGCAGTATTCGACGGAGAAGTCGAAACGTTGCCAGACTTGTCGTAGGCAAAGACGCGATAACTGTAGCTGGTAGATGCGATCAGTCCCGTATCCGAAAGCGTGCGAGCAGTCTGCTGTTTGATCTGCGTGAAATTCGTGCAGCCGACCCCGGAGCAGCGCTGGACACGATAGCCCGCAAGACCCGATCCGCCACTGTCTGTGGCGCCGCCCCAGCTCAAATTGATTTGCGTCGATGACTGAACCGTTGCGGTCAGCGTGCCGGATGGCGCAGTAGGTGGGGTGGTATCCGGCAACGTTGTTCCAGATACCGCAGCGGAAGGATCGGACTTGTTGCCCGCATTATCGTATGCGCGGATGCGGAAGCTGTATGACGTGTTTGGAGCGAGACCGGAGTTTTGGAACGGAGGCCGTGTAATCGAGTAGACCTCTGCGAAGTTTGTACACCCAGCGCCTTTGCACCGCTCAATCTTGTAGCCTGCAAGACCAGAGCTACCGCCGTCCGTGGAAACCACCCAATTCACGTCGATCCGAACGCTCGAACGAACCGTCGCGACAACTCCCGTCGGGATTGTGGGTGGCTTGACATCCGGGCCACCATTACTCGTAGCGCTCGTGCGGTTGCCGTTGTCGTCGTATTGGTAGGTAACTACAGTTCCGTCATCGTACGTCGCGGTCTCCAGCTGTCCTTTGCTGTTGTATGTGTACTCGATGCCAACAGCATGAGTATCGAATTGGAAGACCAAAGCGAGGAGCGCAAAAAAACACTGGTGAAGAATCGGGCGCTTGGTGCGCCGTACGCTACGGACGTGCGATCCATATAACCGAGGACATGCGTACGATCCAGCGCCATCGCGCGCAGCGCGATTTCGTTGTGATGACATCCAACCCATCACTTCCTCCCCCATCCGTGTCAGACATCCAGCCGACGCAGCTACGCCGAGAGCCCACTAGCTCCTTGAATGCCTGCAACTTGTGACACCCCGCTCAGGCGAGATTCTTGTTGTCGAGACGCGAACGATAGTTCAGCGAAGAATTTTCAGACAGTCAACTGTTCGATCTGAAATTAAATCACTCACGCTATGACAAATGGCAGACCAATACCGAATGCGTTGTGATAGTGGCAAATCGAGAGCCGACATCGCGTTCACTTGGATCCTCCCATACGCCAGCTGTTGTGGCGGAGATGGAAACGAAGTGCAACGTTCCGAGTGGATGCAGATAGCTGCACGCCCCAGCTGTCAGAACGCAGCCTTTCATTTCGTGCCCAAGCATGCGTTCACGTTGCTCGATCTTCCGATCCACGTTCATCGATCACATCCGTCCTCACACTCCGCGCCCTCTTCTTTCATCCCTTCCACGTGGCCCCATATTCCTTGCTGGCTATTGGAAGCGGGTGCATTCCCTCTTGAAGATTCATGAGAGCAGCCACACTCTTCTGCGCATGACCACCCCACTCAATATCGACTTCGTCTCCGACGTCTCATGTCCCTGGTGCGCGATAGGGCTCGCGGCGCTTCAACAAGCACTCGATCGCATCGGCGATGAAGTTGAGGCTGACATTCATTTTCAGCCTTTCGAACTGAATCCGGACATGACGAAGAACGGGCAAGACATTATCGAGCACTTGCAGCAGAAGTACGGCTCGACGCCGGAGCAGTTGGTGCGGAATCAAGAGGCGATTCGCGAGCGTGGTGCGGCGCTCGGGTTTACGTTCGACATGGAGAAGCGCACGAAGATCTATAACACCTTCGATGCGCACCGCCTGTTGCATTGGGCGGAACTGGAAGGACGTCAGCTAGAACTGAAGCGAGCACTGCTGGCCGCGTACTTCACTGGCGGGCGTAATCCGAGCGATCACGAAACATTGATCGATGTGGCACAGCAAGTCGGACTCGATGCTGCGCGCGCTCGCGAGGTCCTCGAATCAGATCTTTACGCGACTGAAGTTCGTGAACGAGAGGAGTTCTATCGGCAGAATGGGATTCACGCCGTGCCTTCGGTCATCGTGAATTCGAAGTATCTGATTCAAGGTGGACAGCCTGTGGAAGCGTTCGAGCAGGCATTACGCAAGATCGCCGCGGAAGCACGGAGAGAGATCGCATAGGCGGCTCGAACGTTCACCGCTATTGGCTCAACAGGGTTCTCGCAACCGATTGGGACGAAGATTGCTCATTATTAGAAAAGCGCCGAGATCATCATTGCTAGTCCGACCCAGCTGATGCCCCAAACGGCCGATCGCACACCCACGATGCCGAGCAGATAAGCCGGTACGTACGCGATTCTTGCGATGAGGAATATCCGCGCACCTTGAATTGCGGTGACGCTGTGAGCGTCTCGAAACACGTTCAGCAGAGCAATCGCAAGAAAGACGGGCAACGCCTCCTGCATGTTTGCCAGCGCGCGCTGAGCTCTTTCACCGATCTGCGTTTGCGGCGGTTGATGATCGCGGGGACCCAACGAGACTAATAGTCGCTTCGCCACTCCAGGGCCGCCACTCAAATAGCGCATCGATGCGGGGAGGAATGTCTGAATGACGAACACTGCGAGCACCGCGAGAATTTGAGCGATCACTTGTTCATTCTCCAGCTGCTAATTCGAAGGCAGTGCGCAGATTAGCAAGTTACCCGCTCGACGGCGCGGTACGTTAGAGAGTGCGCCCACTCCCCGACCCTCCCCGCACGCGAGGGAGGGAACAGGAATTGAGAACTCGCATGGACCCGCATAGACCGGGTTGCCCGTTTCCTCACAGCCCGCACTTCTCACCTGCCGCTTGCAGCGTGCCTCCTTCGGCTCACTACCTTCCGCTTCTCAACTCTCAACCCCCACTCACAACCCACACATCGCACGTGACACGTTACACCCGACACCTCACACCTTCTTCCTAAAGTGATACGCATTGATCGTGAGACCTTCACGGAAATAAAAGCGGTGCGCATGCTCGCGCTGTACGCCGGAATCAAGATGCAGCTCATCGCAGCCATTAGCCCGAGCTTCATTTTCTAACCACTCGACGAGCAACTTCCCATGCCCTCGCGAGCGAGTTCGTTCGTCGGTGACCAAGTCATCGACATAGAGGATCTTGCCGCAATAGAGCATCTCCATGAAGCGATACCCCGCAACGGCACGCACAACCCCATCCTCCCTGACCGCAACTTGACGATAGCCATCCGAATTCATCATGCGGCGGACGACGGAAAGATACTGATCGGCCTTTATATGAGAGCGAAGCTGTCGCATCACTTCGCTGGCAGCAGCGATGTCCGCGTCTGATTCAATCCGAAAGACGTTGAGTTGGTCCATATATGTTGTCCGTGGCAGAGCAACACCAAGCATAGCGAGTTGTGGCGCGAAATTGTTCGTCATCGTGCGTGTCTGCATCTGCGTACTGACTCATCAGCCGTAGTCACACGGGACTGCATGCAACGGCACTCTTTCGAGCCCTCCCACTCCCCGATCCCTTCCCACATCGCGAGCAGAAAATCAGCAGGCTGTTGACTTCAATACGTACGACCGTATTATTTCGACCATGCCAAAACCTTCGCTGCGTGAAGATATTCTGGATGCCGGACTCAAGGTCATGTTCCGTCGTGGATACATGGGCTCCGGGATTCGCGACATCGTTGCGGAAGCCTCCGCCCCCCAAGGCTCCTTTACGAATCACTTCCGTTCTAAAGAGGAGTTTGCTCGCGAAGTGCTCGATCGCTATTTCGAGCATGTGAAGTCGCTCGTGACCCAAGCGCTCGAGGATCCGAAGCTCTCCGCGCGTCAGCGTTTGCGCAAGTATTTGGATCTCATCACGAAGCGCTTGGCGAACGATGGATTTGCGCGCGGCTGCTTAATCGGCGACTTCAGCCTGGAAGCCGCCCAGCACAGTGAAATGTTGCGCGAGCGTCTCGCGGCGATCTTCGCTGAGTGGCGCACGCCGTTCGCGAAGTGCATTGCGGAGGCTCAAGCGTCACATGAGATCGAATCCGAATTCGGCGCCCAAGATCTCGCGGAATTTCTGCTCGCCTCGTGGCAAGGCGCGATTCTTCGCATGAAAGTGGAGCGCAGCGCCAAACCACTCGAGCGATTTAAAACCATTGCTTTTCAGACCGTATTCAAGGAGCCCGACCGTGAACCAAAGCGCTCTACCGCATCGACTCGTATTAGGACATCGCGTCGCATATCGAGAAGCCGGCGATAAGTCGCAACCCGTTGCACTCTTCCTGCACGGCAATCCAACGTCGTCGTACATATGGCGCAACATCATCCCGAAAGTTGCGTCGGCCGCTCTCTGCATCGCGCCGGATCTCATTGGATTCGGCGAATCGGACAAGCCCGCGATCGCGTATCGATTCGAAGACCACGCGCGCTTCCTGGATGGGTTTATCGACAGCCTGGGTATCGAAAGCGCTTATCTCGTCGCTCAGGATTGGGGCACTGCGCTGGCTTTTCACTTGGCAGCGCGTCGGCCCGAGCTTGTCCGCGGCTTGGCCTTTATGGAATTCATACGTCCGATGCCCACCTGGGATGATTTCCATCAAGCACCCCAGGCACGACCATTATTTCAGCAGTTCAGAACGATGGGCGTGGGCGAGAAGCTCATCCTAGAAGACAACATCTTCATCGAACGCGTGCTTCCAGGATCCATCAAACGCACACTCAATGAAGAAGAGCTGAGCGCGTATCGCCGCCCTTTCCTCACCAGGGAATCGCGGCGGCCCATTCTGCAATTCCCGCGCGAGCTGCCTATCGCTGGCGAACCTGCAGACGTGTACCGAACTATGCTGGATGCGCACAGCGCACTGCGTTCATCCACCTTTCCAAAGCTGCTGTTTGCAGGAAGCCCCGGTGCGCTCGTTTCGCCGGCGTTTGCCGAGCAATTTGCATCAACGTTGCAGAACTGCGAGTACCTTGAGCTTGGAGATGGCTTTCACTACCTGCAGGAAGATCATCCCGAAACAATCGGAGCGGAAGTCGCTCGATGGATCGGTGAGACCGAGAACTTGCGCGAGACACACTTACCTTCGACGCGCAGCACCGAACAAGCGATTTCCGCCTAGGCAGCGGGCGGAAACACCTCAAGAAATGATCGAGGATGCACGCGTGATCCTCGAACAGCTGAGCAAGCGAGATCCATCTCGCGTGCGATGCGTCGTCCTGGCCTCGCACTTCAGGCAGAGCTGATCCGCTGAGAGTTACTCGTAGTGTGCGGCAATGGGCATTTGACGCCCGCTGCCGAATGCTCGCGCTCGAACGCGCAGAATCGGAGGTGCCTGCCGGCGTTTGTACTCGTTGCGCGCGATCATACCTTTGACCTTCGCAATGAGTTCGCGTCCCGGCTCAGTCTGCTGCAATTCGTCGAACTTCGCTTGCACGATGCGCTGTTCGGATGCCTCGAGGCGATTGCCTTCGATGAGCACCTTCAATACTTCATCGAGAATCTCGTAGGGCGGCAGACTGTCGGTGTCCTTTTGCCCCGGTGCCAACTCCGCTGACGGCGGCTTCTCGATAATGCCCGCTGGAATGACCTCTCTTTCCGCGGCTTCATTCATGTAGCGAGAGAGTGCAAACACTTCAGTCTTGTACAGATCGCCAATGACGCCGAGGCCACCGTTCGTATCGCCGTAGAGCGTGCAATAGCCGACGGACAATTCGCTCTTGTTACCGGTCGTGAGTAGCAAGTGACCAAATCGGTTCGAGAACTCCATCAGGATCGTGCCCCGAACGCGTGCCTGAAGATTTTCGAGCGCAAGTCCCGCCATTGCCGTTCCGGTCGACTGTTCGAATGCCTTGCGGTAGACATCGACCAGTTCGCGAATCGGATGCGTGTACAGCTTAATTTCAAGGTTCTCGCACAAGCGCTGCGAGTCGCTCACGCTTCCTTCGCTGGAGTACTCGGACGGCATCGTCATAGCCGCGATGTTCTCGCGGCCCAGCGCCTCGACCGCGAGCGCCAACGTGAGCGCACTGTCGATACCGCCCGAAGAGCCGACCACCGCAGTTTTGAATCCGCAGCGACGTGCGTAGTCCTTCAATCCGAGCACGATTTGACGCCGGTAGAACTCGGAACGATTCATCGCCGACGATGAAATCCCATGGAACGCTTGGCCGTCACGATCGAGGAAGTGCCTATCTTGATTGAAAGCGATCGTTTTCAAACACGTTTCGAATTGCGGCGCCTCGAAAACCACACCCTCTTTCGGCTCGACCAGAAATGACCCTCCATCGAAAACGAGCTGATCGTGGCCGCCGATTTGATTGACGTACGCGATCGGCAAACCGTACTTGGTGCTCGCACGCCGGAAGATGTCGTGACGCATCTCGCGCTTGCCAACATTCGAAGGGCTCGCATTAATCGAGATCACCAAATCCGGCGACGCTTCGGTGAGGCGCGCGAAAGGATTGACCGCGTAGTCATGACACTCGTCATTCCATCCGTCTTCGCAGACCATGAAGCCGAGATGGACTTCGCTGCCCGGATAGTGAACTCGCAAGACCTTCGCAACGTCGGGGCCCGGCTCGAAGTGTCGACGCTCATCGAAGATGTTGTACGTGGGCAGTAGCTGCTTGTGATACGTGAGCGCGATTTCGCCGGCTTTGAGCACGAGCAAGCTGTTGTGCAATGGCTTGCCAATACCGCGGCGAGGCGTCGGCGCGCCGATGACCCAATACACGTCTGGAAGTTCGGTCGATACCTTGCGGGCTCGTTCCAATCCGGACTCGATCCGCACCTGAAAGGCCGGGTCATCCAGCATGTCCGCGGGGTAGTAACCCGTCAGCGATAGCTCCGGGAATACGACGACCGACGCACCTTCGCTCGAGGCTTGCTGTGCGGCACTTCGCATCAGTTCAATATTGCCGTCGATATCACCGATCGTCGGATTGATTTGCGCGATGGAGAATTTGAACGTCATCTGTGCGCTCGCTAAATCCGTTGGTTGAACACCTGCCGCAGGTATGCGATGAAGGTCGGGTCCGAAGACAACGCCTTGCCCGGTGAATCGGAAAGTTTCGCGACCGGCTGCCGATTGCAGTGAGTCAGCTTCATCACGATGTTCAGAGGTTGTACCCCCAGATCGTTCGTGAGGTTCGTGCCGATACCGAAACCCACTGGGACGCGATCGGCAAAGTGCTCCCAAATGCGGACCGCCTTCGGAAGGTCCAGGGAATCGGAGAACACCAGCCGCTTCGTCATGGGCAGAATGCGCAGTGCTTCGTAGTGGGCGATGGCCTTTTCGCCCCACTCGATCGGATCGCCGGAATCGTGGCGCAAACCATCGAATAGCTTGGCAAAGTACAGATCGAAGTCGCGCAGAAATGCATTCATGCCGACGACATCCGTCAGTGCAACGCCGAGATCGCCGCGATATTCCTGCACCCAATGCTCTAACCCTGCTTTTTGGAATTGACGCAACTGCACGCCAACGGCCTGGAAGGTTTGCAGATACTCGTGCGCCATCGTGCCAATTGCTGCAATTCCGAACTTCATCGCGAGATACACGTTCGAGGTGCCGCGGAAACAAGCCGATGCTTCTTTACTCAACGTGCTCACGAGCTCTTCATGCCAGGCACGTGAGAATCGCCGACGCGTGCCGAAATCGAAGAAGTGAAAGGGCGTGCGATGCTTTGAATTATCGATCTCCCCAATGGTGCGTATCTTCTCGCGAAGACGTCTGCGCCCTTCCTCAAGGACGGCGACGCTCGCGAAGCGCCTGAAGTACAGCTCATTTACGATCGCGAGCACGAAGATCTCGAATCCCATCACGTGGATCTGCGGCCCCGCGGCGACCACCTTGAGCGCCTCGCCCGCGGTCGTCACTTCGATGTAACGCTTTTGGAAGCGAAAGATGCGCAAGAAGTCGATGAAATCCGATTTCAAGAATCGCTTGGTCGACAAATAGGCGAGTTCGTCTTCGGTGAAGCTCAAGGAAAACAAATGCTCCAACTGCGCCTCAAGATCCGCACGCAGTTCCGCTAACGGATATTCCGGCTCGTTGCGACAGACAAATTCGTACACCGCATGATTGGCAGGAAAGAAATGCAGAAACGGCTGCCACATCGTGAACTTGTACAAGTCGGTATCGAGCAGCGAGCCAATGACGGGTTTAAACATGGTGTGCGCCTTTATGCGTTGATCGCTTGCAGCGCTTGGTCAGAGGTCAGCACGCGTGCGCCGGCTGCCTGTGCACGTTCAAGAAACTGCGCCGCTTGCTTTTCGAATCCTCGCACAGGGCTCATGCAGTCTTTCAACAAAATCGTGCGGCTGCGCTCTTGCGCGTCGAAAGCCTCGAAGATGTGCTCCATCGTCGCAGCGACGCAGTGACTCGCAGCCTCACCTGCCACCACCAAATATCCAGATCCTGGCCGGCAGCTCTCGATGAGTTGAGCATTTCGTAACGTCAGGGGATCGGATTGCACTGGTACCTCGGCTTGCACGGCGCTGTATTGCTCCGTCATCGAATTAGCGCCTTTGAGGATCTTGAGTGCATTGCGTTGCGTGCGCTCTTCCCATTGTGCAAGCGAAGCCTGCAGAGCCGAGTGGATGTTGTGCCCCCACGTACCCAAAACACAATGAACGGGCCAAACCATCAATCGATATCGGTTCGAACGCTCCAATGCCCGCAAATAGCTCAATACATCAGGCAGCAGACGGGCGTCGCGAGGTACGAAGCGCTTCGCAGCCACATCCGCTTCAGTGATCTCCGTGAATGGAGCCACGGACTCGCCATTGCCCCGCGACCAGAACGTAGGGCGCTCGATCGCCACCGTCGGGTGCGAATCCAACGTGACGACCACGCGACCGAGGTTGTTTGCATGCTCGATGAATTGCGCCGCGCGATGCATATCCGCATCCGCACCCGCAACGGGGAGTGCCGCGCCTTCGATATCGCAGAAATCGTTTTGAGGATCGATCAACAACAGCGTTGCAGACATCTCTTCACCTCTAGTGCCGCGCGAACAGGCATGAGCCAACCGCAGAACGCTATCGCCTCAAGAACAAGAAACGTCCGGTGTACTTCGCGAGAGCCATCACCGGCGGCGCGATCGACTAACTGCCGCTGATGTTCAAGCGTTCCTGCCCACGAGCGCTTGCATCTTCTTCAGCATGGGCGCAACGATCGGTACGGTTAGCATGGTGCTCGCAACCGCCATTAGCAGCAATGCGGTGAAGGTCTCGCTGGTAATGATGCGTTTGTCCAGCAAGACGTTGGAGAAGATGATCATGATCAGCGCCTTGGTCTGCAGCAGCCAGCCCATGAGCGAGGCCTCGCCCTTTTCCCACTTCAGGATTTTGCCAGCCACGTGCGTTCCCGCCAGCTTCCCGACGACGGAGGCAACGAGCAACAGCGCTGCGACGACGAATACGGCTTGCCCGCCGACATTCCAATTCGTGCGCAATCCGGTACTCAGGAAGAACACGGGCATGACGATCAGCAACACATGCTGACGCAGTAGATCCATGTGCGCTTGCTTGAACCACTTACCTTCCATGACGGCTCCCGACAGGAACGCGCCGACCATATAGTGCAGGCCGGCCCAATCCGCACCGAACCCGCACATCGCGAGCCAGATGAGTCCTGCGTACCAGCGGTCGCGTTCGGGAATTCGCTCCATGAGCGAGCGGAACAGATACGCAGCGGCGGCGAATATAAACAGGAATCCTGCTTGGCGGCCGATGCGAGTCCAGTCCATGAGGATCAACGCCAGCACACCCCAAATCGCGACATCGTCCATGCTCGCGTAGCGCAAAATCCGTTGGCCGATCGGCTGCCTGAGTATTTCGAGTTTCTCCATCAGCAAAATCAGAATCGGCAGCGCAGTGACGGCACACGACATGCCCACCCCGAGCACGAATTGCCATTGCAACGCTTGATCGCCCATCCAGCCTGATCGACCGACGAGTATCAGCGCGGCCACACAGCCAAGCAGCAGCGGCATTCCCAAAGCGAGTCCAGCCGTGATTGCAGTTTCGCGGCGGTGACGCCACGCGGCGCCCAAGTCGAGTTCGATTCCCGCGATCCAAACGAAGATCATCACCGCCCACCACGCGATCCCGTTCAACGCCTGCACCACCGCTGGCGTGAACACGAATTGGTAGTAGCTGGGAAATGCCGCGCCCAAAATCCCAGGGCCGAGGAGAATGCCAGCAATGATCTGTACGACGACCAACGGGGCGTAGTAGTCGGTGTTGCCAAGCCGCCAGATGAGGTACGGGACCGCGAAGATGAGGATCATCGCGATCAAAAAGACCTCAGTCACGCTCATGCCTGCGTGCATTCTTGACTCCCGTCGGATCTGCCCTCGTCCCCCGGCCACACATATATATGTGTGTATTTGGGAGGGCGCGTGTTTTGGGGCATGCTTTATAGCATTTCGGCCGGACAGGCTGGAGATGCGACGATCCGCGAGTGCATCAGTCGAACTGCTCGCCCACTCGGGAGTTACTTCGATCGATCCTGCCCAAGACTTTCTTTAGAGCCACATCCATGACGCCCGGCGTGTTAGGAAAGATCTTCCTCTGGTGGGTTGGTATTTTGCTGCTCGCGATTCTCAACGGGATCGTGCGCGAGCGCTTCCTCATCCCGTACTTCGGGTCCGTTGCTGGAATGATTTGTAGCGGCATTTTGCTGAGCGTCATCGTGCTTGGCGTCGCGCTCATCGCGACACCCATGCTGCATTACAAGGGCGTGAACCTGTGGGCGGTTGGAATCTTGTGGCTGATGCTGACCGTGAGTTTTGAATTCACATTGGGTTTAGCGATCCAGCACAAGCCGCTCGCTCAGGTACTCGCCGCCTATACATTTAGAGGCGGGAATCTCTGGCCGATCGTGCTGGTTGTCGTGTTGATTGCACCGAGTGCAGCGGTACGTATCCGAGGGCTACACTGAGACAGTTGTATTTGCGAGAGCTCAGCGATGACGCAATCGTGCTGCATGCGCTTGCATGCCCATCATCAACCGTTGGTGGAGGAAAGACGCGAGATCCCCAAGCCACAGCGTGGTCAGTTGCTGTTGCGCATTCGCGCATGTGCGGTTTGCCGAACCGATCTACACGTCATCGATGGCGAGCTCGCTAATCCGATATTGCCGATCGTTCCGGGTCACGAAATCGTCGGCGAAGTCGTTCAATGCGGCGCAGACGTCGACGTGCCGATCGGCGCGCGAATGGGCGTTCCATGGTTAGGCTTTACATGCGGCGTCTGCGAATACTGCCGTGCAGGCCAGGAAAACCTGTGCGCAAACGCTAAGTTCACCGGCTTCAATCTGGACGGCGGCTTCGCAGAACACGTCGTGGCCGATGCACGCTATTGCTTTGCAATTCCCGAACAGTTCGACGATGAACACGCGGCGCCGCTTCTGTGTGCCGGGCTCATCGGATATCGATCTCTCAAATTCTGTGTCGATGCGCATCGCATCGGCATTTACGGTTTCGGCGCGGCGGCCCACGTCATCGCTCAAGTTGCGCGCTGGCAGGGTCGTGAAATCTACGCCTTCACTCGCGTGGGTGATGTAACGGCACAGCGATTCGCACTGCAACTCGGTGCGCGCTGGTCTGGTGGCAGCGAAGAGTCTCCGCCAGAGAAACTCGATGCGGCCATCATCTTCGCTCCGATCGGCGCACTGGTGCCGCTGGCCTTGCAACACGTTCGCAAAGCGGGCACGGTCGTGTGCGGCGGAATTCACATGAGCGACATTCCTTCGTTTCCCTATTCGTTGTTGTGGGAAGAGCGAATCGTGCGCTCCGTCGCGAATCTGACGCGTCAAGACGCCGTCGAATTCTTGCGTATTGCGGCTCAAGCAAACGTGCAGACGCACGTCACGCCATTCGCATTGCGAGACGCTAACGAGGCCATCGAGACGTTGCGTGCGGGAGAGATCAGCGGCGCTGCGGTGCTGGTCCCGTAATTCTCACGTGCTTCGCGACATAACACGGCCATCGAACCCAAAGCCGGGTGCAGGTTCGTAGGCTCGCTCGCGAATCAGCCTCTCAATGAACGGCGTTTACGGATTTTCCCGTGAAAATGCTCAGCGGTGTGACGAGCCGCACATTTGGAAAAGTCGTATTGAGCAATTGCTCGCAGCTCTTATCTAAGGTCTCCAGCACTCTTCCGCTCCAAGATCGCTTCGCAGGGGCGGGCCCGTGATTTCTATTGACTCATCTACATGCACTCGACGCTTCGGTACATCGCTACGTCATTGCATCCTCGCCGCGAGCGTCGCTGCTGGACTAGCGATCACCTGCGCTCAAGCGGCTGACTTACTGCCTCCGGCGACACAAGTCTTCGCCTGGCGCAACACCGTCGAACTAAAGACGACGGTCTATCGTCCCGCGGACTGGCGACAGCGCGACCGACGTGCGGCAATCGTGTTGTTCGCAGGTCGCGGTTGGACGACGGGCCAAACCGATTGCGACGTGGCTCAGGCTGAACATTTTGCAAGCAAAGGAATGGTGAGCGTATGCGCCTCGTATCGAGCGGCTGCTCCGGGTAAAGCCACCCCATTGGATTCGATGGCAGACGCACGCGATGCCATTCGCTGGGTGCGTGCGAATGCACCGGCAATTGGCGTCGATCCCAATCGAATCGCAGTGCAAGGGAGCAGTTCTGCGGGTCATCTCGCGGCGTCTGCCGCGATGTTCGAAGTGCGCGGCAGCATTAGCCCCGCTCCGAATGCGTTGGTGCTGTACTCGCCGGCTCTCGATCTCGACAGCAATCAAACGCTGCAACAACTCCTCGGCACCAAGGGAACGGCAGCCGCGATTTCTCCTGCTTCTCATGTCACGGCGGGGCTCCCTCCGACCATCATTCTCCAAGGCGATGTCGATACGGTGACACCCATTGCGGGTGCGCAGAAGTTCTGCACGAAGATGCAGCAAGCCGGCAATCGCTGTGAGCTCAACACGTATATGTATATGGGCCACTTGTTCACGCCGAAGGGCAAGCGCGATGACCAAGCGCCGCAAACGGATCCTCGAGTTGCCGCCGCGGCGCTCGCCAAAGTCGATACGTTCCTAGCGTCACTCGGGTACTACCAGAAGTAACCGTATCGGCCTTCCAGGGCGGAGTCACATTTGTCGATCGGGCGGCGCGCCCACATCGCACTTCTTGCATTCAAGCTCAACGCCTAACATCGCGCGTCGTCCATCCTCGGTGATCACCCATGGACGCAACGTCCATGGAGGCCGATGGCGCACGTGTTGGTTATGACCGCACGCAAGTTGCGCAACCCAATCTTG
Source organism: Pseudomonadota bacterium (assembly GCA_023391335.1). Taxonomy (GTDB): domain Bacteria; phylum Pseudomonadota; class Gammaproteobacteria; order Steroidobacterales; family Steroidobacteraceae; genus Steroidobacter. The sequence goes on along the minus strand of JAEWBG010000060.1, from coordinate 50,185 downwards.
TTCTTCGTCTTGGTGGAAGCCGACGATCTTCTGCTTCATACACGCACGGTACCATCGACAAATTTATAGAAGACCGTCGTCGCGCACCGACCACCTTGCGGCCACAGTGCATATTCCGGAATGACTCCGCAACGTTGCCAATTCGCACGAGCATACAGCCGCTCGGCATCACCTCCGGTTACTGTGTCGAGCACGAGCAAGCACTTACCTGCTTCGTGCGCAGCCTTTTCTGCCGCTGCAAGCAGACGTTCACCGAGCCCTTGCCGTCGAGCACGACGGTGCACGAGCATTTTTGCGATATCGCCGCGATGCGGCTGATTCTCCGGTTGATTAAGTAGAACGGTAAGGGTGCCTGCAATCCCATCGTCGTCTTCAGCGACCAAGATGATGCGTTCGCCGCATGCGGCGCCCTGAAGTGCGGCTCGCCAGAAGCGCTCGGCCTTCTCGCGAGTCATCGGCAACATGAAACTCACCGACGCTCCGCCCTCCACGCAATCGATCAAGACATCGCACAAGGCTTGCAGATCGCGATCACTTGCAGGATCTGCGCGGCGGATTGCGCAAGCTCTCACGACGCTTTCCTTGCCGACCGAGTTCGCTCGGCACTGAGCACGACGATGTAGCGGACTGGCTTGCGCGTGCGGTTACGAAAGGTCGTGGGCTCATCCAACTGCATGGCGAGGCAGTCGTTCTTCTCGAGCCGATGTGTGATTCGACCGACCGTGATCTCCAAAGAGCCTTCCTGAATCCAAACTTGCTGATGGACCGCCTGCTCGCGAGTACCGCTTTCGTAGGCAACCTTCGCGCCAGCCGGCATTTCGACTTCGACAATCTGGATCGGCGATGGATAGTTCGGCGGGGAGATGTTGCATCGGACGTATCCGCTTTGTGGATCGCGCCATGAGGTGCGATTGGCGGCGCGCGACACTGGATCCGCAGGAGCGTCATCGTCCTCGAACAAACTCGCCAGCGGAACGCCGAGTCCGGTGGCAATTTTTTCCAACACGACTGCAGTAGGGCTGCTTTCGCCGCGTTCGATCAACGAAATCATCGATCGGCTGACGTTCGAGTGACTCGCCAGCGCATCGAGCGTCATGCCTTGACCGGTGCGCAATGCTTTGACGCGATTTGCGATGCGCTGATTGATGCCGTACTCGAGCCCTGCCGATTCCTGCATAGTGGAGTCAGTTTCCACTATCTTGGATGAGGCCGTCAACGGGCTGGAATGCGCATGCTGCGATCTCCACTACAATACGCGCCCCTTCCCGGCTTAAATCGGCTGCTATGCGTTCTTTGCTGTGTTTGAGTGTCTTTGGGCTCACGGTCGCATCCGCTTGGGCAGCGCAAGAATCTTCCGCACCCGCGCCGATCGAGGCACGCGCGGTGATGACAGGCGAACAGGTCATCCACATTTTGGACGCCACGGTCGATTGGTATCGAACGCTCGGCTCGCAACAACAGGCTGCGACACAGCCCAGCGACCTTCTCATTCTTTATGCAAATCGCCAGACGGCCGACAAGGTGGTGGCACTGGCATTTGAGATCGCACGAGCGAATGCCGAGCTGCTGAGTAGCGAGGCGGAGGTGAAGCAATCCGATTCGGATCCGGGATCGCTGCAATCGTTACTAAAACTGCAGCGGCAACTCGACGAACGTCGCAAAGGCATTCAGACCCAGATCGAATCGCTCAAAGCCACTATGCCAGCGGCGAAGGGCTCAGCACGCGCGCAAGCCCAAGATCGAATTGCGGTGTTGCAAGGGGAGCTCGATCTCGTCAACGCACGGCGCAACTTGCTGTCGAACATGGCGCAGTTCGCGAGCGAAACGGACGTAAAGGGATCCGGGGCCAATGCCCTCAAGGCACACATCGATGCCATCGCAGCTTCAATTCCCGCAAGCACCCCAACTGCGACTCCGATGACCGCAGCGCCGACCCCGAATGCTCCTGTCGCAACCTCATCCAACTCGTTGGCCCTGAGCCGCTTCGGAATCTGGGATCTCGCATCGACCGTATTGCGGCTCTCATCCAAGGCCAACACCATCGAGACGATCGACCGGCGCACGGCAGAGTTGCAGGACGTCTTCGCACAAGTACGCAATCCGCCGTTGGAGCAGTTGAAACGCCTCGGTGCTCGCGGCGATGCCTTGGCCACCGAAATGCAGCGCACCGATGCGAGCCAACTGCGCGGCATGCGCGATCAATACGACACGTTAGCCTGGTTATTCTCGCAGACGTCCTCGATCGTCACGCCCCTGAGCAAGGCCGGGGTGCTGCTCGATCAGTACCGGCGCAATTTGGACAACTGGCGCGAGATCACTCAGCGGCAATATCACGAAGCACTCCGAGCGTTGGGCATGCGTGCATTGCTGTTCGCCGGCCTGCTTGCGCTCGTGTTCGCGGCGGCTGCCGCATGGCGGCGCATCGTGTTTCGTTACGTTCACGAAGGCCGCCGCCGTGTGCGATTTCTGCTGATTCAACGCATCGTGGTGTGGAGCTTGGTCGTAGCGATTGCCGCATCCACCTTCGCCACTGAGCTCGGTTCGCTCGCCACCTTCGCCGGCCTCATCACCGCAGGTCTCGCCGTTGCAATGCAGAGCGTGCTCGTCTCGATCGTCGGCTACTTCTTCCTCATCGGCCGCTATGGGATCCGTGTCGGCGATCGCGTGCAAGTTGGGAGCGTCACGGGCGAAGTGATCGACATGGGTCTGGTGCGCCTGCATTTGATGGAGCTCGGAGGCGAGGGGTTGATGTCGCCGACGGGACGCGTCGTTGCGTTCGCCAATTCGATCATCTTTCAGGCCTCCGGCGGATTGTTCAAGCAGATACCCGGCGTCAATCTGGCATGGCACGACATTACGCTCAGTCTCCCACCCGGCGCCGACTATGCTGTGTTGAAAGACGAGCTCAGCCGTTGCGTCGTCAATATCCTCAATGACTATCAAGAAGATATCGCGCGGCAAACACGCGAGATTCAGAAAGCCGCACTCTCGCACGCGACAGAAACGCCCGCACCGCAGGTACAACTGCGATTCTCCGCATCGGGCGTGGAGGCGGTCGTACGTTATCCGGTGCAACTCGATCGCGCTGCCGAGATCGACGAGCGCGTTTCGCGCGAATTGTTGAACGTGATTTCCGCACACGCGAAATAGCTGCAGAAAAATCTGCGCATCGAGCGGAACTCACTGAACCGTTAGGCGTTGCGCACGTGCTTCGAGGCCGTCTGCGGCAGGCTCGAAGATGAGCAGAGCGCCGAAGTGAGCGCCTGCTTACAACACGCACCGGAGATTGATCGATGCTACGGACTGAGGCACACCGATCACCTAACGCAACTGCTCAAGCTCACACGCTCAACGGCCGCCACGTTCTGGTGGTCGAGGACGACTACGTGTTGGCGATGGACATGCGGCTCACGCTCGAAGACGAAGGTGCGGAAGTCGTCGGTCCCGTCGGTACCGTTCGCGATGCATTGCGCCTCGTCAATGATGCGGATATCGATGCTGCTGTGTTGGACATCCACCTGCACGGCGAATTCGTGTACGAGGTTGCAGAGCTGTTGCAGGATCGTGGCGTGCCATTCATTTTCACGACCGGTTACGAAGGCAACATGCTCCCCGGCCGATTCGCAGGAGCGACGCGCTACCAGAAGCCCGTCAGTGCACACGCCGTCGTCAATGCACTGAGCGTTGAGTTCGCCTGAACTTCGTTCCTTTCTGAGTTCGCTGTCTACGGCACAGCCTCTTCGCTCGGCGGCTGGAACTCCTGCTATCGTCCGCGTTTGCAGCCGCATCATTCGCAGCGAGGTCATCATGGAAATCGGATTCATCGGCATCGGCCAAATGGGCCGCGGCATGGCGGCGAACCTCATCAAGGCCGGTCACTCTGTCCGCGTGTACAACCGGACCGAATCGCGAGCCCGCGACCTCATCGCAGTCGGCGGAAAGTTTGCAGCCACCGTTCGCGAGGCGAGCCAAGCAGAAGTCGTCATCACGATGGTCGCAAATGATGCCGCGTTGGAGTCGATCGTCTTCGGCGACGACGGCATGCTTGCGAACATGCGCTCTGGCTGCACGCACGTATCCATGAGCACCATCAGCATCCAATTGGCCGAGCGCATCACGGCTGCACATCAAAGCCAATCGCAACAGTTTGCATCTGCACCGGTGTTTGGTCGCCCCGAAGCTGCCGCTGCAGGCAAGCTGTACATTCTCGCGGGCGGATCTGCCGAGACGTTCGCGAAGATCGAGCCGCTGCTGGGTGTCATGGGCCAACAGGCGTTCAAGGTTTCCGATCAACCTCGCGATGCAAACCTGTTCAAGATCTGCGGCAACTTCATGATTGCCTCGGTTTCCGAATCGCTCGGCGAGTCAATTGCATTGATTCGCAAGGCCGGCCTTCCGGCGCAATCATTCGTCGATGTGCTCACTTCCACTCTGTTCGCAGCGCCGATTTATAAAACCTACGGCGCATTGATCGCGAGCGAACGCTATTCGCCAGCTGGGTTCGCCGCGCCACTTGGAGCGAAGGATGTGGGGCTCGCTCTTTCCGCTGCACAAGAGCTCGGCGCATCGATGCCGCTGGGCACTCTGTTGCGCGATCGATTCGCACGATTGCTGAAAGAAGGCGGTGAGACACTCGATTGGGCAGCGATCGCGAAGCTCAGTGCAGATGATGCGGGACTCAATCCCGGGCAGTAGCAAACCCGAGTTCGCCCATCGCTGCGCCGTCCGACCGAGAAATCTCCACAGTTTGCACGGAGATGAGAATGTGAACGAAGTTGGGACAGCACTCACCGAGACTGCGAAGTAGCGAGTCGGGTACGGCCCGCCGAACGCGCCAACAGCACGCCAGCCAATGCGAGCACGAATCCCACGAACTGAATCGGCGCGAGGGTTTCGTGAAAGAAGAAGTACGCCTGAATAGCGGCAAGTGGCGGCACGAGCAGTATCAGAGCTGTGACCCTTGTCGCCTCACCGTGCCTGAGCATCCACATGAGCAGCGTGTATCCGACGATGGAAGCGATTCCGACCGAATAGCTGAGCGCGCCCCACAACTGCAAGGAATTGTCCCAATGCCGCGTGCTGGCGACGACGGTCATCGCGAACGCGACAACCGCACCGCCCACATTTTGGATGCTGGCGGCAGCGCGAAGATCGACAGGGGCAAGGCCCTTCTGAAGGAGCGAACCCGCGGTGACGCCTGAAACGCTGATCACGGCCGCGAGCACCGCAAACCATGAGAGCGCACCGGCATCCGTTGCCGCGAGCTTCGGCGCCAATACACAAATCACGCCCGCAAAACCGATCAGCAAGCCAACCCAAATCCGCGCAGGCAGCTGCGTGCCTCGGACTGCGACGATCAATCCGGTAAATAGCGGTTGGAGCGCACCAAGCAACGCCATGACGCCAGCCGCCATCCCGTGCGTGATCGCAAGATAACTGAAACAGAGATACACGCCCTGCAGCAGCACGCCCGCGAGCAACTGATGACCGATCTGAACGCCGCGAGGCCATTTGCCGCGAGCGACCGCAGCGAATGCGCCCATGGCGATCGCAGTGACCGATAACCGAATCAGCAGAAACAATTGCAGATCGGCATGCGGCAAAGCCGCCTTGGCAACGATGAAGCCCGTCGACCAAACGACGACGAACAAAGCAGGGATGATGACGTGGAGCATGGGACGCAGCGTGGGAAGGCGGCGCGTATTCTAGGCGCCGCCCAACCAGCCCGCTGCTCCGGTCGAGAAATTTGTTCGAGGCAGCAGCGATCTTAGACGGCCGTCAGGTTCGCAAACCTGACACCGCGGTCCGCGCCAGCCACTCGCAGGTGCGCAAATAACCGCCGAAGCAGAAAAAATGCAGTCCGTTGAAAACGGTTGCGTCGCGCCGATACGCTATGGCGAGATCGTGCATCACCTCTTCGGGTCCGAGTTCGCCAAGCAATTTACCGAAGGCAGCGGGACGTGCGGCAAGCGCACGCATCGACGGTCCGACTCCGCAGCGTTTCGCAAACTTGAGGAGTGATGCGATCCCGGCGGGGCCGGCCAGTCCCGCGACGAGTCGAGCCTGACGAATTCCTTGCGCGCGCATATCCGTTGCCCAGCTCAGGAAAGGGGACGCCTCGAAGAAAAACTGCGTGACGAACGTGGTTTCAAGCGGCGCCGCTAGCGCAGCCTTTTCCAACTGCGCACGACGAATCTCACCCGCAGCTACCGTGGGATGACCCTCAGGATGTCCGGCGAGCGAGACGCGCATGATCCCATGTTGCTTCAACTTATCCGCGCGCAGCACATCGGCCACTTGCGAATAAGGCCCGACCGCCTTCGGGTAGTCGCCTGCAATCAGAAGGACTTCACCGACTCCCGCGCTGACGATGCCTGCAAGGATCCGATCGAGCTGCAGCGCATTCTCGATCAGTCGGACTGGAATGTGCGGAATCGGATCGAAGCCGGCGGCGCTCACCTTGCCGCACGCTTCCAGCGTTTCATCCCAGCGTTGCTTCGGCAGATGACTAACGTAAACGCGTTTACCGCGCGGCAAGAACGGACGGCTTGCATCCAGATCCCTTAAATCCGGAACGTTCAGCTCGATCGAAGCCTCTCGAGCGAGTTGCGCGATCGTCTCAGCGCATTCATCGAGTGCCAGGGCCTGCATTCGCTCAGCCCTGACGAGTGCGCCAACCTTGGTGATATCCCTCTCGTGCGTCACGCGAATAGGGAACGGCGGCCACTTTCACGCGAATCTCGCATTGCGTGTGCTTCTCCACCGTCGGTTTTTTCGTTCCGCCGTTTTCCTCTCCCCACGTCAAAGTAAGCACGTCGCCCACATTGATGTTTTCATCCACGACGCCGAGCGATAAACCGCAACGCTCGTTGTGGCTGTAGCCGGTAAACATCGAAAGTCCGACGACGTTGCCATTCATTCTCACCGCGTCATACGAGGACGACGCATAGTTCGCGATGGGCAGATCGAAGAACTTGAACGGCTCATGATCGCGATCGCACAGTGATGCAAGCACCTTACCCAGATCCTCACCATTCCATTCGAACGTCACCTTCTTCCGTTGCGGACGTTTCTCGGCCACCATCTTTTCCAGCGCTTCGCGTCCGATGAATTCATGATCGAATTTAACGAACGGTCCGTAGCCCAGCTCGTATGGCGTGAGGTAGTAGTCCTCGATGTTGTTCGAGACGAAGCTGCCGCCGATCGAGCCGGTCCCTTCATAGCCGGTCGCCGGCAGCCACTCGCGATACTTCTTCATCTTCTCGCCGGTGTAGACCGCCGGCAGCGGTGAGGGAATCCATCCCGACTCGAGCGTGTTGCTCGCATAGGTGCGCGATCCCACGGCGACGATCCCCGCGTCTTTACCCGCTTCCATCACCGCGGCGCGAATTTCATCGCGCTCTTCGTAGGGGCCCCAGATCTCCAATCCCGGTTCCCCCGCCATGCCGTGTCGCAATGCGCGAACCTTACGTCCTTTGATGTTGATCACATCGAAGTTGAAGAACTTGATATCCGGCAGCGGACCCCCGTTCAACTTCTGCAGCACCTCCGCCGCTTTGGGTCCTTGGATCTGATAGCGATAGTGGCGGCGCGAAACGGCTTTGCCATTGGGATGCGAAGGCGAGCGATCGTCGCGAATGAAGTCCACCTTGAACGCGCCGCTCTCTGCATGGAATTGCAGCCAATTCACCGTCGGGGCGCGGCCAACGAACAGCAGCTCATCCTTGTCGAGGTAGAACAAGATGCCATCGCCAATGACATAGCCGTCATAGCTCGTCGGCACCATTTGCTTCGCTTTGCCCGGCGTAAAGTTCTTGAAGCTGTTGATCGTCGTGTACGAGCACAACTTCAGAGCATCGGGCCCTTTGATCGTAATCTCTGCCATGTGATGGCACTGATCGAACAGCACCGCGGTTTCGCGCCAGGCGCGTTGTTCGGTGCGCCAATTGCTGAACTCGGTCGGCACGACGGGATACACGTACGCACCGAGCTGCGAGTTGCGCAGCATCGCCACGGGATCGCGCACGTTCTTGAGCAGGTGTTCTAACGATTGCTGAGTCATGAGTAGCCCCGATGGATTGCGATGCCTAAGCAAAGCGTTAACGAAAGATCACGGTCCGGTTACCGTTCAGAAGAATTCGATGTTCGACGTGCCAGTGCACGGCGCGCGCCAGCACTGCACATTCGACGTCGCGGCCCACCCCGGCGCAGTCTTCAACACTCATCGAGTGATCGACGCGCGCGACGTCCTGTTCGATGATCGGTCCTTCATCCAGATCTGCAGTGACGTAGTGAGCCGTTGCACCGATCAACTTCACTCCGCGATCGTGCGCCTGCTGATAGGGCTTCGCGCCTTGGAAGCTCGGTAGGAATGAGTGGTGGATGTTGATTGCGCGACCCGCAAGCTGCGCGCAGGTGGCCGCCGAAAGGATCTGCATGTACCGCGCTAGGACGACGAGATCGCAGCGCTCCTTCTGCACGATCTGGAGCAGCTGCTCTTCTTGTCGCTGCTTGTTCTCAGGCGTGACGGGCCAATGATGAAAGGGAATGTCGCTCTGAGCTGCGAGCCGATGAAAGTCCGCGTGATTCGACACGATGGCGGGAATCTCCACCGGCAGCGCGCCAATCCGATGTCGATACAGCAAGTCATTCAGGCAATGACCGAACTTGGAGACCATGATCAAGAGCCGGGGCTTGATTGCCGTGTCATGAATCGCCCACTGCAGCGAGAACCGTTGACCCACTGCAGCAAAGTCATCGCTCAGCCGGGCCGCCGTGGTTGCACGAGCCGAATCGAACGACACGCGCATGAAGAACTGCATCGTGGCTGAATCGCCGAATTGCGCGCTCTCGACGATGTTGCATTCGTGGCCGAGCAGAAAACTCGCCACGGAGGCAACGATGCCCATGCGATCTGGGCCGGACAGGGTTAAGACGAAGCGCTGCATTCAGATTTAGGTCGCGAGGTCTGTCACGATGTCCGATCTTTAATGCGTCCTCTGTATTAGGCAACGCGATTCGATATATTCGCTGTATCAGTTATACGGATAGCTTGCGGGTCGCCCAAATGCTCCACGAACTCGACTTGAATCTGCTCTATGTCCTGGTGGCTTTGGAAAAGAAGCGCAGCGTGAGCGCGGCAGCCGTGAGCCTGGGGAAAAGCCAGCCTTCGGTGAGCGCGGCATTGGCAAAGCTCAGGATCTTCTTCGACGATCCTCTCTTCGTGCGCTCTGGGAACAGCATGCAGCCGACACCGCGAGCGACTTCGTTAATCGATGCCGCTCGACAGGTGTTGGAGAGAATCGGTACCGACATCGTGTCCACGCCGACATTCGATCCGAAGACAACTCACCAGACGATCAACATCGCCTTGTCGGACGTGGGCGAAGTCGTATTTCTGCCGGCCATTCTCAAGGACCTGCGACGCCAGGCTCCGAATGCGTTGGTTCGCTCGGTGAGCCTGCCTGCAGCTGATGTAGCCACCGGCCTGGAAAGCGGCAGCATCGACTTGGCGATCGGATATTTTCCCGATCTCAAGAAGAGCAACTTCTTTCAGCAGGTGCTGTTCACGGACACCTTTGCGAGCTTAGTGCGGGCGGATCATCCGGTGACAGCTCGCAAGCTTACGCTCAAGCAATATCTCGAACTCGAGCACGCGGTCGTTCACGCGGAGAGTCGCACCGAGGAAGTGATGGAGCGATATCTCGCGCGCAAGAAGATTAGTCGCAAGGTTGTGCTCTCGACGCCTCACTTCGCCAGCGCGCCCATCATCGTTGCGCAATCGGATTTGATCGTGACGATCCCCGAACCCCTAGCGCGTTATTTCGTACGGGCTTCAGCCAATCTCCGCGCCGTCGGCCTACCCTTCGATCCGCCCCGCATCCAGCTCAAACAATTCTGGCATCGAAAGTTTCATCACGATCAGCGCAATGCTTGGCTGCGCTCGCGAGTGTGCGCGTTGTTTCAGAAACGAGATCGTGAGTGACGGCGCTAGTCATCACCCGCAATGCATTTCAGAAGGAGCGGAACACGAATCAGGCCAGAGCCGGACGCAACACAAAACGCGCAAAGGAAGCAGTGAGTAAGTGAGGGCGAGCGTGGCTCGCGTGAGAGGAGGAGAAAGTAGGATTTCACACGGAGGACACGGAGGACACAGAGTTCGAGTAGACATGTGAATCGCGCGCGTTAGCTGCAGGTGGAAGTACGGCGTTCTGGCCCCGTGACTCGTGACCTGTGGCCAGATAAGAATCTCACAAGAGCGCACAGGGTCCAAAAGGATCCGTCGCACCCGCGCAGGCGGGCGGAAGGAGAAGATGATGTCCAAAGAGGACGGGGAGTTCTAATACATATAAAGATTCCCCGGGAACCGCCCTCTTAGCTCTGACCATCCTGTCAATCCTGTTCATCCTGTCCAAAAACTCTTCGATGCAGACGGAAAGAATTTAGACAGGATTAACAGGATGAACTAGATGAAACGTGGCGGCGCAAAATCCTTCGACTCTTGGTCTCTTCGGAATAAGATTTCCACGGAGGGCACGGAGATCACGGATTCTCTGGCTAGTCACCAGTCACGAGTCACCAGTCACTTCGTATTGCAGGCCGCTCCGATTCGCTGTATCGGAATACCGCTCTTTCGCGCTCAGCTTGCCCAAAGTAAGCGCGCGATAACAAATCTGCGCAAACTGATTCATAAGTCGCGAATGTAATTCGCTGCACCACTGCGGCACACTCGACCGGCTTCAGGATCTCGAGTGAGCCAAAATGCAACTCTCTTTACGCCACTTTCTCATCGCCAGCTCCGTCGGTTTGCTCCACGCTGCGACGGCATCCGCGACCAATCCTTTGATCATGGATCAGTTCACTGCGGACCCAACGGCGCGCGTGTTCGAAGGCAAGATCTACGTTTACCCCTCGCACGACATCAAGGCGCCGCCGGAATATAAGGGTCGACCGAACTGGTTCGTGATGGAGGACTACCACGTCTTTTCATCCGACAACCTCACCGATTGGAAAGATCACGGCGTCATCGTCAAGCAAACGGGCGTCGACTGGGTTGATTCGAGCGCGTACGCAATGTGGGCGCCGGACTGCGTGTACAAAGACGGCAAGTATTACTTCTACTTCCCAGCGATCGCTAAAACGGGCGGATTCAGAATTGGTGTCGCGGTTTCGGATAAACCCGATGGTCCGTTCACGCCCATGACGACGCCGATCGAAGGCGTGAAAGGAATCGATCCCGGTGTGCTCATCGACAAGGATGGCACGGCATATCTCTACTACTCCTTGGGTAAGATCTTCGTTGCGAAGTTGAAGCCCAACATGACCGAAATCGATGGGGAGCCGAAGGTTATCGAGAATCTACCTGAGAAAGGATTGCTCGAAGGCCCGTTCCCGCTCGAGCGCAACGGCATCTACTACCTCACCTATCCGCACGTGGAAAACAAAACCGAACGGCTCGAATATGCAACGAGCTCTTCGCCGATGGGTCCATTCAAACAAGCCGGCGTGATTCTCGATGAATCGGAGAGCGGCTGCTGGACCGTGCATCATTCTCTACTGGATTGGAAAGGTCAGTGGTATCTCTTCTATCACGACAAAGATCTCTCGCCTTCTTTCGATAAAAATCGTTCGATTCGCGCCGACAAGTTGTTCTTCAACCCCGACGGCACGATTCAGAAAGTCACGCCAACATTGCGCGGCGTCGGACTCGTCGATGCAAAGAGCGAGATTCAAATCGATCGTTACAGCGCCAAGAGCCCTGAAGACGTTGCGATCTCCTTCCTAGACGACTCGAATCCGCACGCAGGCTGGAAGACGACTTTTAGCGGCGCCGATTCATGGGTGCGATTCAACGAAGTCGATTTCGGTAGCGGCAAAGGCAAATCGATCCGAGTGCGCGCGAAGTCTGACAACGGCGGCACGCTCGACATTCGCCTGGATAGCCAAGATGGCCCCGTGCTCGCTCGCGTGACGGTCGGCAAGGGTTCCGACTGGAAAGTGGCAAGCGCCTCTGCAAAGAAGATTCCCGCTGGCGTTCACGATCTCTTCGTCACTCAAACCGGCGGCGGCCCCGTCGAAATCGATTGGGTCAGCTTCAGATAGGTGCTCGCAGGTCCATCACGCATCACACTCCACATCACATTTCACACTTCACGCTTCACACATCAGCCTATGAAATCACCCGTTCGCTATCTCGCCGTTCTCATCGGCTTTCTATTCCTCGCATCGCTCAGTGCACAAGCCGCGCCGGCGAAAGAGAAGTACACGATCGTAATGGTCCACGGCGCCACCGCCGGCGGCTGGGAATGGAAGAGCACCGCCAAGTACCTAACCGAGGATGGTCACACTGTGTATCGCGCAACGCTCACCGGCCTCGGCGAGCGCGAGCATCTCAACAATCCCGACATCGATTTGCAGACACATATTAATGACGTCGTGAATCTGATCCTGTACGAAGATCTGCACGACATCGTGCTCACCGGTCATAGCTATGGCGGCATGGTGATCACGGGCGTGATGGATCGCGTGCCGGATCGCATCAAGCACGTCGTGTTCCTCGATGCTGCCGTGCCGGAAGACGGCATGTCGCTGTGGGATCTGTTCGGCGGCACCGGCATCCAAGATCCCGAACGCTTCAAAGACGGCTTCATGCAAGTGCCCTGGGTGAAGCCCGGCACGCCCCCGCCGCACAACGTCAAACAATCCGTGAAGTGCTTTAGCCAACCCGTGTCGTATAAGAATCCGGCTGCACTCGCACTGCCGGTGACGTATGTGGCGTTCGTTCCGAAGGATCAATCCGCCGATGAGCGCGCCAAGACCGACAAGAGCTGGCAGCGCGCCGTGGCACGCGGCTGGACGATTCGCACGTTCCCCGGCCATCACGTCGCGCACCAAGAAGATCCGCGAGGCGTTGCAACGCTGATCGAAGAATCAGTGAACGATCGCAACAAGGCAGTGGCTAAAGCGGCGCCATGATTCGCGCCGCAATCGGATCAAACGATCAATCGAATTGGAGCTCGCTCGTGCGAAAGCCACTATGTGTCGCGATGAGTACATTCGCGCCGATGCTCGCGATCGGTGCCGACGCTCCGCTTGGCGCAGCACCTCCTGCGAACGCAGTACCCACCATCGAGTTCGCCTTCGAAGAGCGCGTCACAATCGATCAGCCGACCGTGCTGGGAGATACGGCATTCGGTCATCGGCAATACATTCCGATCACCGGCGGCACGGTCGCGGGACCTAAGCTCAAAGGGAGCGTGGTGCCTGGAGGTTGGGATTTTCAGCTCACCTACTCCGCCAGCGATTGCACGCAACTCTCGGCAGACTATTTCCTCAAAGCCGAAGACGGCACCGTCATCCACGTGTTCAACGAAGGACTCACCTGCCCCACTGGTCCGCGCATGATCTTCAGGCCGAAACTCGAAGCGCCCAAGGGGCCTTACGCGTGGATGACGTCGGCTACCTTTGTCGCGACGCTTGATCTCGAAGGCACACCGCCGAAAGTGGAAGCGGTGCGCATTCGGTTCTATCAAGTGAAGTGAATGCTGGCACGGTTGGGCCGCTCACGGCGTCCTGCCTTCGCGGCACCAGCACATCCATGTGCGGCGCGGTTGACGGTTGACGGTTGACGGCAAGAATTTCCTCGAGGCGCGTGCGACCGCAACTAATAACAAAGCTGGGGCCATTCATGGATCACATGAATGTCCCCGCTTTGATCTGACAATTAACCACGACGCACATGGACGTCACCGTTGAGGTCGAGCGTTGACCGTTGACCGTCCAGCCTTGATCTCACTGCCACCCAGCAACTCTCAACTTCGCTCAGGGCTCTGACCGTCAACTCCCAACGGTCAACTCTCAACCGAGCAGTAGCTGAGACCGGCGACTCATCGCCGATCCCAGCTCGCGCTATCGCTAGAACTTCATCCTAAAGCCCGCCGTGTAGAAGCGGCCCATGTCGTCGTAGATGCCCAAGGTTGGATAGAAGAGACCCGGCAGACCTGAGTTAGACGGGAACAACGGCGCACGTTCGTTTAGCAGGTTGCTGATGTTGATGAAGCCTTCCAGCCCACCGCCCCATGCAGCAAACTTCTTGGTCACCGTCAGATCGATAACGTCGTAAGCATCCAAGGTCGAATCGACATAGTTCTGTCGATTGCCGTTCAGCTTGTTGTCGCTGCTCTTGAGGTCCACGCTGCCAAGCCAACGATTCTGCAGAGCGACGAGCCAGCTCTCGTTCGAGTACGAAACGAACGTGGTCTGCATCAGCTTCGGCTGAATCGCGTACGTCCAGAACGTGGAGGCCGGCGTGTTCAACGTTTCGTTCACCGGCTGATAGCTCAGCAAGTGCCGAATCGAGAAGGTGCCGCCCAACATGTCCCAGTTGTAGTCGAGCTGAGCATCGATGCCGTGCGTCTTCTGTACCGCTGCGTTGAGCGGAGCGGAGCGGATTTCCGTCGGCATGTTGACGGCCGGGTTCGTGTAGTTGGGATCGGACGGATTCGTGATCGGCCGAATCGCCAACGAGCAGAACTGCGAGTCGTAGTTGGGTGCGCTGGCCAAGCACAGCCCTTGAATTGCATCGCTCTGATAGGTGATGCCGGTGATCGCATTCGTCAGTTTGGTTTCGTAGTAGTCCACAGCCAAGCTGAAGCGCGGCAGGAAACTCGGCGTCAACACGATACCGGCGGTGAAGGTCTTCGCGGTTTCCGGTGTCAGATCCGGATTGCCGCGCGTGACGAGACGCTCACCCTGATTGCTTCCGCCCGTAAGTCGATCTTGGAATCCGGTCGAGGACACACCAGCGGGCTGATACAGATCGTTCATGTTCGGCGCGCGGAAGTCCTGCGACAGCGTGCCGCGGAAGCGTATCGACTCGATGATCTGCCAGTTCAGACCGATCTTCCAGGAATCGCCTGCGTCGAAGTCCGAGTACTTAGCGCGACGGCCTGCCAAGTTCACGGACACATCCTCGAATCCGGGGATGTCCTTGAGCAGCGGTACGTTCAATTCCAGGGCGTACTCGTACACGTGGCTCTTAGCATCGACTTCAGCATTCGTGTTCTGCACCCAGCGCAGCGGAGCCCCGCCGTTTGCGAGACAGAAGCGCAGGCCCGTGCAGTTCACGAAGTCCGATGGCAGGAAGTCGCTCTGCATGTTGTAGGTCATCCAGCGAGCTTCGCCCGACACGTTCGCGACGATGTTGCCGGCAGGCAGTCCGAAACCGATGTCGCCACCGAGGGATAGACCGATATCGTCGAGTTTCTGCGTCAATGTCCAAGACGTAGACGTGCGCAGATAGTTGTAAGCGTCCGCCGAGATCCCATTGGGATTGGTGACGTTGATGGGTACGCATCCCGGATAGAGACTTGCGTACTGCGGCTGCGTGCTGACCCAGCACTTGATCGTGCCGTTGTCGTCCACCGCATCGAGTGCCGCCAGGTACTTGGCGTTATCCGTGTTGTTGGGATTGGTGACCGTCAGCTCGCTGTTGGCGTGGTTGTAGTACACATCCCAATGCCAGTTCTCACCGATGTCGCCGGTGACGCCGGTCTCCGCGTTCCACTGCTTTTGATCGCCCAACGTGCGATACATGCGATCTGGGTTCCCGTTCACAGGCTGCCCGTCGACCTTGTCGATGTACATGGGGACGCGGATATAAGGGACATTCGCTGCCCCAGCCGGCGGCGCTGGTGGCGTGCTATTGGTCTGCGGAGAAGTCGCCGGAGTGGCCGGCAAACAGAATCGCCCGGTGGGGTTCGTTGAGCAGTCAATGCCCGCGCCTAGCGCCGCCTGCGTTGCAGGGGTCAGGTATGGGTTGTTGGAGAAAATCGAATTCGGCCGGCCTGGATTCGGGCTCACGACCCACTGAATCCAGTCGGATTCGTTTGTGGCTTGTGCCCAAGATCCTTGCACATACCAGTTGGCGCTTTCACCCAGGTCGAGACTGAAGCGTGCGAACACATCCTTCATTTCGACGCCGGAACGGAATGTGCCGTACTTCGTATAGGCGCCATCGCCCCCGGACTCTACCGGCGGCGAATTGGTCGGGATGCCATGCGTCCTCGGAATCAGATTGCCGGCCGCGTCGAACGTATAGTCGTTGTATGCACAAGCCGAGCCGCACACGACGTTGCCTGCGTCCGGGCCGCTGTTGAACACGCGCGCATAGGGAGTGTTGGTGAACGGCTTTTCGGGCGTACCGTTGCCGGTCAACAACCATTGCTGGCCATCTTTTCCGTACGGGCGTGCGCTGATCGGGATCATGTCCTGATGGCGGAAACGTGCGCCCATTTCGATATGACCGCGGTCGTTGAACAACCCCGTACCCCAAGCCGCGCCGAATTGGTATTGATCGCCGTCGCTGTACTTTGACTGACCGTAGTCTGCCTTCACCTCCAGGCCAGTGAACTCCTTGTCGAGAACGTAGTTGACCACGCCGGCCACAGCGTCGGAGCCGTAGATTGCCGATGCACCGCCGGTCACGATGTCGACACTCTTCACGAGCATTTGCGGCATCACGTCGATGTTGACGGAACCGTCTTGATTACTCGGCGCCACGCGATGCCCATCGAGCAGCACGAGAGTGCGCGATGCGCCGAAGTTGCGGAGCGACAGTGTATTGCCGCCGTTGTTGGTGCTGCCGTTACCTTGGTTGCGCGGCGTACGTCCGCCCATGATGTTCGGCAATTTATTCAATGCGTCAGCAGTGTCGCTCGGTGTAGTGACGGCGATCTGGCTGATGTCGACCGTCGTGAGCGGCGTTGGCGAATGCGCGGCATCCATGATGGTGCGCGAACCGGTCACGGTAATTGTCTCTAGATCTTGGTGCGCCACATCCTGAGATGGTGCGTTGGCCTCCTGCGCCCAAATCGTGGTTGCAGATAAAGATGCGGTAGCGGTGAGCGCTGCAATAGACGCCCGGATCAAAGCGTGCGAAGTCATTAACTTCCCCCCTTGTGTTGATTTCAGTCGTATCGGTGCGCACGGATGGGCGTTCCCTAAGCGCCGCAGCTGCTATTGGCTGCGGTCTCGGCGAAAGCGCCCATGTTCCCCATCCATCTGCGTCGCACCAATTGTCCTACATTTTGTAGCATTGATTTTTTGACTGCGCAACACCGACCCGCGTGGGCCGAATTCGATGCGTTCGCGCTACATTTCTTTCAGCAATCGATCAAGAGCATGGTTGCATACACAATTCATATGGCCTCGGATTCTCCACATGCCGTAAACACAAGCGTTTCCGCATCAGCAGCAAGGATTTAGCCAACTGGCCGTGCGTCCGTTGAGAAGGCATCCACCTTTGTCCGTGTAAATGCTATCTAGCTTGCAGTCGTGAACTCGCCAGCGAAACACCCTGGTCGGCTCAACAGCGTCACAAGTGATATCGGAACATTTGTCTTACATATCTATTGAGGCATCCCTCCGTACACAACCAATCAGGTCATGCGCACGACGCCCGCTCACGGGCGCTCCTGAACAGACGCGCAGGTGATGTTCCGGCGCTGAAGTACGAGCCTCGATTCAGATTCGGCGGGTGTCCAATCGCGCGCCTCCGTCCAATCGCGCGACCGCAGTGGGCGGCACGGCGAGTCGCGCGAATCGTGCGATCGCCCAATCGCGCAGTGGCGAACGCTAATCGCGAGGTTGTGGACACCCACCTATTTGACAGGTGCCCAGTGCGGGCATGCGGTCGTGCGC
This sequence comes from Pseudomonadota bacterium, assembly GCA_023391335.1. Classification (GTDB taxonomy): domain Bacteria; phylum Pseudomonadota; class Gammaproteobacteria; order Steroidobacterales; family Steroidobacteraceae; genus Steroidobacter. The sequence continues at coordinate 32,485 of JAEWBG010000060.1, read as the reverse complement.
GGTCGTGGACACCCACACATTCGATGGATGTCCAATGGGATGCGCAACATCGTTGATGGGTGTCCAACCGGATGCAACCGGATGGTCTTGATGGGTGTCCAGGATGGTCTTGATGGGATGCGCAACACGTTGATGGGTGTCCAGCCGGATGCACCCATCCAGTGGGCGGCGGATGCCCCCATTCGATGGGTGTCCGAAGCTGGGAATGATGGTGGGTGTCGAGTGTCCCGCCGCCCACACATTCGATGGATGTCCAGTGGGATGCGGTGCGGGCATGCGGTCGTGGACACCCACACATTCGATGGATGTCCAGTGGGATGCGCGGCACGTTGATGGTTGTCCAGCCGGATGCGTCCAGCCGGATGCGTTCTCCAGCCCGGATGCGGGGCGGTCGGGAATTGAGCGTTGTCCGTTGGCTGCGCAGCACCCACTTGGTCAGCACTCCTGAGGCCGAAGAGGCACGACAGGCGACCGACATGTGTTTACCGGCCGTTGATGCGGCAACACACGATTCCAAAATAGATTCTCGGCGCCAGAATCGCGGCGGCCTACCGTTCGGCGGCCGACAACAACGCGGAGAAGGTCATGCCTGCGAAGCTCACAGCTGAATTCTTGGGAACATTCTGGCTCGTGCTCGGCGGGTGCGGCAGCGCAGTACTCGCCGCGGCATTTCCGGAGCTGGGGATCGGGTTCGTCGGCGTGGCGTTGGCCTTCGGCTTAACCGTGCTCACGGCAGCGTACGCACTCGGGCCGATATCAGGCGGTCACTTCAATCCCGCGGTCACCGTTGGACTCTGGGCTGGCGGGCGTTTTCCAGCCGCACACATCGGTCCGTACATTCTCGCGCAACTCATCGGCGCCATTGCCGCAGCCGGGGTCTTGTATGTCATTGCAAGTGGCCGCGCCGGTTTCGATCTAGCTGCAGGTTTCGCGGCGAACGGGTATGGCGAACATTCTCCCGGCGGTTACAGCATGGGCGCAGCGCTCACGAGCGAACTCGTCATGACGTTCATGTTCCTGATCGTCATTCTCGGTGCGACACACAAACGTGCTCCGGTGGGCTTCGCAGGCATTGCGATCGGGCTCGCACTCACACTGATTCATCTCATCTCGATTCCCGTCACCAACACTTCAGTGAATCCGGCACGCAGCACGGCGCCGGCGCTGTTCGTCGGCGGATGGGCAATCGCGCAGCTCTGGCTCTTCTGGCTCGCACCGATCGTCGGTGGCGCAATTGCAGGCTTCGTCTACAAGGGTCTGCTGGAAAGTGAAAAGACGGAACCGCCTGTCACGGGACGAGTGACCGATCCAAACGCCCCGAAGGCGTTTGCGTGATGGCCGGACTCATCATTGCCCGGGCGCATCCCCCAGACGTTCATCGATCAACGCGATGACTTGCTGCAGATTGACCGGCTTCGTCAGATGAGCATCGAAGCCGGCCTCGAGCGCTTTGAATTTGTCCTGCTGCTGACCCCAACCGGTAATTGCCACGAGCAGTAGCTTTCGTCCCACCGGTGTAGATCGAAGCATTCGTGCCAGTTCATAGCCACTGATGTCGGGCATGCCGATATCTAGCAGCGCGACGTCAGGCTGGAATTCCTCCACGACTCTCATCGCCTCGGAGGCGGAGAACGCAGTGCGCGTCTGACAGCCTTCCAGTTCCAACAAAGCGGCCCAACTGCGTGCGGTGTCTTTGTTGTCGTCGGTAATTAGAACCTTGCGAGAATTGAAGTCCCTGTGCGGCGTTGTGCGATCGCTTTGCTCCTCGCTCGCTTCTGCGATTTGCCTTTCAGCGAGAGGCAGCTCAACAGTGAATTGAGCGCCATGACCCAGCCCCGCGCTGCGTGCGAACACGCGGCCGCCATGCAATTCGACGAGTCCTTTCACCAGCGCGAGTCCGATCCCCAACCCCCCTTCTGAACGTTCGATCGCGGGTTTCAACTGCGAAAACATTTCGAACACACGGGCCAGCGCTTCGTTGGAGAGTCCGATGCCCGTATCCGATATGGTGACACGCGCTCGCTGGTCCGCTCGATCAATGCTCACGACAATGGAGCCTTCCGGGTCCGTGTACTTAGCAGCATTGGTGAGCAGGTTGGTGAAGATCTGCGCGAGGCGCACTCGATCCGCATCCACCCACACGGATTGTTCCGGACGCTCGACTCGCAGCGTATGGCGCTTCGCCTCGAAGATCGGTCGGCTCGTCTCGACCGCTGCATCAATCGCCTCTTCCAGCGGCATCAGCGCTTTGCGCAGATGTACTCGGCCGTGCGTAATGCGACCTAGGTCGAGCAGATCGTCCAACAACCTCGCCATCTGTTCGACTTGGCGCGTGAGTGCATCGCGTGCAACCGCCGCGATGGCGGGCTTCTGTTCCGCTCGGATCAGAAGTTGCGCTGCAGATGACAAGGCCGCCAGCGGATTGCGCAACTCATGTGCAAGCGTTGCCAAGAATTCGTCCTTGCGCTTGTTGGCGTCCTCGAGCTGCCGCTTCGCTTGGACACGATCGGTCACATCGTTACCTTCGACCAACACGGCGGGCTGAATGCCACCGCCGATGAGCGGCATGTAGACGAAATCGACATAGCGCTGCACCGGCAAGGCCGTTTCCTCCGCCTGCAGCGTGACCGGCATTTCGCGCCCGATGAATGGCTCTCCGGTCTCCATGACGCGCTTCAATAGTTTCGGATAGGGTTGATCGATCAACTCAGGCATGCCTTCCAGCAAGGGCTTGCCCAATACCTTCCGATAGTCGATCAGCTTCTCGTACGCAGGATTGATCAATTCGAATACGAGATCGTCCCCCGTCAGCACGGCCATGAAGGACGGTGTGTTCTGGAAGATGCGCTGTAGCTCGCCTAGCTGCATTCGCATTTGTTCGTGTGCCACGCGCCAGCGAAGCGCTTCCGCTTCCTTCAACGCCGTTTGAGCACTGCGCCGCATTTGCGACAGCCGCACGTGTGCATGGATGCGAGCGACGAGTTCGCGCGCACCGAACGGCTTGATCAAATAGTCGTCTGCACCGACATTGAGACCTTCAACCCGCGCTTCTTCACCGGCGCGAGCGGACAACAGGATCACCGGGATGTCTACGGTTGCAGGATCCGCTCTCAAAGTGTTCAGCAGTGCTATGCCGTCCATCTTCGGCATCATCACATCTGAGAGAACCAGATCGGGCGGGTCTTTGCGGATTAGATCGAGCGCTTCGAGACCATCGCATGCCGTGGTGAGATCGAACTGCTGTCCGATCAGATGCCGGACGTACTCGCGCATGTCGGCGTTGTCATCGGCAAGTAGGATCTTGTAACGCTCGGATGGCGCGCCCGACGTTCCGCTCGGCGCCTCAGTGCTATGCAGATCCGCAATTTCATCGATGCCTGCGGACCCCTGCCACGCTCGGATTTCCTCGAGAAACGCCGTCACTACATTTGATCGCGATGTGCTATCGCGTGCGGGCTGAACCTGGCCCGCAGGCAGATGCTTGGAGCCAAAGGGCAGCCTGATAGTAAAGGTCGTGCCTTGTCCCTCCTCGCTTCTCACGGAAATCGAGCCACCGTGCAATTTCACGAGCTCGTTCACGAGCGCAAGCCCGATGCCCGTACCCTCGTTCGATCTTCCCGATGCATTCGGCACGCGATAAAAACGTTCGAACAGTCGTGGAACTTCAGGCGCAGGAATTCCGGTTCCGGAATCGCGTACTTGAAAGTCAACACCCTCGCTCGTCTCGCTCAGATGGACGCTCACCTTGCCGTGCAAGGTGAACTTGAATGCGTTCGACAAGAGATTGAGAACGATCTTCTCCCACATTTCGCGATCGACATGCACGGGATTACTCAGCGCATCGCAGTGCACTTCGAACGTGAGCCCCGCGCTCTCCATTGCAGATCGAAAAGTGCTAGCCAACTCCGTTGTGAGCAGCGCGAGATCGGTCGGCTCGTACTTGGCCTGCAAGCGTCCGCCTTCAAGGCGCGCGAAATCGAGCAAGGTGTTGACGAGCTTTAGCAGCCGCATCGAGCTGCGATTCACGAATGTGAGCAACCGGCGCGCTTCGGGATCGAGCCGCGAACCCTGCAGGAGCTGCTCGACCGGGCCCAGAATCAATGTGAGCGGTGTGCGAAGTTCGTGGCTTACGTTCGAGAAGAACGTCGTCTTGGCTCGATCGAGCTCTGCGAGCATTTCCGCTCGCCTATGTTCGTCTTCAACTTTGCGAGCGCTTGCAATCGCGCCTGCAATATTGCCGACGACGAGTCGCAGAAAATCCAAATAGCCATCGTCCAGTTTGCGTCGTGGGCTGATTCCCGCGATGAGGTAACTCGGCGCAGTCTGGCCAAGCGCAACGAACGGCAGAACCACTGCTTGCCTGATCTGCTCCGGCCACGGGCCAGCATGCAACGAGCCGATCGCGGCCAGCTCGTTCTCTTGGAGGACTGCAACATCGCTCGAGAACGGCCAGACAGGACCGGCGGAGGTGGACATGTGAGCCGGCGCGGCTGTCGAGTCTTGTGCCACGCCGACGCGGACCAACAGCTCGTGGCCGGATGTCTCATGCGGCCCATACAACAATGCGAACGGCAAGTCTTCCGCGTAATGCGATAACACCTGGGTGGCCGACGCATAGACATCGGCGACTCGACGGGCATGCTGGGAGATATAGCCGAGGTCACGCAGCGCTCGCAGTCTGCGCTCGCCGATGACTCGGCCGGTGGTCTCGCTGACGATGCAAAACACCCCGCCTACTCGGCCGGACTCGTCGCGAACCGGATCGTAAGAGACGTCAAAGTAAGTCTCCTCGGGATAGCCGTAGCGCTCCATGAAGAAGGGGCGGTCTTGTGCCCAAAACGCTTCGCCCGTCGTGAGCACGCCATCGAAGATCTCTTTTAATCCCGCCCGCCAAAGCTCATCCCAAGCCTCGCGCAGTGGTTTTCCCAATGCGCTCGGATGCTTGGCGCCGAACACAGGACGATACGCATCGTTATAGAGGGTGATTAGATCCTCGCCCCAACAGAGCGCGATCTGCGCTTTCGACGGCAAGCAAATGCTGAGTGCACTGCGCAGACTCTGCGGCCAGCGTTCGATCGGCCCGAGCGGGGTCTTCGACCAATCCAACTCGCGGATGAGCTGACCCATCTGACCGCCGCCGACGACGACATCGCTGGCCGCAGAACCATTCACAATGGACAGCTGAGTACTCTTCGACATGCAGCGAATTCCCTGTTCTTATTCGGGGGACGCTGAGTCTTTGGGACCAGGGCTCAGGCGTCTCGGAATCGGGCCAGATGGTAATAACTACAAATAAGGCCGAAGAGTTCCAAGAAGTGTGCTTTCTCTCTTACTGGAGTGAGCATGCCCGGATTGTTGGCGGGTTCTGCCCTGAGATCAGAATATCCGCCCTGTTCCGTGGGGGGTCGCGATCACCACGATCCGCTCGCACCGCCTCCTCCCGAACTGCCTCCTCCCGATGAACTGGAGGAATGGGATGAGCTTGACGATCCAGACGAGCCACCGCTCCATGCCGATTCGAACGCTTGCGGCATGCCGCCTTTCGCACGCGTTCGCTTGCGCGGCGAGGTCAGAAATTTTTCTCGCCAAGCGGGTTTCAACATCGCGAGGTAACCCCAGTTGGTGGCGACGAGGAATATGTACGCGAAGGCGATGAATAGCGGGGTGAGGAACGCCACCTTCGTGTTCATCAGCATCACGAAGAAAATGCCGGGATTGAACAGTAAGAATAGGGTCAAGAAGATCGAGACGCCGTTCGGACACGCGATGCGCCACCAGCGACGCTCTTGATCGGACGGCTGCAGCGATGGCGCATATCGAGCAGCACGAGAAATTGCCGTCGCCCGCACGATGATCGGAACAAGCACGATCAGGAATACCCACACGGCGAACACAATCCAGCGGTTCACATGGATCGAAGAATCGGATTCGGGCTTGAGCCTGATGGACTCCCCGTGCAGGACCAAATCGTTGCAAATGATCAGCGCATCATCGAGGCCCGCAGCGTAGTGCTGTTGTTTAAAGTTCGGCACCAGGACGCTGCGAATGATGCGACTCGCCATCACATCGGGAATGGGGCCCTCGAGTCCATAGCCCACTTCGATTCGCACTTTGCGATCGTTCACGGCCACTAACATCAGCAGACCGTTATCGACTCCCTTCTGCCCCAGCGCCCATTTTCGGAATGCCTCCTCGGCCGCCTGCTCGATCGTCTCAGGTTGCGTCGTCGGCACAACGAGCACTGCAGCAAAAATATGGCTCTCCGCGCGCAGCTTCGCGATCGTGCCGTTCAGTCGAGCAACCTCATCGACTGACAGCACGCCGGCCGTGTCGACAACGTTCGGCATGAACTCTGGAACGTCGAACCCCCAAGCCGGCAAGCACATCAGCACCGCGGCGAGGAATGGCAATAACTTGAAAGCAGTGCCTCGACTTCGCTTATTCGACTCGTACATTCGGAAGTCCTTGGGTTGGCACCGCAAGCGCCTACATGACGCCTTTTCTTTCTGTGCGATTCCCGCCGAATCTCTCAATTTCCGGGGAGCGGAGCAACGGATTTTTAGACAGGATTAATTAACAGGATGAACGGGATGTATGAAGCCAGAACAGATCTCCATCTCCGACCATCCCGTCAATCCTGTTCATCCTGTCCAATCTCTTAAATTCCGCTCCACGAGCAAAGCAACGGAATTCTAGACAGGATCAACATGATGAACAGGACGTAGGAGCCAGAACAGATCTCTATCTCCGACCATCCTGTCAATCCTGTTCATCCTGTCCAATCTCTTAATCTCCGCCCAGAGCACAGCAAAGAAATTTAGACAGGATTAACAAGATGTACAGGATGTATGAGTCAGAACGGATCTCTACCTTCGACCATCCCGTCAATCCTGTTCATCCTGTCCAATCTCTTAAGTTCTGGCCAACGGCAAAACGGCTTCACATCACCGCCACCCACCTTCACGCCAGAACATCAGCACCGTCTGATTCAATTTATCGTCGTGCTGAACGACGACCGTGATGGTCGGCCGCTTGTTCGTCGAATCCATGGCGAGCAGAACCGTGTATGACTCCATGAATGCATTTGACGTGATCGTCGAAATATTGCCCATCTTCGTGTTCAGCTCCTGCATTCGCTGCATGGCCTTGTTGAGCCGGTCCATGTCATTCGCCGCTCCGGCCTCTTCCATCTCCTTATTGATCGCATCCATCTCCGGCTGAATGGCGTCCATTTGCTGCTCCAATGCGTCCGTCGACTTCAGCACCTTGCGCTTCTTGCCGAGGCGCGAGACGAACGAGTCGACCGACTCATTGGTCGTGAACATCGCCTTGTCTTTGTCGCTGCCGTAGTAGTGATACGTCAGACCATTGAACGACATCATTTCGAATTGGCTCGGCAACGGCTTCGGATCGGGCACCAACGCATCCTCGGGCGCGTTGGCACTGCCTAGCGATGCGCCGGTCCACCAGGGCTTCAATGCCTCCCACGCGGGATCTTTCGCTTGATCCAAGCTGCGAGCAGCCGCATAGCGCACCGCAAGCGTTGGATGATCGAGCGCGGCAAGAAGAGCATCGACATCCTGTTTGTCTTGCGGTGCGCCGAGCATATTGGCGCCCATTCTGGCCAATGCTGGTAGATGAGCCTGCGCGGCGGCGCGCAACACCTCGCGATCGATCGGCTGCCGATTGAGCGCCATCTTGCGCAACATGTCGTGCAGCTCGAGTTCGATATCCGCGTTCAAGCCAACGCAATCCGCGACCGCATCGCCAACAGGGGCTTTGCATTCACTCTCCCAACGCGCGAGCAGTTGATCGAGCGGTGCATCGGAAGGTTCCGCTCCGACAATGGTCAGCATCGCGACAAAGGCCGAAAAGCTCATGGCTATTTCCTCCTGCGCGAATTGACGGTCTTCGCTGCACGCTTCGCCAGGTCCTTGGCTTCGTCCAAGTTGGGAAGACGATTCTTGGTGGAGCTCTCCCATCCGCACTTGCCAGCCAAGTTCTTTAGTTCCTCTCGCAATACATCGATGCCGGCCTGATAGGCCTTCGCATCATCTGCTGCAAAAAATTCCGGACTCTTCCAAAGATTGGTTTTCCCGTTCTTCACCAGGTTCTGGCAGGTCACCTGATGGGCGCGTTCGTGTGCAAACACGTAATTGACCAGCGATGCACATTCCTTGGTTTTGACCGTCTCCTCAGTCACAGGGACAGTTTTCTGAGTACCGTCCTTGTTCTTCAGGGGCCTGCCTTTCGCGTCATAGAGATACTGCACGATGGGACACTCGGCACTTTCCAAATCCGTTCCATACGCAGCGTGTCCGCCGCTTGCCGTGCCCGCGGCGGCTCCGGTGCCGTAAAAGGCGTCGTTGAACTGCTGTACCGCGTGGTCGCGTAAGGACGCTGTCGTCGTAATCTCGCGCGGCATGTACACCGACCACTTCGCAAACAGTTCTTGCAAGAACTGCTGCTCGGTGAGCTCCTTTACCAGCACGGGCAAATCCTTGCAGCCGCACGGCGCTGCTGCATAAGCATTCGAAGCAAAAAGGGCTGCGCTAGCAGCAAGCCCGAAGAGGATGCGATTCATTGTTTGTTAGTACTCCGAGCCGATGCGGCAAGCGCCGCAAGAATATCCAGGTTCGTTCGAGCTTGCATACTGCCGGGGTCCAGTTTGAGTGCCATCTGTAGCGCATCACGCGCTGAATCATTGTGTCCCTGTGCGAGTTGTGCCACGCCAAGATTCGTCCACGCTCGAGCAGACGTTGGCGCATGCAATGTTGCCTCTTGCCACAGCGAGATGGAATCCCGCCACACGCTCACTCGCCATAGGCAGAGGCCAATCGCAACCGCGCTCAGAACGATTGCAGCCGGCTTGATCTGGAATGGGTGTGACTCGCGCGCTCGAAGTGCAAACCAGTGACCCAGCGCAAGGCTCGGGCCGATCCACGCCAAATACAGCGGCCCTTCGGTAATCGCATCCGTCTTGGCGATGAATGAGTGTGTCGGCAACATCGCAATGATCGGCCACACCAATGCGAGAGCGATGAAGGGGTGTCTACTCCTTTCCAGAATCGCTACCACAACCATCCCTGCAATGACGGCGAACCCTAAGATCAGCGCGGGCGTTGAGTAAGGCGCGTGATGTTCGACCGATAGCGACCAGGGCGTGAACCAAAGACTCAAACTCATCGGCAGTGCGATCAGATTGTGAAGCATCGCATCGAGCGGTGAACGCATGGATAGCGAGAACGACAACAGCTCTCGATAGCGTGGACTGACAACCAGCATCAGGATCGCTGCGGCAATCGATGCAATTGCATACGGAGCCACTCTCCGCAGCGACACACTCCAAGGCGTCGGAGCGGGCCGCGTCCTCTCCCATAGCAACATCAATGCGGGCAGCACGATCGCGACTTCTTTGCTGGCACAAGCACACACGAACAGCACCGTCGACCAGATCATTCCACGACGCCGGTCCGATACGTCTACGCTTCGCTCATGCACGATCATCGCGGCGACGATGAATGCGACGGCCAATCCGGTCGATCGGCCGCTCACATACGCGATCACCGCCGCATGCGCAGGCTGAAGGGCAAAACAGATTCCAGCCAACGCGGCCGCCATGCCGTCGCGAGTTCTGAGCTGCACGAGCTTTGCGACGCCCGCGACCGTAAAAACGTGCAGCAGCACGTTAATAAGTAGCCACCCGCCGGCCCAGTCGCCGAACACATGGTCGCTGAGCGCATAGCTCAGACGCGTTAACGGCCGAATCCCCGTCGCAAGGCGATTCAGCAGCGCGTCGAAGCGATGCGTCGCAGGGTCACCTAGAATGTTGGGAAAGTCGTCGTATTGAAAGCTGCCGAAGAGCGCCGCGCCCCACGCCAACACTGCGACCGAAGCAGGTGCGATCCAGAAGACTCTCGAGTGGAACCAGCGGCGGATCACGCAGATAATCAATCGTTGTTTGCAATACGAAACGGTGCTGCAGTTTGAATGCTCCTAGCGCCCCCCGGCAAGCAAAGCACTAGTTCGAAGTGCATGCTGCGCCGACGCGGCGACTTCCAGCCAGCGCACGACTCGGATCTCACTCAATTCCGAACTCGCAGCGACGAAACAACGGCCCACTGAGTACGTTCAATTTGAGAAGGAGGATTCCGCCATGAAATATCTCGTCGGTGCTTTCGCAATGCTGGTAGCGATGCCTGTTGGCGCTGTGATTGTTTCCTACGCTGGCGTGTACAACGTCGCCGCGACTCAGCCACACGCCGCGCTCACCCATTGGTTTCTCGACAATACGATGGAGCATTCTGTCGAGGCACACGCGCGCAACATTCAAACACCCCCTTCCTTTACGGAAGAACAAGTGCGCGAAGGCGCACACCATTTCGATGAAATGTGTGCAGGATGCCACGGCGCTCCGGGGATCAAGGATGACGGCGAAGCCGAAATGCTCCCAGATCCTCCCGACTTGCAGAGAGCGGCCCCACATTGGAGCGCAGCTCAACAATTCTGGATCGTTAAGCACGGCATCAAGATGAGCGCCATGCCCTCGTTCGGCAAGTCTCACTCCGACGCCGCGATCTGGAACATCGTCGCGTTCTTACAGCAATTACCCACGCTATCCGCCGAGCAGTACTCGCAGCTCGTCAAAGCGGCGGGCGGTGAGTCGGAGCATGCAGATGAGCATGGGGATCAGCACTCGTAATCTCTGCGGGGTTTCAATCAGCCATACTCTTTGCGTCGACAAGCGTGAGTACACTGCCTCGCATGAACCGCCGCGATTTCGCCAAATGCCTCGGCACTGGCCTACTGGGCTGCCTCATCGCCCCCCGCATGACGCGGGCCAATACGCCTCGTGAAGTCGCCATCACGATGGATGACTTCGGCCTCGGTGCCGACGCCGGCCTCGCCGAGCAGCGCACTCGCGCGATTCTCTCTGCATTTCGAGCCCACTCGATTAGATCTGCCATCTTTGTCACTGGCAAAAATGTGGACTCCGACTTAGGACAGCGCCTGCTAAAGCTGTGGAACGATGACGGCCACATGATTTGTAATCACACGTACTCGCACCATGACTACGCGAGCAGCCTTTTCGCGGAGTACACGGCGGACGTACTTCGTTGCGAAGCACTCATCAAGAATCACAAACAATTTCGCAAGCTTTTTCGCTTTCCCTACCTCAACGAAGGTACTACTGCGGAACAACGAGATCGAATGCGCGCTTGGCTCACCGATCACGGCTACAGGAATGGTGCCGTGACAATCGATGCCTCGGATTGGTACATCGACGAGCGGCTGCAAAAGAGGCTCGACATCAAGCGCGATGCGGATACCTCTGGCTATCGCAACTACTATCTCCAACACATCCTCGATCGCTCTAACTATTACGAGGATCTAGCGGTTCGCACGATAGGTCGTCGCATCAAGCACACACTGCTCATCCACCACAACACGCTCAATGCGCTTTATCTCGGCGACATCCTCGACCAATACACGCGACTCGGCTGGACGCTCATTGACGCCGAGGAGGCGTACACGGATCCCTTATTCAAGCTGCAGCCGAGCACGCTGCCTGCGGGCGACAGCCTGGTCCTCGCTCTCGCCATTCAAAAAGGGAAAATCCAGAACTCGCGCAATCCGCCCGAAGACGGCGTGTACGAGGCGCCCCTCATGGATCGCTTGGGATTGTGAAGCGTGCCGGAAGAACCGTAAGCACCGAGGAGTCGACGAGCATGAACAAGGGACGGATACCTGTGCTAGTGGCACTCGCAGTCGCGACCATATCGCACGAGACACATGCCAACGAATTGATCGAGAGTTCGTGCGCAATCGTTGCTCAGAATGACGGCGAAGCACACATGCAAACCGTGCCAGGTCTGAAAGTTCTTGGGCACTCGGATAAGCCCCTCAAGTTCGAAGCGGAGCCCGGAATAAAGCTAATAGCCATCGCGTGCGAGCGTTCGGAAGCGCGCTTTGTGATCACCGACGCGATCGTTCCTCAAAGCGGATTGCCGCTATATGTCAGCTCTAACGCAAACGACGGGGAACACGCGGCACGGACCGTCTCGTTGGATCTAGCCAATGGTTCCTTTCGAATCCGACTGGTCGAAGGTAAGCCGTGGAGCTCTGACGAGAAAGCGCAAATCATAAAACTCCTCGAAGAGCTCAATCGAACGTTGCCAACCGATCGCGAAGTCTCGACGAGTAAACAATGAGTGTGCGCCGATCCAGCGTGACCCTAGCGCATCGCACCACCTGCTCCGCCGCGCATTGCGTTAAGATTCGCGCCCTCAACGCGACTTACGATATCAATCGAAGATGACCGACTTACCTCCTTGCCCGCAGTGCAGTTCCACGCTCACCTATCAGGACGGCGACATGTTTGTTTGTCCGGAGTGCGCGCACGAGTGGCCAAGCGCTGCTGTAGCCGAGCCCTCAGCCGTTGATGAAACGCGCGTTGTTCGCGACGCTGTCGGCAACGAACTGCACGATGGCGATGCGGTCACCGTCATCAAAGACCTGAAAGTGAAGGGGTCGTCATTAGTCGTGAAGATGGGCACGAAAGTAAAGAACATCCGTCTCGTTGAGGGCGATCACGACATCGACTGCAAGGTGGACGGCATCGGCCCGATGCAGTTGAAATCGCAATTCGTAAGAAAGGCCTGAAAGCGCGAAGCGCGTGAACGAGCGTGGTTCTTCCTTCCGTTGGCGGTTTACCGTTTGCAGTTGGCAGCTGGACCTGCTTCGCGACGCACTGCAGTGCATTCACACAGCGCACACGGTTTCCGGCCGCAAGTGATGAGGCGATGTAACGCTGAGCACGGTCGAGACGGCGGCGTTCACTGCTCACCCTTCTCTTTCGCTTGCGAACTTCGCAATCTCGACTGCGAGCGCTTCCGTTAGCTGTTGGACGGTATTGGACTTGTAGACCAGCTGAGCAATGTTCAACTGACGCGCGGCTTCGCGGTCTTCGTCTCTAATGTAGCCGGAGGTCATGATGATCGGCACGTCCTTGCTGATCTCACGAATCTTCGCCGCCAGTTGCCGACCGGTCATGCCCGGCATGGCGAGATCGGTAATGACCACGTCGAACGCTTGCGGCGAGTGGGCGAACGCCGCTAGCGCAATCGAGGGATCGGTGAAACCGCGAACGTTGTAACCCAGTCTTCTCAAACTCTGTTCCATGAGCAGCACGAGAGAATCCTCGTCATCGACGTACATAATTCTCTCGTTGTTTCCCCGCAATTTCGTAGCTGACTGCGACGCGATGCCATTGGGAGCAAGCTCAGCCGCGGGTAAATACACGGTGACCTTGGTTCCCTTACCTGGCGCGCTCTCGATACCGATCGACCCCTGATGGTTTTCGACAATGCTGTGCACGACGGACAGTCCCAGCCCGGTGCCTTCTCCGGGTGCGCGCGTCGTGAAGAAAGGATCGAAAACTCGTTTCAATGTCGCGGCATCCATACCGCTTCCACTGTCTTCAACCTGAACTCGTAGATAGGCCCCCGGATCCAATGGCGCCCCGTCCGTCGCTGCAATCTCGGTAGACATCACGCGATCGAGACTCACGGTCACGCTACCCTCGCCTGCGTATGCGCGAGCTGCGTTGGTGACCAAGTTGATAAGAACCTGGTGAAACTGACTCGGGTCGGCGCGAATACTGGGCGCGTCCTGTGAGAACCGCGCTTCGATCTGAATGTTTCTCGGTAAAGTCAGGCGCAGCAGGTCTATTGCCTCCAGCGCGACGGGCTTAGGGTCGAACAACTTGTAGGTCGGCGATGAGCTGCGGCTGAATGACAGGATCTGGCGCACCAGATCCGCGGCGCGTGTACTCGCTCGCATGATCTCGGATGCATGCTGTCGCGCGCTCGACTCCACCGGAAGCTCACCCAGCAACAACTCTGCATTGCCACCGATTGCGGCCAAAATGTTGTTGAAGTCATGTGCAATGCCGCCGGCCAACGTCCCCAATGCTTGCATGCGCTGCGCTTGATGCAGTTTCGCCTGCATCTGCGATCTTTCGTTTTCTGCGTCGATGCGAATGCTGATGTCGTGCAACGTTCCAATCAGATTCGTACAACGTCCTTGGGGATCGAAGATCGGCACCAGGCCAACATCCGCTAGCTTCGGGCCACTCTGAGTGGTGACCTCCCATCGTTGCCGTTGTCCTGTCTCGATTGCAATCGCGGCCCGCGCTAAGGTCTGTTCGCGAAAAGCCGGCGGCAGAAACTCGTGCAGCGTGTGCCCGACGATACGTTCGCTCAGATGCGGGAACATTCGATCGAAAGCGCCGTTCACGGACAACAATCGATACTGCCCCTCACCTTCCACTTGAATGTAGAAAATTGCGTCGTCGATGTTGTCGAGAATGACGGATCGCAAATGCTCGTCGTGCCGCATCTGCACTTCCATGCGATGCCGCTCGATCTCGTTGAGCCGGACGCGCTCGCTGAGAATCGCGACATAGGCCAAGCGCGTCGCGACCTCGACCCACTGCTCTTCCTGCGGAGTCGGGCGCCGACATTCTCGGTAATACATCGCGAATGTGCCCAACACCTGGTGCTCCGGCGTGAGAATCGGAACTGACCAGCACGCGACCAACCCGTGCGGCAACGCAAGCTGCCGATAGTTGGCCCAAGCGGGATGCGTTGCGATGTCTTCAACGATGACGGGCTTCCCCGTGAATGCAGCCGTGCCGCACGAGCCTGCATCGGGACCAATTCTTTCGCCTTCAATCGCCGATACGTACTCCTGTGGAAGATTGGGAGCCGCGACGTGTCTGATGCGATCGCCATCGAGTAACAAGATCGAACACAACATCCCGTGCGAACGTGCCTCGATGAGTTCGACGATCGTCCGCAGCATCTCGTGTAGCGGACGCCCTAGGGCGATCGATTCGAGAATGCCGCACTGCGCCGCGACAAACGCCTCATCTTGATCCGGCGTCTTCGACTCCATGGAGTTTCCCACGTTGGCACCGTTGCCAATCTGCCCGAATGCCGCCTAACGGGCCGGGATGAGGCTTTGATCCCTACTACTTTGCGGTTGGCCGGTGATCAGAGACGCCCGTTCACCTTCACCTCCGCTCGAACAGCGCCCGCAATCTGTGCCCGACGTCGCGTTCGTGCAGCATCGGGACGATCCCATGCCAGTCATCGTTGCCTTCGATGACAACCGGTCCTCGCGTCGAAATGGCCACGTCCCACCCGATCGAATGGATCTGCGGCAAGAATCCATGGAGCTCGAGGACGAGTTGCACGGCTTCCTGAAAATGGGGGATGCGGAATCCTTCGAACACAATGTGAGTATCGGGGTGCCGAGCGATGCGCCCTCCACCACCGGGTTTGAAGAATGCCTCGCGATGCAGCTCACCCTTCTCGATATCAACGCCAATGCTCAACCCGCCGGCCGACCAGTTATCCACGACGCGACCCGCCGTTCCCATGCGGGCAGACGCGCAAAAAAGCGCCGGTCTACCATGCTCGATGAACGTCACGAGTCGAATGGTGTTCACCGAAGCCGGATGCAGTGACTTCATCGTGGGATGTTGCTCGACTCGCTCCTGAAAGAGGAATCGCCCGTCGATCATGCGGCAGAACTCGTCGATTGAGAGCTCGACGCCATCGGACCCAATTCGACCAGCGTCGATGCAGAGTGGGAACGCACCGAGCCCCTGAGTTCCATCGATGCGCTTGCAGAAGCCATCGTAGCGAGCGCCCTCGCGCTCCACGATGCGCTCCAGCGGCATCTTCTCTTTGCGATCGAGCCAGGTTGCAGTCGCGCCATCAAACACCGCAAACGGTTGTGGCGTTGGCAGCCCGAGGCTCGACACGAACTGAGAAAACAGAAATTTGTCGCGTAGCGCGCAAACATAGTTATATGGCAATCCATCGATGCGCAGATTGCGCCGATTGCGATGTTTTCGGAACACCCGATAAGGCATCACATCGGTACCGCGGACATCCTTTCTGTCCAGCCCGTATAGATAATAGAAGTGATTGATCTCGCCGTAGCGAACCAACCACCAAATGAGTTCTGCAAGCACTCTCGGCTTACTCTTGCGCGGCGCCTCCGGCCAGTACGAGCGCGAGAGTGCGTCGTCTGCAATCATGCGAACGAAGTAGTTCACGCCGCGCGACATTCGCTGCCCGATCTTGATCAACCGCTGACCGTGCGCCGGGCGTTGGGACCGCAGCGAGACTGCTTCGCCGCTCGTTGCTGCGGTGCCCGCAAGGGTGCGATTGGCAGATCTGTCGACACTTTCCCTTTCGTCACGACGGGCACTGACATCCACCTCAAACACATCCGTCCTAACAGCGGATGTCTTCTGCCGTGCTTCGATCGCCATGCAACCTCCTTGCAATGCGAGCTAAGAAACGGAATCGATGACCCAATCACGAGGATGCGACAGTTTCCTCGTTCTTCTTGCTGCGTCGCGCCGATCCGATTCTTGATGATTGCTCGTTGAACGTGATTTTGCGTGCAGCGCACATATCAGCCAGGCAACTGCCAACACGCCGACGTGTGTAACGTCGCGAGCTGCGAAAAGTTCATTTCATACGACTCTGGATTACGCAATTCCGCGAAAAGAACCCGTGGGGGTCTTTATGTGGCCGAGCGATCAATCTCCATAGACTGTTGCTCAGTCCACGATGCATTGACACCAAACGATCGCTGCGACGCTTTTTATTGCACGACCGCTTGGCGCCCATCGCGACATGACACCTCGGAGGTCATATGCAGCGGCGTGAATTCATACAGTGCCTGGCCGCACTGTCCTTGGCTCAACCTTTCGAAGAATCATTTGCTGCCACGACTACCGTGCTCGTGCGGCAAGACATCCGCACGTTCAGCCAGGATTCGCATCGCGTCTCGCAACTCCGAAATGCTGTCTATAGGCTCTCCGGACGCGGGTACACGGATCCAATCTCATGGTTCAACTACGCAGGAATTCACGAGATCGCGAGTACAGATCCGAATATCTCCAAGGTTCCAAAAGCCATTCAGGCCCTTTGGCATCAATGTCACAAACGCGAAAGCCTGTTCTTTCTCTGGCATCGTGCGTACGTATGGGCGCTCGAGCGAATGATGCAAGCGTCCGTAGGTGACTCCACGTTCAGGCTCCCTTATTGGGATTGGTATACGGATCCAGCGCTTCCGGAGATCTTTCGCCCCAAGTACGTAGTTGTTAATGGAGTACGCAAGACCAACCCGCTGTATATCGCCAATCGCAACAGCGGAGTGAATGCGGGCTACGACATTTGGACGCCGAAGGTCACGACAAATTTCAACGAGACTTCGTTCGCGACATTTCAGCAACGACTCAATTCCGCAGAACACGGAACGATTCACATCGCCGTGGGGACCAGCACGAACATGGGAAATAAGGCGACCGCGGCGCGCGATCCCATTTTCTTTCTACATCACGCGCAAATGGATCGGCTGCTCATGGCGTGGCTCGGCGTTAACCGCAGCACTCACAAGGCACCCACTACCTACACCGGCTGGGACCCGACGGTGTATCGCTTTCCAGTGTATAGCGGCGGCGTCGTAACGCCGACGACGCAAGAGCTTGCGCTTGGGTCGATGCAGGCAATGGGCTACAGCTATGAAAATACGAAGGCGCCAAACCTCACGGCAGTCGTTCCCGCAAGTCCAGGAACCGTTTCTGGATTGTCGACGATGAACTCGACGCGCATCCTTACTGATCAGGCCACCGCACTCTCCTCTAGCACGCAACTCAGCATCAGTTCCGATGCGACGATCGAGTTGCCGATCTCAAACGCCGGCGGCGAAAAGCTCCGCAGCTTCGGAATGACCGATGAGACCTCCGCACCACGATCCTCCAAACAACTCGATTTGGTGCTCGAGAACGTGCGATTGCTCAGCTTCCCCGAAGGATTGTTGAGCTATGAAGTGTTTCTCGACCTACCACCGTCGCCAACTCGTAATGCTGATTTCGAAGATTTCTACGTGGGCAGCATCAACCTATTCGAACTGGGCCACATGGGCGCCGATCACCCCGGCATGAGGCACACTGCCACTCTGCGATTCGACATCACGAAGAAGGCCATGCGAGTGCTGCGTCGCTCAAGAACGTTGCGAGTCTCGTTCGTCTCGGTGTTGAGTCCGGGCGCCTCCAGTTCCGCCACACCAGTGCTGGAAATCGGCGAGGCGCGGATCGAAGCTGCCACCAAGCGGAACGAGTGACGTCACAGTGCTCTCGACTCGATATTCGATGCGGAGTCCATCACATAACGTGCATATCTGAAATCGCGAATCTTCGCGATCTTCTCGCCCTGCCACTCGATGAGCACGAAATAGCTGGGCGAGGCCGCACCGTCAATGAAGACGAAGATGGCATCCTTGTCTTCAATGACGCCGCGGGCAAGTCGCCAGTCGAACACTTTTGAGTAGTTCGAGAAATACTCTCCGACATCCTCTTTGCCGCGGCGCTCAACACGGGACACCAAGTCCAGCTTCACCTCCGCGCTCAACATATTTCGCAGTGCATCGAAGTCTCTGGCATTGAATCTGTCGATATAGTTTGCGAGTCGCTCGCGGCTGCTCGCATCCAGCGGCGGTAAAGAGGATTGGGAATCATCGCGCACTGCATCTCGCAAGTTTTCGCGACCCCGATGGAGCAGTGACTTCGTTGCCGCCACACTCACACCGATGATCTCACTGAGTTCACGGAGCGAATAGCCCAACACGTCCATCAGTATGACGGCGCTTCGCTGCGCGCTCGGCAGCCGCATGAGCAGCGACAGACTTGCAGACGCGGCCAGACGACTTTCAATCGAGTCCGGATCCGGGACGAGATCTACGTCCTGCAAAGGGTCCAGCGGCGATCGGGATTCCCGGCGCAAGTAATCCAGCGCGGCGTTGTGCGCAATGCGAAACAGCCATGCATCGAGATTTTCGACGCCCGCGCCGTTCGCACCCGCTCGCATTGCACGCAACACAGCCTCCTGCACGACATCCTCACCATCAATGACCGATCCGCACATACGCGCGCAATAGCGATGCAACTTCGGTCGCATTCGCTTAATGAGCGCAACGAGAATCTCGTCCGAAATCGATGCGTCGTTCATGGGATCTCCACGTTCATGCCCAATAGACGATGGGCAATGGAAAAAGGATTCGTTGGCTGTGCCGAATCCTTTGTGTCTACACCATCGTCAGTACATCGACAGCGTCCGCTGTGATCGCAACAAGCCTGGAGTTCATCATGCAACTGTTCACGTTTCTCGGTTCACCGAATGGCCGGAAGGTTGAAGCCGTTATTCATCATCTGAAGGCACGCGTCGAGGTGACGCACCTCGACTTCCCGCAAGCGCTCAAGACGCCGGGGTTCTTGCGCATCAACCCGAATGGCATGACTCCCGTCTTAATCGACGATGGGTTCGTGCTCACGGAGTCGAATGCCATCATGCAGTATCTGGCTGAGAAAGCAGGAGACTCTCAGCTGTTTCCCCGAGACCCAAAGCTCCGCGCCGACGTTGCACGATGGCAGTTTTGGGAGCAGCGACATTTCAATCGCGCATTCGGGGCGCTCGCATTTGAGTTCGTTGGCAAACCGCATCTCGGACTGGAGCAGGATCAGCACCAGATTTCCCGGTCGACGGCCGACCTTCAACGGTTTGCACCCGTCCTGGAACAGGCGCTAGACGGTCGTCAGTTCATCGTGTCAGACCACCTCACCGTCGCCGACTATTCATTGATCACGTTCCAGTCGTATCGGCCTCTTGTGCCGATGGACTGGCAGGCGTTCTCAAACATCAATGCGTACTTCGATCGCATCAAGCTGAGCCCGGGCTGGCAGATGGCGGATCTTAGGAATCAGCGGGAAGCTGCCTGATGATGTGGGCGAAGGCACGAACTGTTGGGTGTGTGATTCGAATCCAAGGCGAAATCCGCTTCTCAATATTCGTCGTGCCTTCGCCACCACTGATAGGCAGGCGATTGCGGTGTCCCCGACGGAGAGTCTTCCCACTCTTCTTGGCGACCGTATGGAACTAGATCGAGCAGTGACCAGACCGTGCCGACCTTTTCCAAACCTCGAGCCGACGTGAAGTAGGTCCAGTAGATTGCGCCATCGTCCTTCAGGAAGACGCTGAGGCCGTGCTGCTCACCTTCATCTGTCGTCAGGCCAAAATCTCGATTGAAAGAATTGTTTGCCGACGAAACCCAGTTGATGTTCCAGCCCATCCGGCGTCGATAGCGCTCAATGTTCTCCATCGGAGCCAGCGACACAGTGGCAAACGACACATCGCGACGTTCGAGATGTGTTCTTGCGAACTCACCAAGATTGTCGATGAACATTGAACATCCTGGGCAGGCTGCGTGGGGCCAGCCACCGACGGTTGGAGCGAACATGAAGTGATAGAGCAGCAGTTGAGGGCGACCGGCAAAGAGCTCACCCAAAGTGATCGGGCCACTGGGCCCATCGAACCGGTACTGCTTCTCGACCAAAACACGAGGCAGTCTGCGCCGCTCTGCGGCGAGCTCATCCTGCAACTTCGTCAGTTGCTTCTCCTTGGCCAGGAGTGCCGCTCGTGCTTTTTGCCAATCGTTGGTTGCAGTACTGCGAATTTGCTCCAAGGACATAGTCGGCTCCGTCGGGGTTACCTGGACCTAAGACGATCGAGAATCTCCCGATCCGACATCCGGCCCGACTGAAATCCGCTTTCCTCAGTGCTGAGCTACCTCGGTTTGGTCCTGTCAGATTCGACCCATCGGTGGCCGCCGTGAGTCGCGGCTTTTGCTGTCCAAGCCGGCGGAACCTACCTGTCCCTAGTACGCCTTAGCGCTCTCAAGCGAACGCTCGCTCATCGCGCCACGCGCGAGCCAATTTCCGAGGTACGTCAGCGGCATGAGCGTGAGCAGAAACCAGAGGTGATACCAAACAGGAAACTTATTCCAAAGCGTCACATGCTCGGGGATGAACACCGCGAGCAAGATGATGCCGGGAATCAAGCTCACCACTGCAGACCGCGTGATGCGAGCAGTGAGGAAACCCATCGCCACGGTGGCGACGGCGCTGATTGCGAGTCGCGCAATCTTCATTGGCAATGTGAATGTCATCGCCTCCGCGACACTGACGTACGCCGGCCAAGTCGCCCGGATGATGAATCCGGCAAGAAGCGCCACGAGGAACCAAAGTACTAGACCCGCACCAATCGCGATGAGTTTTCGCATCATGTCCACCTCCGTTCGCGCGACCCTCGCGCTTAGAAAGGTGGAACACTAGAAAGGCACGTCACACTGAGTCTTGGAAAAATCGGACACGCCAGTCTCGATTAGATCGCCCGGAGTTGCACCAGCAAACCGTGAGACATCGGCGTACATATGCGACTGATCGAAGTATCCAGTTTCGGTAGCGATCGCCGCCATGCTCGAACGCGGTACCCGCTCCATGCCGGTCAATGATTGTTGGAATCGGACGATGGCCGCATAGCGCTTCGGCCCGTAGCCGATCCAGTCGCGCATGACACGACTGAGATGACGCTCGCTGGTATCGCACCAAACAGCAACGTCGGCAACCGATACACAGCCACGGTCCGCATGAATTTTCTCGAGTGCGCGCGAAACGACGGGATGGATGCTAGATCCCTGCAGCCGCTCACTCAGCAGGCGCTGCAACAAGGCGATCCGAGCATCGGGTGCGAGAGCGTGCTGGCTCACCGAAACGAACTCATGCAACGAATCGAACTCGGCGAGCGGAACACGCCGCCTCCCGATGTGATGAACCGGCACGCGTGTCAAATTGAAAGCAACACCAGGACGAAGACGCACACCGATCAGTGTAGTGGGTGCGGAAAACACCAATTCGGCCGGCTCGAGCAGTGGGCCACGCAGATATCCGGTAAATCCGCGATCTAGTTTTTGTTCGAACGCGATCGACGTCGTTCCATCTGGCACCAGTCGCATGATCGCACCGGCTCGTGCGGTGATGATCCAAAAACATCCGACGTGTGGCTGGAGCTCAGGTGCGGCTGGATGAAACCGGATCTCTGCACCATCGAGGAATGTGCTGCTGATGCTCATCGCGCGCCTCGTTTGATTGAGCGGTCAGCTTAGCAATTGTCAGCATCACGCTACTGACTATCGGGCCCCGACCCACCGCGCACACACCACGTATACGCAAATCCGTTCTTCTCGTTGTTCGCCACATCTCCAGTGTTGACCACCATCACTCTAGCCACGTCGGGAAGTTGCACGTGCGATGTCGACGACCAATAGCCCCCTTCCTGAAGTCCGATGAAAGGATGGCCTTCCGGAAGCGCGGGGCCCGGGTACGGAACTGAAGCCGTCACGAGACTGCCGAGCTCCTGAATAGTCGGCAGTCGCCAGCCTTTGCGATGCGCAACACTGAGGTTGGCGCAATATTCCAACGCGCTGTACCAACTTAGGTGGGTCGTACCCGAACTCGGTGCTCTCTCCCACACGAGTCCTGTCTCTCGATCGAGCACTGCAGCAGCGCTCCAATTCGAAAGCACGAGAAACCGCCTCGACGCTGGCAGCTTCTGATCCCAAGAAGGCACCGGATAGTAAGTGCCGGGTATGGTGGCTTGCGCTCCCGCGGTGCTTCCAAATCCACACGACACAGACAAAGCGGCGATGGGTCCGACGATGCGATTGAGTGACCTCGTGTTCCGTTTCATGGTCCGTCTCCCGAGTTGCGCAGCGGATTGTGGGAGCGTCGATTTTCAGGACCATTCGGGATTACCGAGCGTTCGAAATCAACAGCTCGGTCATGAAGCTTTATGTGCGCTGCGCGTGTGTCGATTGCCGGTTTTCAGATCGCAATCCATGCGTTGCACAGCGCGCGACGTGAATCCGTGAGACTCCGATCAAACTCCATGAGAGTGGTATTGACCCGCACGCCCAAACGGGTTCATCTAACGTCTTTCAATCAGAGGTGTTGCACATGATCGAATTGAGGATTCCACGCGCCGCGCTGCTTTGGACAGCTGCTGTAGGGTTTGCGCTTGCAGGCGCCACGTCCAACGCTGCCGACCGGCCGGGGACATTGCAGGTTGCCGCCGCCTCCAGCGCGACGGACCCGAACGTTAAGGAGATTGCGAACTACAAGCTCACGATGGATGCCGTGCGCAAGTTTGCCCAAGCCTCCAAGACGATGAAGCAATACGAAAAGGACCATCCTGAACTCAATCAAGACGAGGAGGATGATAACGACGACGATTCGGCGTCGCTCGACGACATGGAAGCGAAGCTCGCCAGCGTGCCCGCTGCACGCAAGGCAATCGAAGCCGCCGGACTCAGCGTGCGCGAGTACGTCGTCATCACCTTCGCGATGCTTCAGTCGGCCATCTCACAATATGCGATTGAGCAAGGTGCCGATCCCGCAAAGATCGCGCGCGACGCCGGTGTGCATCCGGCGAACGTCACGTTCTACAAAGAGCATAAGGCCGAGATTGAGGCGCTGACGGCAGACATGAAGGAAGCCGAAACCGACGAGTGAAGCGCGACGGATAAACGCACGTACTCATATATATGTAGCGGGAACCGAGGTCGAGTGACGTGGGTTCGGGGCACGATCTCTGATTGGCGCGTCGGAATCCAGAGACACTATCGCATCAGCATTCGATCATGTAAGCCTGTGCGTCACGCAAGGCGGCCGAACGTTATGTCCGATAACGTGTCGGTCGCTGGATTGGGGAGGTTTCGTGACCACGCTGACCGAAGAGCAGCCAACAGCTGCCGAAGAAACAGTCGCGGACGAGAATCGCAATACTGCTGCGGCACTCATTGCGACGCTTACATTAGCTGGGTGCGGCGGAGGCGGTTCGTCTTCCAAGCAGCCTGTTTCTACGTCCCCGACACCATCGCCAAGTCCAACTCCGGCTCCAACGCCCACACCGACTCCGACGCCGAGCCCTACTCCCTCGATCAGCGATGAACAAGCCGCGCGCTTCTTGTTGCAGGCGCAGTTTAGTGCGTCGGATACAGACATCGCCGCGGTGAAGTCACAAGGCTATGCGCCGTGGCTGGAAGCTAACTATTCCTCCGCGCCAGGTCAGACCGGAGTCGCCTGGCTCGACTCTCGTGGCTACGACGCGATCAAAGAGGACCAGAGCTATTTCTGGCCGCAGTTCGGCGATTTCATGATCTGGAATCAACTGCTCGCTGCCCCGGATCAACTTCGCAAGCGATTAGCGCTGGCGCTGTCCGAGTTGTTTGTCGTGTCGTTATCACCAATCGACGGCTTCTATCCGCCGTACATGATTGCGGCGTACTGGGATTTGCTGGTTGCCAACGCGTTCGGCAACTTTAGAACGCTGCTCGAGAAAATCACGCTCAATGCAGCCATGGGTTTCTTCCTCAACACCAAGGGCAATCTAAAAGAGGATGCAGCAACGGGCAGGCAACCCGACGAAAACTACGCCCGCGAAGTGATGCAGCTCTTCACGATCGGACTATACGAACTCAATCTCGACGGTTCGCTGAAACTCGATTCTTCGGGCAACCCGATCGAAACATACGGGCAGAGCGATATCACGAATTTGGCGAGAGTCTTCACTGGCTACGACTACGACTTATCGCGCGTAACGTGGACTCCTGTGTCTTGGGTCAGCTATCCGATCCCGAGCAACGAGTTCGCGATCGATCCCATGGCGTTCAATCCCGCCGCCCATTCGAATTTGGCTGTCGATTTCTTGGGCACGCACATCCCCGCAAACACGCCTGGACCTGACGCCTTGCGGACCGCGCTCGATGCGCTGTTCAACCACCCGAACGTCGCGCCGTTCTTCGCACGTCAGATGATTCAGCGGTTGGTCACGAGCAATCCTTCACCCGCCTACATTCAAAGAGTCGCTGCCGCGTTTGAAAACAACGGTTCCGGTGTGCGCGGAGATTTGCAGGCGGTATGGACCGCGATCCTCACGGACACGGAGGCGCGCTCTGACCCGCAAAGTGGCGAAACGCTTCGCGGAAAGTTGCGTGAACCCATCGTTCGCTTCGTGCAATGGGCTCGCACAGCAGGAATTGCGTCCACAAATGGCGCGTTTGAGATCTACGATTTGTCATCCAGTAACGAAGCACTGGGACAAAGCCCGCTGCGCTCGCCATCGGTGTTCAATTTCTTCCGGCCTGGATACGTACCGCCGAACACACCGATTGCAGACGCAGAGAAGCAGGCCCCGGAATTTCAGATTCACAACGAGACCACGACCGCCGGCTACATCAACTTCTTGGAATGGGTCACTCGCTTCGGTTACTCAGACGTCAAGCCGACGTATCAGGCCTTGCTGCCGATGGCGCACGACATTCCTGCGGTGATCTCTTGGCTCAATCTCAGGCTATGTGCAAATCAGCTCTCTACAGAGACGATCGTGCAGATCACGGCAGCGCTAACCTCGCTACACGTAACCTCCTCCAGCACCGATGAATTCAAGTTGCATCAGGTCGCATGCGCTACCTGGCTGATCTTGTGTTCCCCGGAATATCTCATTCAGAAGTAACCAGGAGATCGACATGAAGAACAAGACTGTTGAATCCTGGAACCGCCGCGTCTTCTTACAGCGAGCCGCCCAAATCGGAGCGATGGGAATCGCCGCACCCTTCGCGATCAATTTGACGTCGATCGGTGAAGCGGCCGCGTTCACGGCGGACGACTACAAAGCGTTGGTCTGCGTGTTTCTATTTGGCGGCAACGACTACGCGAACACGGTCGTGCCGTACGACACCGCAAACTACGATCTGTACAGTGCCATTCGCGGCGGTGGTCCGGGAAGAACGGCCGGCGGAATTGCAATCGGTCGCGATCAGCTCACGGCCACCGCACTGACGCCGGTCGGCGGCCAAGTCCTCACCGACAATCTTCAATATGCACTCGCGCCCGAGTTGGTCGGATTGAAGTCACTCTTTGATCAAGGCCGGCTCGCGATTCAACTCAACGTCGGCCCGCTCTTGGTGCCAACCACGCTGGCACAGTATCAAGCGCAATCTGTACCGCTGCCGCCCAAATTGTTTTCGCACAACGATCAGCAGTCCGTGTGGCAGTCGCTGGGCAGCGAAGGCGCGACGCAAGGCTGGGGCGGTCGGTGCGGCGACCTTGCCATGTCGAGCAATGGTCAAGCACTACTCACCTGCATTTCAGCTTCCGGCAATGCGGTGTTCGTTTCAGGCAAGGACGCTTTGCAGTATCAAATCAGCCCCGCTGGCGCGACGAAGATTGCAGGATTGGGCAGTGATCTTCCTTACGGTTCCACCGTCGTGCGCGATGCGCTTCAATCTCTGATTACACGCAGCAGCAATAACGTTCTCGAAGAAGCGTATGCGACTGTCACGCGCCGATCGATCGCATTAGAAACGGTCGTGAACGGCGCGTTGAATGCGATCAACCTGAATACTTCCTTCGCGGCGAATCCGTTGGCCAATCAGCTCAAGATCGTGGCCCGACTCATCGGTGCCCGTACAGCACTCGGCCTCAAGCGCCAAGTGTTCTTCGTCTCAATGGGCGGCTTCGATAACCACAATCTGCTGATGCAAGATCATCCCAAGCTCATGTCGAGCTTGGATGCCGCTCTTACCGCCTTCTATCAGGCAACGGCGGAACTCGGCGTCGCGGACAAGGTGACTACATTCACCGCATCGGACTTCGGTCGAACACTGAGCTCGAATTCAGATGGCTCCGATCATGGCTGGGGTGGGCATCACTTCGTATTGGGCAGCGCAGTGAATGGTGGCAAGTTCTACGGAACCGCCCCGCACGTATC
Source organism: Pseudomonadota bacterium (assembly GCA_023391335.1). Lineage (GTDB taxonomy): Bacteria > Pseudomonadota > Gammaproteobacteria > Steroidobacterales > Steroidobacteraceae > Steroidobacter. Next base: position 5,738 of record JAEWBG010000060.1, on the reverse strand, counting down.
GATCAATACAAACGACCAGGTTGGGCAAGGACGCCTACTGCCGAGCACATCGGTAGATGAATTCGCCGCGACTCTCGCGGGATGGTTTGGCGTCAGCGCGAGTGAACTGCCAGGCGTGCTGCCGTACGTCAACAACTTTTCAAATACGAGCCTGGGGTTTGTTTGACTCGCACGCTGGCGCATGCGGCCGCGGTGCTGTCGGCCAAGTGAGCGTGCGAGAGATCTGCAGATCCAAATCTGACACGCGAATACACAAGCGATTTCGCTCGCGAAGCATCACCGTGAGACCGCTTGCGTCAAAGGATCGCCCGTGATGGTGACCGATATCGATGGCACGGTCACTCTGGCGCTCGCTCCGGCAAGGCTGCCAGGCCAACCTGCGCCGTTCGCTGAGCATTCGAGTGAGATCACTACAAAGTAGAAATGATTCGAACTCACTGGTGCCTGAAGCGACCACGTGGGACCCGCGTTCGAGTACGCGTTGAATTTGATTTCGTTCTCCGCGCTCATATTGAAACCGATGAAGGCACCTGACTGCAGCGCGGGCTGCACGAATGCACCGTCGTACTGGTAGAGCCTGATCATCCCCTGCGCGCGTGCGAATCCAGACTTATTGCGGATTGAATTGATGTACCACGAAAAAGCCAGATCCGATTCGAACGTGATAGTCGCTTTGGCCTGCGTGAACATCGGCTTGAAATAGACTCCCATCACATTGGATGCGGTGCCGCCGCTGGCGTTTTCGAAGTCTGTGCTCACACTGCATGTCAACTGGCCAAGAGCATCGACGCCACTGGCGTCGATAGTGGGATTGCCAGTTACAGAACTGATGGTGCCGGCGGAATAAGTTCCCAATCCGGTGTAGGGGGGTGTAAAGCGCAGCGTGTACGTGCCCCAGACATCCGGCAGCAGTCTGCGTTTGCGCGCTGCAGGCAACTTGCGCTTCGCTAGTTGCTCGGTGATTCGCCGCAACTCACTGAGCGCCTCGCTTGACCGCTCGTCCGTCTGTCGCGTCGCAGGTGGAGCAAGTCGGCCTGCATATTTGGCCGCCTGCAATCGCAGGGTGGATTCACTGCTCGACTCGGCCGTCCATTGCCGCTTCAACCGCGCGAATTGACGCTCGATAGCGTCTTCCGGCAGATGCCCTCCGCGCAGTTGTTCGGTCGGTTCACTGGATACACGTCTTCGGCGCGATTTGGGCACGGCGTTCTCTTATTGTTCGGTTGAAGAGACCGCCTCGAAGATAGTGCACGCGTCGAGCTATGTGCATCGTCCGAAAGGACACTGCTCCCCTACACTGCAACATGTGCGCGCGTGTCGACCCAATGCGTTGGAATTACTCCGAGTGCGCACCGCGATAGCGCTCAATGCCTGTCATGGTGATGATCAATCACCAGCCGTGCCGAGCACGGAAGGCAAGATGCGTTGAGCTGGCTAACGGCCTAACCGCTTCCAGATTGTGTGTGTCTCAGAGAGATTTGCACGCCAGCAAACTAACACCCCATCGGCACAGGTTCATTCCGTGCAGTCTCTGATAGTTCGGTTTACCTCGAACCTAATAGGCTTATCGACGCGCTCGATCAAAGCATACGCAATGGGATAGCTGATACTTGTCGTAAGGATGCAGTTCGGCCCCGGCGAGACGTCGCTCACGGTGACCGTGATGTGGGATGGAGCTTCGCGAACTGAATCGACCGCCGCGACAAATCCCCATTCGGCTTGCTACCTGCAGCAAAAACCAGCAGCACGTAGCGATCGAAATTGATAGAAGGCAGTGGGTGCGGCTTAGGGTCGTCCATGTCGTGCTCGAGACGCGGCTCGATCTGCTTCCACAGTCTTCGCCACTGTTTTTCGGAACGAATTGCCAGCGTCGCAAAACGGTCCAGCCCATGATAGTACGGCGAAAAGCCAGAGTACGGAGCGTACACCTTGAAATTAAGCGACTCAGATTGCCGTGCCAGAGCTAGCGAAGAGCAACACAAAAGAAGCAGCCCAATCCAGGCAATTCGACGATGCATAGAGGAATCCTTTTTGCCTCCGCCAAGAAATCATTGGGACGGAAGCGAGCCTTGCACTCGCTGCTCGTCGAGAAGTTCCTTGCGGAAGGCTTCATAGTTGATCGAACGTTGATACGCATCCTTGATGCCAAGGGTCTTGTCTGGATCTTCCTCATAGAGGATGTGGTAATGCGGGTCCTCCATTAGGGGGCGGATCGCGTATGAGTTGCCTGACCAGTCAGGAAGAATATCCCCCGATAGCTGATACGCACTCCATCGCGAGCCCTGGCTCAAGCGCGGCACATTTGCGGGGTCGACCGGCTGGAATCCTCGACCTGCTGCCCGATTCGCCTTCAGTTCAGCGTTGATACTTGCCGCTATTTCGCTCGTGACATGGAGATCGGCGAGCGTCCAACACAGCGCGAAATTGTTGAGCTCATCGAGCTCGTCGTGACTTTCGGCACTGTCCTCTTCGGGATAGGTATACGTCGTTCGAGGTTCAAGGATAGCTCCGTGCCAGCATCCAACTCGACCATCGGGTTGCTGATTCAGTTCGCGCGTTCGTACATGCAGCACCTGATCGGGAAACAGGGTGATGTCGAACTCGTGCCCAACCGGCTGCAAGAGTTGCTGAACGTTCAGAACCACGAATCGATATCGCTTCGCAAAGTAGAGTTGCTCTCGGATCTCGTAATGGGTGGGCTGCAGAAGCCGCTTGACCGTCTCTTCATCTGCAGCTGTGAAAAGGTCGCCCCGCTCTTCTGCAGCGACGCGCTCAACTCCGAGCAGGCACACAGTCAGCAGACAATATAAACACAACAACTCTGCTTTTCGCATAAGTCACCTCCGTGCGTCGCGCTCGACATATAGCAACGTTCGCTCGGCTATAGTCGCCGGCTCTGATTGGTAACGCCGGATCTGCTTGCGATAGATCTCCGATCGAAGCAAGCACGAGAAGGCAGCTCGACCAGGACGCGTTACGAATCATTGAGCACATCAATTTCTTAGTTTGCGTGTGTTCGCTAGTACTTCATGCCGCGATTCCTTGATCAGTGTTTATGTGCTCAGAGCACCTCTGGCATATTCACGACCCGTTCAAAGCTCCGGCCCCTCACGAACGTAGCTCTAACTCTCTGAGAGCGAAGCATGTATGGAACCCAAATTAAAGCAGTCAGCAGCGTTCTGGAAAAAATCCGCTACGGTCCCATCATCCGGCACATTCTCGTTCGGAAAGGTGCGCGCCGCATACCACGCATCGAACAAAGTAAACGCAAGCGAGACCAGGATGTACCAAACGTATACGCGCGGAAATAGCCGGTGCTTCCGAAAGAACAGATAGATCAAGTACACCAATACTGAGATCGATATTAGGTTGTAGATCGACTCCGCCAAGATGAATGATGCCAAAGGAGGGTTATAGAACTGGGATCCCGGCGTCGTGAGTTGCGTGAACGCATCCTCCTTGATCAGCGGCAGGTACGTGCGCACAAGATCGATGATCATTCGAATGGGCGCGACGATCAGGCCGAACCCGACCAAGATGAGCCAACCTCCCAAGCCTTCAAGACGATCTTGTTGTTGCATGTCCATCAGTTCTTCTCTATCCGACCATTGAGAAAGCAACGCTATTCTTCACGTTAACGACACGAACCTATGCTGCCCGCGCCACTCACGCGGTTATGGAACTCAATCTATATTGAAATACCGAAGCCCTTTACCGTTCCCGTTTGCAGGATCAATCCGTCTCAAGACAGGACTTGTCCATCGGCCGCTACCCACGCAGAATATTCACACGCATGGAGGACCCATGCATATAAACAAAAAACTCAGCGTTGGCCGATCGAGATTATGGAAACCCGGTGGACTCGCGCGATTGTCAGCGCTGCGGCTGGACTATGTGCGTGCGCGTTAGGTGCTCAGGCTGCGCACGGGGCTGTGTTGAATGCCGATAGAGAGGAAGCTCGACTCAATCAGAGCAAAACCATTCTTCAGGATCCCGACCTCGAGCGATATCTTCTAGCAATCGGTAATCGGCTGATCTCTAGCGATCCACGTGCAGCTAGCTTTCCGATCCGAGTTCACGTGCTCGAGAATCGCGCACCCTTCGTCTTTGCACTCGACAACGGAGCAACATACGTTTCCACTGGCCTGCTAGGGCGATTGCAAAACGAATCGCAACTGGCTTCGATGCTAGCCACCGAGCTTGCTGTTGCAATTCGCAAAGACGATGAACGCAGCGATGCGCTGAAGGCACAACGCGCACAAGCGAGCGCGATCCCCAATGTTCTGTTGGTAACCATCACCGCTGGACTCGCCGGCTTTCCGCTATTGGCGAACGAAAAAAGAGCACGCGATAAGATTGACGAAAAGCTGCAACTGCAATCGGACACGTACGCGCTCGGCCTTTTGCAAAAAGCCGGATTCGACGTGAGCGAGGCTCCTCGCGCCTTCGAGCGGTTGCGCGCGACTTTAGAACAGGAGGGGCGATTCGGTTCATCGACGCTGTCCAGCAAGATCGGTTTGCAGGCGCGGATCAACTCGGTGAAGGCTGCGATGACAACTCCCATGCCGCGGTCAGCACCGAGAGCAGATGCCTTCTTGCCGCTAGCAAAGCGGTTCGCAATCGAATTGGCGCGATCAGATCTTAATTCTTCGGGTGCAACGCCATTGCAGGCGGTACTTGATCGTTACGATCACGAATTCGGACCGGACGGTCAATCATCCTTTATTCGAGCAGAAGCAGCGCGTCAGGTCATGCATTCGCAATCTGAGCGAGAGGCGACGATCCACCTATATGAAGCCTGCATCGCCTACTCCGATGCGCCCGCGGCAGCCTATCGAGAATTGGGTTTTCTATACAGGCAAAACACAGAGCCGCACAAAGCTCATCAAGCCTTTGCATCGTATCTTGAGCGGGCAGGGGGCGCCGCGGACGCACCAATTATTCGAAGCTATCTGGAGAAACTGAATGACTAGTCGATCACGGAGTGCGATCTCGTGTGTGGTCCTCATGTGTGTGGCTCAGCTTGTGTCGGCCGCTACCAAGACCTCGGGGACGAAACACCAAGCTCCGCCACAAGTGAAGGTTCAATCCGAGCAAGATCTAGGCTTTTTTGCTGGTAGTCGCGGCGAGACCTTGGCTCAGATAAAGCGAGTGGGTGTTCTAGAACCATGGCTTCCTGTTGGTTTCGAGGATCGCGAAGACGCCAAACGCGCGCTGCAGAATTTGATCGTCGACTATCTACACAAATCCAATATCGATGCCATCGGACCGGAAGCATTCACCGCGAGCTTTGACCGACTCAATCATGAGGTCGGCGGCATCTATGATCCGAAGACAGGCGCAATGAAACCCGATGCGAGCAAAGCCGTCTACGCAAACGCGCGTCGCGAGTTCATCGAATCTCAACATCTCGATGGCTATGTGATCACTCGAGTCGTGCCGGTTAAGGCGAGGTTCATGGCTGGGTTTGCCACTTGGGATGGCGTGAAAGAGAGAATCGACGGTCATGCGGACAAGTTCATGGATTTCCAGGATTCGGCACATGAGGGAACTCTGCCGGCGCTTTCTCTTGTGATTCAGATCGCCAACGCTCAAGACAAGATCGTGTTCGGGTGTGTATTCCGCCGATGGCGGCCGGGTATTCCACGTGATGGCGGCCACCTGTTCCGGCGCATGGCGGCCGGGTGTGTCAGGGTGTAGTGACTGTGTTGGATGTGAAGGTAGTCGTCAAGTTGCGA
>JAEWBG010000035.1 GCA_023391335.1 Pseudomonadota bacterium | reverse complement strand
ACAGAGGTTTCAGTTACAGGCGACATCTATCCTGACAGCGGGGGACTCGAGCGGTTCGACAAAATCGTAGGAACCATTTTGGACAGCGATCGCTGGCGCAACCGCGCGCCGGCCATGGACGGCAAAGGCGCAATCCCTCTCTCCGCCAGGTTAGCCTTCTCTTTCTTTGGACAGCCGAGCTATTTCAGCTGCAGGCTCATCGAATTGCTGGGTGTCCAAAGGCCGTCCGTCCCCAAAGTCCGTCCAACATTCATCGTCTCCACAGCCGGTCACGCCACCGAATCGATGGGTGTCCAGTCCGTCCACCATCCAGTCCGTCCGCCAGTCAAAACAATAAGGCTCACGTCTTCGTGAACCTTATTCGTTTTGACCGAGAGAGGGATGAGAACCCTCAAGCATCGAGGTGTTCGACACACTTGAGCGCGCCTTACATCTCCATCTCCGCTCGCTCCTCGACGTGCACCAATCGTTTCGATTCCGCGCCGACGCGAGCGCGATTCGCCGCACCCTGTCCGATGTGACTCTTCAAGAAATCGATGAATGCCCGGACTTTCAGTGGCAAGTAAGTCTTGGAGGGATAGAGAAGCCATGCGGCCGTGTCGAAGCCCGTCGCCGTAATCTCGTGACGTGGGAAAACGTCCACCAAAGTGCCTGCAGCGAGTTCAGAAGCAATCAGCCAGTCGGGTAACAGCGCAGGCCCAAGTCCATCGATAGCGGCCTGGCGCACCGATAGCGCGCTCGAGATCACGATCGAGCCCCCGATGTTTACATCGCTGACTGCGCCATCTGCATTTCCAAACTGCCACAGCGAATGAGATGCTTGCCAGCGGAACACCACACAGTCGCGTGTTGCTAACTCCGTTGGCTCCTGTAACGCGCCGGTGTGCTTCAGATAACCGGGGCTCGCACAAACTCGATATCGACTAGACAGGAGTTTCGATCCGATCATGCCGGAGTCGGGTCGAACGCCGAAGCGAATCGCGACATCGACGCGCTCGCCGATGAGATCGACTTGTGCATCGGTAAGCATCAGGTCCAGCGCGATCGCCGGGAACGCCGTTCGCCACGCGGGAAGTAACGGCACGAGCAGTGCGTGCCCGAACGCAACAGAGGCCGTCACTCGTAGCGTTCCCACCGCCGAGCTCGTGACCTCTATGGTCTCCTCGTGAGCACGATTCAGCTCGTCGAGGACGTTGCGCAGCCGTTCGTAATAAATCATTCCAGCTTCGGTCAACGCGAGCTTGCGTGACGTGCGCTGAAAGAGTCGCAACCCAAGCTCGCGCTCGAGCGCGCTGATGCTGCGAGACACTGTCGACGGGGCAACATTGCCGCGACGCGCCACCGCCGCGAAGCTACCTTCCTGAACGACATCCACGAGTAGCTGCAGATCGTCGATATTCATATGCGTAAGAGGCTGGTCGAGCGCGGGTAGCTGGATAGCAAGTCGACCGCCTCAGGGCGGAAAACATTACGCAGCCGTTGCCGCAATGGATTGCAGCGGCCGGAGAAACAGCGGCGCAGTCTGCGCCGCTGCGGAGTGCGGCCTCAGTCCTTCTGCGCCGATTGCGATACTTCGGGCCAGTTCTTCTCTGCCAGCGCGATGTTGCCCGGCACGTCGTTCTTCCAAAGTGCGTGAACTTTGGTGTCGTGATTTAGATAGAGCTTTCCGTTCACGAGTGCGAAAGCATCCGGCTGGGTGCTTACCTTCACCCCATTCGCCGTGCCGAAGGCGCAGAACCCGCCGAACTGCGGCGCATATTTCTCCGGGTGCTTCGAGAAAGTCTTTTGATTCTTCGCGGAGACAAATAGGAATTTCGATCCTTTGTACGTGTAGGTGTATTGGTCGGAACCCATCGTGGGCTTGCCGTCCGTGAAATAAGCAACCGGATCGTAGCCGCGTATCGCAGCACCGTTCGACTCGAAGTAATCGCCAGCCAATGCGGTGCGTCCGAGCAGCACGAGCAGGACGGTAAGAAGCGGAAGAAAAAGCCGTGCAGTCATGTTGAAACCTCAATAGACAGGGGGTTGGCAGGTTAGTAGGCAAAAAAGGCGCCTACGAGCAAGTGGCCGACACAGCACCTTTGCATGCTTCGCACGCATCGATGAGCTTGAGCGTGGTGCGGATGGTGCAACGAGGTAAGTTGTCGACGACAACGACGGATGCTTCGCATCAGGAGGGACTTTCGTCGGGTCAGATATCCGCGGGGGAAGGACGACTTCGTCGTCGAGAGGGACTGGCGTCGGGAGGGACGCTGTGCGTCGGGAAGGACTGGCGTCGGGTCGGATTTCACGGGGGAAGGACGACTTCGTCGTCGAGAAGGACTGGCGTCGGGAGGGACGCTGTGCGTCGGGAAAGACTAGCGTCGGGTCGGATTTCACGGGGGAAGGACGACTTCGTCGTCGAGAAGGACTGGCGTCGGGAGGGACGCTGTGCGTCGGGAAGGACTAGCGTCGGGTCAGAATAATGCAGTGGAGAGAGCAGCGGTTCATCGGGCGGCGAACCAAACCGAATTCGAGTGAGAACGCCTGGTTCCAATGCGAGTTCACAACGCTGCAGAGCGAGAGCCGACGGCCGGCTCTCGCCACTTTGTCGCATCAGTTGGCTGCGATTCCGTTGAGTCCCGCACCTCCGGGTAGATCGCCGGTCGTGCCGAGATTCTTGAGCGTACCCTTCGACGCATCGATCTCGAACACTCCCACCGTTCCGCTGGCGGCGTTAAGGGTATACAGATAGGCACCGTCCGAGCTCACTGCGATATCGAGGTTGGCGGACCCTGCCGGATTATTGCCCACCACCGTTTGCTCGATCGGCAGCAGAACGCCATTTGCTTGAATCGCAAAGCCGGAAATCGATGAGGTCGCCGAGTTCGACACGTATACGAACTTGCCATTCGGTGTCACGACGTTCCAGCAGTTTGCCGCACCCAGCGTCGGCAGCGTGGTGATTGCACTCAGGGTTCGATCGGGCTGCACAGCGTACGAGGTGATCGTCGATGAATTCGGTGCGCCGGATCCGGTCTCCGATGAGAGAAGCGTTCCATTGGGAGCGTACGTAGCGGCGAATGCGCCCGGCACCGCGCTTGGGGTGTTGGTTAGCAGGCTCAATCGGCCATCCGCTTGAACCCCGAACACATCGAAGCTATTGCTCGCCCGTTCGGTAACCGTGAGTGTTGTGCCGTCTGGACTGAATGCGATAGAGGCTGAGCCGATGTTGTTTGCAGTCAGGAGGCGGAGCGAATCGCTGATCGGGCGCAGGCGGCCGAACACGAATCGATAACCAACGACGTTGCTCGAGGCCGCCGTGTTTAAGACGTACACAAGGTCGCCGTGCTGTGCGACAGCATTGGGTTCGCTGCCTTCGGTGGAGATCTCTTGAGTGAGGAACAGGCGCGTGCCGTCGACACGAAATACTGAGAGTGTGCCGCTGCCTGCATTCACGGCGAACAGCCAGTGGCCGTCAGTGCTCAACGTCAGGGAGCCTTGCGATGTAAGCGGATCGATGGTGCCGCCGCTCCCGCGACCGCCAGTGCGGTACGAATGCGTTTGGCGCAATACGCCGGTTCGGTCGCGTTCGAATGCTACGACTTCGTTCGAACTCGCATCGTTCGTCATCACGAACACGCCGTTCCCTGTGCGCGGGGCGAAGTCTTGCGCATGCAGGGTCGTCGCTCCTGAAGAGAGGGCAATCGCAGTTATCAACAATGAATGTCTGATTCTCATGTTCGGTCTCCGCTCGCCAATTGGAAGGAAAGTAGGCGAACGAGTCGCCCGCGGCAGGGGACCTGGGAGAGGTGCTAGCGATTACTGCGCAAACGGGAACGCATTGGTGCGTATCGTGCACGCGTTCTCGAGCGACGAGAGCGTCCAGAAATTGGATCTGCAGACCGCATCTTCGCGATCCACATTCGCGCGGTTACTTCTTTCGCTGCATGCGCGGTGTGACGTTCTGATCGTGGCGATTACGTTGGACGCCAAGTCACTTCCTTACATACGCTGCCTGCAGTTGCCGGCATACTTCAGTGGGGGACTGACGACGTAACGATCGCGAGGTTGCATGAGAACTAGATTTCTTTGGGTTGCCCTGGGACTCTTTGCTTGGGCTTCCGTCAGCACTGCCGCTCCGACGATTCAAAACGCATTGGCGCGACAGTCGCTTTCCTTGAACGGCAAGTGGCACATCATCGTCGATCCTTACGAGAACGGTTACTTCAACTATCGGCGGGATGCTTTCGATGCCATGCCGAACCCGACCCAAGGGTATTTTTTGGATCGCAAACCTAAGGATCCATCTGATCTGGTGGAGTACGACTTCGACACCAGTCCTGTATTAAACGTGCCGGGCGATTGGAATTCGCAGGATGACAAGCTGTTCTACTACGAAGGCACCGTTTGGTATCGCACCAAATTCGATTTCGCCAATTCAGGCAAGGCTAAGCGCCAGTTCCTGCATTTTGGGGCCGCAAATTATCAAGCCGACGTGTACCTGAACGGCGAGAAGCTCGGCCAACACATCGGCGGGTTCACGCCGTTCGAATTCGAGGTAACGGGCAAGCTCAAGCAGAGCGGAAATTCGCTCGTGGTCAAAGTCGACAACACGCGCCACTTGGATGCGGTGCCGACCGTGAACACCGACTGGTGGAACTACGGCGGGATTACCCGCGACGTCGCGTTGCTGGAAACCCCAGCGACGTTTGTTCGTGACTACCAACTCCACCTCGTCGCGGGAAGCGCGGATCACTTGCGTGCGATCGTGACCCTCGATGGCAAAGGCGCAGGGGCTGCTGTCGCGATTTCGATTCCAGAGATTGGACTTGAGAAACGTGCGAATGCGAACGCGGATGGTATCGCCACCTTCGACATCTCCGGCGCGCGGATCTCGATGTGGTCGCCCGAGCAGCCAAAGCTGTACGACGTAGAAATCTCTGCGGGGAACGATGTCGTTACGGATCGCGTCGGCTTTCGAAACATCCAGGTGCGCGGCACGGACATCTTGCTCAACGGCAAGCCTGTATTCCTGCGCGGCGTGTCGATCCACGAAGAGAATCCGATGCGCGGCGGGCGTGCGTATTCACCTGAAGACGCAAGGATGCTGCTGGGTTGGGCCAAGGAGTTGGGATGCAACTTCGTGCGTCTCGCACACTATCCCCACAACGAGTACATGGCGCGCGTGGCGGACGAAATGGGTATCATGGTTTGGGAAGAAGTGCCGGTGTATTGGACCATTCAATGGGAAAATCCAGCGACATTCGCCAATGCCAAGGCGCAACTCACCGATCTAATCGTGCGCGATCGCAATCGCGCGAGCGTAATCGTGTGGTCGGTCGCGAACGAAACTCCAGTCAGCGAGCCGCGCACGAAGTTCTTGCGGTCTTTGGTGGATACCGCACGAGGTCTCGATTCGACGCGATTGGTTTCCGCGGCAATGGAAGTCCACGTCGATCCGGCGGACAACAATCATCGAATCGTCGATGACCCGTTCGGCGCATACACGGATCTGTTGAGCTTCAACGAATACATCGGTTGGTACGATGGGCTTCCGGACAAACTCAAGAACATCCGTTGGACGCTTGGCTATCAGAAGCCGGTGATGATCAGCGAATTTGGGGCTGACGCACTACAGGGTCTCCACGGCGATGCTACGACACGTTTCACCGAGGAGTACCAGGAGGACTACTACCGTCAGACGCTCGCAATGCTGAGCCGCATGCCGCAATGGCGTGGTGCGACTCCGTGGGTGTTGGCTGACTTCCGCTCGCCGCGGCGTCCGTTGCCGGTCATCCAAGACGGATGGAATCGCAAAGGATTGATTGGCGAGAACGGAACGAAAAAGAAGGCGTTCTACGTGCTGCAGGAGTTTTATCGCGATCGCGCGGCCAACGAGAAGCGATAGCGCCGACAGAAAAAGAAGCCCACCTCGGTGGGCTTCTTGCTATCGCAGATCAATATGCGCCGCGTTGAGTTTCGTTTCGGATTCTCACGGGAGCTTGTAGAACAACACTTCGCCGGTCCATGGTGAATGATCCGGCGAGCCGACGATCGCATACTGGCCGATCAGCGAGGTGGATGCGCCGAATCCCGAGACGTAGCTGAGCAACGCTCGCGGCGACCATTGACCGCCATCGAGCGTGTATTCGAATGTGAGTCCATCGAACCAATAATCGCCGTTGTAAGGCGAGCCGATCAGCAAGCGCGGACCTTGGATGGTCACGTCAAAACCGAAGCCCGCGTAGTTATCGCAGTCGGCGGAAGTCGGATGCAGCGTTTGGGTTTGTGTCCAAGTACTGCCGGCACGAGTGAAGACATACACGTTGCCGCCTTGTTGGTGTTCGTACTCGCCGCTCTGTGCGGCTCCGGGTGCGCCAATCACGAGATACGTGCCGTTGATATCCACTGAACCGCCGAATTGATCTCCCGGTGCGCCGTCAATCGAGAGCAGCTTCTGACGCTGGGCACAGCTAGTGGCGCCGCACGTGAACACGTACGCAGCGCCTTCCTTGTTGTTGTAACCCGGCGCGGTCGCGATGATCGTGGAGCCGTATGCCGCGATGCGCGTGCCAAATCCATCGCTCTTCACTGCGTCCGCCGGCGCAAAACGCGCGATCTTGCGGAGTGTATTGGTTTGGCTCGAGTCGTAAGCAAAAGCGTAGTTCGCATACGTGCTGCCGAGCACGCCAACCGCAAGCATGTTGCCCTGCCAATCGAGATCGCTGACGTGATCGGCGCCGGCGAAAGTATGGACATCGGTCTGCTTCCAGATGCCCGACGCTTGCCGAACGAATAAATAGATGGCGGTTTTTGAAGCAACCACCGCGCGGCCGGTCGTCAGCGTGACACGCGTTCCGAATTCCGCATTCGGGGTTGGGTTGCTCGCCTTTAGCGTGGCTGTGCGTTGCCACTGACCTTTGTTATCGCGTACGTAGATCGCCGCACGTCCTGCGAAATCATCCGCGCCGGGCATGCCCGCAATCGCCACGTTCCCGAACATGTCGACGTCGGTGCCGAGATACGGCGTGGTGGGAAATCCGTCCTGCGTGTATGACTCCTCGTCTGTTGGGAATTCGTCCTGGGTCGCTTCGACAGAGGGCAGTTCTGCGTGCGCCGACCACGCCGCGAAAGAAAGCAGCGCTGCTGAGAGGAAGAATCGCGAATGAGCTGAGATGAACACAAAAGCCTCCTGCCAAAAGTCGGCGAAAACAGACGTTGGTCTAACCACACGCATGCGTCGTGAAATGTAGTCGGGCATGAATGGGGTGATGAACAACGGAACTGCGCCTGCATCGTTCCTGCGCTGCGCGAAAAATTTTTGAATCGGCAAAGCGAGACAAGGAAGTGACGTACATTTCCCCACAAAGTTGTAGGGTTGTTCGCACTAAATCACATCGGCTACGGAAATCGCCGACACGAGCGAGGTTGATGATTCAATCGGCGAGCGTCCTACGTGAATCTTAGAGGAACATCATGTGCGCATAGCCTCTCTCGCTGCGGTCATCATCTGTGTGCTTGCCGTTGCGCCTGCGTTCGGGGCGAAGGAGGACATTGAGTTCGTTGCGGAGCACCTTGCAGAAGTGCCGATGGATAATCGCTACGCGACACTGCCGCTTTGGCGCGATTCGCACGATACCCGCGCCCCCTCGACGCACGTGGAACTGCAGGGGGCATACAGCGAACTGGGGTCGGGCAATCTCAGTGTTCGCGGTCCTATGTTTTCGCTCGGCGTACGAAGAGGAGTCTCCGATCGTTGGAGCGTGGGCGGTTTTGTTTTTCAAGATCCGTTGCAACTGCGGAGCAGCCGTGAAGATCGGCCACTGCAGACGCTCTTTGCCCCCAGTACGCCGTTCGATCGGCCCGTCGATGCGCGCTTCTCCAATCTAGATGGCACCCTCGTGGATTCGGGGGTCGGCCTGTTCGCCATGCAGCAACGACGTGGAAAACACTTGGGCGAATACGCGTGGGTTGCCGGTGCTCTTTGGCAAAGAGTGAAATTGCGCGACTTTCGTTTGGACTACGAACTCACGTCGGGTCCGTCCATTGGAACCGCCGGGCAGATCGACTTCGATGCCACCTATTCGCATATCGTCCCCTTCATTGGGATCGAAATCCCGCGGCAGTGGGGTTTGTGGGCTGCGACTGCTCACGCGCTCTACGCCATGCCCTTGCCGCGTCGTGGAGTCGCCGGTCACATCACGGGGCCCGGCTTCGACATTTATGGCGATACGCAGGACGTAGGCGCGGGTAAGCACTTTGGCGATCCCTCCCTGACGTTGGGATTGAGCCTGACCTACTTGCCGGCACACCTATCTTTCGAAGCTGGCGCGCTCGTCACCCAGGCACTATTCGAAGGCGTGATCCATCGCGGTATCGACCACGATTACCTCGTTTCGGTGAGTTGGAAGTGGTGAGGGGCTTCGAGTCCTGCCGATTGACTGGTGCGGCTCGGGGCCCCAGGTTCTAGAAGGAAAAGGGCTTTCAATTCGGCCTACCTGCTGTGGTAGGATGCGCGCCCCCGCAGGCAGCCGGACGTAAGCGCCGCCCTGCGTACCCCGCTTCTTTACAGAAAGTGCATGCGGTAGCTGCCCGCCAAGGATGGAGCGGCCACTGGCGGTGGAGGAGCGATGGCCAGTGCAGTGAGCAACTGGGCGAGCGAGACGTGAGGGATAGCGTCAGTTCGAAGTGATGACATGGACGTTGGAATGCAAAGTTATTACGCGCCCGTAGCTGCCCGCCAAGGATGGAGGGGCCACTGGCGGTGCAGGAGCGATCGCCAGTGCAGTGAGCAACTGAGCGAACGAGACGTGAGGGATAGCGTCAGTTCGAAGTGATGACATGGACGTTGGAATGCAAAGTTATTACGCG